>NZ_JBHSBO010000058.1:0-804468 GCF_042650685.1 Micromonospora sp. GCM10011542
AACTCACGCGCCCGCCCCAACGGATACGCCCCTGGCAACGGAAACTCCTGCAACTTAGTACCGGTAAATTCGTAACGAGGCTCCCACCCCTCATCACCGATTCCACCGCCAATTCCACCGTTGCCCTTGTTCTGACTGACCTGCTTGAGCCAGAAGCATGCGGTCGAACTGTTCAGGACTCCGAGCAGCCGCAGATGATCGTCTTCCATCGCCCCCTCCGGCAACTTAATCACCGGTGCCGACTGCTTAAAGACCTTCCCACCCCGATCCAACACGAAGTGGTTATGCGTCGCCACGAACGCAAACGTAATTGACGCAGAGATCCGGTAGCGCGACGGGACCCAGCGGTACCAGGTCCACCATGGGCCTCCTGCAGCTGCTCGGGTCTCCCCACCAAATCCCATGGTGGCACCGAGCGTCGAGCGATACCTCCAGAGGTGCCTCCCCCACGCCGAACCGGCTACGTAATCGACAGGTTTGTGATACTCGTTATAGGGAGCCAGCGCATCAACCTGACAGTGCTCGCCCCAGTCACGGACGACCTCGCCGATTACAAGACTCCGATGCATTGGCCTTTCAATTCCGTGCCTGTAGAACCACCTTGCCGGGGCAAAGAAAACATCGTCTTGCCCAGGGAAGCTAGCAAATCCGATCTGCCCATCTATCTGTTGGGCGAGTCGGCTAGGCGAATCTGCTAGGAGAGTCGTCAAGGCGCCGGCACCGCCACCGCTGAGGCTCCAGGGGTGAGAGGCGAGCTGGGTGCGTGCGAAGTCCGCTACGCTGATCCACTCGGACTCCGAGCCCGGTTGATCGATTTGATTGACGATCGCTCGCCACACGAGGCCGTTACCGGAATTTTGCGGGACAGACGGTTCGCCCCGAACGCCGAGGACGGTACGCAGAACAGGCGAGCGGCGGCGTTTGTTGGCGCGACCAACCAGGATCACGGTCGGCGTGCCGTGCCCGGGAATATGGGCGCCAGAGCTGTCGATGACCTCAGTTAGCTCGACCTCGTGGGCGAAGTATTCGTTGATCAGCTTCTTGCCGAATTCACGCTTCATAAAGGCGTTGCCGGTAATTTGGCCCACGTGACCCGCGCCGTCTCCGTGCCCGTCAGACCACTTGGCCAAGTCGAAGAATCGCTTGGCGAATGGCACGGTTAACGCGTACTGGCGATGGCAGACCGTCTTGTAGATTTCGCGATATAGACCGTTGCGAGCGCTGTCGGCGACGGTGATGTAGGGCGGGTTGCCCACCACCACCGTGTACTGGTTCTCGGCCAGGTAGTCCTTGAGCAGGTCGGCATCCTCGCTATCGTACGCGAAGACCTCTTTGCCCTCCATCTCAGCAAGCAGGTCGCCCTGTGCACGGGAGTTGAACGCCCCCCAAGGCAGCAGCGAATCGCCGGTCGCCACCCGGACAGGGAAGGCCGGCGTGCGTTCCAGCTTGGTTAGCCCGCACACCTTCATCGCAGCGATCAGCAGCCGGAAGCGGGCGATCGCCACGGCGAACGGATTGATGTCGACGCCGGTCACCTGGCCGAGCGCCCGCTCGGCGAGAATCTTGATATCGATGGCTGGCTCCCGGTCTCGCCACTTACCCACCAGCCGATGGAACGCGCCGAGCAGGAAGTGGCCCGATCCGCACGTCGGGTCGATGATGTTGGTCGCGGCGAGGCCGAACTCCTTGACCGCGGGCTCGAACGTCCGGTCGAGGATGAACTCCTCCACAAACTCCGGCGTCTGCAACAGCGCGTACGTCTTCTTCGCGTGCGCCGACAGATCCTGGTAGAGATCACCCAGAAAGCGGGTGTCCAGGTCCTCGCGGCGCAGCGACTCCTGACCGGCGCCCCGCCGGAAGAAGTCGCTCAGTTCCTCGGCGGCCGGGCCGGAGATGTCGAATCGCCAGAGCGGATTGTGCCGGTCAAAGATCTTGCCGGTGGCGCGCAACTCCGCCAGGTAGCCGAACGCCTCCCGCAGCCAGTGCCGGTCGTTGTGCCGCGGGTTGGCGATGAGGTACGCCTGCCGATGCTGGATGGCGCGCCCAGCTGGCGCGGCCGAATCGGCGCTGCCGATCCAGAGCCCGTCGACGAGCTCGTTGTCCTCGCAGAAGCGGACGAACACGCAGCCGAGCACCCAGGCCACCGCCGCCTGGTCGAGCACGTCGTCGAGCCAGATCTCGAAGCTCCCGCCGACCCGCTCGGCTGCCTGCGCCTGGGCGTACTCCTGACGCAACTCCGCCCGCAGAACCGGCGCCTCCGCCACCTGCCCGCGCAGATCCTCGACCAGGTTCTTAACCTGCGCTTGCAGCGCCTTCAGCTCGATCACCGCTAGATCCTACGACCCCCTGTGCCATACCTACTCCTCCGACGAGTCATCGTCGGCCACGCCTTCCAGCCGCTCTCCGAGCGGTACGCCGATGAAGATGCCGAACAGCCGCAGCCGTTCCTCCAAGAGCCTCGTCCGGTCCTCAACAAACAGGTCGTCCCGCTCCTCCTTCAGCCGGTACCAGGCGGACACCGGAATGCCGTGGCTCTCCAAGATCCTTCGCGCGCCGGACGGCGTGTAGGGGTTGAGCGAACCGTCGTCGGGGAGTCCGCCGACGACCGCGAGATCTGACAGCGCCTTCCACAGGCCAACTCCCGGCACCGTCGGGAACACGAGCCGGTTCGCCGGTTCGGAGTGCCCTGCAAAGACGGGGCGGTACGCCTGGGTCGCCCCCGAAGCGATCCGTTGCACCACGTCAAACTCCTGCCCAAGCGCATCCCGTCGCTTCGGGAACGCGCCAATCTCCCACGCCACGTAGGCCAGCGTGCGGGCACTGTTGAGGTTGAAAGTGTCCGGCATCGGCTGCACGTCGGCGAGATCGAGCGAAAGGCTGCGACGCCGTTCCGCGAACTCCCGCATCTCGTTTAGCTTCGTCCGTAGAGTGGTGGAGTTTGCTCCGGCGAACGACCCGGCCCATGAGGTCACCCAGAACCAGCGCCTCAGTTCGTACCGCTGGTCGTCGTCCGGCTTCGGACAGTGGTGAAAGAACTTGGTCAGCACCACCAGTTGGTGCGCATAGGGCAGGAGCTGGGCGAGCGGGAGACCGGCCCATCTAAGAAACTCAACGGCCGCGTGTACCGCTCGTTCCGCGTCGGGGATGGCGTCGAAGAGCCTGTTCTGCAGCCGTCGGGCGACCGCCTCCCAACGCGGCGTCATCACGTCCGGCTCGTCAGCAAGCGCGAGTACGACCCGGAAAACCGCCAACCGCGGCAATTCCCCGAAGCCAGTCGTCGCCACCGACTCCACGATCGCGTCGATCCGGCTCGCCAATGTTGGTTGGTCGACGCGGTGAGTCAGCGCCGACACCATCTGGTCGGCGTCCATCCGCATGCCCTTGCGGTTGAGTCGGGTGTAGACGTCGACGGCCTGGTCGAGAGTGCCGCCCTGCAGCCGGATCAGGCTAAGCTTGTAGTTCTTGATCCGCTGGGCGACCCGCTCCGCTTCCCGGACCAGCCGCTCCGCACGCTCGGGTCCTACCCGCAGCTCAAGGTTCCGGCTGAAGCCGAGGAAATCAAGCGTGCTGGCCACTGCGCGCACCGGCAAGAAATGGTCTGGTGGAGGCGCAGGCGGGCTGCCCGCAGCGCGGTGGTGGCGGTAGCGCTCGGCGTCGTTCTTCGGCGTTAGGTCCCGATAGACCCGCCACTTCCACTCCCGCTGGTCGTCCGCACGCGGTGGGCGGCCCAGGCGTCGCAGCACCCCGAAAAGTGTGGAAAGCCGCTGATGCCCGTCGAGCACGTAGGACACCGGCCGTCCGGCCGGTGCTTCCGGTACGGCTACCTCACCGATCTGGTCGAGTGACGGGATCGGCTCGGTGGTCTCCCAGAGCAGCACACTACCGATGGGATAGCCACGCTCGATGCTGTCGAACAGTTCCAGCATCTGCTCGGGACGCCAGACATACGGCCGCTGGAACTTGGGGACGCGCACCAGGCCGTCCGCAATGTCCTCCAAGACGTGGTCCAAGTGCAGGACGGCGGGCTCCAGCCGGCTCTCACCGCGGTCGCTGAGCATGATGCCAGTGTCCTACAAGATCCGGTGGATCATCGCGAGCACCTGGCGCAGCTCGGTCACCACTGCCGGTCCCAACTCGTGGAAGTCCGCCTCGGTCAGCCGCATGTCCGTCGGCATCAGCGGTGACGGCATAGATTTGTTCTTCCCGACGAAGTGCGTTTTGAGGTGCTCGTAGCCCCTCCTCTGCGGGGGCCACCCGCGCAACTCCTTGCGCTTCGCGGTCTTATACGGGAAGTGGCGGTCCCATACCCGGAAGGGCACGTAGTTCTCCACCATCCGCCAGGCAAACATGTGGATGTGCGGGACCCCACCCTCCCGTGCCTCTTTGACCTTGCCGTGGTTGCCGAGTTCGGCTGACCCGCTCCGGTCACTGTCGATCAGCATCGCCACCCGCACGATGATCGAAAAGTCGTCGCACTCGTCGACCGCGATGGCGGCCATCTGCCCAGTGCCACCGCTGTGGCAGAACTTGAGCCAGCGTTTCCTGAGGGCGTGCACCACCCGATTGTCGCCGAGCGCCTCGGCCACCGCCTGCACGAACCCGCCGTCGCCGATTCGGTTCTCTACTACCAGGACCGCCGGCCGGCCTAGATCCTCGGCGGCCGGCGAAACGTTGGCCACGGTGATTCGAACCGGCTTCGGCCTATTCGGGAATAGCTCGGTCGAGCCACCACGGTCGACAGACCCGGTGGCCATCTTTTCTGCCATGAGCTTCAGGACAGGTGCCCGGACTTTCGCCGTGTCAATGTCTTCAAGGAAGGACATGGCTGCCAACGCGCTCGGCGTGCTTGGCTGCCAGTCGTGCCGCCCTCGTGCGACCAACTTGAGCACCTCGATCACCGGGAGGTGGTCGGGTCCGTCGAAAACTTCGGCGTCGATGTCAAGAAGCATCGTCAAGCCGCTCCATCTGGGCCTCCGCCAATGCCTTCACCTCGCGGTAGTCCTGGGAGAAGTAGCCGTCCGGCCAGGTGTCGTCAAGGTTGCCCAGCTCGTCGACATCGACCCGGCGCACCACCGAGGCTCCGTCGCGCTGTTCGACGACATAGACCCGGACCATGTCCTTGCCGAAATCGTTGTCCAACTCCGCAATACGCCGGCGCAACCGCAGCAGCAGCGTTTCGCTGTGCGTCTCGATGAGGAACTGCGTTCCAGTCGACTTCGCGGTGCGCAAGTAGAGATCAGCCAGCTCGGCGTGGGCGGCCGGGTGCAAGTGCATCTCCGGTTCCTCGACGATTTGTAACGGCGCGTGGTCCGGCTCGCCGCGCAGCTCGTCTAGAGCGCACTGCACGAGGATCGGCAGCACCTGGGCCAGGCCTGTGCCCGCGTCTGCCAGGTTCACCCGCACGTCGCTGCCCCGACGGGTCAGCACCGTCGACCAGAGCGGCCCGGCCGGCACCTCCGTGACCCGCCAGTCCGGCACAATGGCAGCAAGCAGCTCATTCACCCGGTCGACTACCTCGCCCCTATGCCACCTCGAGTCGTCGGCGAGGATGCCCGCCATCCCCTCGCCCTGCACCCCGAGCGAGGACGGCGTATCCAGTGGCAGCCGATGGTGCCGGGCCACCCGCTCCCGGTGGGGGCTGAGGTAGCGAATCGGTCCGAGGCTGAGGTTGAGCTCCCCGACGTCCACCAGTCCGGGCATCCCGCTCAGATCCGGCACCAGTCCCCGGAAGCCGATCCGGCGGCTGATTCCCTTCTCCCACGGCACCCGGATCTCGTACTCCAAGTGCTCACCGCGCCGGATCTGCGGTGGGGGTGTCACGGCGATGCCGTCGATATCTGGCGTCTCCCGCCGCTCCGCTCCGAGCAGCCGGGACGACACGAACAGGGCTTCGAGCTGAGGAGACATCAGCTCCAGGCGCGACACCACCGCGCTGCCGATGCTGTCCACGTACTGGATGTTCGCTTCCAGCGCGAACCGCGTGCCGCCCTCGACCGCAACGCCCAGCTTGATCGGCCGGCCCGTCAGGTGGTCGTGGAAGAGCTCCCGGAAATCGTCCACCGTGTCTGGGCCGAGCCGGTCGAGGTCGAGCGGTGCGGCGCTCGTGGTGCCGAAGCCGGTGGCGATGACCAGCGGGGCCCGGGTCAACACGCTCTTGCCGGAGTTGTTCTTGCCGAGCACCACCGTCACCGGGGCCATCTCGATCTCCTGGCGGTCCCGGAAGCACCGGTAGTTTTCAAGCGTGATCTTTCGGAGGGGCATTCACATGTTTCTAGCAGGATGGCCGGCCACAATTCGCCCCGACTGGTGTCAGCAATGCGACAAACCAAGAACGGTGGACTACCGGACCTCGTCGAGGCCTGCAAACCGTGGCAACGCTGACCACCTGACGGGCTTCGTCAGCCGCTCGCCTCGCCCGCACCGAGCGCGCTCACCTGGTCGAACTGGCGCAGCCACTTCATGTTGCGCGCGTGCTGCTCGTCGGTGATCGGCGGTAGCACGCCAAGGCGGGCCGCACCTGTTCCACGGCCTCGTCCGTGACGACTTAGCCGAGCTGCGCCCACCTAGAACGCAGGCTGTCCGCCATCACGCGGCCCTCCCGAGCACCACGCCGGCCGCCTCGACCCAGTCGTCGGCGAGCCACAGCGACTGGCTGGCCGGGGAGGTCAGCGGCAACTGCGCCCCGTCCAACACGGCCGGCTCGGGTCGCCGCGCCGGCACCAGCAGCAGCCGGGCCGCCGGCCGGGGCCGGGTGGGATCGGCCAGCTCTTGGAGCAGCCCGAGCTGCCCGTACCGGGCCAGCGGCGCTGCCTCGGTGAGCAGCACCGGCCCGTTGGCGGCGGCGATCGCCGCGCTGACCGCCGGCACCACCTGGTGCCGGAACAGGTCCACCAGGCTGCGGAAGTCCGCATCCAGCGCCGAGCCGTTGTCGGCCGCCACGATCGCCTCCCACGGGAAGCCCAACGAGCGCAGCCGGTCCAGCATGACCGCCGTGACGTCCACTTCGGTCAGCGGCAGCCGGGCCAGCAGCGCCCGCCGGGCCGGGCCGAGCCGGCGCAGCGGCGCCAGCACCGCAAGGAAGGCCCGCCGGTCGATGGCCGAGGCGAGCTTGTCCCCCACCTCGTCGGCGGCGGTGAGCCCGAGCAGCGGTGCGTGGGTGGTGGCCATCCGGGTACCGGTCACCGACGCCGTCGCGGTCACCGGCCCGTACACCCGGTCGTGCGGGTGCCAGGTCAGCGGTACCTCGGCCGCGGCGAGCAGGTCATTCAGCGCGGGCCGCTTCGGCAGCCGCTCCGCGCGGGGGAAGCGGCTCTGCACCCGGTCGCGGATCTGGTCCTCGCTGAGCCGCTGCCCAATCAAACTGCCGACCGACAATCGCAGCGCCCGCTCCGCCGGCATCCCCACCGGGTAGAGCTGCCCCTGCGCGTTGACGTCGACCCGATCGTTGCGGGCGGCCGCCGCGAGCTGCAACAGCCGCAGGTCGGCCACGGCCGGCATCCTGGCCGGCACGGGCAGCCGGCGCAGCTCCTCGACGGCACGTTGCCGGGTCGGCAACGGATCGGCGCCGGCCAGCTCGGCGGCCCGGCCGCCCAGCTCCACCACGTACCCCAGGAAGTCGGCGGCGGTGACGTCGGACGCCGGATCGTCCGGTTCCCGGCCGACCAGGACCGTGCCGGACGTGCGGAACCGGTGGATGGCCACCCGGGCATCCCCGCCGGTGCTCAGCTCGGCCTCGACGGCGGCGCGCACCAGCCCGATCGCCTGTGGCAGCCGCTTCGGCGCGGGGGTGTAGGAGCCGCGGGCGGCGATCAACGCCTGGGCCAACTCCTCGGCGGACATCACCGCGCCGCGGGCCTCGAGCAGCGCGACGATCTCGTTGCGCACCGCCTCCAGTGCTGGCTCCCCCAACCAATTCTTGGCCTGGGCGGCGAGCAGCTTGGAAATCTGTGGCTGGCTCCGGCCGGTGGCCCGGGCCGCCTCACTCTGCGCCGGCCAGCACAGAAACTCACCGTCGTCGGTGGGCGCCTGCCCGAGCAGCACGGCCAGCGTCCGGTGGTTGCGGGATGTCGGGGCGGGAAGCAGGGTCGCGCAGAGCGCCTCCACGCCCTGCGCCAGCGGCTGCTCCTCGACGGCGGCCGACTCGCTGCCGCCAGGCAACACGGCGCGCAGCGCCCGCGCCTGGGCGATGATCTCCTTGCGGGTGGCGTCCGGCACCCCCTTGGCGCGGGTGAGCGCCGACAGTTCCGCGTCCAGCAGCTCGCCGACGGTGTGCAGGCCGAGCCGTTGCAGCGCGGAGCGGGCCCGGGCGGTCAGCTCGGTGACCTCCAGCGGCGACTCGCGGGTCAGCCCCACCACCGCCGGCACCGGGCCGACCGGAGTCACCGCCGGCTGCGGGACCTGCTGGAAGATGGCCCGCCAGGCGTCGGTCATCTCGTCGACCGTGTCGAACCGCGCCGCCGCGTCCCTCGCCAGCGCCCGGCCGAAGAACTCCACCAGCCGGTCGGCGACCGCCGGGTCGAACACCGCCGGGTCGAGGGCCACCTCGTCGCTGACCACGGCCGGGTTGGCGTTGTCACCCCACCGGGGCAGCACGCCGGTCGCCATCTCGTAGAGCACGACGGCCGCCGCGAACCGCTCGGCCGCCGCGTCGTAGCGCAGCCGGCGCGGCGGACCGAGGAACGGGTCGAGGTAGCCGACGGTGCCCGCGCCGAGCTGGTCGGCAGGGGCGGACGAGAGCGAGAAGTCGAAGACGCACAGGTGCGGCTGCTTGTCCTTCGGCCGGGGCCGGGCCGCCAGGTTGGCCGGCTTCAGGTCCCGGTGCCAGACGCCCTGACCGTCCAGGTAGTTGACGATGTCGAGCAGGTCCCGGCCGTACCGCTCCAGCAGGTCCAGCGCCAGCCGGCCGCCGCGCAGCTCCTCGGCGAGGGTCCGCGATCCGGCACTCTCCATCAACAGCGCGGTCCGGCCGCCGACCCGGACCGGACCCTCGACCAGCGCGGCCACCTGGGGGTGCTTCAACCCCGCGAGGGTACGCGCCTCCGCGGTCAGCCGTTCCTCGTGCTGCTCGTCGCGGGCGACCTTCAGCACCAGGTCGCGCGACTCCCCGTCGCGAGTGACCAGGAAGGCGACGGCGGTGGCACCCGAGCCGAGCCGGTCCTTCACCTCCAGGCCGCCGTCGAGCACGTCGCCCCGGTGGGCGGAGAGCGGGTCGGCGACCGGCTCCGGCTCCGGCGCGGTCAGCTGATCCCAGACCTTCTCCAGATCCTTGTGGAACCGGGAGACGCTGGGCAGCCGTTGCGCCGGATCGCCCCGGGTCGCGTCGTAGACCAGGGTCACCAACGTGTGCGGCATGCCATCGACCGCGACATCGAGGTGCAGGCCACTGTCGCGCACCGCGTTGACGAGTTCCTCCGGCGTGGCGGCCGGCACCGCCCCGGCGAAGATCCGGTACGCCAGCGCGCCGAGAGAGAACACGTCGAGCTGGTGGCCCGGCAACCAGGTGGCGTTCTCAGCCTCCGGCGCCTGGTAGCGGCGAACCTCGTCGTCGAAGAACAGCTCAAGGCTGGCTGGGTCGCTCGACGGGCCGAGCCGGGTGAGCTGGGTCGTGCCGGCCAACCGGCCGCCGGTCTGCCAGTCGGTGACCACCAACGTCGGGCGGGGCCCGTCCGAGTTACCGACATAGATCGCCCGGGGCGAGAGCGCCCGGTGGGCCAGCCGACGGGAGTGCGCGTAGTCGATGATCTCGGCGAGATCCTGCACCAGCTGCAGTCGCTGGGCCAGGGTCAACGCCTCGCCGCGGCGCAGCAGCCACTGGTCGAGGCGTACCCAGTCCGGCTGGTGGTCGAAGACGACCGCCGGGCCCCAGGAATGCTCGACCAGATCGTGCGCCCGGGCCACCCCCGGGTGATGGATGCCCTGCAGCAGGCGGAACTCCCGCTCCGCCGCCTTGCGGATCGCCGGAACCTCATGCTCGGCTGCCCGGCTGGTCAGGTAGAACCGCACTCGACGCACCAGCGAGGTGTCCAGCGCGTGCCCGGCGAGGAAGTCCTGCCAGCCGAGACCCTCGGCGAACGGCTTCGGGTGCAGCAGCAGTTGACCGACCTTGCGGTCCGCCACCGACGGCCGGATCTTCGCGCCGCGCACCAGCTCGACGATCTCCCGGCCGCGGGCCTCGTCCACCAGATGGTCTGGGTTCCGCGGCAGGGCGAGCAGCAGCTTCTTCAGGCCGGGCAGGCCGGAGTTGTGTCCCTCCAGCCCGTAGATGTGCTGGCTGCCGATCGCGTCGAGGTCGGCCCGCATCGCCTTCGCATGCAGGAAAATCGCCGCGCCGACATAGGGTGTCTCCCGCTGCCTTCCGTGTTGCTTGGCGTAGTAGCGGATCAGGCTGGCCAGCCGCTTCGCCTTCCGGTTGGCAAGGATGTACGGGTTGTCCTCGGGGATCAGTCGCGAATTCGGCGCTCGGCGCAGCCACTGGGTGCCATCACCGCGGATCTCCCCCTGCCAGTGCTTCAGCTCCAGCACGTACAGCCCGCTCGGGGTCAGCACCAGGGCGTCGACCTCGTTGATCGAACCGTCGGCGCCGACGAACTCGACGTTCGTCCAGACGTGGTACGGGTCGGTGTCGGGCAGGTAGCCGGCCAACTCGCGCAGCCCGTCCTGCTCCCAGACGTACGAGCTGGAGTTGATCTGCTCCCAGCGCGGTGAATCCTCACGCATGCACTGGCTCCCTCACCCCTTGGACGAACCTTGGCACCTTACCTTGTGACTGAACAGCAGGTCAGGTCACGAAGCAAGCTCAACATCTCGCGCCTCCGGAGACGCGGTGGCAGCTGCATTCTCCGGGCAACTACCGACCCGGTGGCGGTGCATTCGGGCTGGCCGAAGGCTTTCAAGGCGTCCTCATTTCGTAGCCAGCACGGCTCGCATCGGGGCAGCGCGTTGAGCAGTGGGCTGGCTAGCCTTCGCGGGTGACCGATCTTGACCGGGGCATCTATGAGCACCTCATCACGCAGCAGCTCGCCGAGCGACTCCAGTACGTCGACGCCGCCCTAGTCCAGCAGGCCAAGCTCGACCCGGCCGACGCACACGACGTACTCGCTCGGCACATCGCGGTGCTGGCCCGTCGGGCGCTGCTCGTCGTGGGCGGTGGCGACGAAAAGCTCGCCCGCCAGGTCGCCCTAGCCAACCGGATCGCTGGGAGCATCGCCCAGGCGGAGCCGCGCGCGGTCGGCCCCGGTGATCAGGTCGCCGACGCGCAGCGCCTGCTCCACGCCATTGCGGCTCCGCCGACGTCGCGCGCCGCACCCATCTTCCCGGTACGCCCCACCACCCCGCTCTACACCGGCGCGCTGCTCGTCAACGGTCGTCACCAGCCGCGGATCGGCCACGAGGTCACCCACGAGATGGCGTCGGCCAACTCCGTCGACCTGCTCTGCGCGTTCATCAAGTGGCACGGCCTGCGCCTCATCGAGCCGGCCATCCGCGAGCTGATCGACCGCGGTGGCCACCTCCGCGTCATCACCACCACCTACATGGGCGCCACCGACCAGCGCGCCCTCGACCGACTCACCGAGTTGGGCGCCGAGGTCAAGGTCTCGTACGAGACCAGGACCACCCGGCTGCACGCCAAGGCATGGCTATTCCGCCGCAACAACGGCACCACCACCGCCTACGTCGGCTCGTCGAACCTGTCGAAGTCAGCCCTCGTCGACGGCGTGGAGTGGAACGTCCGGGTTTCGAACCTGGAGCAGCCGCACGTCATCGACACCTTCACCGCCACATTCGAGGACTACTGGAACGACCCGGCGTTCGAGGCGTACGACCCGGCGAAGGATGGCGAGCGGCTGCGGCACGCACTGCGGGGCGAGCGTGCCGACGAGGCACCAACGGAGATCGCGAACCTGGAGGTTCGACCGTACGGGTATCAGCGGGAGATCCTGGACGACCTCACCGCCGAACGCGAGGTACACGGGCGGTGGCGGAACCTGGTGGTGATGGCGACCGGCACCGGCAAGACGGTGGTCGCCGCCCTCGACTACCGGCGGCTGCACCGCGACAAAACCGTGGACTCGCTGCTCTTCGTCGCGCATCAGGAACAGATCCTGCGGCAGAGCCGGTCGACGTTCCGCCAGGTAATGGGGGACGGCAGCTTCGGCGAGACGCTGGTCGGCGGAGCGAAGCCGACGCAGTGGCGGCACGTCTTCGCCTCCATCCAGTCGCTGCACCGTCAGGAGATCGACCCGGAGCGGTTCGACATGGTGATCGTCGACGAGTTCCACCACGCCGAGGCGCCGACCTACGCCCGGCTGTTGGAGCGGCTGCGGCCCCGCGTACTCCTGGGGCTAACCGCGACCCCCGACCGGGCCGACGGCGGCGACGTGCGCCGGTGGTTCGACGGGCATGCGGCCGTTGAGCTGCACCTGCGGGAGGCACTGGAGCGGCAGTTGTTGGCGCCGTTCCACTACTTCGGCCTGCACGACGACGTGGACCTGTCGCAGCTGCAGTGGAAGCGCGGGCAGGGTTACGACCCGGCCGAACTGGACGGCCTCTACACCGGCAACCACGCCCGGGCGCGGATGGTGCTGCGGGCCGCCCGAGACCTCGTCGACCTGGCGCGGATGCGGGCGCTCGGGTTCTGCGTGAGCATCGGGCACGCCGAGTTCATGGCAGACTGGTTCACCCAGCAGGGCGTACCGTCCGCGGCGGTGACCTCGAAGGTCGATCCCGCGGTCCGTCAGGCGCTGATCCACGACTTCAAGGCCGGCAAGCTGCGGGTGCTCTTCACCGTGGACCTCTTCAACGAGGGCGTCGACCTGCCGATGGTCGACACGATCCTGATGCTGCGGCCCACCGAGAGCGCCACGATCTTCCTTCAGCAGCTCGGCCGGGGTCTGCGCCTGGACGACCACAAGCCCTGCCTGACGGTGCTCGACTTCATCGGCGGGCAGCACGCCAACTTCCGGTTCGACCTGCGCTGGCGGGCGCTGACCGGGGCCAGCCGCCGAGAGGTGTACGACACGGTCGCGCAGGACTTTCCGTCGTTGCCGAGCGGGTGCCACGTCGAGCTGGACCGGGTGGCGAAGGAGGTCGTGCTCCGCAACCTGGAGAAGGCGGTGCCGTCGTCGAAGAACAGCATGGTGGCCGAGCTGCGACAGCTCGGTGACGTGACCCTCGCGGAGTTCCTGCGGGACACCGGCCTGGAGATTGAGGACGTGTACCGGTCGGCGACGCTCGGCGGGTGGACGGGGCTGCGGCGGCTGGCCCGGGTGGAGACGTCGGTGCCGGGGCCGGACGACCGGGAGTTGGGGCGGGCGATTGGCCGGATGCTGCACACCGATGACCCGGAGCGGCTGGCGTTGTGGGAGCAGGTGGCGTCGGGCGGACCGGTGACCGGCGGGCGGATGCTGGACATGCTGCACTTCAGCCTGTGGGGGCCGAACGTGCCGCTGTCGGAGCGGGACGAACGGCTGGCCCGGTTCTGGGATGAGCCGGCCCGTTGCGCCGAGCTGGGGCAGGTCGCCGAGGTGCTGCGGGAGCGGATTCACCGAGTCACCGAGCCGGTCGGGTTGGGCGGGGTGCCGCTGCGGGTGCACGCGCGGTACAGCCGCAACGAGGCGTGCGCGGCGTTTGGCATGCCGAACCCGGGCTCGCTGCGCGAGGGCGTGAAGTGGCTACCGGAGGAGCAGGCGGACCTGTTCTTCGTCACCCTGGTCAAGTCGGAGCAGCATTACTCCCCCACGACGATGTACGCCGACCGGGCCATCACCGAGACGCTGTTCCAGTGGGAGTCGCAGAGCACGACGGCGGCGGCATCGGTGACCGGGCAGCGGTACATCAACCACGCTTCGCAGGGGTCGACCGTGCACTTGTTCGTGCGGGAGACCAAGGTCGCGGAGGGTGCGTTGGGGGTGCCGGCGTACCTGTACGCGGGACCGATGACGTACCGGCGGCACAGCGGGGACCGACCCATGCGCATCGAATGGCAGTTGGCGCACCCGCTCCCCGCCGACCTCTATGCCGCTGCCCGAGCCATCGCCGCCTGATCAGCAGGACAGCAGGGGAGCAGTTGCTCCCCTGCTGCTGCGGTCAATGGCACACGCTAGGAGGCCATGCGGTGCCTTAGGTACTGCTGTGCGATGAGGCGTCCACCACTCGGCTGCTGGCGATCGCCAACTCCTCCTCGGTGAACAGCGTCCGGAACCGCGGCCGGATCACCAACGCCTCCGCTGTCAGGTCCACCCGCCCCCGCTCCCACAGCGCCGTAAACCCGTCCGACACCACCGGGTGGTGCAGCAACTGCCGGGCAGTCGCCAGTCCGCCTTTCTCGGTCACCATCCGCAGCAGCAGCGCCGCGTGGTAGTGCGCCTCGTCGCGGGCCCGCTCGTAGGTGCGCACCATTGCCTCGTGGAAGGCCGCTTCCAACGCCCGCCGGTCCGCCGTCTCGGTCTCCGCCTCGTCCGGCAACTCCTCCCGGTCGTAGGCGCGCGTCATCGCCCGTCGCAGCGACTTCTCCAGCGCGGGTCCGCCCGCCGCCTTCCACGCCGGCACCGGGGTGGCCGGCACGGCAGCGGAGATCGGAGCCGCCGGCACAGCGGGCACAGCGGCGGCGGACCCGGGAGTGGCCGGGGCATCGCCGGTGAGCCGTAGCAGCCGGGTGACACTCCGGTATCGGGTCGCCGCGGCACTGTCCGGGGCGAAGTACTGGACCATTCCCTCAGGTGAGCCGTCGCGATCCTCGACCGGGCTGTCCTGTCGGTTTCTCGCCGCCTCCACGACGGCCTTGGCCTCGTTCTGGCGTACCCAGCAGACCACTCGGGGACCGCCGGACTCCGCTCGGTCGATCCGGACGTTGGCCCGGTGTTTCCGCGCCTCAGCCGACGTGATGGGGTGGAATCTGGCCCAGCCGAGCATCTTGCCGTCGTGCCGGACCGGCACGTCCTGGCGATGCCGGTAGCTGCTGATCACCGCTCCTGCCTCATAAGGGCGCAGCCAGGCGACACTGCGATAGCCGGCCGGCACCGGCGCGTCCGGATCATCCTCCGTCTCCTGCTCTCTGCTCCCTACAGGGCGTGAGTCGGATACGGCGTTGACGGGTCCGGCACCCGTCGGCAACGAAGTCGCCGCCAGCCCCTCGCTGTCCTGGTCGCCTGTCGGCGATCCGGGCGCAGGCGCTTCCGCCTGCTTGGGCACAGCAGGCGTCTCTGCCGCCCCGGCCCATGGCGGGTCGTCTTGGACGGGAGCTTCAAGAACCGGCGAAATGGCAGCTGGTGCGGACCAACGCCCTGTCGGCTCCTCGACCGACGCCCCCTGCGCAACGTCTTCCACCAGCTCGGCGTCAACGACCGATCCGACCTCGTGCCGGTCCGCGACAGCCACCCGCCGACCCTGGTGAGGCAGGGGCTGCACGCCGATGACCGGCGTGGCGTCGTTGATCATCGCCACTTCCACGGCGGGCGAGGGGGTAGCGACCGGTGGGGGTACGCCAATGCCCAGTTCCTCGATGCGCTGCCACAGCGGCTCCATCGCCGCCTCTGGATCCCGGCTGAACACACTCCCCCGGATCCGGACGAAGACGCAGTTGCCGACCCGCTCCAGCACCGCCTGGCGGCGCATGTCGCTCTCCCACTCCTCCGGCCCGTGGTACGCGTCCCCGTCGCACTCAATCGCCAGCCGCCGGCCGTCCGGTGCCGGCAGTACGAAGTCGATCCGGTAGCTGCCGATGCGGAACTGCGGCAGCGGCCGGTAGCCGCGCTGCAGGATTCGGCGCAGCACCGCGCGTTCGAAGTCGCTGTCGCAGCGCTTCTCCAGGTCGTCGTACGCCTCCTCCGCGGCGTTGACGTTCTGGCAGTAGGTGAGCAGCAGCCCGCGGGCGTCGTCCTCGCGCATGTCGGCGGGCTGTACGGAGTGGAAGACCCAGAGCTGGTCGCGGGCGCGGGAGGCGGCGACGTTGACCCGGCGGTGGTGGTCGCGCTTGGTGAACGCCGACACCGGACCCTGGTGCGGGGAGACGACCAGGGAGACCAGCACGATGTCGCGTTCGTCGCCCTGGAAGGTGTACGAGTCACCGACGCGCAGCCGGCGGCGTTCCATCTCCTCCTCGCCGACGGTCTCGCGGATCCGGGTGAGCAGGTAGAGGGCTTGGCCGCTGGTGCTGAGCAGGCTGACCACGCCAATGGTCCGGCCGGCGTACGCGGGGTCGGCGACGATCGCGGCGACCCGTGCGACCAGGGCCTCGGCTTCGGCGACGTTGACGTTGCCGTAGGTGGTGAGGTCCTGCCGGATGCCCTCGGGCACGTGCACCGCAATCACCGGGTCGCCGATGCCGGCGGGGCGGTCGGTGCGCAGCGGCTCGATCTCCCCGCCGTAGTAGGTCTGGCTGGAGAAGCCGATGATGGCCGGCACGGACCGGAAGTGCTCGGTGAGCAGGATGCGTTCCGGCGAGCGGCGGACCGCGTGGTCGTAGAGGCTGCTCTCCGGGTCGAAGTGCTCGGCCGACGGCACGTCGACCAGGTGCGAGTTGATCAGGCCGGTAACCGTGCCGACGAACGACAACTGCGGACCGATCTGCTGGTCGTCGCCGACGACCACGGCCCGCTCGGCGAGGCTGAGGATGGGCAGCGAGAACATGTCCGCCTGGGACGCCTCGTCGACGATGACCACGTCGAAGTGGGCGCCACCGGCGAACTGTTCGATGGCCCGGTCCACGGACATGACCCAGACCGGCACGGCGTCCACCGCCGCGCTCATCGCCCGCTGGGCGTGGGCCTGCCACTGGGCGGCGTTCTTGCCCGTACCCTTGCCGATCTTGCGCAGTGCGGTGGTCCAGTCGGCGAGCGCCGCCCGGCGACGGTCGTCGAGGGCCTTGGAGACCTCCAGCCAGGAAGACGCGACGACGAGTTCCTGGGTGAGGCGGCGGATCCGCTCCCGGATCTGCTCGACGCGCCGGCCGAGGGCGACCGGGTCGACGCTGCCGACCACGGTGTCGAACCAGGTCTGCGCCTGCCGCCACTGCCAGCGGTGCAAGCAGTCCATGCCGTTGTCGGCGAGCGTGGACGCGCCGTCGTCGATGCTGGCCGTCCACGCGGGTGCGGCCTCCCGCAGCCGGGCCGACAACTCACGGAAGCGCTGCGCGTCGGGGCGCAGCGCGGCGAGCCGGCGCACCTCGTCGAGGCACGAGTCCCAGCGGTCGAGGTCGGCGCTCTGCCGGCTGAGGTCGAGCAGCCGCCACAGCTCGCTGGCGTCCGTACCCGACATGCCGGCCTGGAGCGCGGCGGCGAGATCGCGTTCGGCGGCGACCAGGCGGTCGTGGGTGAAAACGGCCGCGCAGCGGGTGACCAGGTCGGTGATGGCGGTCAACCGCTGGGTGTCCACGGTGGCCGCGACGGTCGGGATCAGCCCGCGCAGGGTGGCGTGCAGCGCCGGCCAGCGCCGGCGGTCCCAGTCGAGGGCGGCTTCGGCCTCGGCGAGCAGCCGCCCGGCCCACGTCTCCGGGTTGCCGGCGGGGACGGTGAGCTCCAGCGGAGCTGTCCACTCCTGCCAGCGGGTGGTCAACTCCTGGCGCAGCCGCTGCCGTCCGACGAAGGCGACGACGATGTCCACGTCGTCGGTGCTGCGCAGGATCTCCCCGTCGATGTGGCACTCGGCGGCGAGCTTGGCCAGGGCGCCCTGGAAGAGTCGGCTGACGCCCTTGCCGGCGGCGAAGCGTTGGCGCAGCTCACCGAGCTGCGCGAGCAGGCGGCGGGGCTCGGCCAGGTGCACGTCGGCCACGGTGACCTGGTGGCCGGCGATGACCCGGGTGGCGGCGGTGAGGTCGCCGAGGGCCCGCTGGCAGGCCTCGACGTGGTCGTGCCACATCTGCTGCCAGTTGGGGTCGGTCTGCAGCAGGGTGCCGAGCCGGTCGGTCCAGGAGCCCTCGCGGGCGGCGAGCATGGTCAGCGCCTCGCGCAGCTGCGCGGCGAGGTCGTCGAGGGGCTGCGGACCGAAGGCGCGGACCTGCGGCAGGGCCACGCCGGCGGCGGCGAGCTGGTTCAGCTCGCGGGCCGCCTCGTCGAGCCGCCGCCGGTCGGCCAGGACCGCCGCCGCCGGTGGCAGGTCCGCGGCGGTCGGAAGGTCGCGCAGCGCCTGCAGCCGATCCTGCTTCCCGGTACGCCGGGCGATGTCGAGCAGTTCGGTGAACTCCTCGGCGCTCAGCGGCGCGTCGACGTGCGGTGGCAGGTCGTCGGGGATGCCGCCGTAGCGGTCGGCTCGTTCCCGCAGCCAGACCCCGACGTCGCTCGGGGAGAGCCGGATGCCGTCGATCTCGTGGTGGGCGGCCTCGTTCTCGGCCATGGTGCGCAGGCCGCCGAGGGCCTGACCCAGGTCGCGTTCGGCCTCCTCGAGCTGGCGGCGCAGCCGGTCCACCCGCTGCTGTTCGCTGCGCTTGTCGAGGGTCGCCCCGCGGTCGGAGAGTTCGCGGGCGGCGAGCTGGAGCTGCACGAGCTGGTCGGTGGAGCGGCCCAGCACGGCCAGGCACAGCGACTGGATCTCCTGCGGCAGCCCGTCGCGCAGGACCCGCAGCGGGTCCTCCTTCTGCGCGACCACCAGCACCCGCTTGCCGTGGGCCATCAGGTGGCAGATGAGGTTGCGGATGGTGTGGGTCTTGCCGGTGCCGGGCGGGCCCTGCACGGCGACGTTGCGGTGCTGGGCGAGCCGGCGGGCGATCGACTCCTGCGCCTCGTTGGTGGGCAGCGGCATCAGCAGGCGCTCACCCAGCGGCGTCCAGCGTTCCGGCTGGTCCTGCGGCATCAGCAGCTTGCTGGGTTCGTGCGCGAGGATCGCCGCCAGCGCGCCGATGCTGGCGTCGTCGCCAGCGAGCAGGCGGGCGCGCAGCTGCTCCAGGAAGCGGCGCAGCATCCGCTGCCGGGGCCGGGTGAACAGCACACCGGTGTCGTGCACGTGCGGCCCGACGGGAGCGCTCTGGCCGGCGTCCCGGATGATCGGGTCCTGGCCGAGGCGGCGCAGCGCGCGTTCGAGGAATTCCCGGCGCGTGAACTCGTCCCACACGTCGAGGTCGAGCTGGCCACCGGGGCCGGCCAGGGCGAGCAGTTGGGCGAGGTAGCGCTCGTCGAGCCCGCTGAGCGGGTCGGTCTGCAACCGGGCGGCACCCTGCGGCACCACCGTGACCACCGACCGGTCGGCGTCGAACTCGATCGCCACCGGGGTGACGATGAGCGGGTACTGCACCCGGTGACCGACGACCTCGGTCCGGATGACGCCGTGGCCCCACACCAGCTCGTCCGTCGCCGCGTTCATGTCGACCCGGTGCTTCAGGTCGAACAAACTGCGGTGCAGCTGGCGTACCTCCTCAATGCGCCGGGCCTGCTCGGCCCAGGGCCGCCACTCCTGCTCCCGCCACGCCTCGAAGCGCGCGCGCAGCGGCTCGATCTCCTCCTCCGCGCCAATCAGGCGAGGTTCGGCGTCGTACGAGAGTGGACCGTCCAGGTACGGCGTCAGGTGCCCGGGCGCCCGCAACGAACGGGCCGGCGCGGGCAGTCCCACCCGGAGCCAGCTGGCGCCATCGGCGGAGACGCCGACCTCGCAGGCTGGATGAGCGGGGAACGCGTGCTGCCAGAAGGCGCCCCCGGCGGGCACCGTACGGGCCGGCTTCTCCATCTGTGCCCGAACGGCCATCAGGTAGTCGACCAGCGAGGCAGCCCGGTCGAGGATCAGCTCAGGCGACTCGATCGAGGACGCGGAGGGGGAGAGCATGGATCACCTTCGGTGGTTGAAGCATGTGGAACCTGACAACCGACAGCTCTCAGCTGTCAGCTATCCAGTCGTCCCGGGGAGAAAATCGGAATCGACGCCACGGCTGGTAGCCAGTCCGGCGCCTGATCGGAGCACCGCGTGCGAGGCTTGCCTCGATCGCGGCGCCGCTACGTGAAATCGCCGGCCTTCACCCACACCCACACCCAAGCCCGACGCACATCGCTCCCGACCTCCCCCGTGGCGGTCCTCGCACCCTACCTGCCCCAGTCCTGCCCACGGGATCCCCCAACCGTCAGAACCTTCAAGCGGGACGACGGCTTGAGCAGGAACGTTCGACCGCCCGAAGCGCCCCGGCCGGACCGACCGCCAACTGCTCCGCCCTCCGCCACGGGAGGCGGCCGGGTGCAGGACTAGCCGGCCGGCGAGCGGGTAGGCGCGGCTGAGGTGACGACCGGGCGGGTGCCGACACGTCTGAGAGGAGACATCCGCATGGCGAAGTTCCTGTTGAGGTCGACCTACACCATCGACGGGGTCAGAGGGCTGGTCAACGACGGTGGCACCAAACGCGCCGACGTCGTCCGCAAGACGATCGAGGCCGCCGGCGGGCAGATGGAATCGCTGTACTTCGGCTTCGGTGATCACGACACCTACGTGTTGTGCGACCTGCCGGACAACAGCGCGGCGGCCGGACTGGCGATCTCCATCCGGGCGGCGGGCGGTGTGGACACGAAGATCACGCCCCTACTGACCGCGCAGGAGGTCGACGGGGCGACCCACCAGCGAGCCGAGTACGCGCCTCCAGGCAGGTAATCACGGATGCCCTCCGCACGTCACACCCGGCCGCTAGCGTGACGTCAGCCCGAGGGCCCGGTGACGCTTGGAGGAGCCCGCGATGATCGACCATCTCTCGGTCCAGGTCCGCGACCTGGCGGCCAGTTCCGCCTTCTACGACGCCGTGCTCGCCCCGCTCGGCGGCCGCCGGATGCTGGAGTTCCCGAACGTCGTCGGCTACGGCCGGGAGCGCCCCGATTTCTGGCTGGGCCCCGCCACGACCGAGGGCGCACCCCGCGAACTGCACCTGGCGTTCACCGCCGACGACCGGGCCGCCGTCGAGGCGTTCCACCAGGCCGCCCTGAAATTCGGCGCGGAGGTGCTGCACGCGCCCCGTGTCTGGCCGGAGTACCACCCGGCCTACTTCGGCGCGTTCGTCCGCGACCCCGACGGCAACAACGTCGAGGCCGTCTGCCACAACCCCGAGTGACCGCGATGGAACAGCGGATCAGCCTCGTCACCCTCGGGGTCACGGACGTGGCGCGGTCCCGGGCGTTCTACGAGCGGCTGGGCTGGCGTGGCCAGGAGGTCGAGGAGACGGTCTTCTTCCAGGCCGGTGGGCTGGCGCTGGTGCTGTGGGGGCGGGACAAGTTGGCCGCCGACGTGGGGGTGGACGATTCAGGCGCCGGCGGCTTCGGCGGGATGACGCTGGCGCAGAACGTCCAGTCTCGGGTCGAGGTCGATGAACTGCTCGCGGCGGCGGAGGCTGCCGGGGCCGAGGTGACCCGCCCGGCTCGGGAGACGTTCTACGGCGGCTACGCCGGCTGCTTCGCCGACCCCGACGGTCACGTCTGGGAGATCGCCTGGAATCCCGGCTTCCCGCTCGCCCCGGACGGCACCCTCACCGTCCCCGACTTCGGCACCGCCTGAGCAGACAAGCGGTCAGGAATCGGTCGGCGGGCAGAGCAGTCCGTCCAGCAGTGGTAGCTGGAGCGGGCCCAGACAGACGGTGAGCAGGGTGGCCTTCGGCGAGGGCGACGCCGTGGTCGGGGCGGGTGCGGCGGGCCGGGTGGGGCTGGTCGTCGGGGGCGGGCTGCTGGTCGGCGCCGGGCCGGGGGTCGAGGCCGCACCGGCGGGCGGGGCCGGAGCGGTGGATTGCGCCGCAGCGGCGGGCGGGGCCGGGCGGGACGACGGAACCGCTGCGGGACCCACCGGCCGGACCGTGGTTCCTGGTTTCGCCGTACTCGATGGCCCGTACGGGACGCGACCCGCACTTCGGACCGGCGCCGCACCGCGTTTCGTCGCGGCCGCGTCCCGCTCCGGTGCCACCGGCTCGGCGGGGGTGGTCGGGACCATGGCGGGGATGACCTGCACCGCCTCGCTGCCGTTGGTGCGCGCCTCCGCCCGGTACCCGGATCCGATCTCGTCCGGCCCGATGCCGCCGGTGGTCAGCGTCGCGAACACCACCGTCGCGACGGCGGTGACGGCGACGGCCCGGCGATCGGGACGTAGCGCGGTCATCGGTGCGTGGTCCGGCTCGGCCAGTGGCGGCGGCGTCGGCCGCGCGCCCTGGTGCGCCTCCAGCAGGGCGTCGAGCCGCGCGACGACGGCGGGGCGTTTCCCGGCCGCGACGGCGATGGCGAGGGTGAGGTAGAAGCGGGCGTTCACCGCGACCTCAGCCGGCACCAGCAGCCCGGCGAGCCGGGCTCGGTCGGTGGTGTGCAGCAGGGTGAGTGGGACGTCGGGGTGGTGCGCGGGGCCCAGCAGGTCGGCGTATCTCCACTCCCGCCGGCGGTCGCGTCCGGCGAAGGCCACCCGGTGGCTGGTCACGATGGCCATGCCGGTGTCGACGCTCCGCAGGCCCGGCGGCAGGGCGCTGCCGGGCGTGTCGGCGCAGGTGAGAGGGCCTGGCGGGGGTAGTCCGGGCAGGTGCCGGGCTTCGGCCTCGACCAGCTCGGCGGCCGGCAGGACGCGGAAGACGAGTTCGCCGTCGTCGAGGTCCACGGGCAGGCCGGTACGCGGCTCCGTGCACCCGAGGAACCCGGCGGCCTCGATCCGCAGCCGGGTCAGGTGGTCCTGGCGGCGCAGCCAGGCCTCGGTCTCGGTGCGGTGTGCGCGCCGCCGACGTTCGTTCTCGCGCTCGGCCCAGGTGATCCGCCAGTGCGAGGAGGTCGAGGTGGAGCGTGAGGTCACGGTCACACGCGGTACAACCGCTCATATGCGAGACAGGCAACGCGGACGGGATCGATGCTTCCCTTTGTTCCTGAAAGGAGAAAATTGCAGGACAGCGGCGGGGCCGAGCCGGAGACCGGCCCGGCTCCGCCACCTGTCAGTACGAACGCAGGGAGGTGAAGAACCGCCTCAGCTCACCGGCGAGCAGGTCCGGCTCCTCCAGCGGCATAAAGTGCCCACCCCGACCCGGCTCGCTCCAGTGCCGAATGTCGGTGCAGGCGCGTTCGGCGATCTCCCGGGGGAAGTTCGCCTGCGAGGGCTCGGTGCTCACCGTGAACGCGGCGGGCACGGTGATGGCGGGTCGCGGAGTGTTGTGGGCGAAGTCGTAGTACTGCCGGAACGACGAGCCGATCGAGCCGCTGACCCAGTAGAGCGTGATGATGGTGAGCAGCGTGTCCCGGTCGAAGCTGTTCGCGAGATCCCCGTGGTTGTCGCTCCAGTCCCGGTACTTGTCGACGAGCCACGCGGCGAGACCGGCCGGGGAGTCGGCCAGTGCCGCGGCGATGGTGTCCGGCCGGGTGCCCATGATCGCGCTGTAGCCGCCGTCGGTCTCGTCGTACGCCCCCTCGGCGTCCAGGTACGCCTGCTCGGCCGGGGACAGTGGACGGTCGTCGAAGCTGGCCGGGAACGGCGGGTGGATCATGTGGATGCCGGCCACCCGCCCCGGATAGAGCGCGCCTAGCCAGCCGGTGACCACCCCGCCGACGTCGCCGCCGAAGGCGCCGTAGCGCTCATAGCCGAGCACGTCGGTCATCAGTTCGTGCAGCGTGCGGGCCAGCACCGCCCGGGTCAGCGGCTCCTTCGGCAGCTCGGACCAGCCGAAGCCGGGCAGCGAGGGCACCACCACGTCGAACGCGTCGGCGGGGTCACCCCCGTACCGGGCGGGGTCGGTCAGCCGGTCGACCAGCGGCAGCATCTCAACGAAGCTGCTGGGCCAGCCGTGGCTGAGGATCAGCGGCAGCGGCGCGGGTGCGCCGGCCGGACGGACCGCGTGGACGTGCAGGAAGTGCAGCCGCCGGCCGTTGACCTGGGCCTGGAGTGCGGCACGGCGTTGAGTTCCGCCTCCCGTGCCCGCCAGTCGAAGCCGTCGCGCCAGTAGGCGATCAGGTCGCGCAGGTAATCGGGGTCGGTGCCGGCCTGCCACGGCTGGTCGCCGCTGCGGTCGGTGAATCGGGTACGGGCCGTCGGGCCCACAGGTCGTCGAGGACCGCATCGGACACGTCGATGCGGAAGGGGGAAAAAGACATCGGTCCTCCGGTAAAGGAGGGCGCTCCCCGACGCGTGGGTCAGCTGAAGGGGAAGGCCGAGTGGAGCGCCCAGACGTGACAGTAGTTGTTCACCGGGCTCACCTCCCCTCGTGGCTGACGAAGATCACCCTACCCGTCCACCGGCTCGGTGAGAAAATCGATGATGAGGCGGTTGCACAGGTCGGGCTTGTCAGCGAGCAGGCCGTGACCGGTGCCCGGCACCACGGCGAGCTGCGCGTGCGGCAGCCCTCCGCGCAGCGCCAGGGTGTGCTCGACGCGTACCTCGTCGTCGTCGGCGACCATCACCAGCGCGGGGCCGGGGTAGCCGGCCAGGTCGGCGACGGTCAGCGTGGGCTCCTCGCGGTGCATGCGGTCCAGCTTGTCCTTGACGATCGGGAACCGCTGCGGCCCGTCGGGTGACACCTCGCCGTGGTACTGCGTGAAGAACTCGACGGTCTCCTCGTCCAGGTCGATGGCACCGTCGATCCAGCCGTCGTGGTGGAACACGCCGGCGGCGAGCACCAGGCGGCGGACCAGGTCGGGGCGGCGCAGCGCCACCAGCAGCGCGACCGGGGTGCCGTCGCTGTGCCCGACCAGGTACGCCGGCCCGCCGACCACCTGCTCGAGGAAGGCGATGGTGTCCCGGGCCATCACCTCGTAGCTGATCGGCCCGTCCACGTCGGGGGTGCGGCCGTGCCCGCGTCGGTCCGGCCGGTAGACGGTGAAGTGTGCCGCCAGCCCCGGCACGTTCTGCCCGAAGGCACGGGAGTCGGCGAGACCCGGGTGCAGCAGCACGAGCGGATCACCCGCGCCGTCGCGCTCGTAGTACGTGTCGACCCCGCCGAGCTGGACGTAGCCGGACATCGCGGCTCCCTTCCGAGCGTAGGTGCCGCCGAGCGTGATGACTCTGAGGCATCGATACACCCTAGAGGTACCAGGCCCGTCCGACACCGAGCCGCACCACGGGCCCGACAGACCTACGCAGCGCGAAATCCGACGTCAGCTAGGGACGCCACTCCTTGCGATAGTCGGGGTGCTCGTAATACGACTGCGCGAGCGCTCGGAGCGCGTACGCGAGGCCGGCCAGGCGCTCGTCGGCAGGGTCCATCGCCTCGTATTCCCGCGCCAGCATGTCCATGAGGTCGAGCATCGGCAGATGGCTGTCGAGGAGGGCTTCGCCCCCGAAGCGGTGGGACACCTCGGCATAGGCGTGGCAGTCCGCCTCGTAACGAGCATGAAGGAATCTCAGGAGATCGTCCATCCGGCGATTCTCGCCCACCGCGGCCGGAAAGCCGCTCGCTCGCTGCCTCCCCTGTCCGCACGCATCTCGATGAACCTGGCGTAGAGGCGGTGTACGGCTCGCACGAAGGCGCGGTGCCGCAGCTCGCGGAGCGCTCTCGCACCTTGCGTCGGCCCCCGCTTGGCCTCATGATCCGCTCACCGGAAAAGTGGAGGAGGAGCACATGGGCACCTGGGACGACGGCCCGTTCGACAACGACAGCGCCGCCGACTGGTGCGGTGACCTCCACGATGCCGATCCGTCTGCGCGGGCGGCAATGGTTCGTGCTGCCCTGACAACGGCGGCACTCAACACCGGCTACCTGGACCTTGACGATGCCGCCCCGGCCATTGCCGCGGCAGCGATCGTGGCGTCCCAGATGCCGGGCGGCGACCCGATAACCTCGCCCTACGCGCCGGACTTCCTGCTTGCTGGTGAATCCGTTGACCTCGCCGACCTGCCACAGTTGGCAGTCGAGGCACTTGACCGGGTCCTCGGCGACGACTCGGAGTGGCGGAGCCTATGGGGCGAGGCGGGAGTGAGCGAGTTCCCGCAGATCGACAAGCTCCGCGCAGTGCTGTCCGGTCCGCCCGAACTGCCCGGTCAGACTCTCTACGGAACCGCCTGACGGAGTCGAACCGTCGACCCACACATTACGAGATGCCGTTCCCACCGACCTGGGCACATGGCGATCTAGCAGCGGAAACACCTCTCGACATCTCACACCACCCCCCCCGCTGTCGGTCGGCCTCGTGCGGACTAGATGCGGACTGCGGGGTCAGGCGGCCCGGAGCGTCAGTTTGGAAGGGCGAAGATCATCGCTTGGGAAGGCCTGCAACGCCTGCTCGTTGCATCGGAGTGAGTTACAGCTCGTGCCTGCTCGGGGTACTGGCTACTGGCACGTAGTTGGCACGCCACCATCCGACATTTCTGCGGGGAGTTGGCAGATGCGTCCCGCCGGCCGTTCGGCCTACTCCTGCGGTAGATAGCCAGCGCCTCTGGCGTGGTGGGCATCGACCGTTGTAGGTTGCGCGCCGTGGGATACCTGGTAATGCCTTCAGGCCGTCTGAACCTACCGAAGTCGGACGAGGTCGCTGCGGTCGTCGCTGCCCAAGCCGCCATGGCTGGGCGAGATGGTTGGTACAAGCCGGATGCGTTTCCGTCGAATGACACGCTGGCCGACGTGGCGGGGGAGGCCGGGGCCTCGGTCATCCGCGACGGGGACTGGATCGAATTCGGCTACGACGACGAGGGTGATCCCAAGTGGTCGGGACAGGCGACAGCCTTCTACGTCGCGATCGCGCCGTTCGTTCGCTCGGGAACCGTCCAGATCGAGGGCGAGGACGGTGCCCGCTGGTCATACACCTACGCCGACGGGCAGATCACCCAACAGGGTTGGAACGGTTGGGACGGATCCATCGAGCCGTTCGGCGAGTACGTAAGCTCTCCTCCCCTGGACCACCCATAAGCGCGGCTCCCTCACCGGCTGCCAGGGCTTCGGAGAGCGGATCTCCTCGTCGGGCAGTCGCCAGACCGTCCAGGCTCCCCGAACGGGGACAAGGTGGAGCGCCTCACCGGCCGAACGACCTTGTCCCCGTCTGGGGAGCCTGGTAGCCCTTGTGGTGCGCGGCGATGGGATCCGCGGCGGTCGCGGCGCGGGGTGCGGACTATTTGCGGACTGGCACGGCTGGCGGCGCTCTTGTCGACCTTCGGAAACGGCGAAGCCCAGGCTGTTGACCTGGGCTTCTGTCCCGAGCCGCCTGACGGGATCGAACCGTCAACCCACGCATCACGAGTGCGTCGGTCAGCCGGCGCGACGCGGGTGCGTCACCGGTCCGGGCAGCGGGCCCCGCGCCGGAAACCTGGATGGGGTACGCGGCGGGTACGCCTCGACGTGCCCGGCCCACTGCTCGGCCGCGAGCGCCAGCGCGTCGGCGGAAACGGTGAGGGTCAG
The DNA here is from genome assembly GCF_042650685.1 of Micromonospora sp. GCM10011542. Lineage (NCBI taxonomy): Bacteria > Bacillati > Actinomycetota > Actinomycetes > Micromonosporales > Micromonosporaceae > Micromonospora > Micromonospora sp. GCM10011542. Next base: position 27,230 of record NZ_JBHSBO010000058.1, read on the forward strand.
CGGGTAGACGGCGGTGGCGGGGCGGCGCATCCACGGCGGCAGGGACTCGGCGGAGAACTCCACGGTCAGTTCCAGCCGGCGGCGGCGGATCATGCGGGTACGCAGCGCCAGGTTGGGTTCGGTGAAGCGGACCACCGCCGGCGGCGCTGCCGGGCCGAGCGCGGCTTCCGCCTGCCCGCGCAGCCACCCGCCCAGGGCGCGGGCCTCCTCGACCAGCAGGCTCGGGTAGTGGTGCGACCACATCTGGCCGTCGGCGGTGCGGGCGTCCACCTCGATGAGCAGCCAGTCGCGCCAGCCGGGCACGGCCCGCTCCGGATCGTCGGGCGGCTCGATGCCGGGCTGGTAGCCCACCGGGCGGATCCTCACCCGGGCACCGTCGTCGGAGCGGATCTCCACCCGGCAAGTTTGGCCGACAGAAGTCGACGGGCGGGTCGAAATGGGCATTAACCGGTCAGCGCCAGACGGTGCGGCGTACCCCCTGGTGCCCGTTACAGGCGTTCGACCGGCCGCCGGTGAGGCTGACCGCGCCGTCGCGGCACTGCACCAGGTAGCCCCGGCCGGCCCAGAACTGCGGTGCGCAGTCGAACCAGTCGCACACCTCGGCGGCCGGCCGGCGGATCCGGGTGCCGCCGCAGTAGTCGTACCCGAGCGGGTTGGCCGGCGCACCGCAGAGCCGGTCGCGGCTCGGGGTGGGCGACGGGGTGCGGCGCGGCGATCTGGTCGGTGCGGACGAGACACGGGGAGCGACGGCGGGCGCCTTCGGGTGCAGCAGCGCGGGCACGATGCTGGGGGTGGGCGCTGGCGTGGCCGCGATGGCCACTTCCGCGCCGGGGTCGGACGGGTTCGACTCGATCAACGCCGCCGGCACCAGCAGCGCGACGGCGGCGGCCACCGCGACGGTCCGCCGGCCGCCGGGCACCCGGGCGGAGAACCGGGCCTGTGCCGGGGTCGCCACCGCCGGCCGGAACGGCTTGAGCTGCGCGTGCTCGGCGATCAGCTCGTCGAGTTGGGCGAGCACCGCGGCGCGCTGCTCGATCGCGTCGGCGAAGGCCAGGGTGAGCTTGAACCGGAAGTCCGCCGCGGCGTCGGTGGGCAGCATCAGCCCGGAGGTACGCCGCCGGTCCAGCACCTGGATCAGGGTGACCGGCGCCGCCGGGTCGTGGGCCAGGCCGGTCATCCGGCCGTACGCCCAGTCGCGCCGGCCCCGCCCGCCGAGCAGCACCAGTCGTCGGCTGGTGATCACCGCCATTCCGGCGTCGGTGACCCGTACGCCATCGGGGCGGCGCGGGCGCAGCGGCCCGGCCTGCGGATTGACGCTGAGGTCCGGTGCCGGCAGCACCGTGGTGTGCCGGACCTCGACCAGTTGCGCGGCCGGCAGTGCCCAGAGCACCACCTCGCCGGCGGCCAGTTCCAGGGGCAGGCCGACGCCGGCCGCCGTGGAGCCTTCGAAGTCGGCGGCCAGGGCGTGCAGCCGCCGCAGTTCGTCGTCGCGCCGCCGCCAGGCGGCCTCGGCGCCGCGGAACGTACGGACGCGTCGCTCGTTCTGCCGGTGCGCCCACCGGTACCGCCATGTGGAACCCGTCGAATCAGTCATTGCCACGCCGACTCCTTGCCGCGCAGGCCACCAACCGGGGTGTCACCCGGCTTAACAGCGGTGGCGCGCAGCCGGGACACGCCGGAACGGACGAACTATCCGATCGGCGGAGCAACTTGCACGATAGGTCGATACTGGTGAGTCGATTCACCTTTCTGCGTGCCGTGCGGGGCGGTCGATGTCTCGGTAACGTCAGCCGCAGCCGGGGTGGCGGCGCCCGCCACACCGCCGGAGGGGGTGAGGGTCGTGCCGCAGGACGCCCGACCCGAGGTGGTGATCGGGGTCGACATCGGCACCACCAGCACCAAGGCCGTCGCGTACGACACGCAGGGGCGCCACCTCGCCGCGCACTCCGTCGGCTACCCGCTCGACGAACCGGAGCCCGGGTACGCCGAACAGGACCCCCAGCTGATCCTCGACGCGGTGCTGGAGTCGGTCCGCACCGTGGTGGCCGAGCTGGCCGAGCCGGTGGCCGGGCTGTCGTTCAGCACGGCGATGCACAGCCTGATCGGGCTCGACGCCGACGGCAACCCGCTCACCCCGTCGGTGACCTGGGCCGACTCGCGGTCGGCGCGGCAGGCCGAGCGGCTGCGGTCGGTCCCGTCCGGGCTGGCCCTGCACCGGCGTACCGGCACGCCGGTGCACCCGATGGCGCCGCTGCCCAAGCTGCTCTGGTTCGCCGAGCAGGAGCCGAAGCTCTTCGAGAGCGTCGCGCACTGGGTGGGCATCAAGGACTGGGTGCTGCTGCGGCTCTGCGAGGCGCTGGTCACCGACCACTCGGTCGCCTCGGCCACCGGCCTGATGGACATCTTCAAACTGGAGTGGGACACCGAGGCGCTGGCCATCGCCGGCATCACCGAGGAACAGCTCCCCCAACTGGTCGGCACCACCGCCGTGCTGCCCGGCCTCACCCCGCAGGCCGCGGCGGCGACCGGCCTGCCGCCGCGTACGCCGGTGGTGGTCGGCGCCGGCGACGGGCCGCTGGCCAACCTCGGCCTCGGCGCGGTGCACCCCGGCATGGTGGCCTGCTCGATCGGCACCAGCGGCGCCATGCGGGTGATGGTGGAGCGGCCCAGCGTGGACCCGCTGGGCGGGGTGTTCTGCTACGCGCTGACCGAGGACCGCTGGGTGGTCGGTGGCGCGATCAACAACGGCGGCATCGTCTTGCAGTGGGCCGGCGACGCGCTCGCCCCGGATCTGGGCGAGCACTCCGAGGCGGAGCTGGTCAGGTTGGCGGCCCGGGCGCCGGTCGGCTCCGGCGGGCTGATCATGCTGCCGTACCTGCTGAGCGAGCGGGCGCCGCACTGGAGCGCACTGCCCCGGGGCGCGTACGTGGGGTTGACCAGCGGGCACCGCCGCGAGCACCTGGTGCGGGCCGCGCTGGAGGGGGTCTGCCAGCAGCTCGCGCTGGTGCTCAGCTCGGTGCGCTCGGCCGGCAACGAGGTCCGCGAGATCCGGGCCAGTGGCGGGTTCGCCCGCAGCGGCCTGTGGCGGCAGATGCTCGCCGACGTGCTGGGGGTGCCGGTGAGTTTCCCAGCCGGGCACGAGGGGTCCAGTTTCGGCGCGGCGCTGCTCGGCATGCAGGCGCTGGGGCTGATCGGCTCCATCGACCTGGCCGCCGACCTGGTGCACATCGAGGAGACCGTCCGCCCCGATCCGGCCGCCGCCGCCACGTACGCGACCCTGCTGCCGCTCTTCGCCGAACTGTACGACGCGCTGGTGCCCACCTTCACCTCGTTGCGCCGGCTGGCGCCGGGCCTCCCGCCGGAGCCGATCCCCACACCACCACCGATGTGATCCCTTCGGCCGGCCCGGCCAGGGCCGACCCCCACCCCCGAAGGTCGTGACGCCGTGAACCTCTCCCCCGAACCGCTGGCCTCACTCGCCGCACCGGCCGAACCGGTCACCAACGCCGGCGACGCGCAGCTCATCATCGCCGCCCTGCTCGGCATCGCCGCCGTGGTGCTGCTGATCGCCTGGGCCAAGGTGCACCCGTTCCTGTCGCTGATCCTCGGCGCGGCGGTGCTCGGCGTGGCCGCCAGCGTCGCACCGGACAAGATGATCACCTCGTTCACCGGCGGGGTCGGCTCGACGGTCGGCGGCGTCGGGCTGCTGATCGCGCTCGGCGCGATGATCGGCGGCCTGCTCGCCGAATCCGGCGGCGCGGACGGCATCGTCAACCGGATCGTCGGCCGGGTCTCCGGCGGCGCACTGCCCTGGGCGATGGCCGGGGTGGCGGCGCTGATCGGGCTGCCGCTCTTCTTCGAGGTCGGCGTGGTGCTGCTGGTACCGATCGTGCTGCTCGTCTCGATGCGTACCAACGTGCCGCTGATGAAGCTCGGCATTCCGGCGCTGGCCGGCCTGTCGGTGCTGCACGGGCTGGTCCCGCCGCACCCCGGCCCGCTGGTGGCGATCTCCTCGCTCGGCGCCGACCTGGGCCTGACGCTCGGGCTGGGCCTGCTGGTGGCGATCCCGACCGTGATCGTCGCCGGGCCGGTCTTCGGCACCATCATCGCCCGGTACGTGCCGGCCACCGCCCCGGCGTCGCTGCTGCCCACCCGCCGCGGCGACCGCCCATCAGTTCCCGCGCAGCGGGTGACCCGCGGCGACGAGGACACTGCGGCGGGCACGACGCGGGGGACCGGCGGCGCGACGCCCCGCCGGGACGTCGACGGTGACCTGCTCACCGAGGACGACCTGGTCAACCCAGGCGCGGGGCGACCCGGCGCGCCGGTGGACGACAGCGGCACCGAGACCGCCCGGCGGGCCCCGGCGTTCTGGCCGGCGGTGATCACGGTGCTGCTGCCGGTGGTGCTGATGCTGCTGCGGGCGATCGGCGAGCTGACCCTGGACGAGGGCACGGCCGGGCGCAGGACCCTGGACATCGTGGGTACGCCGATCGTGGCACTGCTCGCCGGCGTGATCCTGGCCATGTTCACCCTCGGCTACCAGGCCGGGTTCAGCCGATCCCAGGTCTCCTCGGTGCTCGGGGGGTCACTGCCGCCGATCGCCGGCATCCTGCTGATCGTGGCCGCCGGCGGCGGGTTCAAGCAGGTGCTCGTCGACGCCGGGGTGGGCAACCTGGTCGCCGACGCGGCCAAGGACGCCAGCCTCTCGCCGCTGCTGCTGGGCTGGCTGGTCGCGGTCGGCATCCGGGTGGCCACCGGCTCGGCGACGGTCGCCACCATCACCGCCGCCGGCATCGTCGCGCCGCTGGCGGCGACCCTGGACCGGCCCGGAGTGGCCCTGCTGGCGCTGGCCATCGGCTGCGGGTCGCTGTTCTTCTCGCACGTCAACGACGCCGGTTTCTGGCTGGTGAAGGAGTACTTCGGGCTGACCGTCGGGCAGACCATCAAGAGCTGGTCGGTGATGGAGACGATCATCTCGGTGGTCGGCTTCCTCGGCGTACTCCTGCTCAGCCTGCTGCTGTAGGCGGCGTCGTCGAGATCTTGGACGGAAACGGCCCCGCTGGGGGCGGAAATCCTCCAAGATCTCGACGCACCGCCCGGACGGGTGACGGCCGGCCTGAACGCCGCGGTCGTCCCACCCGCTTCTTATGGTGCGAAGGTGAGGAAGAGGGGCAAATGGGGCTCGCCTTCGTGGACGACGCAGCTGGCCTTGAAGCGCGTGGCGGTGGCCGTGGCACTGGCGGTGGTCGCGACCACCGGGCCGAGCACGGTGCACAGCGGGCGGGCGGACTCGACCGACGGGCCGGAACTCGCCGGTCCCGACTCGACCGGCGGGCCCGGGGTCGACCCGCGGCCCGAGCGGGCGCCGACCAGTGCGGTGTCCTGGCTGGCGTTTCCCGGCGGGGTGTTCGCGGTGGACCCGCTGGGGCGCACCGTGCGCTACCGGGCCTGCGACGGCGACACCGGCCGGGTCGCGGACCCGGCCATGCGGGTCGCCGCCGGGGTGGCCCGTGGTGAGGTGAGCACCGGCGGTGTCGGGTACCGCTACGAGATCCCGCTCATCGGCCGGAGCCGGGGCGTGGTGGAGGTGGTCCGGCGGCACCGGCCGCCCGCGGAACTGACCGGCGTGGTGGTCACCGACCCGCAGCCCCCGACCGACCCGGTCGCCGGGCGGCGGCTGTTCCCGCTCAGCGGGGAGCTGGCCCGGGTGGTCGCCGACTCCACCGCCAACCCGGCCGGGGTCACCGTCCGCGACCTGTCCGGGCGGTACGGCCACCAGCAGATCGCGGTCAACGGCGCGTTCCGCCCGAAGGCGGCCAGCGTCATCAAACTGTGGATCCTGGTGGAACTGCTGCGTCGGGTCGACTGCGGGCAGGTCGCCCTCGACGACGGCGTACTGGTCACCCCCGCCGACGTGGTCGACGGGACCGGCGAGCTGCAACACGAGACGTTTCCGCAGGTGGTGAGTATCCACCGGCTGGCCCGATACATGATCAAGTACAGCGACAACACCGCCGCGAACGTCCTCATCGACCACCTCGGCGGGTTCGCGCCGGTCAACGCGCTCATCGACTCGATGAACCAGCGGCAGACAATCCTGGCCCGCAAGATGCTCGACGCCGAGGCCGCCCTGCGCGGCGAGGAGAACCACACCAGCCCGGACGACGTGGTCTCACTGCTCGGCGCGGTCTGGGACGCCCAGATCCTCGCCCCCGCCTCCCGGGACCTGATGATCGGCTTCCTGCGGGAGCAGACGCTGAACACCAAGATCCCGGCCGCGCTGCCGCCGGGCGTGCCGGTGGCGCACAAGACCGGCGACCTGCCCGACGCCTCACACGACGTCGGCTACTACCTGATCCCCGGCTCGGAGACGGCGGTCGCGTTCCTCACCGCCGGCCCGATCGCCACCGGCGACGAGACGGTCCGCCGGATGGCCCGCACCGTCTACGACTACCTCATCACCCCGCCCGACGGCGCGTACGAGGAGTGACGCGGGTCAGGCGCCGGGAATGTTCGCCGGCGGGTCCTCCCCCACCAGGTCCGCCGCCGGCGGTTCCGCGGGCACCGGCAACCCGAAGTCCGAGTACGTCAGGTCCAGCCGCGCCGTCTGCGACTGCTCACTGGCCAACTCGATCCGGTAGCGGACCAGCCGCCCCTGCTCGTCGACGGCGGCGGTGAACGGCACCGCAGCGGCCCGGTCGCCGAGCACCCGGCCGACCCCGCTGCCCAGCACCGCACCGCTGCCCCGAAGGTCCAGCGTGCCGGCGTACTCCCGGGTGCCCGTCTGCCGTACCCCCTTCGGCGCGGCCAGCGTGCTGGCCAGCCGGGTGTTGTCCAGGCCCTGCTGGCCGGCCGGGTCGCCCGGGGCGCCGACGTGCCACCAGGTCCGCCCGTCCCAGACCGGCACCCGGCGGTCCGGGGCGCTGACCCGCACGTAGACGTCCGGCCCGGTGGTCAGCCGCTCGATCTTCACCGCACCGGTGGGCACCTTGAGTGAGGTGGTCTCCAGGCCACGGCGCGCCTTCGGGTCCCAGACCACCACGGTGCTGTCACCGCCGGCCGCCCCGCCCGTGCCCAACGTCAGCCGGTACGTCTGCTGGTCGACCTTCGCGGCGGCGGCGGTCAGCACGCCGACCGGGTCGGTGGCGGCCGGGGCGGGGGTGGCCGACCCGGCGGCCGTCGGGGCGCCCGCACGCGGCGCGTCGTCGGCGGCGACCAGGGCCCACGCCCCGGCGGCGACCGCCACGGCGAGGACGGCACCGGCGACGGCCAGCTTCGGCTTCTTCACGTCAACTCCCCGTGCGGCGCGTCGGAGAGGGTCGGTGACCCATCGACGCCTGCCGCGGTGCGGTCCGGCCACAATAGCCGGACCGCACCAGCTACCGCTCCCAGCCGATCACGCGCGGGTGATCGCGTTGGCGTGGATCGCCTCGTGCAGGTACGCCGCCAGGCCCGGAGCGATGTTCTCGTAGTGCGCGGTGAACCGCTCGTCGGCGATGTACATGTCGGCCAACCCGGTGTGCACCTCGTACGGGCACTCGTAGAACCAGCGGCTGATGATCTGCCGGTGCTCCTCGGCCAGGTCCATCGCCTCCGGGCTGTCCGCTGGCGCGCCCGAGGCCAGCAGCGCGACGATCCGCCGACCCCAGTCCTCGTTCTCCGCCTTGATCCGCAGCCAGTCGTCCTTGCCGTAACGGGAGGCCCGCCGGTTCGACTCCCGGTACGCCTCGCTGTCGCCCCAGCGCTGCTCGGCCTCCGCCTCGTACTCCTCCGGGTTGAAGTCGCCGAAGACCTCGAACCGCTCCTCCGGGGTGAGTTTGATGTTCAACTTGCTCGCCTCCATCGCGAACTCGATCGCCGTGACCATCTCCTGCAACCGCTTGATCCGTACCGTCAGCAGTTCGTGCTGCCGGCGCAGGTGCGCGGCCGGATCGGCCGCCGGGTCGCCGATGATGGCGGCGATCTCCTCCAACGGGAAACCCAGCTCCCGGTAGTACAGGACGAGCTGCAACCGCTCCAGGTCCGCGTCGTCGTAGCGGCGGTACCCGGCCGGGGTGCGCCCGCTCGGCGAGAGCAGCCCGATCTCGTCGTAGTGGTGCAGCGTCCGTACCGTCACGCCGGCGACCTTCGCCACCTGACCCACCGTGTACGCCATGGTTCCCCTCCTTCCGGAAACCAGGCTCCCGCCTGCCGCTACGTGAGGGTCAAGGCCAATTCTGCGGCCCGCATCACGGTCCTGCCGGGCGATCGGTCGCGTCAGCGGGACTTCCGGGCGAAGCACCCGCCGCGTCGCTGGAACTCCTCCATCGACACGGTGAGCAGGGCTGTGGAGTAGCGGACCCGGGCACCGTCGCGGGTCTCGACCGTCTCGGCGACGAGCACCGCTCCGGGAGCCAACCCAGCAAGATCAGTCAGCTGGAAATCCACGGCGCGCAGAACAAACTCTCCCCTGTCCGCCCCACTCGTCAGGGTGAAAATGAGGTCGGGGTCGACGGCTGCCCGGGAGGAAATTCCTCCAGGAGTACGGTCGCCGGCGAGGCCGCGTCCCGCGGCACCGGGTACTCGATGCCGGGCCAGGGCGACAACGTTCCCACCTGAGCCCCCGGTGCCGGCCCGGCGGAAGTCCGCTCGTCCGAGGCGAAGAGCCGCACACCGGTCGGAGGGCGTTTCGCGCACCACGCCAACGCCGCCAGCGGCCGACCGGCCGCGTCCACCGTCAGCCCGGTGGCGCCCTTGACCTCCGGCTGGCAGGACGTCAAACCAACCAGGACGAGCAGGCCGACGGCCGCTGCGGCGACCGCTCGCCGGAGCCGGAATCCCGCCTGCGTCATGCGTCGAGGGTTGCACCGCCGGGTCGCCCCGCAACCTCGAACCGGTCACGGACCGGCGACGATCCGTTCCGCCTGCCGATCGGCGTCACCCTCGTCAGCAGCTGGGTGAGGCCGACGGGACGGCCGTACCGCCAGCCCTGACCATGGACGCAGCCGATCGCGGCCACGGCCTCGTGCTGCGCGTCGGTCTCCACCCCCTCGGCGACCACCGCCAGGTCGAACGCGCCGGCCAGCCGGGTGACCATCTCCACCGTGGCGTACGCCCGGTCGTCGACGCCCAGACGGGAGACGAACGAGCGGTCGATCTTCAACTCCGTGGCCGGGATGCGGTGCAGGTAGCTCAGCGACGAGTAGCCGGTGCCGAAGTCGTCGATGGCGATCCCGATGCCCAGCTCGCGGAGCTGGCGCAGCCGTTCCAGCACCGTCTCGGTCCCCTCGATCAGCGCCGACTCGGTCAACTCCAGGGTCAACGTCCGTGGCGCCAGCCCGGCGCCGGCGGTGGCCGCGGTGACCGTGGCAATCAGATCCGGCCGGCGCAGGTGGGCGGCGGCGATGTTCACCGCCACCGTCGACTCCGGCGCCCGGTCCTGCCAGGTCGCCGCCGCCCGGCACGCCTCGTGGATCACCCAGCGGTCGATCGGCAGGATCAGCCCGGTCTCCTCGGCCAGCGGCAGGAACCGGGCCGGGGGCAGCACCCCGAGCCGCGGGTGCCGCCAGCGCACCAGCGCCTCGGCGCTGCGCACCTCGCCGCTGGCCAGGTCGACGATGGGCTGGAACTCCAGGTGCAACTGCTCCTCGTCGACCGCCCGGCGCAGGTCGGCGATCAACTCCGCCCGGGAGACGGCCGACTCGCGCAGCGCCGGCGTGCACGTCCGGTACGCGGACTTGCCGGCCGCCTTGGCCGCGTACATCGCGATGTCGGCGTCGCGCAGCAGGTCGGTGTGGGAGGCGTGCTGCGGGCCGTACTCGGCGATGCCGATGCTCGCCGACGGGTGCACGCCCACGTCCTCCTCGCCGTCGGACGGCTGCAGCGCGTCGAGCAGCCGCTCGGCCAGCCGCTCCGGCGGCACCGGCCGGTCGCCGTCGACCAGCACCGCGAACTCGTCCCCGCCGAGGCGGGCAATGATGCCGTCGCCGTCAACCGCCGCCCGCATCCGGGCCGCCAGCCCGGTCAGCAGCCTGTCACCGGTGGCGTGCCCGAACCGGTCGTTGACCTGCTTGAACCCGTCCAGGTCGAGCAGCAGCACGGCCACCGGGCCACCGTCGCGCAGGGCCAGGCGCAGCCGCCGGGTGAACAGCAGGCGGTTGGGCAGACCGGTGAGCTGGTCGGCGTACGCCAGCCGACGCAGCCGGGCCACCAGCCACAGGTTCTCGTTCGCGGCCAGCCCCTGCCGCACGGCGAGGGCGGCCAACAGCGCCAGCATCGTCAGGAAGAGCAGCTGCGGGGTCTGCCCGGTGGGCCGGCGGGCCAGGACCACCGCGATGATCGCCCCGCCCACCGGCAGGTACGGCAGCGCCACCCGCCACCACGGTGGCAGCGGGGACTCGGCCGTGTCGTCGGTGCCGTCGCAGTCCGGCGGCGGCGGGTACCGGGTGGCCAGGCCAATCAGCAGGTAGCTTAGCGGCCAGCAGACATCGATGAGGTGGCCGGCGGCGTAGTCGCCGTTCGCGGCCAGCGAGACGTAGCTGGCGTCGGCGACCACCCGGATGACGAGGCTCGCCGCGAGCAGGCCCATCGGCCGCCACAGTGGCCGGGCCGGCCCGGCGACCGCGACCAAGACGGTGAGCTGCATCAGGTCGAACATCGGGTAGAGCAGCCCCAGCGTGCGTACCGGGTCGCTCAGCTCGGCGGCGGCCACCCCACGGAACACCACCAGCCACCCGATCGGCACCAGCGCCAGGCCCACGATCACGCCGTCCAGCAGGGCCCGGGCCCGCCCGACCACGGTGCGCGGGGCGGAGAGCGAGCTGAGCAGCGCGGCGGTGCCGGTGAGGATGCCGGCGGTGAAGAGCGCCCCGATCAGCGGGGTGTGCGGCAGGTCGCCGCCGGTGAGCCGCTGCACCGTCCAGACGGCCCGACCGAGCCCGGCCAGCGCCATCGTCACTGCCAGCAGTGTCCAGAACCGACGCAGCGGGGCCGGGTGGCGGCGGGCCGTCCCCACGCAGGCGACGGTGGCCCACCCCGCCACCAGCAGCGCGCCCAGGTCACTGACGAGGGCGGCGCCGGGCAGCGCGGCGAGCAGCCAGCCCGCCTCCACGACGAGGACGGCGGCGGCGGCGAGCAGCCCGGCGCGCGCCGCCCGGGAGGCGGTGAACGGCAGCGGGGCATTGGGATCGGGGTGCGCGGACGGCGCCAGTGCGGTTGGCACCACAACGGCCTGGTTCACGTCCTGCGGCGACACGGCGATCGCTCCGGCTCTCTCTCGTGGTGCACCCTCGACCCTGAGGACCGGACCCGGCAAACCTCGAAAGCCTAGTCAGCGCCCGGGTGACCCGCCAGAGCCCGAACCCGCCAGAGCCGAATGCCGCAGGTCCGCGCGGTCGCGGCGGACCAGCAGTAGGACGAGGAGCGCGGCGAGCGCCGCGAGCCCGGCCATCGTCCAGAGCACGGTACGCAGCCCGCCGGTGAAGCCCGGGTCGGCCAGCCGGCCCGCGGTGCTGCTGGCCAGCACCGCACCGACCACCGCGATGGCCACCGTCTCGCTGGCCAACCGGGCGGTGTTGATCATTCCGGCGCCGGTGGCCGCCCGCTGCGGCGTGACACTGCCGATCGCCAGCGCGTCGAGCAGGCCGATGGACAGGCCCACCCCGACGCCGATGGTGAGCAGCGGCCCGGCGAGCACGCCGGCGCCGCTGTCCGGGGCGAGCACGGTGGCCCAGGCCGCGCCGACCGCGACCACGGCCACCGAGGTGACGATCACCGCCGGAGCCGGCACCAGTCGGGTGAGCACGCCGGTGGCCAGCGGCAGCACCAGCGTGGGCGCGGTCAGCAGGATCAGCGTGGCGCCGGCCGCGCCGGGGCTCAGCCCGACCACGGTGGTCAGGTACGCGGGCAGGTAGACCAGCAGCGGCACCAGCACCGCCACGATGCTGGCCGCCGCCAGGCAGATGCCGAGGAAACGGGGGCTGGCCAGCAGCGCCAGGTCGAACATCGGGTCGGCCCGCCGCCGTTCCACCCGGACGAAGACCGCCAGCAGCACCGGCGCGGCGACGAACGCGGCCACGATCGCCGGGTGCGACCAGCCGAACTCGGGTCCCTGGACGAAGCCGAAGATGAGCAGCAGCAGCGCGGCGGTGAACGTGACCGTGCCCGGCCAGTCGATGCGCCCGGCGTGCTCGGCCCGCGACTCGGGCAGCAACGGCACCAGCGCGAGGACCAGCAGACCGACCAGCGCCGGCGCGGCGAAGACCGCCCGCCAGCCGAACGCGTCGATCAGCAGCCCGGCGATCGACGGGCCGAAGGCCAGTCCGACGCCGAGGGTCGTACCGAAGAGGCTGAACGCGCGGGCCCGGGCGGGCCCGTGGAACGCGCCGGCCAGCAGCGCGGACGCGCTGGTGGCGGCGGCCGCCGCACCCACGCCGGCCAGTACGCGCGCGGCGTCGAGCAGCACGATGTCGTCCGCGAGGGCGGCCAGCAGCCCGGAGCCGGCGAAGACCGCCACCCCGGTGGCGAAGACCCGGCGGCGGCCGAGGAGGTCGGCGAGCGCGCCGGTGGCGAGCATGAAGCTGGCGAAGGTGGCGTTGTAGCCGTTCACCACCCACTGCACCCCGGCCAGCCCGCTGTGCAGGTCCCGACCGATGTCCGGCAACGCGACCGACGCACCGGTCAGTGAGACCGGCAGCGACAGCGTGGACAGCAGGACGGCGACCAGCACGACGGCCGGGTGGTTGCGCACGGTTCTCCCCGTTCGGACGGCGGCCCCAGCCTAGGTCGCGATGGTGGGGGCGGAGGTCCGTCGGGGTGGAAGATCACAGGGCCGGGTCAGCGGCCGGCGGAGCGGTTCCAGGGCGAGCGGGGCAGCGTCGTGCCGGCCAGCGGGCGACGCGTCGGGCGGCGGCGCCGGTGGCCGGGGGTGCACGGCGGCCGGGAGACGGTGTGCACCGGCGCGGCGGCGGCCGGCGGTTGCCGGCCGATCAGCCAGCAAAGGAAGCGGGCCATCGGCGGTTCAGCCGACCGGAAGGCGCTGGGCGTCGGCCTTGGCGACCTCGTACTGCGCCCCGCAGAACGTGCACTGCTGCGCGTACCGAGTGCGGACCGGGATGAGCGGGATGAAGAACAGGGTGAACTTCGTCGATCGGCGGGTGATCACCTGCGCGGCGTGGTTGCCGCAGTTGCGACAGACCTGCTGCACGACACCGGACCGGTCGACCTTGGTACGCAGACCGAAGATGAAGAACATCGCCCGGAAGTACCCACCAGAGCACGGCTTATCACCACCGACCTGGTCGTGTCGTCGGGCCGCGTCAGAGGCCGAAACGGCCGAACGCCCGGCCCCGTGATGCCGGGCCGGGCGTTCAGCCGATCGCGCGTCGGCAGGTCACTCCTCGTCGCTCTTCCACCCGTCCCGGTGGTCGTCGCCTCGGTCCCCGCCGCGGTCCTCGTGACGCTTGTCGCCGCGGTCCTCGTCACGCTCGTCGCCGCGGTTCTCGTCGCAGTCGTCCCGGTTCCGGTCGTCGTGGCCCTTGTCCCGGTCGTCGCCCTTGTCACGGTCGTCGCCCTTGTCCCAGCTCCAGCCGGGGTCCTTGTCCCGGTCGTCGCCCTTGTCACGGTCGTCGCCGTTGTCCCAGCTCCAGCCGGGGTCCTTGTCCCGGTCGTCGCCCTTGTCACGGTCGTCGCCGTTGTCCCAGCTCCAGCCGGGGTCCTTGTCCCGGTCGTCGCGCTCGTCCCGGTCCGAGTCCTCGTCGCACTTCTTCCGGTCGTCGCTCTTGATCTGGCCCCGGATCTCGCCGTTCGGGTACTTCTTGGTGTGCACGTTGACGTACGTGACGCCGGCCTCGATCGCGTCGACGAGTTCGTCGAACTCTCCCGGCTCGATGCCCTGGTCGGCGGGACCGACAACGTCATCCGGCCTGATGGTCCCCTCGATGGTGGCGGGGGATTCGGGGCACTCCTGGACGTCCTTCGACGGGCCGCCCTTGGTGTCCTTGAGGTTCGAGCACAGGAAAGCGGCGATGCCGCCGCTCTGGTGCCGTCCGCCGAAGTGGATGTGCGCCTGCTGGACGTCCTTCAGGTCCTCGTAGCTCAGACGGAACCTGATTTCCTTCTCCCGCTCATCGATCTTTGCCACGAACCGGCCGGAGCCGGGCGTGGAGATCGGCTTGGGGTCCTCCTCGTAGCCGCTCAGCCTGGCGCGGATCGTCTCCTTCTTCCTGTCCCGCGAGTCGTCCCATGAGCCGTGCGAGTCTCGCGAGTCGTACGACTCGCGCTTGTCGCGCGAGTCGTCACCTCCGTCGCCCATTGCCGCGGATCCCGCGGCGGTGGCCGCGACCGCCGCGCCGGCCGCCACGGCCACTGCCCACAGTCGAGTACGTCCCATCATCACTGCTGCTCCCTCTCCTAGACGGGGCCTGAACCCGCAACCGACGGCCGGAGATGCCATCCGTCCCGGGCGCAGACACGCGAAGGCGCCCGCTCGCCGGAGAACGTGGTCGTTGGGGCCTCCGGCCCTCGGGATTCGATTAGCGCCTTATGGTGAAATTGTCCCATGTTCGGGGGAAACATGAGCGGTCTTCCCTGATCCGACCGTCAGGGATCTTCGAGCGGCCGTGGATCAGCCTGGGCGCTCTACGGCCGCTCGGGTGGTTCGACCAGGGGGCGCTGAATCGGGATCGGGAGTCGCACCGCGCAGCGAAGGGCCCCTGCCCGGCGACGTGCCGTGACAGGGGCCCTTCCACACCTCAGTCGGTCGCCTACGCGGGCTGCGGGTCCAGGCCCGGCACCTCGACGTCGAGCCAGATCGGCTGCCACTCCGGCATCTCGTGGTAGCGGCGCAGCTCGGACAGCCCGGCCACCGACCCGCTCCACGCCCCGTACGGCGGGTTGCCCTCGTCGAAGCCGCTCTGTACGAAGGTCAGCGTGGTCCGGCCGCCGGATTCGGCCAGCTCCCAGGTGCTGACGCCGGTCGGGCCCCAGTCGACCGACATCTTGCGGCCCGGCTCCAGGTCGACCACCTTGGCCGCGTACCCGCTCTCGAAGCCGCCCATGGCGTACCGGCCACCGACCCAGGGCTCGATGCCGATCGGGTAGCCGAACCAGGCGCTGGCCTGCGCCGAGTCGGTCAGCGACTCCCACACCTTGTCGGCGGGCGCGGCGATGACCAGCTCGCCGCGCAGGTCGGCGGAGGTGAAGTCGGTCCTCGGCAGCAGCGGCCGGCCCTCCAGGTGGGAGGCCAGGTTGGCGATGGACAGCGCCCAGTAGGTCTGCAGCACGCCGCGGATGCTGGAGCCGCTCATCGCCTCGGCGAAGTCGAAGTGGCTCTGCGTCAGCGTCAGCACGGTGCTGTCCGGGCTCTCGGCGGTCAGTTGGAACTCGGTGGTGGTCTCCACCCCGTCGAGCAGCCAGCCGAAGCGCAGCGTGTCGTCGTCGGCGTGCAGCAGTCGCTGGTGCGGGGTGTCGCCCTCGGGCGTGTACCGGCCCCAGAACTCGTACCGCTGCGGCAGCTCGACCTCGGCGTGCTCGGCCAGCCAGGCGCGCAGTTCGGCGGGGTCGGTCAGGGCGCGGCGGACCCGCCCCACCGGGGCGGACAGGCGGGCGCGCACCTTCAACGGTTCACTCATGGTCGTTCCCCTTTGGATAGCAGGCCACGGCGAGCTTGAAGGCATCCCCTTCGCTGCCGCCGTAGCGGGTGAACAGGTCCTGCAGAGCGGTCTGCAGGTCGTGCAGGAACTCCTGGCGTCGCTCGGCCGGCACCCGGATCTCGCCGGAGACCCCGATCGAGGGCAGCTCGGGTGCGGCCCGGTCGAGGGCCGCGATGTCGGCCTGGACCTCCTCCATCAGGTCGAGCAGGTAGCCCAGGCTCAGCTCGTCGCGGGCCCGGCGCAGCCCGATCCGGCCGACCAGTCGGGGGGAGAGCCAGTAGGAGCGGGCGGCGGCCTGGTAGATGCCCTCGGTGATGCCGCGGACCTTGCGCTCGTTGACCAGCTCGACGAGGCCGGCCGCGACGAGCTGCTTGACGTGGTAGTAGACGCGCTGCGGCGTCTGGTCGAGTCGGGCCGCGACCTCGGTGCAGGTGCGCGGCTCGGCCAGTTGCCGCAGCACCTCGACGCGCTGCGGCTTGAGCAGGACCTCGGCCTGCTCGATCTGCTCCAGGTACAGGACGTCTCTCATGGCAAAATCAGTTTGTACGTACAAAACTTGTTTGTCAATCGCTTCGAGGAAAGCCGCGCCGACCTCGGCGCGGCTTCCCAGCGGAGCGACGGTCAGGGCAGCCAGTCGGGGCGCAGCGGATAGCTGCTCGCACCCTCCGGGCCGTTGCGGGTCGCCAGCACCTGGTGCAACTGGATGCCGTTGCGCTCGAACGCCATCCGCGACCCGGCCATGTACAGCCCCCACACCCGCGCGGTGCCCGCGCCCACCTCCGAGACGCAGAAATCCCAGTGCTCGACCAGGTTGCGGCACCACGCGGCCAGCGTCAGCGCGTAGTGCTGGCGCAGGTTCTCCTCGTGGTGCACCTCCAGCCCGACGTCGTGCACCTCGCTGATCAACCGCCCCGGGCCGGCCAGCTCGCCGTCCGGAAAGACGTACCGGTCGATGAACGCGCCGGAGCGGTGCGGCGCCCGGTTGTCCGCCCGGGTGATGCAGTGGTTGAGCAGCCGGCCGTCGGGGCGCAGCCGATCGCGCAACGCCCTGAAGTAGGCCGGGTAGTTGCGCACCCCGATGTGCTCGGTCAGCCCGATCGAGGAGATGGCGTCGAACTGCTCCCCCGGCGCGTCCCGGTAGTCCAGGTGCCGCACCTCGGCCAGCTCGGTCAACCCCTCCCGCTCGATCGCCGCCTGCGCCCACTGCGCCTGCGCCCTGGACAGGGTCACCCCGAGCGCCTTGACGCCGTACTCGCGGGCGGCGTGGCGGACCATGCCACCCCAGCCGCAGCCCACGTCGAGCAGCCGCATCCCCGGCTTGAGCGCCAGCTTGCCGGCGACCAGGTCGTACTTCGCGGCCTGGGCCTGCTCCAGGGTGTCCTCCCGGGACCGGAAGACCGCGCAGGTGTACGTCATCGACGGGCCGAGCACCCGCTCGTAGAAGGCGTTGGAGACGTCGTAGTGGTGCGAGATCGCCGTGCTGTCCCGGGTACGCGAGTGCCGCAGCCCGTTCATCACCCGCTTCCAGCGCGGCAGCGCCTCCTGCGGCGGCGCCGGCGGCGGCAGCAACCGTTCCCAGCCCAGCCCGCGGACCAGCGCCAGCCCCTCGGCCAGCGACGGCGTACGCAGCCGCAACTCGTCCTTGAGCACCTGCAACGCCTCGTACGGGTCGCCCTCGTGCACCCCCTGCAACGCCAGGTCGCCGCTCACGTACGCCCGGGCCATGCCCAGGTCGCCGGGGGCGGTGAGCAGGTAGGACAGTCCCCGCTGGGAGCGGATCGCCAGGGTGATCCCGGAGTCGGCCGGGCCGACGGCGCTGCCGTCGTACCCGGTGATCCGCACCGGAAGCGGCCCGGTGGTGACCGCGCGGATCACGTCCGCCACGGTCGGCCCCGTCTGCCGGCCCCCCGCCGGCGGGGTGGCGGGGACGCTCGCCGCCCCCTGGTCTCGGTCCGTCAGGCTCATGCTCGTGCTACCGCCTTCTCGTACAGTCCCGTCAGCCGGTGGTCCGGGTCGTAGCGGTCCTTCACCGCACGCCACGTTTCGCCGCCGTAGAGCCGGTCGAAGGCGTCCCGGTCGTAGTACGCGTCGGAGTAGAGCGACTTGTGCCCGCCCGACTCCGACACCCTGCGTTCGATCATGCGGTTGACGTCGCCGTCGGCGGCGCCCTGCGCGATCGGCACGCTCCCCCAGAAACCGATGTTGACGTAGTCCTGCCCCGCGTGCAGCGGATACAGCGGCCAGGACCGCGCGGAACCGGCACCCACCGGCTCGCGCAGTCGCAGCGGACAGAGCCACACCGGGGTCATCCCCACCGCACCGGCGAACCAGCGCAGGAAGTCGGCCGTGCGTTCCAACGGGATCTCGACGTCCTGCACCACCCGCTCGCGGGCCGGCTGGCCGCGCAGCCGGTCGATCCGGGCGGCCACCTGGTGCCGGTGCTCCAGGCGGACCAGTCGGTGGTAGACGTCGCTGCGCCGGAAGCGCGCCGGCCAGAGCCGGCGCACCACCGGGTGCTGCACACCGAACGCCGCCGAGCACCAGAACCAGTCGGTGTCCCAGCGCCAGAGATAGTCGTACGCGGTGAGCACGTCACGGGTACGCCGGCGCAGCGACCGGTAGTAGATCGCCTGGCCGGTGTAGTCGCTGGGCGGCGCCGCCTCGTCGGTGAACCGGCCCAGCACCAGGTACGCCTCACCGGGGCTGAACATCACCCCGTCCATCGCGTCCACCGCCTCGCCGGCCCAGGACCGGGTCGCGGTCACCTCGGCGATGGCGTCGGTCAGCTCCTCCAGCCGGGTGAAGCGGACGTTGCGCAGCGCCACGTACCGACCCACCGGCTGCAGCTCGATGCGCAGCCGGGTGGCGTAGCCGAGGCTGCCCAGCGAGTTGGGGAACGCGGCGAACAGGTCGGCGTGCTCGCCGTCGGGCCGGGCGGTGACGATCTCGCCGGCACCGGTGAGCACGTCCAACTCGCGCACCGACTCGTGGGGCAGGCCGTTGCGGAAGGAGGTCGACTCGATGCCCAGGCCGGTCACCGCGCCGCCCAGGGTGATGGTGCGCAGTTGCGGCACCACCAGCGGCATCAGCCCGTGCGGCAGGGTCGCGTCGACCAGGTCCTCGTACGTGCACATGCCCTGCACGTCGGCGGTGCGCCCGGCCGGGTCGACCGCGAGCACGCCGGTGAGGCCGCTGACATCAAGCCCCGGGGTCCGGACCGCGGACCGGGGGCGGAACAGGTTGGACGTGCGTTTGGCGAGCCGCACAGGCTCGCCCGTGGGCACCGCGGCGTACGAACGCCGCAGCGCATCCACCGCCTGATCATGGACAATCGGATGATCCACACGCTCCGCGCGCATGTGATCACCTTACGCCCGCATCCGGCCGTCCGGTGGGATGTCGACGGTGGTCATTTCGCGTCCGGTGGGAGGCCCGCGGGTTACCGTGGCGGTCATGTCCACCGCCGCGACCGACGCCCTCGACGCCGCCGGGCTCGACTACCGGCTGATCCGGCACGGCGAGGTCAGCAGCCTCACCGAGGCGGCCGCCGCGCTGGGTGTCGCCGTCCCCGACGTGGTCAAGACGATCGTGGTCCGCCGGGGCGCCGACGACCACCTCTTCGTGCTCACCCCCGGCGACCGGGTCGTCTCCTGGCCCAAGCTGCGCGCCCTGCTCGGGGTGAGTCGACTGTCCATGCCGGAGGCGCAGGCCGCCCGGGAAGCGACCGGCTACGAACGCGGCACCATCACCCCGTTCGGCTCGACCACGGCCTGGCCGGTGATCGCCGACCAGCGGCTGCGCGGCCGGGAGATCACCCTCGGCGCCGGCGAGCGCGGCGTCGCCGTCGCCGTGGACGCCGACGCGGCGATCGCGGCCCTCGGTGCCACGGTGGCCGACGTCACCGACCCGGAGCCGAAGCGCTGAGAAATCGCCGCCGGACGTCGGGCGACGGTGGTCGCGGCCAGCCGATCGGCATAGCGTGGGAGCCATGCCGAAAGCCATGTGGAACGACCAGATCATCGCCGAGAGCGACGACACCGTGCTGGTGGAGGGCAACCACTACTTCCCCCGCTCCGCGCTGCGCGACGACCTGATCCGCGAGTCCGCCACGCACACCGTCTGCCCGTGGAAGGGCACCGCCTCCTACTACAGCCTCGAGCACGCGGGGAAGACCAGCGCGGACGCGGTCTGGTACTACCCGGAGCCGAAGCCGGACGCCGAGATGGTCCGCGACCGGGTGGCCTTCTGGAAGGACGTCAAGGTCATCGACTGACCTGCGCCGATGCGCCGGGCCGGCGGCCGACTGGCCCCGACCCGGCATCGTGGGCCAGGATGACCCCTGTGTCCGCGCCCGAGCAGAGCCGCGATCCGGTCGGCACCGTCTACGGCGGTCGCCCCGCGATCCGCCGTGCCGGCCTGCTGCCCGGCGACCCCCTGCTGCGGGTGGCGCTGGCGGTCGGGCTGGTCGGCGTACTGCTCGGGGTGCTCTTCGCCACCGGCCTGTTCGGCGCCGGCGGCGAGCCGGTGGTGCCGGCGGCGGTCGGCGAGCCCTCGGCGCCGGTGGCACCCAGCACCCCGGCCGAGCAACCGGCGTCCAGCACACCGGCCGAGCCGACGCCGACCCCGGCGGCCACCACCCCCGCCGCCCCGACCACCGGCCCCCGGGTGCTGCGCTCGACCTCCGGGCTCTGCCTCGGCCTCGACGGTGACGACGAGAAGGCCGAGGCGGTGCTGGCCGCCTGCACCGGCGGCCCGGAGCAGCAGTGGGTGGTCAACCCGGCCGGCCCGGACGTGGCGACGCTGACCAGCGCGGCCTACGGGCAGTGCCTCGACGTCGAGGGCGGCAGCGCGGACGACGGCGCGAAGGTCCAGCAGTTCCCCTGCCACGGCCAGGCCAACCAGCAGTGGCGGCTCACCCCCACCGGCGCCGGCCCGGTCCTGCTGGTCGCCGTGCACAGCGGCAAGTGCGCGCAGGCCGACGACGACGGCGCCGAGGCCGGGGCCGAGATCAAGCAGCGGCCCTGCGACGGCCGACCGGCCCAGCAGTGGACGCTCGGCTGACCGCCCGACGCACGCCTGCGGCCTCAGCCCCGGAAGCTCCAGGCCCGAGGCGCCGCCGCGGCCGCCAGGACGGGCTCCGGCACCGGCGTGCCCGGCCGCCGGCGCAGCAGCAGCGACAGCCCGGCCCCGCCGATCGACAGTGCCCCGGCCACGTACCAGGCCAGCGCGTAGTCGCCGAGGGAGTCGCGGACCAGGCCCGCGGCGGTCGCCGCGAACGCCGCGCCGAACTGGTGGGCGGCGAAGACCCAGCCGAACACCACCGCCCCGGCGCTGCCGAAGTACTCCCGGCACAGCGCCACCGTCGGCGGCACGGTCGCCACCCAGTCCAGGCCGTAGAAGACGATGAAGACCAGCATGCTCGGCCGGGCGCTGCCGGCGAAGAGCCCGGGCAGCACCAGCAGCGACGCCCCGCGCAGCGCGTAGTAGGCCCCGAGCAGCAGCCGGCTGTCCACCCGGTCGGTCAGCCAGCCGGAGGCGATGGTGCCCACGATGTCGAAGAGCCCGACCAGGGCGAGCAGCCCGGCGGCGGTGGTCTCCGCCATGCCGTGGTCGTGCGCCGCCGGCACGAAGTGCGTACCGACCAGGCCGTTGGTGGTCGCGCCGCAGATCGCGAACCCGCCAGCGAGCAGCCAGAACGGCCGGGTGCGGGCAGCGGCGCTCAGCGCGCCCACCGCGCGGGCCGCCGCGCCGCCGGCCGGCGGCACCGCCGCGACCACCTCGGTCGCGCCGTAGGCGGGCAGGTCCAGATCCGCCGGGTGCTCGCGCAGCAGCCACACCACCAGAGGTACGACCGCCAGCGCGGCCCCCGCCACGACGAGCGCCGCCGTCCGCCAGCCGTGATCGCGAACCAGCAGTGCGACCAGCGGCAGGAAGACCAGTTGACCGGCCGCCCCGCCGGCGGTGAGCACCCCGGTGACCAGCCCTCGGCGGCGGACGAACCAGCGCCCGGTGACGGTGGCCACGAAGGCCAGCGCCATCGAGCCGGTGCCCAGCCCGACCAGCACGCCCCAGCAGAGGATCAGCTGCCAACTGGCGGTCATGAAGACGGTCAACCCGCTGCCCGCGGCGACCAGCAGCAGCGCGACGGCGACCACCCGGCGGATGCCGAACCGGTCCATCAGGGCGGCGGCGAACGGCGCGGTGAGCCCGTAGAGCAGCAGGTTGACCGACACGGCCGCCGAGATGGTGGCCAGCGGCCAGCCGAACTCGGCGTGCAGCGGGTGCAGGAGCACCGACGGGGTGGCGCGGAAGCCGGCCGCGCCGACCAGCGCCACGAAGGCGACGGCGGCGACGAGCCAGGCAGGATGCAGGCGGCGTTCTCTGGTCACGCTGGTCAGTCTGGGCGGCGCCGTCGCCCGCGACGAGTGGCCGGAAAGCCATCATGCGCAATAATCGGGCCATGGCCCTACGCCCGCACCGGATCGCCGTACTCGCCCTCGACGAGGTGGTCGGCCTCGATCTGGGCACCCCGTCCCAGGTCTTCGGCACCGCCCGCGACGGCGACGGAGCGTCGTACTACGACGTACGGGTGTGCACCCCCGGGCGCCGGCCGGTCCGCAGCACCGCCGGCTACCAGGTGGTCCCCGAGCACGGGCTGGAGCTGCTCGACACCGCCGACACGGTGATCGTCCCCGGCATCCACGGCGGCGACGCGCTGACCACCGGCCGCCTCGAGCCGGAGGTGGCCGAGGCGCTGCGGGCGGCGTACCAGCGGGGAGCCCGGGTCATGTCGATCTGCACCGGGGCGTTCGTGCTGGCCGCCGCCGGGCTGCTCGACGGGCGGCGGGCCACCACCCACTGGGCGCACGCCGAGGACTTCCGTCGGCTGCACGGGCGCGTGGACCTCGACCCGGACGTGCTCTTCATCACCGACGACCGGGTGCTCACCTCCGCCGGGGTTGCCGCCGGCATCGACCTCTGCCTGCACGTCATCCGCCTCGACCACGGCAGCGAGGTGGCCAACCGGGCGGCCCGCCGGTGCGTGGTGCCGCCCTGGCGCGACGGCGGCCAGGCGCAGTACATCGAACGGCCGGTGCCGAAGGCGACCGACACCAGCACCGCCGGCGCCCGCGAGTGGGCCCGACAGCGGCTGCACGAGCCGGTCGCCCTGCGCGACCTGGCCGAGCAGGCCCGGATGAGCGTGCGTACCTTCACCCGGCGGTTCCGCTCCGAGACGGGGCTGAGCCCGGCGCAGTGGCTGCTGCAACAGCGCACCGACCACGCCCGGCTGCTGCTCGAGACGACCGACCTCACGGTCGACCAGGTCGCCCACCGCAGCGGCTTCGGCACCACGGCCGCGCTGCGCCAGCAACTGCACCAGCGCATCGGCGTGTCCCCCTCCACCTACCGCCGCGCCTTCCACCCGCGCGCCGACCTGATCGACACCTGACCAGCGGGCTCGCCGACGACCGGCGCGGCTCAGGCGCGCAGCATCCGCAGCTGGGCGAGGTGTTTGGGCAGGTGCACCCGCACGTGCAGGTCGAGGGTGCGGGACCAGGGCAGGGACTCGTCGACCCGCAGGTCGAAGCCCTCGCGCAGATGCGTCTCGACCGGCGTCAGGGCAGCGGGGCCGAGCCGGTCGACCAGCGCACAGAGCCGCTCGCTGGTGCCGCGCAGCAGCCCGGCCAGGCCGGACAGCCCACCCTGCTCGGCGACCAGCGCGTCGAGCTGCGGGCGGTGCACGTCCTCCTCCAGCTCGTAGTAGGCGAACGGCGCACCGGCCAGCAGCGCCTCGGTGGCCTGGATCATCAACTCGTCGTTGGCGGCCAGGTGGGCGACGATCTGCTCGGCGCTGAGCTGACCCTGCGGCGGCGGGGCGAACCCGCCGGCCGTCACCTCCGCGAGCAACTCCCCGTACGCCTCCCGCAACCGCCCGCTCTCCACGCCCCCAGTCAACCGGAGCCGGCCGCGCCGCCCCCGGCCCTACCGCCCCCCGTTCACCCGGACGGGGGTCAGCGGCGGCCGTGGCGGGCGCGCAGGTAGTCGCTGACGACGTACTCGCCGAGGTCGTCGGTGTCCGGGGTGAACATCCGGCCCCGGCTGCGCCGGGCCACCGCGTCGACGAAGCGGCGCAGGCCCGGATCGTCGCCGAGCATGAACAGGTTGATCGTGGCGCCGTAGCGGCTGAGCCGGTCCACCTCGCGGACCGTCGCCTCGATCGTCTCCGGCAGCGGCGGCCAGTGGAACAGCGCCTCGCCGGCCTCCGGGTCCAGGTGTGCGGTCGGCTCGCCGTCGGTGACCACCAGCACCACCGGCTCGGCGTCCGGGTGCCGGCGCAAATGCCGGCCGGCCAACCGCAGCGCGTGCTGGAGGTTGGTGCCCTGTTGCAGGTCCGGCTCGACCGCGGCCAGCTCCTGCTGGCTGAGCGTCATCGCCTCCCGGCCGAAGCCGACGATCTGCAACGCGTCCTGCGGGAAGCGGGTCTCCATCAGGTGCGACAGGGCCAGCGCCGTCTGCTTCATCGGACCCCAGCGCCCCTGGGAGATCATCGAGTAGGAGAGGTCGACGCAGAGCGCCACCGCCGCGGAGGCCCGACGCTCGGTCTCCACCACCTCGAAGTCGTCCACCGCGAGCTGCACCGGCACGGTGGGGCCGGCGCGGCGCACCGCCCGCGTCAACGTGCGGACCACGTCCAACGGCTGCTCGTCGCCGTACTGCCAGGGCCGTGACGCGCCGCTGACCTCGCCGGCGGCACCCGCCGAGCGCAGGTCGTGCTGGCCGCGCGGCCCGGCGGTCAGCTCGGCGAAGACCCGCCGCAGTGCGGTGCCCCCGAGCCGGCGCAACGCCTTCGGGCTCAGCGTGAGCCCGTCCGCGTCCCGGCTCACCCAGCCCTGCCGGCGCAGCTCCCGCTCCAGCTCCTGGAGTCGACGTACGTCGTCGGCGGCGTCCCGGCCCAAGGTGCGGGCCACCGCGTCGACGTCAACGTCGTCCAGGGTGGCGCCGGCATGCTCCTGGTCGAGCTGGTCCAGCAGATCGTCCAGCTCGCCAATCTCGCCCAGCGCCCCGGCCGCGTCGGCGTAGTCCAGCGGCTGTTCGCCCCGGACCCGCTCGCCGCGCCCCCACCGCAGGTCCGGCCGCAACGCCCGCAGGTTGGCGTCGAGCGCGGACAACTCCCCGGCCAGCCGGTCGCCCAGCGACTGCTGCATCAGCCCGGCCAGCTCGGCCCGCTGCCGCTCGGAGAGCGAGTTCATGAGCCGCTCGCCGGCCGCCGCGCGGCGGGCCAGCACGTCGATCAGCTCGTCGACGGTCTCCGGCTGCTCCGGGAAGAAGTCGCCGTGGCGGCGCATGAACTCGGCGAACGCATCGGTGGTGTCCTCGGCCCGGCCGTGCCGGGACAGCAGGTCGTTCAGGTCGTGCATCATCTCGGCCAGCCGCTGCTGGGCGGCCGGGTCGGCGGAGGCGCGGACCGCGTCGCGCAGCCCGGCGAAGCGCTGGCCCAGCACGTCGTCGCGCAGCCCGTCGAGGATCTGCTGGTACGACCGGCGGGCGTCCTCGCTGGCCCACTGGTAGCCGCTCAACTCCTCGACGGCCCGGGCGGTCGAGCGGGGCAGGTTGTCCAGCACCGCCTCGGCGAACCGGGAAGCGTCGTCGTCCCGCCCGCGCAGCTCGTCCCGCTCGGCGGCGACGGCCTGGTCGAGCAGCGCCCGGGCCCGGGTCACCGCGCCGTCCAGGTCACCTCGGCGCAGCGCCTCCCGGCGCAGCCGGCGGGCCCGGGCGGCCAGGTCGTCGAGCCCGCCGCGCCCCTGCGGGCCCCGGCGCAGCAGATCGCGCAGCGCCTCGCGCAGGCTGCCGCCGGCCAGTACCTCGGCGCCGACCGCGTCGACCGCCTCGCGCACGTCGTACGGGGGTGCGAGCGGGTCGGGGCCGCCGCGCCACTGCCCGTACCGGAACCGGTTGCCGGCCACGGTCAGCCCCGGCCGCCGTAGACGGTGCGCCCGGAGTCGGTGACGTCCTTGCCGAGTCGCCGGGTCAGGTGCAGCCCCTCCAGCACGAACTCGATGCCGGCGGCGGCCTCCTCCGGGGTGGGCGCGTCGCCCATGCCGAGGCGCTCCAGCACCTTGGCCAGGCCCGGCACGGTGCCCACCTGGCGCAGCAGCTCACCGGCGCCGACCAGCTCGCCGGTCTCGATGGCGGTGCCGTCCTCGACCAGGGCGGTGAAGCCGGACAGGTCCAACCCGGCCAGCCGGGCGCGGAACGTCTCGGCGGTCGCGGTACGCAGCAGGTGGGCCAGGATCTCGATCTCCCGCCCCTCCTCGCCGCTCTCGAACTCCACCTTGCCGCGCAGCGTGGAGGTCACCGACACCGCGTCCCCAACCCGCGCCACCGCCGCCTCGGATGAAAGGAAGGGCCCCTTGTTATCGCTTTGCGTTGTATAGGGGGCCCCTGCTAACGCCTGGCCGGCGGCGGCGAGCAGGCCGGCGCGGCGCAGCGCGGCGCCGGCGACCGTCTCGGCGGCGGCGATGGCGAACCGCGCGGAGACGCCGGAGCGCGGGTCCACCGACGGCGACTCGCGCACCGCGCGGGCGAACCGGGCCAGGACCTCCAGCACGTGCTCGGGCACCTCGGCGACCAGGGCGGCCTCCTGGCGGATCAGCGCCAGCTCCAGCTCCAGGTCAACGGGGTAGTGGGTACGGATCTCCGCACCGAACCGGTCCTTGAGCGGGGTGATGATCCGGCCCCGGTTGGTGTAGTCCTCCGGGTTGGCGCTGGCCACCAGGAGCAGGTCCAGCGGCAGCCGCAGCTGGTAGCCGCGGACCTGGATGTCGCGCTCCTCCAGCACGTTGAGCAGCGCCACCTGGATCCGCTCGGCCAGGTCGGGCAGCTCGTTGACGGCGAAGATGCCCCGGTTGGTACGGGGAACCAGGCCGAAGTGGATCGTCTCCGGGTCGCCGAGCGTCCGGCCCTGGGCGATCCGGATCGGGTCCACGTCGCCGATCAGGTCACCGACGCTGGTGTCCGGGGTCGCCAGCTTCTCGCCGTAGCGCAGCGAGCGGTGCAGCCAGCCGACCGGCAGGTCGTCGCCGGCCTCGGCGACCTGGGCGATCGACGCCGGGGTCAGCGGGTGCAGCGGGTGCTCGTTGAGCACCGAGCCGGGGATGACCGGGGTCCACTCGTCGAGCAGCGCGCCGAGCGAGCGGATCAGGCGGGTCTTGCCCTGGCCGCGCTCGCCGAGCAGCACCATGTCGTGCCCGGCGAGCAGCGCCCGCTCGACCTCGGGCAGCACGGTGTCGTCGTAGCCGACGATGCCGGGGAAACGGTCCTCGCCGGAGCGCATCCGGGCCAGGAGGTTGTCGCGGAGTTCCTGCTTGACGGTGCGGTACTGGTGACCGGCCGCCCGCAGCGCGCCGAGCGTGCCGGGCAGGTCGGCCGGTGGAACCGGGATTACCGGGGAAGGCGCAGTCACCCGACCCACGCTAGCTCAGGTTAGGAAGGGACCCCTATACAACGGAAACCGTTAACAAGGGGCCCTTCCTTACACACCCTCAGGCCCGCCCGCAGCGCCGGCAGGCACCGCGGCGGCGCAGGTGGTACGCGTACGTGGCCGCGCCCAGCGCCACGCCCCAGAACGGCCAGAGCAGCATCGGCGCGCCGGCCAGGCTGAACCCGTGCTCGAGATCCCAGAACCCGGGGTTGCTTAGCAGCCCGAGAGTGGCGGCGGTCACCGCGATCGCGACCAGGGTGGCCGGCACCACGGCCAGCTTCACCGGCACCCGGCGACCAGCCAGCCCGATCATCCAGCGCGGGAACCGCTCACCCCAGCGCTGCACCAGCCCGAGGGTGAGGATCGCGCCGACGGTGGCGAACGCGCCCAGGCCCAGGCCCGCCCAGACCAGCCCGGTGTCCTGCATCTCGGTCAGGAACTCCCGGGAGATGCCGAGCGGGATGCCGGCGGCCCAGGCGAACCGGGTCAGCGCGTACGTCAGCGGGATGGCCGCCGCGATGCCGGCGGCCCACCGACCCCAGCGGGCGGCGGCGGCCGGGGTGGTCCAGCCCCGGTCGGTGCCGTCGCGGCCACAGCCGAGGCAGGCCCCGGCGGTACGGCGCTGCCAGGCCAGCACCGCGCCGGCCAGCAGCAGCCCGCCGGCCAGCGCGGCGAACCGGGCGAACAGCGCCCAGGTGAAGATGTCGGCGTAGTCGACCGGCGGCCAGCCGAAGGGTGCTCCGAGGAGCAGGATCGGCGCGTAACCCAGGATGATCAGCACCCGGGCGTCCGGAACGACCACGGCCAGGGCGAAGGCCACCGCCCAGCCGTAGCCGGCGAGCAGCGCCCGCAGCGGGCCGGGTGGGCGCACCGCCGGGCGGCTCATGGCCAGCGCGGCGACGGCGGCGGTGAGCAGGACGCAGGCGAAGAGCGGGGTGGCCAGCCCCATCGGCACCAGCCGCAGCAGGTTGACGTCGCCACCGTGCGGGTCGTTCGCGCCGAACGGGTAGCCGGCGCCGGTGAGCGTGGCGAGCAGGGCGAGGACGCCCCAGAGACCGAGCCAGCCGGCGGCCAGCGGGGCGAAGCGGTCGGGCCAACGGGAGGCGGTACGGGGTGGTGCGGCAACGGTCGTCGTCATGGTTTCAGCCTCGGCGGCCGGCGGGCCGGAGCCCTCCCGCGTAGCGGCGAACCCGCTCCCCCGCAGGGGGGGATCAGCTGGCGGGTACCACGAAGCCGGACTCGTAGGCGGCGATCACGGCCTGGGTGCGGTCGCGCACCCCCAGCTTGGCCAGCACGTTGCCGACGTGCGTCTTCACCGTCTCCACCCCGACCACGAGGTGGGCGGCGATCTCCGGGTTGGACCGGCCGGTGGCCATCAGCCGCAGCACCTCCGCCTCCCGCTCGGTGAGCCGGGCCGTCCGCAGCCGGTTGCCGCCGCGTGACCCGTACGCCCCGACCAGCCGGCGGATCGCGGCCGGGAAGAGCAGCGACTCCCCGGCGGCGACCACCCGGACCGCCTCCACCACCTCGGCCGGCCGGGCCCGTTTCAGCAGGAAGCCGGACGCGCCGGCGCGCAGCGCCTCGTAGACGTACTCGTCGTTGGCGAAGGTGGTGACCACCAGCACCCGGGGCGGGTCGGCGGAGGCGGCCAGCAGGTGCCGGGTGGCCTGGATGCCGTCGATGCCGGGCATCCGCACGTCCATCAGCACCACCGCCGGCCGGTGCCGGGCCACCAGCGGCAGCACCTCGGCACCGTCGGCGGCCTCGGCGAGCACCTCCAGGTCGGGCTGGGCGTTGAGGATGGCCCGCAGCCCGACCCGGATCAGCTCGTCGTCGTCGACGATCAGCACCCCGGTGCTCACGACGTACCCTCGTACGGCAGCCGGGCCCGGATCCGCCACCGGCCCCCCTCCGGTCCCACGGTCAGCCGGCCGCCGAGCAGCAGCACCCGTTCGCGCATCCCGTCCAGGCCGCGCCCGCCCCGGCCCGGGTCGGCGCGACCCCGGCGGCCCATCGCGTTGACCAGTTCCAACTCCAGCGCGTCGTCGCGCAGGTCGAGGCGGAGCGTCACCGGCCCGCACCCGTACCGGGCGGCATTCGTCAGCCCTTCCTGCACGATCCGGTAGCCCTCCCGGGACACCGCCGGGGGCACCGACGCCGGGTCGCCGACCCGCAGGGCGTTCACCGCGAGCCCGGCCGTGCGGCTGTCGGCGACCAGCCCGTCCAGGTCGGCGAGGGTACGCTGCGGTGCCCTCACGGACCGGCCACCGGCGGGTTCGCGGAGCAGCCCGAGCACGTGGTCCAACTCGTCCATCGCGGTCCGCCCGGCCTCCTCGATCGCGGTGAGCGCGCGCCGGACGAACTCCGGATCGGTGTCGAGGACCTCCCCGGCCGCCCCGGCCTGGAGGGTGGCCACGGTCAGCGCGTGGCCGACCGAGTCATGCAGCTCCCGGGCCAGCCGGTTGCGTTCGGCGAGCCGGGTGGCCCGCGCCTCCAGCGCGGCGATCCGCTCCGCCTCCGCCGGGCCTAGCAGCACCGGCGCCATCGACACCGCCAGTGCGCCGAGCCCGGCGACGGCATAGCCGAGACCGGCCAGCAGGGCCACCCCGGTCAGCGTCAGCCAGCCGGTGTCCCGCCCGTCGAGCGGCCCGAACCGTTCCCGTGTGATCAGTTCGGTGCCGATGCCGAACTGCTGGGCGATGAAGGCGAGCGCCATCGGTACCGCGCTGAACAGGGCGAACATCACCAGCCCGCCCACGATCAGGTGGGTGACGATCCACAGTGCGCCGCGCAGTCGGGTCTCCCGGTCGCCCCGGTGCCCGGGTGCCGGGTCGGGCAGGTCCACGCCGAGCAGCGTCCGCGCGGCGGCGATCTCCAGGGCCCGGCTGCCGTCCAGCAGCAGCGGCACCACCGCGATCAGGGCGGCGATGACCAGCAGGGCGATCACCAGCGGGCGGGGAAGCTCCGAGTCGGTGAGCAGCTGGGTGAAGGTCACCGCGAGCAACCCGTACGGCAACGCCAGCACCCCGCCGAGCAGCAGGAACACGCCGCGCCGCCAGGTCGTGCCGGCGACGAGCGGGGCCAGCACCGCTCGGGGGTTCACCCCGTCATTCTGCCGCCGCCGGCCGTCCCGGCGACTCCCCCGTCTCGGGGAGATCCGGGTGTGCTCAGCGGTGGTCGGCCACGTACCGCTGCGGGTCCTTGTCGTCGAACGACAGGTCACGGCCGTTCTTGTGCTCGCCGTAGAAGGTCAGCCACCGCTGGCCCAGCTCGGCCCGCAGCTCGGTGCCGACGTGCCGGCGGAAGTCGGGCAACGCCTCGTCCTCCTCTTCGGCAAGGTGCTCGCTGTTCTCCCGCCGGGCAGTGCGCACCGCCTCCCACCACCGCTCCGAGCCGACCGGGTGCAGCTTGGACTCGGCGATGGCGTCACGGATCTTGTTGTGGTCGCCGACCGCGTCGGCGGTCTCGGCCTCGCCGTCGTCACCGTGCCGGACCAGGTGCGGGTAGAGGATCGACTCCTCCGCCTCGGCGTGGATGTCCAGGTGCAGCGACAGCGCGTCCCAGATCGACAGCAGCTCGTGCTCGTCGCGGGCGTCGTCGAGGCGGGCGAAGCCGCGCCGGAAGGCGGCGTGGTCGTCCAGGATCAAGGCGGTGATGTCGTCCACTGTGCTCACTTTCCCGTCGGTGTGTTGCTCAACCGGTTACGCAGAAGCCGCGGCATCGCCGCCAGGCCGGTGATCGGGCGGAACCGCTTCGCGGCGTCGGCCAGCGCGGCGTACTCGTCGTCGCCGAGCTCGATGTCGGCCGCGGCGGCGTTGCGTTCCATCTGCTCCACCCCGGACGCGCCGGGGATGGCCAGCACGTTCGGGTGGCGCAGCAGGTAGGCCAGGGCGATCTGGCTGGGGGTGGCGTCGTGCGCGTCGGCCACCTGGCGCAGCGTTTCGATCAGCTTGGCGCCGCGTTCCAGGTTCTCCGGAAGGAAGTACGGGTTGGCCCGCCGGACCGCGCCGGTCGGCGGGTTCTTCGCGTCGTAGCGGCCGGACAGGAAGCCCTGGGCCAGCGGGCTGTACGCGATCACCACCCGGCCGGCCTGCCGGGCGTACGGCAGCAGATCCTGCTCGGGTGCCCGGTCGATCATGCTGTAGCGGACCTGGTTGCTGAGCACCCGCCGGCCGAGCGCCGACTCGGCGACCTGCCAGCGGCGCAGCCCGTAGTTGCTGACCCCGACCTCGCCGACCAGCCCGACGTCCTGCAGGGCCCGCATGCCGCGCATGGTGGTGTGGTCGGCGACCAGCGGATTGGGCTGGTGCACCTGGTAGAGGTCGAGGCTGGTGACGCCGAGCCGGGCCGCCGACGCGACCGCCCGCTGCTGCACCACCGCGGCCACCGGCAGGACCGGGAAGATCTTCGTGGCGACGACCACCTTCGGCCGGTCGTCGCCCAACGCCGCGCCGAGGATGCGTTCGCTGCGCCCGAATCCGTAGATCTCGGCCGTGTCGAAGACCGTCACGCCCAACTCGACGGCCCGGCGCACGATCTGCGTCGCCCGAGTCTCGAAATCGGGGCCGTAGCCCCACTCCCGGGAGCCGAACTGCCAGGTGCCGAGGCCGATCTTGGACAGCGGCTTGGGGGTGTCGAGCGTGAGGAAACGCATGGCCTCGAAGCTACCCCGATGTCCGGGTTCGCACGCCGGATCGCCCACACCCCGCGCCGGGGCCGGGGCTAGGCTCATGATCGTGACCTACCTCGCCGCGGACGACCGCTACGACACCATGACCTACCGGCGCAGCGGGCGCAGTGGCCTGCGGCTGCCGGCCATCTCTCTCGGCCTGTGGCACAACTTCGGCCCGGACCGCCCGTACGAGCGGCAGCGCGACATCGTGCGCCGCGCCTTCGACCTCGGCGTCACCCACTTCGACCTGGCCAACAACTACGGTCCTCCGCCCGGCGCGGCGGAGGAGAACTTCGGTCGGATGCTCGCCAGCGACCTGAAGCCGTACCGCGACGAGCTGGTGATCTCCAGCAAGGCCGGCTATCTGATGTGGCCCGGCCCGTACGGCGAGTGGGGCTCGCGCAAGTACCTGGTCTCCTCGGTGGATGCGTCGCTGCGCCGGATGGGGCTGGACTACGTCGACATCTTCTACTCGCACCGGTTCGACCCGGACACTCCGCTGGAGGAGACGATGGGCGCGTTGGACGCCATCGTCCGCTCCGGCAAGGCGCTCTACGTGGGCATCTCCAACTACACCTCCGAGCAGACCGCGAAGGCCGCGGGCATCCTGCGCGAGCTGGGCACGCCGCTGCTGATCCACCAGCCGTCGTACTCGATGCTCAACCGCTGGACCGAGGACGACGGCCTGCTGGACACCCTGGAGCAGGCCGGCGCCGGCTGCATCGCCTACAGCCCGCTGGCGCAGGGCCTGCTCACCGACCGCTACCTGGGCGGCATCCCGGCGGACTCGCGGGTACGCACCAGCGTCTTCCTCAACGAGAGCGACCTCAGCGAGGAGAAGATGGCCACCATCCGGGGCCTCGGCGCCGTCGCCGAGCGGCGCGGCCAGTCGCTGGCCCAGCTCGCGCTGGCCTGGGCGCTGCGCGACCCGCGGATGACCAGCCTGATCATCGGGGCGAGCAGCGTCGCGCAACTGGAGACGAACATCGCGGCGCTGGACAACCTCGACTTCACCGCCGAGGAGCTGGCCGAGATCGACCGACTCCTGGGCTGAGCAACCGCCGCCGGCCGGGGTCACCGCTCAGGCGGGCACCGGCCGGCGCGGCGGCTTCACCAGATCCGGCGCCGGCCGGCCCGGTGGTTGCGCACTCCGCACGGACGACCGACCGGCGGCGCGTCGGCCCGGCGCAGCCGCCGGCCCACCGCGACCAGCAGGGCCAGGGTGAGCACCGCGGCGGCACCGGCCAGCAGGGGCAGCCGGTCGCCCAGGTCGGTCACCGAGGCCACCGGCACGCCCGGGTCGGCCACCGACGCCGCCGCCGGCTCCGCGCTGGCCGGCGCGACGCCCGCGGTACGCGGAGCAGCCGCGCCGCTCTTCGTCGACGCGGCCCGGCCGGACGAGCCCGCCGTGGCACCGGCCGCCGGCCGGAACAGCACATCCGAGCAGGAGTAGTAGGTGTCCGGGGTGCTGGAGTTCTCCCAGATCGTGTAGATCAGGTGCCGCCCCTCCCGGCCGCCGGGCAACCGGCCCGGCAGCTGGTACGCGCCCGAGCGCACCGGCGGGTCGGTCGCCGTCAGGAACGGGCGCGTCTCCAGGTCGGCCCAGGTCAGCGGCGCCTTCGGGTCGTAGGAGGGCCGGGTGACGTAGAGCCGGAACGTGCCCCGGTGCGGGATGGTGGTGCGATAGCGGAAGGTGAACCGCGCGCCCGCGGTGACCTCGGTGGCCGGCCAGTCCGTCCGGGCCAGGTTCAGCCCCTGGTACGCGGAGAGCCCGCCGCCGCACAGCTCGCCGTCCGGGACCCGCTCCCGGTCCCGCCCGTTGACCGTGGAGATCCGCACGTTGTCCCACTCCCGGACCGCCGCGCCCGCCTCGACGGCCGCCCGGCATGCCGCGGTGGTCGCGTACCGGCCCTCGGGTCCGCAGGCCGCGGCCCGGCTGATCGGGCTGGTGGGGGCTCCGTGCGCGGCGGCGGGCGGTACGGTCGCGGCGGCGAGCAGCACGGCGGCGAGCAGTCGACGCACGGTCATGGATTCGACCTCCCGACAGTGGTACGGACGCGGGACGCGAAAGGTTCGACGGCGGCAGGCCCGGCGCGTCGGACCGAGGCCTTCCCGCACGCCGGTGAGGGGACGCCGCCAAGAGCCGCCACGGCGTACGGTGTGTCCGCCGCCTGCGGACGGACGCCGGCAGCACCGGCGCGGTGCGCCAGCGGGGGCGCGGCCGGGATGGGGAGGAGCACATGTCCCAGGTGCCGATTGGCGACTTCGGCGCGGCGACCGAACGGTTCGTGGCGTCCTGGACGGCGGGTGTCTCGGAGCGGGCGGCGCGGGCACAGGCGCTGTCCGAGCAGGTGGCGGGCATGTCCGCTACCGCCGACGGCGCCGACGGCGCGGTCCGGGTCACCGTGGCCGCGTCGGGCGTGCCGACCGACCTGCGCCTGGACCACCGGGTGCTGCGCTGGCAGCCCGACGAGATCGCCGCCGAGATACTCCAGGTGATGCGCCGCGCACAGGGGCGGCTCGCCTCCCAGGTGGCGGAGGCCGCGGCGGAGACCGTCGGCTCGGACTCCGACACCGCACGGGCGGTTGTCTCCAGCTACGAGCGCCGCTTCCCGAAGCAGCCCGAGGACGACGCCGACGACCCGGGGCCGGAGGGGAATGGGCGCCGTGGCCGCCGGTGAGGGCTTCGAGGTGACCAGCGCGGCGCTGGTCCGGCACGCCCGCTCGGTGGACCGGATCGCCGGGGAGGTGAACAACGCCCACGGCGCGGCGGCGCACGTGGTGCTGGGCGCCGAGGCGTACGGCAAACTCCCCGTCTGCCAGGCGATCCCGCTGTTCCTCGACGTACTTCAGGAGCGGGCGGTGGCCGCCCTGGCCGCCGCCGAGGAGTCTCTGCGCAGCGCGGCCGGCGGGCTGGAGTCCAACGCCCGCGCGTACGACGAAACCGACTCCGGCATCTCCTCCGGCTTCGCGGGAATGCATCGGTGAGCACCGACGTGACCAACCCGCTGATCGCGGCGCGGGAGGACACCACCGGCTGGTACAGCGGCGTCGGGGTGGCCGAGGGCATCGCCGGGCTGCGCGCCGGCATCGAGTCGGGCTCCTGGGTGGATGCCACGATCGGCGGCGTCGGCGCGTCGATGGAGGCGCTGGCGTTCTGCACCGATCCCCTCGGCGCGCTGGTCTCCTGGGGCGTGGCCTGGCTGATCGAGCACGTCGAGCCCCTCTCCGACGCGCTCGACTGGCTGGCCGGCGACCCGGACCAGATCACCGCCTACGCACAGACCTGGCACAACGTCGCCCGACACGTCGGCACCCAGGCCACCGCCTTCGCCGCGGCGGTGGACAGCGACCTCGCCGACTGGGCGGGCGCGGCCTCGGACGCCTATCGGGCATACGCCGCGCGGCACACGAGCGGCCTGAACGACATCGCGGAGGCCGCCGACCTGATCGGCCTGCTGGTCGAGGGCGCCGGCCTGCTGGTGGCCCTGGTGCGCGAGCTGGTCCGGGACCTGATCGCCGACTTCGTCTCGGTGCTCGCCGTCCGGCTCTGGGAGTGGCTCGCCGAGGCCGGCCTCACCCTGGGCCTCGCCACCCCCTGGGTGGCCGCGCAGGTGTCCAGTCTGGTCGCCAAGTGGGTCGCGAAGGTGGCCAAGGTCCTCACGGCTCTCGCCGCGAGCGTCAACCGGCTCCGACCGATCTTCGCCCGCCTCGGCGACATCGTCGACACGCTCGAGGCGGTGCTCAAGAGCCTGCGGCGCACCCCAGCCGGGCATTCCCCGACACCCGACCTGCCCACCACCGGGCCCCGGGTCGACGCGCCGTCCACCGACGGACCCGGCGGCGGGACGACGCCACCTCCCCCCTGGGCGGTCGACGGTCGGCCCGGTGGCGTGCCCGACGGCGGGTCCCCCGACCTCGGCGGGACCGACCCGGCCGATTCCGTCCCGGACGGGACCCACCCGGATCCCGCCGACGCCGAGCCCGACCCGGCCGACCTGCCGACCCGGCCCCCCGGCCAGCCGGAACCACAGACGTTCGCCAGCAACGCCGACGGCGCCGCGTGGGGGCGGGACACCTGGGCGCAGGCGCAGGCCGACCTCAGCCCCAACCAGGCCGACGCACTCCGGTGGTACACCGGCGAAAAGCCTCCCGGGGCGTCACCGTGGCCACCGGACTACAAGGACATCAACGGGGCACTGCGCGGACAGTCCCCGATGAGCCCGGAGCTGTCCGAGGTCGTCACCCGGATCGACGAGTCGATGAACCTGCGGCCGGTGCCGGAGAACGTCATGGTGACTCGGGAGACCGGCCTCAACGCCTTCAACTGCGACCCAGCGCAGCTGGTCGGCAGCACCCAGCACGAGCCGGCCTACCTGTCGACGGCGCTCGGCCCAGACCCCGACTTCGCCCCGCACAAGCCGGTCGTCCTGCACATCGAGGTGCCCGCCGGCACCCCCGCCATGTACGTTGACGGCGTCTCCGACTTCCCCGCCGAACGGGAGTTGCTGCTCGGCAGGGGGCAGACGTACGTCATCGACTCCGCCGAGTACGACGCGGCCGGCCGCCTGCACGTCCGAGGCCGCATCGTCCCCGGCACGGACAACTGAGAGGTGTCATGACCCGCGGTCCGATGTCGGAGGATCCGCAGTTCCGGACGGTCTCCATGCCCGACAACTACCCGGACAGCACGACGTCCCCGGTGCGGGTCCTGCCGGTGCAGCTCGGCGGGCGGACGATCGGATACCTCTGGGCCGCCGTCACCGACGACGCGGCCGGCTTCGTGGAACGCGCCGACGCCGGTCATCTCGGGCTGAACGCCGGCATCGGCTGGGTGCAGCGGATCCGCTGGGCGAAGGCCAACCAGGTGCGCCCGCTGCAGATACTGCGGCACTGGGCCGGCAAGCCGGAGCACGCGAAGGCGGGGTTCGTGCCGGACGCGGACGCGCAGGAGGCGCCGAGCCTCGCGGCGCTGCGCGCGTACGCCCAGGGGGGCACCTGATCGCCGGACGGGTCGACCGGCACGGCCGGTAACGGCTTCCACCGGCACCTGCGGGGGCTCGCGCTCCCGGGAATCCGCGTGCCGTGCCCGGCGTTCGGACAGGCGGTACCAATCGAGGCCAGCTGTTCAGGCCGAGGAGGCAGACATGAAGGTTCGCAGCTCGCTGCGCTCGCTGAAGCAGAAGCCGGGTTCGGTGGTGGTACGTCGCCACGGCAAGGTGTTCGTGGTGAACCGCGCCAACCCGAAGTGGAAGGGCCACCAGGGCTGACCTGGCCGGTCACCTGACGTTCGTGCCGAACGCCCCGACCCGATCCCGGGTTGGGGCGTTTCCGGTGTCAGGACGTCTCCGCCCCCACGGCGCGGGCGGCCCTCGCTAGTCTCCCCCGGTGCGCAGACCAACTCTGGCCTCGGCGATCGTGCTGGTGGTCGTGCTCCTCTCCGGCTGCACCGACACGCCACGGCCCGAGGACCGGCCGGAGAACCTGACCGTCTCGGTCTTCCTGACCTCCGATGCCACCGCGCCGCAGACCAGGGCCATCGAGGACCGGTTGCGGGCCGTCCCTGACGTCACCAGTGTCCGTTTCCTGGACCAGGCGGCGGCGTACGAGAAGTTCACGAAGGACAGCCCGGAGCTGATGGACTCGATCCGGTCCGAGCAACTTCCCACGTCCTTCGAGCTGGGCCTGGTCGACCGCCAGGCCTTCGACCGCAGCTACCGGGGGCCGCTGCGCGCGGACCTGCGCCAGTTGCCGGGGGTGGACCAGGTCATCTTCCGCGGCAAGCCCACCCAGGCGTCGGTGGCCGACTGCGTGTCCGAGCGCAGGACCGCGCCGGTGGCGCCGGAGACGCTCGACATCGACGTGTTCCTCACCGACGGCACGACCGACCTGGAGAAGCAGGCCATCGAGGCCCGGCTGCGGGCGATCCCCGGCGGGGGCGCGGTCACGATCCGGTCGAGGGAGGAGAGCTACCAGCGGGCGAAGGCGATGTACGAGGACATCCGGCCGGAAATCTTCGCCTCCGCCAAGCCAGAGGACCTGCCGGAGGTGCTGGTGCTGACCATGACCGACCGCGAGGCGGCCTACCGGGCCAACGATCAGAAGGTGGACGAGCAGGTGTGCCGCCTGGTCGGCGTGGACCACGTCCTCATCCCGCCCAGGCCGGCGTCGGCGCGCTGAGGGCGTGATCCTCGGCCCACCGCCCGGGAACGCTCCGACGGGCGGTAAGGGCGTCCGTCGTTTGACGAACGTCCTTGTCGCGAAGGGTGCAGCCGAGGGGACTCAAACCCCTGACCCCCACACTGTCAGGAGCAGGCAGCGCTGGGGTCACCCACGCCGTACCCGGTTGCATGGCCAGCGCCCCGCGCCGTTGGCCATCCCGCTGACATCATGGAGGATCTGGGGTGTGGCAAATGATCTTCATGACGACGCCGAGGTCTCCCTTGAATGGCCCGTTCGGGCTGACGAGCAACTCCGAAGCGAGTGCCACCGCGTGATCACGGCCGTGGTGCAACAGGGCGGGGCAATCGGGTGGTTGCAGGTTCCGTCCCGCGGCAAGACCGACGCATGGCTGGAGGGAGTCCTCCAGACCGTGGGGACCGGGCGCGGCGGCCTTGTCGTGGCGCGGGTCGGGACACGCGTCGAGGCATTCGGGGTATGGCTTGCCGGCCCACCCGGACCAGTAGGCCACGTCGCAGAACTGACCAAGGTGATGGCACACCCCGCTGCACGTGGCCTCGGATTAGGCAAGAGAGTGGTCTCCGCCTTGGTGAGCGCCTGCAGGAACGCCGACATCGAGGTGATCACCCTTGGGGTGCGTGGGAACAACCACGGTGCTATCTCGCTGTACGAGTCCTGCGGCTTCCGTAAATGGGGCCTGCTTCCGAACGCTGTCGCAGTCGATGATCTTCGCTTCGACGACCTCCGCATGTTCCTAGCTCTGCCCCTACCCGAGGGCATCCGCATCCGTGGATCAGCAGCGGGTGGTCCGGGAGGTTCGGTTCGACGGACCATGACGGAAGAGGTGTCCCACTAACCACGGAAGAAATTACCAACCAACCTTTGGAGTTTCTCCACGCCGGCCCGATGGAGACCCCCTCGGTCACCGTCGCCCGATCGTCGCCCTGGTCCTCGACGTCGGTCCCACCGTCTCAAGTCGGCCAGATCCATGCGGGTCCTACCGCTGCCCGCTCCGTTGGTTGCCGCTCTGTGCCGGCACCAGCAGCGGCAGCGCCAGCAGCGAACCGCGATCGGTGACGCGTGCGTAGACCCGCGCCTGGTCTTCGCATCAACGATCGGGAGCCCAGTCGACCACCGAAACGACACCAGGGCCTTCAAGGCGCTTCTGCGGCACCACCGCTGCCACGCTGTCCGAAACGACGCAGGGCGTCCGTCATGTCTGACGAACGCCCTGGTCACAAGGGTGGAGCCGAGGGGACTCGAACCCCTGACCCCCACACTGCCAGCAGCGGGCGAGGTCTGGTAAACCTCGCCCGCCGCTGCTCACCGACTCCGCCAAGGTACGGACATGTCCGCCGGGATGCACTGCCTTGGCTACTAGCGTGGCTACTCGTCCACGAGCGGGGAGCGTTACTCGGCGGGCTGCTCACCATGCTGTGCCACCGGCCCGCTGGCGGCACAAAGGTTCCCCTCCGCCTGCAGTAGGTGCTCGTCATACGTCTGCCACACCCTCATGATCAGTCTTGTCAGGGGCATGATCTATGGTCCCCGCTACAACCAGGACGTACGGCGACAGCCCTTGGATGTCCAGTGGGCTCAAGAGCGGCCACGTCCTAGCCAACCCGTCTTCAGTAGTGGCGGGACAGCTCAGACGGCATCAGGAGAAGAAGCATGGACGGCGACCTCCTTTATGAGATTGCCCGCTACAGCCCCCGAGGCGACGAAGAGCAGCTGCTCGAGCGCACACAGGTGCTGCGGAGGGGCGAGACGCTGTGGCGACGCGGTGCCGAAGGGGACGAGATCCGTTGTCCTGACAAGGATGTAGCTGCACTCATCGGCTCCGACCCCACGCTCGGCGAGGTTCACCCGGACCAAATCACCAGAATTCAGGCGAGCCGGGAGTCGCTACGAGACTTGTCGCTGGTCCTCTCCGCACCCGGTGGCGGCGAACTGGTCGATGAAAGCCGGTGGTCCCCGATGATGTGGGAGCAGCACATCGGACAAGCCGCGAGTGCACGAGAAAGAGACGTGCACCGGGTGCTGTACGTGAACGGAGCCCGCTGGCCTGTTTTCTCCACTTCCGAGGGGGAGCGGTTTCTCCCCGAGGATCCCAAGTCGTGGGGAACGGAACCGCTTTTGACCCCTCAGTGGGGCGAGCTGAGATTCACCGAAACGGGCAGCATGACGTCCGGCATCGACCGAACGGCGATCGGCCTTGTCACTCCCGGTGTCATCGCCAGCACCACTCACTTGGACGAGACCGAGCCCCAAGACGTCAGACTCGAACGACGCACCGACGACCCGGTCGTCTTCGTCGAGTGGCTCTTGGATGGCTCACTCTCGACAACCTTCTTCGAAACGCCTCGGGGGGAGGAGATGCTTGCGCAGCTGTTCGTCGAGGCCAGTGTGGGAGGCCACAACGGCGAGGCCGTTCCGGGAAGCCGCCTCGTCGAGTTCGACCAAGAGAACCGCGATTTCGGCTGCTACGACAGCAGCGAGTGGACGTTGGATCTGGCGCTGGAGCCGCCCGTGGTGAGTGCCGTCCTCGACGTGCTTGCCGGTCGCGGCCCGCGGCTGGCAGAGATCGTAGAGGCTGCACGCCGCCCAGACTCGCCTGCGGGCCTCGCGAGGAGAGCGCGGCTAGAGCAGTGGGAGCGGGATCGCGCAGCGGCATAGGGTCACGTCCGTGGTGTAGGCACCCTGCGTGAGGGCTCTCCCGATACGGGCCCGTTGCTGTCGCCGTTGCTGTCTGGGTCTGCGTCTGCCGACGGTCGCGTGTCAAGCTGTATGGGGCAGCAGGGTCGTCCGCACGGTAATGGGCGAGACCCGGGGTGCGATCTGGGCCGTCAGCCCTGCTGCCCAACCCCGTCGGCCGTCATCCGCGTCTGACCCCCGCCGGGGGGAGCCTGATCGCGGTAGTCAGCCAGTGTCAACAGACGGCGCACCGTACGCTTACGCACGGCGGCAATGTCGCTCCTCCCGTCCTTCATCGTCGCGTAACGTGCTGTTTGCTGACTCGCTGCTGACTGCGCCTGGCTCGGACGTCGGGTCGGCCCAATGGTCCTCATGGGCGGCACCATCATGGGGACCTGCTGACCCTCCGATTGGTGCGGCACCGCGCCTCAGCGTTTAGGTTCCCACCGTGGACAACCTGCTGGCCGGCCTGACCGGTGCTCTGCTCGGACTCGCGGGCGTTGCCCTCGGCGGATGGCTTCAACGGCGCGGAGAACATCAACGCTGGCTGCGGGATCAAAAGCTGCGTGCTGCTATCGACTTCATCGGCGCAACGGGAGCGGTGTATGACCGTCGTCGAAGACTTCCGTCCGCCGGACCGACCGGCACCGACGAAGTTGCGGAATGGGCTCGTGCCCAGGACGGTCGATCGGCGCTGTACTTGCTGTGCGACGAGAAGACGATCGAAGTGGCGGAAGCTCTGATCACAAGGGTGAGACGCATCGAACCAGCGACCGACGGCTCTCACGACGGGGAGGCAATCAGCCTCCTGCGCGATCTCGTCCGGAGGCTTCGGTTGGAACTCGGTGCCGGGCTGGGCAAGTAGACGCGGTTCGTCGACTCCTACCGGGTCTCGTGGTCGACCGGAGGTCACACGGGATGCAAGGCCTGCAAAAGTTCGCGGGGCTGGCTTCGTTGCTGAACTTGCAGCGGCAGGCGTTGGTCACTGTCGTGACGCCTCGCTTACAAGGCGGTTCCGGCAAGAGTCAGAGCATCCGCTGACGGCCGCCGAGTCCGGGCCGAAGGCTAGATCTGTACGAACATGTCCGCCCTCGGCCGCCACTGTTGATGTCAGCGATTGTTGTCAAGCCGCCCGGCGCGTGGCGCGCACGTAGAGCCATCCGCCGACGCACAGCAGGAGGAGCACTACCACGGCCCCGAGGGCGGGTAGACGCTTGACCTGCAGACCAGCGACTGAGCCGACGACTGCGGGGTCGGGGTTATGACCACCGAAGCCTCGTCGTTGTCGGGGTTGCTGTCAGCCGGCGAGTCCGGGTCGGTCCACCGCTCAACAGCGCCCGTGGCATTTGGTACGACCTCGGTGATTTTCAGGTAGAACGTTCCCTTCGAAAATTCCCCGGGCTTCAGGATTGATGTGCTCCAGCACGCGTATGGCCCGGGTCCGAAGGGTGTGTCACCACCGGCCTTCGTGCTGCACTTGTTGGCCCCGATTCCACCCCCCGCCCCGAAGATGGTGCTCAGCTCGGTCTCCGGGGCCGGTACGGTTTCCGTTCCGGGTGGCAGTGTGAGCTTCCAGGTTTGCGCGATGTCGCCTTGACCCCGCTCCACAAACCTTTCGGGTCCCTTGCTGGTAATGCCCACAGTCACCTTGACGATGTCGCCGACCTTGCCGTGTGCGGTCGCGCCGAGCGCTGCAACGTCGTAGTTTCGGAGGCGGCGAGTGCGGGGGTGGCGGTGAGACTGGCCAAGAGCAGCAGCAGGCCGGGTAGGCCGAACCGAGCAACCCAAGGGCGCGCAGCACAAGACCAGAGCACGGATCTTCCATCTCTTCGGGCAACAAAGGCCGGAGCCTAGCCGACATCCGTCGCCGCCGATGCCCCTCGCCGCAGCTAAGGGTCTGGACGGGAACTCGCCAAGCCGCGCCGGCACGGACGCGGGCTGTACGGCAACCAGGCCGAGACCGAGCTTCGACCCCGGCCGGGGGGGGGCCTGGTCACCGTTGTCAGAGAGTGTCAACAGACGCCGTCGGGTGCGCTCACGCTCGGCCGGCGTGTTGCTCGTTCCGCCCACCATCATTTCGTGGCGAGCTGTTTGCTGACTCGGTGCTGACTCCGGTCGGCTTCGACGTCTCGCTTACAAGCTCTGTGCAGGCCGTCCGGTGTGTCTGGCCACGTCCGCGACCTTGGGTGGGCGGCCTTCGCGACCAGCGGGGTGAGCGACTGGGCGTGGTTGACGTGGGGCCATCCGTACACGGCCGCCGACGGGCGTTCTCGTCCGGCGTGGTTGCTGTCACCATGGCTGTCGACAGCCTCCCGTCTAGCTTCTTCGCAGAACACTGCGTTGCAAAGGCGGCTCCATGGATTGGGCGCTTGCCGATAGGTGCCGGCGGGTGGCGTTGGCGTCAAGAACCTTGCTGTCTTGTGCCGGCGGTTGTCGGCCGTTGTTGCGCGTCTCGCTGACGTCTTGCTGACGGAGGGCGGGAACGCCGGAGGCAAGAGGTACCCAAACAGCTTCGGTCACAGCCACCCCGAAATTCCGCGTAGCTCGCGGCCGCTGTCATGCTCGAATGATCAGCTGGCACCCGGGTGGGGAACCAGGCTGCCAGGTGGATCACCGTCGGTGGCGCGACAAGCTTGTCGCGTGGCTCTTATCCAACGACCGCCAGAAAATCCGAGTAGAACAGGCCCAGGCCGACCGCCACGCACACGCCGGCCACGATCCAAAACCGGACCACAATATTGACCTCGCTCCATCCGGCCAGCTCGAAGTGGTGGTGCAACGGCACCATCCGGAAGACGCGTCTACCGGTGGTCCGGAACGAGACGATCTGGATCACCCAGGTCGTCGTGATGATGACGAAGAGCCCGCCGATCATGATCGAAAGCAGCGTGGTGCGGGTTACCACCGCGAGCCCGCCGATCAGGCCGCCGAGTCCGAGCGCGCCCACGTCACCCATGAAGATCCGCGCCGGGGACGTGTTCCACCACAGGAAGCCCACGCAGGCGGCGGCCGCCGCCGCCGCGATTATGGCGATCTCCAGGGGATCCCGGACCTGGTAGCAGTAGTCGTTCACGCGGCCGTACGCGTCGTCGGCGCACCAGTGCCGGTACTGCCAGAAGCCGATCAGCGCGTACGCGCCGAGCACCAGGATCGACGCGCCGGTGGCCAGGCCGTCGAGGCCGTCGGTGAGGTTCACGCCGTTCGACATCGCCGTAATCACGAAGACGATGACCATGACCGCGCCGACCTTGCCGACGTCGAGCCAGCTGATGTCGCGGATGAGCGAGATGTGCTCGCTGGCCACGGTCTGGCCGTTGGTGCTCGGCACGTAGAGCGCGGCGATGCCGAAGCCTGCGCTGACAATCGCCTGGCCGAGCAGCTTGCCTTTGGCGGACAGTCCGTCGGAGTTGCGCTGGCGCACCTTGAGGAAGTCGTCGAAGAAGCCAACCGCGCCGCAGAAGACGAACAGGCCGAGCAGCACCAGGGCCGTCATTGTCGGGCCCTCCTGCGCGATCTGCCGCTCAGGCAGGGTGGTCAGGGCGATGTGCCCGGCGACGTAGGCGAAGACGGTCGCCACGATGAAGACGACGCCGCCCATCGTGGGCGTGCCCTTCTTGCCCTGGTTGCTGGCGAGCCCGATGGATCGGATCGGCTGGCCTGCCTTGAGCGCGGTGAAGACGCGAATCGCCACCGGCGTGCCGAACAGGGAGATGATGAACGCGACCGCGGCCGCGACGATGACCGCCCTCACGGGCGAACCTCCACGCGATCCGGACTTCTCACGGCGTCCCCACCGAGCTTCCAGATCAGCGGCAGACGTCTCGACCTGAGCTGGCGGTGCAGATAGTCCTTAGCGAAGTCATGGATCATGAGGCATGAGCTTGCCATCCGACGGCGAGCGGAGCAGCCCGGGACCTCACAGCGCCCTGGTCCGTAAACTCGCCGACGCGCCC
The DNA here is from genome assembly GCF_042650685.1 of Micromonospora sp. GCM10011542. Lineage (NCBI taxonomy): Bacteria > Bacillati > Actinomycetota > Actinomycetes > Micromonosporales > Micromonosporaceae > Micromonospora > Micromonospora sp. GCM10011542. The sequence goes on from NZ_JBHSBO010000058.1 coordinate 71,843, forward strand.
GACGCTGGCTCGCCCTCCAAGCCGAGATCGACCCGGTGCCAGGGCCCATATGCCTCGGATAGCTGGCCTGGTTTGATCACGGCATGGGTACCGAGACTGCCGTGGAGCGGGCATGGCACCGGATCGAGGACTGGCTGTCGCAGTACGCCCCCCGCTTCCGCGCGGCCCTGAATCCGCCGGCAACGGCAGCCGAGGTCGACACTGTTGCGGACAGCCTTGGCATGGAACACCCGGCCGACCTTCGAATCTGGTGGGGGCTATCCAACGGAGTCCGGCACGTCGCCGACCTACCTGGTGGTCATCTCATTCCTGACTTCTCCGACCCGTATCCGGCGTTGGCTGCGATAAGGGATTGGCGGATGCACCTGGAGGTCCAGCAAAAGCTGTACCCACCGAGCATGCGCGAGGAGATGGAACGGTTCGTGGCCACCCAGAACAGGCAGCCAGCGGGCACCCTCCTACGCGAGTGGTACTGGCTACCTCGATGGCTGCCGATCGCTGGCGACGGTATAGGAGGTGGCCTGTTCATGGACCTGCGTGAGGGTCCGCTACACGGGTGCCTGGTGGAGTTCTCCCGGGAGCACCGCGGCACCACACCGCGGTGGGAGTCCATGACACAGCTATGGGTAGACGTCGCTGACCTGCTGGACACCGTCCAGACCGACCTGCTCCGCAACGACCGCATTGACGACCTGCGGATCGGCCGGTGGGGGCCTCCCAACTCCTAACCGGAACGTGGCAATCTGCACGCCCAGATCCGCCGAGCGCTATCCGTGGCTGTCACCTGGGGACTGGTCGCACGGAACGTTGCCGTCTCGGTACAACCGCCCACCCTGCCGCACAAGGAGGTGAGTCCCCTCAGCGTTGAGGAGGCCCGGCAACTCCTCTCGGCCGCGCTCGGGGACCGAATGGAGGCCCGGTGGATCATCGGTCTTTCCCTCGGACTGCGGCAGAGCGAGGTGCTTGGGCTGTGGTGGGAGGACATCGATCTCGACTCCGCGACCCTCCGGGTACGCCGGCAGCTAACCCGCGCCCGGTTGGCCGGCGAGAAGCTGTCATTCGGCCCGTTGAAGTCGGCCAGATCCATGCGGGTCCTACCGCTGCCAGCTCCGTTGGTTGCCGCCCTGCGCCGGCACCAGCAGCGGCAGCGCCAGGAGCGCACCGCGCTCGGTGACACGTGGGCAGATCCCCGGCTGGTCTTCGCATCAACGATCGGCGGCCCCGTCGACCACCGGAACGACACCAGGGCCTTCAAGGCGCTTCTTGTAGCGGCCAATGTTCATGCGAGGAAGTAGCGACCCGTGATGGATCGGTCCGTCTGGTGCCGAAGGTTCGGCTTCATGACCTGCGGCACACCGCTGCCACGCTCCTGCTAGCCCAGGGAGTGCCTGCCCGAGTGCTCATGGAACTCCTCGGCCACTCACAGATCTGCATCACCATGAACATCTACAGCCACGTCATGCCCACCCAACTCGTCGAGGCCGCCGACGCGATGAAGAACGTGCTGTGGGGCGAAGGGCAGTAGACGCGTGGCTACTTGCTTGGCTACTTCTGACTTCTGCAATGACGAAGGGCGTCCGTCATTTCTGACGAACGCCCTTGTCGCGAAGGGTGGAGCCGAGGGGACTCGAACCCCTGACCCCCACACTGCCAGTGTGGTGCGCTACCAGCTGCGCCACGGCCCCTTGCCTCTGTCCCGGTCGCCCGGGCACTGGGAAACTATACATGTCCCGCCCGGCATGGTCATCTCGCGGGGGGTGCCCCCTGCGGGGTGGGTCAGTTGAGCGCCACGTCCGGCGGGAAGTGTGCGACGGCGGCCATCATCCCGCCCTGCCGGCGCAGCACCATCGGCCACAGATCGTCCGGCCGGTCGACGAAGGCGTCGCCCGGCAACGCGTCCAGCACGAACCAGGAGCCGTCGGCGATCTCCTGCTCCAACTGCCCCGCACCCCACCCGGAGTAGCCGGCGAAGACCCGGATGCCGCCGATGCTCTCCCGCAGGCGCTCCGGGTCGACCGAGAGGTCGATCGTGCCGACCGCGCCGGAGACCTGGTGGAACCCCTTGACCCGGCGGATCGGGTGCCGCATCCGGGCGAGGCAGATGGCCGAGTCGGGCTGCACCGGGCCGCCCTCGAAGAGCACCGCCGGATGACGGGCAAGGTCGTTCCAGTCACCGAGCACCTCGGCGACCGGCACCTCGGTGGCCCGGTTGAGCACCACGCCGAGCGCGCCGCCCTGCTCGTGGGCCACCAGCAGCACCACCGTACGGTCGAAGTTCGGGTCCTTGAGCGCCGGAGTCGCGACCAGCAGCCGCCCGGTCATCAACTCCATCGCCCGCCCGCCGATCGCCTGGCCCTCTCCCTGCATCCCCACACCCGTCAACCGTGAGCCCGGACCGGGGATCCGTCGTCCACCGGATCCGCAGGGTGCGCCGGGTTCGGCCGCGCTGTCAACGCCATGACTGGCACCATAGCTTGCACTCCGGGTGCTGGCTAAGGTCTGAGCGGCGGGTGATCGGACAGTTGAGAGGGAGGGTCGATGGCACCGACGGCGGACCTCGCGGTGATCGGCGGATCGGGCCTGTACGCCCTCCTCGACGGCACCACCCATGAGCTGGACACCCCCTACGGCCCACCGTCGGACGCGGTGACTATCGCCGAAGTGGGCGGCCGGCGGGTGGCGTTCCTGCCCCGGCACGGGCGGGACCACCGGTATCCGCCCCACCTGATCCCGTACCGGGCCAACCTCTGGGCGCTGCGCTCGCTCGGCGTACGCCAGGTGCTGGCCCCGTGCGCGGTCGGTGGCCTCCGCCCGGAGCTGGGTCCGGGCACCTTCGTCGTGCCCGACCAGCTGATCGACCGGACCAGCGGCCGGGTGCAGACCTACTACGACCGGGGCGCGGTGCACGTGCCGTTCGCCGACCCGTACTGCCCCACCGGGCGCCGGGCGCTGCTCACCGCCGCCGCCGGCCGGGACGTCACGGCCGTCGACGGCGGCACGGTGGTGGTGGTCGAGGGCCCCCGCTTCTCCACCCGGGCCGAGTCGCGCTGGTTCGCCTCGATCGGCGGCACCGTGGTCAACATGACCGGCCACCCGGAGGCGGTACTCGCCCGGGAGCTGGCCCTCTGCTACTCGTCCATCGCGTTGATCACCGACCTGGACGCGGGGGTGCGGGCGGGCGAGTCGGTCACCCAGGAGGAGGTGTTCCGGGTCTTCGCCGAGAACACCGACCGGCTGCGCGACGTGCTGCTGGACGCGCTCGCCGCGCTGCCGGCCGAGCAGGACGGCGTCTGCAGCCGGGCGCTCGAGGGGATCACCCTGCCGTTCGACCTGCCCTGACCGGGCCGGGCATCCGGTCCGGCCGGACGCGACCGCCGCAGGCTCGAGGTGGGCCTGACCACGGCCAGCCGGAAACGCCCGAAACGTCCGCCGCCTCCCGATAGATTCGGCAGGTCGGGGCGATGACCACGCGGTCGTCCGGCGAGCCACGACGCAGCGCCATGACACGGAGGCAGGTGGCGATGGCAACGGTCCGGGACACGACGTACGACGTGCTCCGCACCCTCGGCATGACCACCGTCTTCGGCAACCCGGGCTCAACCGAGGAGCCGTTCCTGCGGGACTTCCCCGCCGACTTCCACTACGTGCACGCGTTGCACGAGGCGACCGCGGTGGCGATGGCCGACGGCTACGCCCAGGCCACCGGTGCCCCCGCGCACGTCAACCTGCACACCGCGCCGGGCACCGGCAACGGCATGGGCAACCTGGTCACCGCCTGGCACAACAAGACCCCGCTGATCGTCACCGCCGGGCAGCAGACCCGAGAGATGCTGCTGCTCGAACCCCGGCTGACCAGCCGCCGGGCCGCCGAGCTGCCCCAGCCGTACGTCAAGTGGGGCTACGAGCCGGTCCGGGCGCAGGACATCCCCGCGGCGCTGCTGCGGGCGTACGCGACCGCCGTGCAGCCACCCGCCGGACCGGTCTTCCTCTCCCTGCCCATGGACGACTGGGATCAGCCGGCCGACCCGCCGCCGGCGCCGCGCTCGGTGGCCACCCGCTTCGCGCCCGACCCGCAGCGGCTGCGCGAGTTCGCCGACATGCTAGCCGGCAGCCGCGACCCGGTGCTGGTGTTCGGCCCCGGGGTGGACCGGGCGGGTGGCTGGTCCAGCGCCGTGGCGCTGGCCGAGCGGCTGGCCGCGCCGGTCTGGTCCGCGCCCGCACCCGAGCGCGGGGTGTTCCCGGAGGACCACCCGTCCTTCCGCGGCGTGCTGCCGTTCGCGATCGGGCCGCTCGCCGAGAAGCTGCGCGGGCACGACACGGTGCTGGTGGTGGGCGCGCCGGTGTTCCGCTACTACCCCTACGTACCCGGCGAGCACCTGCCGACCGGCGCCCGGCTGCTGCACGTCACGGACGACCCGGACGAGGCCGCCCGCGCCCCGGTCGGCGACAGCCTGCTCGGCGACCCGGGGCTCACCCTCGCCGCCCTGCTCGAGCTGCTGCCGGCGGCGCAACGGCCACCACCGCAGGCGCCGGCCGCACCGCAGGCGCCGGAGGTCACCGCGCCACTGAGCGCGGACGCCCTGTTCGCCGCGTTGGCCGCGCACTGGCCGGCGGACGGGGTGCTGGTCCAGGAGTCACCGTCCAACCTGTCCGCCCTGCGTCGCCGGCTGCGGATCAGCCGGCCGTCGTCGTACTTCACGATGGCCAGCGGCGGCCTCGGCTACGGGCTACCGGCCGCCGTGGGGATCGCGCTGGCCGAGCGGGACACCGGTCGCCGCCGGCCGGTGGTGGCAGTGGTCGGCGACGGCTCGTTCCACTACTCGGTGCAGGCGCTGTGGACCGCCGCGCGGCTGGCCCTGCCGCTGGTGGTCGTGGTCCCGGTCAACCAGCAGTACGCGATCCTCAAGGCGTTCGCCGAGCTGAAGGAGACGCCCGGCGTGCCGGGGCTGGACCTGCCGGGCCTGGACATCACCGCGATCGCGGCCGGCTACGGCTGCGCCACCGTGGTGGCCGAGACGCCCGAACAGCTCGGCGCGGGGCTCACCGCCGGGCTGCACGCCGACGGCCCCACCGTGCTGCCGGTGCCGATCAGCACCCAGGTCCCCAGCATCCTGTGAACCCGGCCCGCGTAGTCGCCCGGCGGCTCAGCGCGGAACGAGGGACAGCGGCGCGCCGGTGAGCACGTCCAGCACCGGCCGGGTGCCCAGTGGGGCGGTGAGGGTGACGGTGACCGGCTCCAGCTTGAGCAGGTCGATGCACTCGCCGGTGAGCCGGGTGACCCCGCCGCCGACCACGACGACGTCGGGCCGCTCCCGCACCAGTGGGGTGATCCCGGTGTCACAGGCGCCGACTCCGAGCCGCACCCTCAGCCGCGCACCGTCCACCGCGACAAGGTCCTGCGCGCCCACCACGCCGTCGGGTGCCGGCCGGACCGGCGCGCTCGGCTCGGGAAGCGGAGTGACCGCCGCCGGCGCGACGGCGATCCGCGCGACCGGGGTCGCCAACTCCTCGACGGTGAACAGCCACGCGGGCACCTGGGCCTCGCCCCGGCTGGTCCGTACCGGCACCGCGCCCAGCGTCACGGCGGTGACGGTCAGCGGCAGGCAGGCGGTCAGCGGCGCGCTGCTGACCGACCCGTCCGGGCCCGGTTCGACGGTCGGACCGGGCGTCGGCAGCCCGGGACGCTTGGGCCGACCCGGGCACGGCGGCGGATCCCCCTGGTCGAGCTGCCGGTACGCCTCGTCCGCGCTGACCAGGGGCAGGGTCAGGGTGCCGTCGGGAAACCGGATCACATCGCCCACCCGGGTGGGCGGGATGGGCACCTGCGCGCGGTACCAGCCGGCCTGGAACGCCGCCTCGGTCTCCGGAGTGAAGCCCGGGTCGCCCGTCAACACGGTCGACCCCTGCAACGGGACGTACCCGGTGCGCCACTCCGCCCCCGGCCGCCATGCCTCGGCGACCTCGACGGCCCGCTGGTCGAACGCCTCCCAGCGGTGGCTCGAAGGACCGTCGGTCGGGTCGGAGCCGGCCGAGGCGCAGCCGGCGGCGAGCAGCAGGGGCAGACCGAGCGAGAGAACCGAGCGACGCATGGCGGTACGACGCGGTGCCGGCCGCCCCGGTTCCCCGCCGGCCGGCCCGCTCAGGTCTCGCCGCCCAGATCGGTCTGGTACGCCTGCCAAAGCAGGTCCGCGCCGCGCTGCCGGTGCCGCGCCAACGCCCGCAGCAGCAGCCCGGCCCGGCCGCGCAGCTCCTCGGCGCAGGCGTCGGGCTGCTCGGCAGCCCGCTGCACCGTCAGGATCGCCGCGAGGATCGCGGTGTGCTCGCGGGTCAGCAGCCGGACACGCCGGTCCAGTCTCGGCGAGTGCGCGAGCAGTTCCCGGTAGAGGCCGCTGGCCCCCTCGGTGCTTCGGACGTGCTCGACGAAGCCCTGCCCGACCGGACGCAGCCGGCTCAGGACGCACTCGCGCCAGCGGGGTTCGGTCGGCGGGACCGCGAGCGCCACGGCGAACGCGCGCAGGTCGTCGGGGAGAGCGCCGGGGTGCGGGCGCGCCGCGGGCGGCCGGGCGAGGATCGTCGGCTGCTGGACCGGACCGGTGACCATGGGCACCTCCCGCGCGCTGTGCTGCTACCGCATACCGCGATGGTGAACCCGCTGGTCCTGCCCTGTCCAGGGCCTCGGACCGCCTCATCTGCCCCCTGCGACGCAGCGGTCACGTGAAGCAACAGCCGTCTCCCCGTTCAGTCGCCCAGCGGTCGTTCCGCCATGGCACGTAGCTGCGCGGCGAGCGCGTGCGCCTCGCCGTCCCGCCCGCCGGCGGGGCGGCCGGCGGTCATCGCGTCGGCGAGCGCCCGCAGCTGGTACGGCGGCAGCGTGGCCAGGCCCATGCCGCGCAGCGGGATGGTGATCCGCCGCCGGGTCTCCGGGTCACGGGCGACGAGCGTCGGCACCCGCTGCACGGTGTCCCGCCGGCCGTCCCTCGCCTGCCGGTACGTCACCATCCCGGCCTCGATGTCGGCGGTGGCCAGGTCGACCGTGCGGCTGCCGAACGCGCCGCGGACCCGCGCCCGGGTGCCGTCCAGCCAGGCGGCGGTGCGCAGCACCCGCAGCACGAGATAGAGCCCCAGCAGCGCGAACGGCAGCCCGCAGAGCCCCACCAGCCGGCCCGGGCCGAGGCCCGCCTCCCCGCCACCGCCGCCGTCGCTCAGCCCGGGCGGCAACAGCCCGGGCGGGACGTCGCGGGCGCTCTCGTAGGAGGCGAACGTGTCGCCGGGCCCGGTCATCCTGCGCAGCAGCCCGTCCGCCAGCAGGGGCAGCGCCACGAAGACCAGCCCGACGGCGGCGCAGAACGCGCCCGCCAGCACGGTCACGGCGCGCTGACCGGGCGACGCGCCGACCGACAGGCGCAGGGGCTCATTCGTCACAGGCGGCAGCTTAGGCCGAGGGAGAAACGACGAAGCGCCCCGGCCGGGTGGCCGGGGCGCTTCGCTTCGAGGTGGTGGAGGTGCCGGGAATCGAACCCGGGTCCTTCGCCGGTTTGTCAGGGCTTCTCCGAGCGCAGCTCGCTATGCCTCTACTCGGCCCCACCGCTCACGCGAGCAAGTTGGTGTGACGGGCCCAGTCGCTGATTGATCTCGCCGCACGGACCCCGCGACCGGGTCCGATTGGCCAGCCTTCTAGCTGATGCCGGCTGACTGGGACGAAGGCGTTCCCAGGCCGACAGACTCAGCTACTCGCCTCAGGCGGCGAGAGCGAAGTCAGCGCGATTGTTCTTGGCGCTTATAAGTTTCCGACGACCGATTCTCGAGACGACGTCGGCTTCCTCGGCTCGCTTCCCCTGTCGCTGCGTACGAAGTCGAAACCAGTCACCCCCTCGACGGGCCGCCGATGTTGGCGGCACTGACAAGCCTAACGCCTGCCGCAACGGGTTTCATCCCCAGGCCCCGGTCGGTTCGCCGTCCCGGACATACGGGACGAATCAGTCGTCCATGCCCTTGCCACGCCGGCCGGAGACCCGGGCGATCTCCCGGTCCGCGTCCCGCTTGGCGAGGTCCTGGCGCTTGTCGTACGACTTCTTGCCCTTGGCCAGGGCAATCTCCACCTTCGCCCAGCCGTCGGAGAAGTAGACCTGCAACGGGACCATGGTCAGGCCCCCCTCGCGGGTCTTGCCGATCAGCCGGTCGATCTCCAGCCGCTTGAGCAGCAGCTTGCGCGTACGCCGGGGCTCGTGGTTGGTCCAGGTGCCCTGGGTGTACTCGGGAATGTGCATCCCGTGCAGGTAGAGCTCACCGTCGCGCTCCTGGGCGAAGGCGTCCACCAGCGACGCCCGCCCCGCCCGCAGCGACTTGACCTCGGTGCCGGTCAGCGCCATGCCCGCCTCGTACGTGTCGAGGATCGAGTAGTCGTGGCGCGCCTTCTTGTTGGAGGCGACGACCTTGCGCCCCTTTTCCCGTGGCATCGGTGCCACCCCCTCTCCTGGGCGTCCGCGACCGGGTCACCCCGGCCGGACAACCGATCATGCTACCCGTATGACAAGGACCCTCCCGCACCGATTATTTCCGGCGCGGGAGGGTCCTTCAGCCGAGCGACGGGACGACCCGTACGACCACTAGACCCGCAGGTAGAAGCGGAGCGTGATCCAGGCGGTGGCGGCGCTGATCAGACCACCGACACCGGCCATCAGCGGGAAGATGAACATGATGTCGCCCCAGCTGATCGGGGAGAGCAACCCCTCCAGCGCCTTGAGCGACCCGTCGAAGAGCAGATACTTCGCCGCGATCAGTGCGACCAGGCCGAGCAGTGAGCCGATCAGACCCGCGACCACGGCCTCCAGCACGAACGGCGCCTGGATGAACCAGTTCGACGCGCCGACCAGCTTCATGACCGCCACCTCACGTCGCTTGCTGTACGCGGCGACCTGGATGGTGTTCGCGACCAGCAGCAGTGCGGCGACCGCCATCACGATGGCGGCGGCCAGCGCGATGTTCTGGATCGCGGTGAGGATGTTGAAGATCTTGTCCAGCAGCCGACTCTGGTCGACGATCTCGTCGACGCCCTCGGTGTCCTTGTACTGGTCGTAGATGTTCTTGTACTGCTCCGGGTTGTTCAGCTTGATCCGGAAGGACGGCGGAAGGCTGTCCTCCTTCACCGCGCTGATCAGATCCGGTGCGTCCTGGAACATCTCCTGGAACCGCTTGTACGCCTCGGCCTTGTCGACGTAGATGACCTCGTTGACCAGCGGGTCGGCCTCGAGCTTCGCGTTCATCTGGTTGCGCTGCTCTTCGGTGACGTCGGTCTTGAGGAAGATCGAGACCTGGATGTTCTTGTAGTAGAGATCCTTCATGTCGTCGACCTGGCGGTACATGAGACCGCTGGCGCCGAGCATGGTCAGCGAGACCGCCATCGTGATGATCATCGCGACGGTCATGGTCACGTTGCGCCACAGTCCGACCAGTACCTCGGACAGGACGTATTTCACGCGCATCGGGAATTCCTCCGGGTCTCCGGCATGAGGTGTTCGTCGTCAGGCTGCGCAGGGGTGGAGCGCCGGCTCACCCGTAGACGCCGCGGGCCTGGTCACGCACGATGCGGCCGCTCTCGATCTCGACGACGCGGCGGCGCATCTGGTTCACGATGTTGGAGTCGTGCGTGACCATCACGACGGTCGTGCCGGTGCGGTTGATCCGGTCCAGCAGACGCATGATCTCGATCGAGGTGTCCGGGTCCAGGTTGCCCGTCGGCTCGTCCGCCAGCAGGATCAGCGGACGGTTCACGAATGCCCGGGCGACGGCGACCCGCTGCTGCTCACCACCGGAGAGCTCGTGCGGGTAGCGGTGCTCCTTGCCACCGAGCCCGACCAGCTCCAGCACCTCCGGCACGACCCGGCGGGCGACCGCCTTGGTCTTGCCGATCACCTCGAGAGCGAACGCCACGTTCTCGTAGGCGGTGCGGTTGGGCAGCAGCCGGAAGTCCTGGAAGACGCAACCGATCGAGCGCCGGAAGTGGGGTCGCTTCCAGGAGCGCATCGACGTGACGTCCTTGCCGTTGACGACGACGCGACCCTTGTTGGGGGCGACCTCGTGCAGCAGCATCTTGATGATTGTGGACTTGCCGGAGCCGGATGGACCGATGAAGAAGACGAACTCGCCCTTCTCGATCGAGACGGACACGTTGTCGAGCGAAGGCCGGGACGCCTTCGGGTACGTCTTCGTCACTTGCTCAAGCTGAATCACGGGTCGTGAGTCTACGCGGTGTAACTAGAGAGCCAAGCCCCACGCCCCGCCGAACCGCTTCGCGTCGTCGAATCCGGGGTCTACCAGGAGATCGACGACGCGCTCCGCCCGCAGCCGATCACGCATTGTCGCCGGCGAGCTGACGCTGCTTGCGCCAACGGATGCCGGCCTCGATGAAGCTGTCCAGCTCGCCGTCGAAGACCGCGGTCGGATTGCCGGTCTCCTGCTCGGTTCGGAGATCCTTCACCATCTGATAGGGGTGCAGGACGTAGGAGCGCATCTGGTCGCCCCACGAGCCGGCGGCGTTCTCCTTGAGCCCCTCCAGCTTGGCCTGCTCCTCCTGGCGCTTGCGCTCCAGCAGCCGGGCCTGGAGCACCCGCAGCGCGGAGGCCTTGTTCTGCAGCTGGGACTTCTCGTTCTGGCAGGTCACCACGATGCCGGTGGGGATGTGGGTGAGCCGTACCGCCGAGTCGGTGGTGTTGACGCTCTGCCCGCCCGGGCCGGAGGACCGGTAGACGTCGACCCGTACCTCGTTCTCCGGGATGTCGATGTGGTCGGTCTGCTCGGTGACCGGCAGGACCTCCACGCCCGCGAAGCTGGTCTGCCGGCGGCCCTGGTTGTCGAAGGGGCTGATCCGGACCAGCCGGTGGGTGCCCGACTCGACGCTGAGCGTGCCGTAGGCGTACGGCACCTTGACCGCGAAGGTGGCCGACTTCAGGCCCGCCTCCTCGGCGTACGAGGTCTCGTAGACCTCGGTGGGGTAGCCGTGCCGCTCCGCCCAGCGCAGGTACATCCGCAGCAGCATCTCGGCGAAGTCCGCCGCGTCCACGCCGCCGGCGCCGGCCCGGATGGCGACCAGCGCCTCCCGGGAGTCGTACTCGCCGGAGAGCAGGGTGCGGACCTCCATCTCCTGGATGGCCTTGGTCAGGCTGGTGATCTCCGACTCGACCTCGGTCAGCACCCCCGGGTCCGATTCGGCCTCGGCCAGCTCCAGCAGGACCTGGGCGTCGTCGAGCTGGGAACGGAGGCTGCCCAGCTTGCTGATCTCGCCGTTGACGTACGACAGCTGCGAGGTCACCTGCTGGGCCTTGGCCTGGTCGTCCCAGAGGTCGGGGGCGGAAGCCTGCTCCTCCAGCCGGGCCTTGTCCTCGTGCAGACGGTCAAGGTTGAGGACGGCCTCGATGTTGCGCAGGGTCGCGTCGAGTTCCTTGAGCTGTTCGGCGTAATCGGCAGCGGTCACGACAGATAAGCGTACTGTGCCGCGGGCGGAGCAGCTCGTTCCCTATGGCGAACCTCGCCGGAGGTCACCCGACGGGGGCGGACTTCAGCCACGTCAGCGCCGCCTTGTGGTACGCCACGGCGAACTCCAGGGCGCTGGCGTCGTACGTCTCGCCCTCCCGTTTGGCGTTCTTGACCTGTTCGCGCACCTGGGCCAGGGCCTCGGTGTGGTACTCGTTGGCGGAGGCGTACAGGTTCTTGAGCTGACTGGCCGAGTGCAGGTTGCCGAAGGCCATCCGCAGCGCGATCGGGTTGCGGATGGTGTCCCGGCCCGGGTTCTCGGCCAGCCAGCGGGAAAATGTCCGTTTTCCGCTCGCGGTGAGCGCGTACGGCTGACTCATCCGCGGTCCGGGCTTGCCCAGCCGCACGAAGCCCCGCTCGGCCAGCACCGGCAACTCGCGGTAGACCTGACTGCGCGTCATCGACCAGTACGGCGCCAGCCGGCGCTCAGCGGCGGCCATCAACTGGCCGCCTGTCATCGGGCCCTCGTGGAGCAGCCCGAGCAGGGCCGCCGCCGTGGGGTTGACTCCGGATTCCGCCATGGGCATTACGCTGCCACTTTGCCGTCGCGGCGTCCAGGATTTGACAGTTTGCCACCCGGCAGGACTTCCTATGTGCACTGTCGGCGGCAGACTGTCCGTTGAGGACCTTCGATGGATCGGCTCGGGCCCGGGGTGCGACCGGGTCACAGCCGGCTACGCAGCTCCCACAGCTCCGGATAGAAGCGCGTCTCCACCCGAGAGCGCAGGTAGGCGCCGCCGGCCGACCCTCCGGTGCCCGGTTTGGTGCCGATCTGCCGCTCGGCCATCAGCACGTGCCGGGCCCGCCAGAGCGAAAACGCCTGGTCGTGGGCGACCAGGGCCTCCGCGAGGTCCCAGAGCGGCCCGAACCGCTCCCGGTCCGCGACGATGCGCGCGTACGCCGCGAACCGGTCCTCGGCCGTGGCGACCTCGAAGCCGGCTCCGGCGAGTACGGCCAGGAAGCCGTCCCAGAGGCTCGGCTCGGCCAGCCGGCGCTCCAACCGCTCCCGCTCGGGCGGCGGCAACCGACGGAACCGGTGCAGGAAGTCCGGGTCCTTGAGCCCGGAGAGGAACTCGATCTCCCGGAACTGGACCGACTGGAACCCGCTGGCCGGGGCGAGCTTGGTGCGGAAGGCCAGGAAGTCCTGCGGGGTCATGGTGTCGATCACGTCGACCTGACCGACCAGCACCCGCTCCACCACGTGGCAGCGTTCCAGCCGTACCCGGGGCAGGTACGTCTCGCCGGCCAGCATCCGGTCCCGGGCGTCGGTCAGCTCGGCGAGCAGCAGCTTGAACCACAGCTCGTAGACCTGGTGGATGGTGATGAACAGCAGTTCGTCGTGGGAGGCCGGGTCGGACTCCGGCACCTGCGCGGCGAGCAGGTCGGCCAGCCGCAGGTAGTCGCTGTAGGTGAGCAGACCGCCCTGCTCCCCGAAACGGGGATCGGACGCGGGGGTGGGGTGGGTCACCCCGGCCAGGCTACCGCCGGCGGCGCTGTGCGCGCCGCCGGCGGCGGTCGCCGGCTCAGCTCATGTGGGGATACGTGTGGTCGGTCGGCGGAACGAAGGTCTCCTTGATCGTCCGCGGCGACAGCCAACGCACGAGGTTGAGCCAGGAGCCCGCCTTGTCGTTGGTGCCGCTGGCCCGGGCGCCGCCGAAGGGCTGCTGCCCGACCACCGCGCCGGTCGGCTTGTCGTTGATGTAGAAGTTGCCCGCCGCGTACCGCATCCGCTCGCCGACCGCGTCGATCACCCGGCGGTCGGTGGCGAAGACCGACCCGGTGAGGGCGTACGGCGCGATCGACTCGGCCTGCGCCACCACGTCGTCGAAGCGGGCGTCGTCGAAGACGTGCACGCCCAGGATCGGCCCGAAGTACTCGGTGGTGAAGGTCTCGTGGGCGGCGTCGGAGCACTCGAAGATCGTCGGCCGGACGAAGTAGCCCACCGAGTCGTCGGCGGTGCCACCGGCGAGCACCCGGCAGGTGTCGTCGCCGTTGATCAGCTCCAGCGCGGCGGTGTGCCGGGAGAACGCCTTGTCGTCGATCACCGCGCCGCCGAAGTTGCTGAAGTCGGTGACGTCGCCGTAGGTCAGCGAGTCGGCGGTGGCGGCGAGCCGGTCCCGCAGCCCACCCTCCCAGAGCGAGCGCGGCACGTACGCCCGCGACGCCGCCGAGCACTTCTGACCCTGGTACTCGAAGGCGCCCCGGATCAGCGCGGTGTGCAGGGCGTCGACGTCGGCGCTGGTGTGCGCGACGACGAAGTCCTTGCCGCCGGTCTCGCCGACCAGGCGGGGGTAGCCCCGGTAGGTGGCGATGTTGTCACCGACGGTCCGCCACAGCTGCTGGAACACCTTGGTCGAGCCGGTGAAGTGGATGCCGGCCAGGTCGGGGTCGGCGAGCACGACGTCGGAGACCTCCTCGCCGCGCCCGGTGACCATGTTGATCACACCGGGGGGCAGGCCGGCAGCCTCGAACAGTCGCATCGTGAAGTGCGCGGCGAACTGCTGGGTCGGGCCCGGCTTCCAGATCACCGTGTTGCCCAGCAGGGCCGGCGCCGAGGGCAGGTTGCCGGCGATCGCCGTGAAGTTGAACGGGGTGACCGCGTAGACGAAGCCCTCCAGCGGGCGGTGGTCGAAGCGGTTCCACACCCCCGGCGACGACATCGGCTGCTCCTCGAGCAGACGGCGGGCGAAGTGCACGTTGAACCGGAGGAAGTCGATGAACTCGCAGGCCGAGTCGATCTCCGCCTGGATCGCGGTCTTCGACTGGCCGAGCATGGTGGCGGCGTTGAGGGTGTCCCGCCACGGGCCCGCGAGCAGCTCGGCGGCGCGCAGGAAGATCGCGGCGCGCTCCTCGAACGGCAGCGCCCGCCACATCGGGGCGGCGTCCTTTGCGGCCTTGATCGCGGCGCGGGCGTCGTCGTGGGTGGCGTGCGCCGTCATGCCCAGCACGTGCGCGTGCTTGTGCGGCTGCACCACCCTGATCGAGTCACCGGCCGCCATCCGCTGCTCGCCGGCGATGGTCATCGGCAGCTCGATCTGCTCGGCGGCGAGCTCGGTCAGCCGCCGCTGGAGCCGTTCCCGGTCGGGGCTGCCCGGCTCGTAGTTGCGTACCGGCTCGTTGCGGGGCTCGGGTACGGAGAACACGGCGTCCATCAAGGCTCCTGGCGATCTCGACAGCGGTGGCGAAACCGGACCCGCGGGCACCGACCGGACGGCCGGACACCGGACGCCGCGCGACGGGGCCGAGCAACGGCGGGACCTCCCCCGATTCTTTCATGCAGGGCCGTCGGGCTCACCTCCCCCACCACCCTGCGGCCAAGGACCGTTGCACCCCTGGGCTCCTTACCGGGCTGCCGGCCCGGCCGGAAGGTCAGCGGGCGCGCGTACCCTGAATGGTCGGTGACCTGCCGCCGTCGAAGGGGAGACGATGACCAAGCAGCCAGGCCGCGTCCCGGCCGCGGAGTCGGACGAGCCGGCGGGCGACGCGGCCACCCCGACCGGCGCGCCGGTGCCCGCTCCCGGCGCGGCGGTGCCCGCGCTGCTGGCGCTCGGCTGGCTGGCCGCGATGCTCTGGTCGACCCGGGAGGCGATCACCTCGGCCGCGGCCGGGGTCACCGCGATCAGCCTCTCCGCGTTTGCCCTGCCCGGCGTGATCTCCGCGGCCCTGGTCGCCGGGGCGGCCGTCGCGCTGGCCGGCGGCAACCTGCTGGCCCGCCGCTACGGCGACCGGGCCACCCTGCGGTTCGTCGGGGCGATCGGGGCCGGCATGGTGGTCGGGCTGGCCGCCGCGGTGGCGATCAACCTGACCTACTTCGACACCTCGACCACCAACGTGATCGCCGGCACCACCGCCGCCGCCGCGATCATCGGCGGCGCGGTCGCCGGCGCCCGCACCGCTCCCGTGGTCGGGGCCGTCGCGGCGGCCACACTGGGCGCACTGGTCTTCGTGGTGGCGTTCAGCAGGGCCCGCGACCCGCTCTTCGACCTCTTCGGCGCGGGCGACAGCCAGGAGTCCCTGGTGGACGCGGCGAAGTGGGTGTCGCGCACCGAGTCACTGCTCGCCGGCCTCATCGCCGGCCTGATGGCCTTCGGCTACCTGACCTGGGCCCGGCGCCGGGCCACCCGCCACGACCCTGCGGCGCCCGGGCTGCGCTGGCCGGCCTATCTGCTCGCCGGCGCCGGCCCCGGCCTGCTCCTGCTGCTCGCCGAGGTGATCATCCGGATCGGCGGCCGGTCGCTGCTCGACCTGGCCAGCGCGCTCAGCGAGGCCGACGCGGTGGCCCAGACCTCACTCGGCACCTCGCGGGTGGACAACGGCATCTGGGTCCTCTTCGTCGGGGCGCTGACCGCGCTCATCGCGTTCGGTCGCACCCTGGGCCGCTCCGACGATCACGAGGTCGACGGAGCCGAGCCCGCCGGCACCGCCCCGGCGACCGATGCCGATGATGTGGCGGATCCGGCCCGCTGACCGGCTGCCCGGCCGGCGGCGCGCGATCAGGAGACGGCGCGCAGCAGCAGATCCAGCTCGGTGACGTCGTACCACTCCAGCTCGTGGTCCTCGGCCCCGTCGACGGTGAACTGCGCGTCCAGGTCACCGACGGCCGCCTCGGCCACCACCTCGGCCGCGGCGGCGACGTCCTCCACCGCGTCCGCGCCGTCCACGTGGATCGCCGCGACGGCGCCCACCGGCACCGGCCCGACCAGCGTCACCATGCTGGACCCCAGCTCGCCGTCGCCCCGGCCCAGCGCGGTGGAGGGCAGGTCGACCGACACCACCACCCGGCGGCGGGGCGCGACCGGATCGGACCGGAGCAGGTGCAGCGCGTCCTGGGCGGCCCGGGTGAAGGCGACGTACTCCAACTCCTCCTCGTCGCCCTCGGCGTACCACTCACGCAGCGCCGGGGTCACCGCGTGCGCCTGGTCGGCGCTCAGCCCCTGCTCCCGCAGCCGGGCCAGCATGGGTACGGTCGCCGGCACGTACACCCGGACAAGCTCGTCGGTCACCGGTCGTCTCCCCGCTCAGTCCTCCACCGGCGGCCGCCGGCCCGGGCGCAGATCATGCCGCACGCCGTGACCGTCATACACCCCACCTCCGGTCGGTGGAAGTCTCAGCACCGGTGTGTCCGCCGGACGGCCGGCGACGCGTCGCTGGGCTGAAGACGCTGTCGATGGCAAACTGGGGCAAACGACCCCAACACCGGGAGTTTCCGTGGAGCCGAGGTTCCTGCTGCTCTCCGACGTCGCCGCCGAGTTGAACGTGTCGGACTCGCAGGTCTACCACATGGTGCGCAGCGGTGAACTGCCGGCGATCAAGATCGGCGGGCGCGGCCAGTGGCGGGTGGAGCGCGCCCGGCTGGAGGAGTACATCCAGCACAAGTACGCCGAAACCGCGGACTGGGTACGAGAGAACCCCCTCACCGACCGCGACGCGGAGTAGTCCCACCGATCCCCCTGCGCCATTGGCCGTCGCCGCTCCGTCCCTCACATCGAGGCTGTCGAAGGCAAACGAAGGCAAACGCAAGATCTTAGGGGGCATCGGTGAGCGAGGCGCGTCGTCCCGGTCCGTCCCGACCCCCGGTGCGGTTGCGCCCCGTGCCGCCGCTCGACCCGCCGTACGTCGACGAGCAGACCGGGTCGTTCTGGCCCGCCCACACCCACGGCCAGCTCGCCCTCGACCTCTTCGCGGCGAACCGTCCGGACCCGGTCCGGCCGAGTGCCCGCGGCTCCCTCCGACCGGTGCAGACCCGCCCTGGCACCCCGGCACCGCCAGCGGCGTTGGCGGTGTTGGCCACCGCGACCCCGGAGGCGACGCGCGCCGCCCACCGCTTCGTCGGCACCTGCGTGGAGATGCTCAACGGCTACCGTTCGCCGGGGCAGCTACGAGCCCTGCTCGACCCGCCCCAGGCCAGCGAACTGCTGGCCGAGCTCGCCCGCGCTGCCGGCCGGGCCGGCCCGCAGCGACGCCGCTCGGTCCGCCCCGCGCTTGCGGCTGCGCCGGTTGCGGGTCTGTGAGCCCCGCGAGGGGGCGGTGGAGGGTGCGGCGGTCCTCACCGGCACCAACGGGCGCTCCTGGGCGCTGGCCGTACGCCTGGAACACCGCCGCGGCCGCTGGCTCTGCACCGCCCTGCAGGTCCTGTGAACCCGGCCGCACCGCAGCGCCGCGCCGCGGCGTGGCGGCGGGGCGGGGCGGGGCGGCGTGGCGGCGCGGCGCAGTGATCCACTCGATTTTCATGAAGTCGCGGTATCCGGCGGTCCGGGACACCCCGCTTTACAGGAACCCGAGTTGACCATGGCCGAACCCATCCCCCGACCGGAGCGACACGCTCAACGGGCCCCCACCCCGACCCCGACCGGCCCGACCGGCCGGAGCAGGGCCGCGAACACGGACAGAACTTCGTAGGTCGGCCGGGCCGCCCCGCGCCAGGTCCGGCTGGTACCGGCGGCCGGACACGCGGACGGGCCCCGGCCAGTTGGCCGGGGCCCGTCGAAGGTGCGTCGGGTGAAGCTGCCCGGGGCGTCCACCTGGATCGGTCGGTGGGCGTCCCGGGCCTCCAACCCCGGTCGCTGCTGGTCAGCCGCCGTTCGGCGCGCCGTGGCAGCGCTTGTACTTGCGGCCGGAGCCGCACGGGCAGGGCGCGTTGCGGGACGGGCCGTTGCCGGCATCCACCTGGCCGGGAGCCGCCCGGCGTGCGGCGCCGGACGCGACCGCCGGGCCACGCAGCCCGGAGGCGGGCCGCTGCGGGGCCGCCGGGGCGGTGCCGCCCGGAGCCGCCGGGGCCCCCTGGGCGGGTCGGCCCACCCCGAGTGCCGGGGCCTGCTGCTCGGCCTGCTCGATGGCGACCGAACCGCGGCCGGCCTCGCCGTCGATGGTGGGCGCGGAGTATTGCAGGCCCTGCTGCTGCGGTGCCCGGTTGAGGCCCTTGGCGTGGATCTCCACCGGCTTGTCGAGCAGCTGGACCTCGTCGGCCGCCGGCTCCGGCTCGGTGACCTGGACCTCCACGTTGTAGAGGAAGCCGACGGTCTCCTCCTTGATGCCGTCCATCATGGTGGCGAACATGTCGAAGCCCTCGCGCTGGTACTCCACCACCGGGTCGCGCTGGGCGTACGCCCGGAGGTTGATGCCCTCCTGGAGGTAGTCCATCTCGTAGAGGTGCTCGCGCCACTTACGGTCGATGACCTGGAGCAGCACCATCCGCTCGAGCTGGCGCACCCCCTCGGTGCCGAGCTGCTCCTCGCGCCGGTCGTACGCGGCGTTCGCGTCCTCCTTGAGGCGGGCGACGAGGAAGTCGGCGTCCATCCCGGCACGGGAGCCGCCGGCCTCCTCCTCCAGCTCCTCGATCGTCACGCCGACCGGGTAGAGCTGCTTGAGGCTGGACCAGAGCTGCTCGAGATCCCAGTCTTCGCCGTAGCCGTCGGAGGTGGCCCCCCGCACGTACGCCTCGACCGTGTCGTCGATCATGTTGCGGACCTGGTCGGAGAGGTCCTCACCGTTGAGCACGCGCAGCCGCTCGGCGTAGACGACCTGGCGCTGCTTGTTGAGCACCTCGTCGTACTTGAGGACGTTCTTGCGGATCTCGGCGTTCTGGCCCTCGATCTGGGCCTGCGCGCTCTTGATCTGCCGGGTGACCATCTTCGACTCGATGGGCACGTCCTCCGGGATGTTGAAGCGCTCCATCACCGCCTCGACCGCGCCGGCCCGGAAGCGCCGCATCAGCTCGTCCTGGAGCGACAGGTAGAAGCGGGACTCGCCCGGGTCACCCTGCCGGCCGGCACGACCGCGCAGCTGGTTGTCGATGCGGCGGGACTCGTGCCGCTCGGTGCCCAGCACGTAGAGGCCACCGGCAGCGGCCACCTCCTCGGCCTCGACGTCACAGGCCTGCTTCCACTGGGGCAGGACCTCCTCCATCGCCTTGGCGTACTCCTCCTCGTTCTCCAGCGGGTCGAGGCCGCGCTGGCGCAGCTCGTTCGCGGCGAGGAACTCGGCGTTGCCGCCGAGCAGGATGTCGGTGCCCCGGCCCGCCATGTTCGTGGCCACGGTCACCGCGCCCTTGCGCCCGGCCTGGGCCACGATCTCGGCCTCCCGGGCGTGGAACTTGGCGTTCAGCACGTTGTGCGGGATGCCTCGGCGGCGCAGCAGCTGGGAGAGGATCTCGGAGTTCTCCACCGAGACGGTGCCCACCAGGACCGGCTGGCCCATCTGGTGCCGCTCGGCGATGTCCTCGATGACCGCGTTGAACTTGGCCTTCTCGGTCTTGTAGATCACGTCCGGACGGTCCTCGCGGACCATCGGACGGTGGGTCGGGATGGTGACGACGCCGACCTTGTAGACCTTGTTGAACTCGCTCGCCTCGGTCTGCGCCGTACCGGTCATCCCGGACAGCTTCTCGTAGAGGCGGAAGTAGTTCTGGAGGGTGATGGTGGCCAGGGTCTGGTTCTCCTGCTTGATCTCCACCCCCTCCTTGGCCTCGATCGCCTGGTGCATGCCCTCGTTGTAGCGGCGGCCGTGCAGGATGCGACCGGTGAACTCGTCGACGATCAGGACCTCACCGTCGCTGACGATGTAGTCCTTGTCGCGCTTGTAGAGCTCCTTGGCCTTGATCGCGTTGTTCAGGTAGCCGACCAGCGGGGTGTTCACCGACTCGTAGAGGTTGTCGATGCCCAGCCGGTCCTCGACCTTGGCGACGCCGCGCTCGGTGACCGCGATGGTGCGCTTGGAGTGGTCGACCTCGTAGTCGCCCTCGCCGTCGGTGCCGGGCTGGAGCCGGGCCACCACGCCGGCGAACTCGCCGTACCAGCGGGCCGAGTGCTCGGCCGGACCGGAGATGATCAGCGGGGTGCGGGCCTCGTCGATCAGGATCGAGTCGACCTCGTCGACCACCGCGAAGTTGTGGCCGCGCTGGACCAGCTCGTCCTTCGACCACGCCATGTTGTCGCGCAGGTAGTCGAAGCCGAACTCGTTGTTGGTGCCGTAGGTGATGTCGCACTCGTAGGCGGCCTTGTGCTCGCTGGCCGGCCGGTTGGGCAGCACCACGCCGACCGTCAGGCCGAGGAACTCGTGCACCCGACCCATCCAGGCCGCGTCACGCTGGGCCAGGTAGTCGTTGACGGTCACCACGTGCACGCCCTTGCCGGAGAGCGCGTTGAGGTAGACCGCCATGACCGAGGTCAGCGTCTTGCCCTCACCGGTCTTCATCTCGGCGATGTTGCCGAAGTGCAGCGCCGCGCCGCCCATCACCTGGACGTCGTACGGGCGCTGACCGAGCACCCGGGCGGCCGCCTCGCGGGCCACCGCGAACGCCTCCGGCAGCAGATCGTCGAGGGTCTCGCCGTCGGCGAGCCGCTCCCGGAACTGCTCGGTCATGCCGCGCAGCTCCTCGTCGCTGAGGTTGACGTAGTCGTCCTCGATCGAGTTGACGGCGGCGGCGATGGCCTTGAGCCGGCGCACCATCCGGCCCTCGCCCGCGTTAAGGACCTTTTCCAGAATCGACACGAATCAACGCTCCCCTAGACAGTCTCGAACCATCGTAGGCGCTCCATCGGCGCGACGGTCACTGGTAGCGGCGGTCCACCCCGTCGAACCCGACATAACGCGCGCGTCGGGTGAGGACCGGGCGGTTATCCGGTTACGCCTTGGGCGAACGGTCCGGCACGATGGCACGGGTGGAGCCTGTGGAGATCATCGAGGACGGCCTGCTGCTGCGACCCTGGCGGGCGACCGACGCCGACGCCGTGCACCGCGCGTGCCAGGATCCGGACATCCAGCGCTGGACCACCGTACCGCGCCCGTACCTGCCCGAACACGCCTCCGAGTTCGTCAGCCAGTTCAGCCCGAGAGCGTGGGCCGACGGCAGCGCGGCTCCGTTCGCGGTCTGCGACCCGATCACCGGCGAGCTGCTCGGCTCCTGCGGGCTGATCTCGATCGACGGGGGCTCCGGCGAGATCGGCTACTGGACGGCCCCCTGGGCACGGGGCCGCGGGGTGACCACCCGGGCGGCGCGGGCGGTGGCCCGCTGGGCCTTCGACACCCGGAAACTGCGCCGGCTGACCTGGCAGGCGGAGGTGGGCAACCACGCCTCCCGGCTGGTCGCGCTGCGGGCCGGTTTCCAGGTCGACGGCCGGCTGCGGCTGGCCGACCCGGCGCCGGGGGGCAGCGCGGACGGTTGGATCGGCTCGTTGCTGCCCGGCGAGGTGCCGGCTCCCGGCGCGACCGGGCCGGCCGGTCCGGGCACCCTGGCCGCCCGCCGAGCGGCGGTCTTCGGTCGTCCGCAACCCACCCTCTTCGCCACCGCCGGTGCCGGTGAGCTGCGGCTACGCCCGATGGAGGAGCGCGACCTGGACGCCGTGGTGGCCACCTGCCGGGACCCGGAGACCGTGCGCTGGACGACCGTGCCGGACCCGTACGAGCGCGCCGACGCGCACTGGTACCGGGGCTTCAGCCGCGAAGCCTGGGCCCGGGGCGAGGCCGGCTGCTTCGTCATCGCCGACCCGGACGACCGGTACGCCGGCTCACTCGACCTGCGGCTCTCCCCCGCCGACCCGCTCCTGGCCGACGTGGGCTTCATGACCGCCCCGGAGGCCCGCGGTCGGGGTTACATGCCGGCGGCGCTGACCGCGCTGAGCGCTTGGGGTTTCACCACGCTGGGCCTGGCCCGGATCGAGTGGCGGGCCAACGTCGGCAACACGGCCTCCCGGCGGGTGGCCGAGAAGGCGGGGTTCGCGTTCGAGGGAACGGCCCGCGCCGGGGTGCCGCACCGCGGGGAGCGGGCCGACGTCTGGGTGGCCGCCCTGCTCGCCGAGGACCTGACGTGACCCCGGAGATCGTCGAGGCGCACGGGGTACGGCTGCGCCCGTTCCGGGCCGAGGACGCCGCCGACGTCGTCGCCGGCTGCGCGGACCCGCTCACCCAGCGGTTCCTCTCGGGGCTGCCGTCCCCGTACACCGAGGCGGACGCCCGGTCGTGGATCGACACGGGCGCCCCGGCGGCGTGGGAGGCGGGCGGTGCCGCGTACGCCGTCGCCGACCCGGCCACCGATCGGATGCTCGGCACGGTGGGGCTGAGCCACCCGGTGCCCTACCGCGGCCAGGCCGAGATCGGGTACTGGGTGATCCCGCGGGCGCGCGGGCGCGGAGTGGCCACCGCGGCCACCCGGGCGCTCAGCGAGCGCGCGTTCGCCACCGGGACGGTCCGGCTGGAGTTGCTCACCGTCGGCGAGAACGCGCCCAGCCAGCGGGTCGCGCTGGCGGCCGGGTTCCGCTACGAGGGGGTGCGCCGGGCGGCTAGCCCCAGCCGCGGGGGCGGCCGGCACGACCTGCTCGCCTGGGTACGCCTGGCCGACGACCCGCCCGGCCCCGCCTCTCGGCTGTTGCCCGACCTGCCGGGTGGAGCGCTCACCGACGGGGTGGTGACCCTGCGGCGGCTCGTTCCCGACGACGCGGAGGTGATGTACCGGCTGCACAGCCGGCCCGAGGTGGTGGCGAACCAGGCGCCGCCGGTGGCGCCGACGCGGGAGGCGACCGAGCGGCGCTGCCGGCTCGCGGAGAGCAACTGGTTGACCGACGACATCGCCCGGATGCTGATCATCGACGCGGCGACCGGCGAGCCGGCGGGCAGTTGCGGGATGTCCCTCACCGAGCCGAGCGCGGGCGAGGCATCCATCGGCTACGCGCTGCTGCCGCAGTGGCGGGGCCGGGGGTACGCCACCCGGGCCGTCCGGCTGCTCGCCGGTTGGGCCTTCGGGCCGGCCGGGATGGCCCGGCTGACCGCCGGCACGGTGCCCGACAACACCGCCTCGCACCGGGTGCTGGAGCGGGTCGGCTTCCACCGCGAGGGCCTGCTGGTGGGCCGCCTACCGGGCCTGAACGGCACCCGCCTCGACGACCTCGTCTTCGCCCTGCTCCCCGCCAACCTCCGCTGACGGATCGTGGAGTTGTGGTGGGCGGTCCGGTCCCCACCACAACTCCACGATCGACGCGGCGGGAGTGGGTCAGGTGGCGAGGGAGATGATGCCGTAGTCGTACGCGTGCCGGCGGTAGACGACGCTCGGCCGGCCGGACTCCTTGTCCTGGAACAGGTAGAAGTCGTGACCCACCAGTTCCATCTCGAACAGGGCGTCGTCGATGGTCATCGGTTCCGCCGGGTGCACCTTCTCCCGGGCGATGTGCCACGGCTGGTGGTCGTACTCCTCTTCGACGCGCTCGGCCACCGCGGTGCCGGCGCGGGCGCCGTCGGACGGCGCGGCCAGCGGGGCGGCGACCAGGTCCGCGACCGGTAGGTCGGCGGTGGCGGCGGCGACGGAGATCGGCGCGTGCCGGCCGCGGTGTACGCGCCGGCGGTCGGCCGCGCGGCGCAGCCGGGTGTCGAGCTTGGCGATCGCCGCATCGAGCGCACTGTAGAAGTCGTTCGTGCAGGCCTCGGCTCTGATCACTGGGCCGCGGGACACGCAGGTGATCTCCACCCGTTGGCAGTGGTCGGCCTGGCGTGGATTGCGCTCGTGAAACAGCTCGACATCGACACGAATAAGTTTGTGATCGTAGCGTTCGATCTTCGCGAGTTTCTCGGCTACGTGCACTCGGTAATGGTCCGGCACTTCGACATTACGGCCCTTGACCACGATGTCCATGTGACCTCCCTTGTTCGGACGGTCTTCGTTCCGGTCACCCGGTCGAGCGCCCTGGGAAGCCCCATTCGGCGTCGACCGGTCATGCGGCTACGCCTCCTCTCACCGCCGGGGGCGGGTGGGAAGAACCTCCTACCCCCGACAGCGAAACGCTAACTCCTGTTTGCCCGGCAGTCACCCCATGTCGCCGAGACCGCCGGGGATTTTTCGCAGCTCATACACCAACGGGTGAAACGGAAACACGAAGGGTTACGAAAGGCGTCGTTTCTCGGTCGCCGCGAGCACCGCCGCGACAGTGGGTGCCGATCCGGTGGCCGTCAGCGTCCGGGCCGCCGCGGCCAGGGTGACCCCGGTGGTGACGATGTCGTCCAGCAGCACCACCACCGGCTGCGGGCCCCTCCGGGCCGGCCGGCGGGCGGCTCGGGGCCGGAACGCCGCCTCCGCCGCCGCCGCCCGGCCGGCGCTGCCCAGGGTCACCGAGTCCGGGCGGGGCAGGGCGCGCAGCGGGCGCTGCACCCAGACCGGCCAGCCGGCCCGGCTGAGCCGGGCGGCGCAGTGCCGGGCCAGCCGGTCCAGGTGGTCGCCGTAGCGGGCCCGGGCCGCCGCGGCAGTGTCCGGCACCGGGACCAGCGCCACCGGGCGGGCCGGGCCGGGCCGACCGCGGCGGCCACCACCTCGGCCAGCAGCGCGCCCAGCGGACGAGCCAGCCCGTGCCGACCGTGTTCCTTGTACGCCAGCAGCGCCTCACGTAGCGGCCGGCGTACGGGCCGAGGGCGACGCAGGCCCGGCGGGGCGGGTGTCGGACGTACCACCCGTGGGCGCAGCGCCCCCAGTGCCGTCACGCAGGCCGGGCAGACACCGTGGCGCAGGCCGGGCCGGCGCTCCCGGCAACCCGCGCAGTCCACCGGCAGCACCAGGTCGCCCAGGTCGGCCCAGAGCCCGGCGAGGCCACGCACGGCGTCAGTAGATGAAGAAGGGGGCGGACGGGTTGCCGGGCCGGGCCCCGTTGGCCGGCGGCGCGGTCTGGCGCACCTGGTCCGGCTGGATCCGGTCGAACGGGCTGCTGCGATAGGCCACGCCGTTCGCGTCGTACATGAACGCCGCGCTGGGCAGCAGCGCCGTCGGGTTGCTCGGGTACGCCGACAGATGGTTGACCTTGGCGCCGACGTCGGTCTTCAGCGGCGTCTCCAGCGCGCCGTCCACACCGATCTCGTAGATCGCCGGCTGACCGGCCGTGCCGGCCACCACCAGGCGGTTCTCCTGGACCCAGTCCACCGCGGTGAGGGCGGTCAGCGAGGTCACCAGTTGCCGGGGCGGGCCGATGGAGACCCCGCCCCCGTCCCGGTTGACCGCCGCGACGTAGAGCCGGCCGCCGGCCACCAGGGCGACCCGTTGGCCGTCCAGCGAGGTGGCCACCGCCGTGACCGCGGCCGAGGGCAGGTTGAGCGACACCGGGTCCGTACGGCCGCTCTGGTCGAAGCGGTAGAGCCTGCCGTCCGCCACCACCAGGCCCTGCGCGAGCCGGGAGTCGGCCGCACGCAGCCAGACCGGACGGCTGATCGAGGTGAACTCCGACCTACCCTGGTTGAACACGGCGACCGGATCGGTGCCGGTGCCCACGGCGAGCCGCTGCCGGCCCTTGCTGGCGGTCCGCACCAGGGCGGCGAAGATCTCGCCGTTGGACTTCCGGCCGATCCCGGCGGAGACGACGTTGCGGTTGACCTCGGCCGCCAACGGCACCGTGCCGCCCGCTTCACCGGCGAAGGCGAGCGGGTGGATGGATCCGTCGTACACACAGAACCGCTGCGGGCTGTCGGGGATCTGGTAGAGCTGCTCCGACCGTCGGCGCTCAATGAGATCCTGCACCGGCTGCGGGTTGTTGCGGATCTTCAACTCCAGCACACCCGGCAGGTCGCCGAGCGAATGGGCGATCTGGGTGATCAGCTGGTCGATCCGGTCCTGGTCGTCGCCGGGCATGTCCAGGTTGACCTCCCACCGGCCGTCCACTCCGGTGGCATTGTTGATCATCTCGGTGCGCTCCGGAAGGCCGACCACACCGGGGCGCAGCCAGTCCGAGGGGCCGCCGACCAGCCACTTCACCACCTCGTTGACCCGGCGCTCCTTCGGCACGGCGAGCGGCAGGTAGCGCTGGTCGGGCACGAGCTGGGTGCGGTCGGAGTTCCAGAAGTAGATCGGCGCGTCCCGGTAGTACTGCTGGAGGGCGGCGTCACTGAGCAGCAGCACCTTCGGCGGGTCGAGGACGTACAGCCCGGTCCGGTCGTCGTCGCCGGCGCCGCTGGGTGCGGCGCTGCGCAGCCGGAACTTGTACTCCGTCTCGGTGGCCACCGGCGGGACGAGGGTGCCGTTGGCCCGCAGCACACCGATCTGCTGCACCGCGATCCGCACCGTGGTGGTCGAGTCGCTGTTGCCGGTGAAGACCGGCTGGTCGCGCAGCCGGACCACGGTCAGCCCGACCTCGCCACCCTTCTTGACCTCCAACCGGGCCCGGTGCTCCGGCGCGACGAACTGCTTGACCCGCTCATGGGCCCGGTCCGCGTCCCCCGCTGGCGCGGCCAGGAAGTTGCGCACGAACGCCTCGTTGTCGGTGCCGCTGGCCGTGGGCGACGGTGGCTCGCTGCCGCCGCCGTTGGCCGAGCCGGCCTCCGTGGCGGTGACGCCCCGGCGCTCCACCGTCACGTCGGACTCCGCCGGGATGCCGCAACCGGCGCCGCCGAGCAGCAACACGCCGCAGAGCGCGCCCACCAGTCTCCAATGCCTCACGAGCGCGCCTCCGCCCGGTGCTCGCCGGTGCCCGGAGCCGGGCCGATCGCCAGCGCGCCGCCCGTCCCCGGCCCGATGGCCAGCGGGCCACCGTCCCGCGGGCCGCCGAAGGGCAGCGCGGCGTCGGCGGGCACCAGGCGCAGGGGCGAGGTGGTCAGCCGGTCACCGGCCCGGGCGGGCAGGGTGAGCCGGAACTGGGCACCCTGCCCGGGCGCGCCCCACGCCTCCAGCCAGCCGCCGTGCAGCCGGGCGTCCTCCAGGCTGATCGACAGGCCCAGGCCGGTGCCACCGGTCTGCCGGGCCCGGGACGGGTCGGCCCGCCAGAACCGGTTGAACACCAACTTCTCCTCGCCCGGCTTGAGCCCCACCCCGTGGTCGCGAACGGTGATCGCGACGGCGGTGTCGTCGATCCCGAGAGTGATCAACACCGGACGGGCCTCACCGTGCTCCACCGCGTTGCCGACCAGGTTGCGCAGCACCCGCTCGACCCGGCGGGGGTCGACCTCGGCGATCACCGGCGTGTCGGGCAGGTCCAGCTCGATCGGGACGCCGACCCGCTCGGCCAGCCCGGCCAGCCGGTCCACCACCCGGTGCACCACCGGCACCAGGTCGGTCGGCTCGGCGTCGAGCATGGCGAAGCCGGCGTCGAAGCGGCTGATCTCCAGCAGGTCGGTCAGCAACTCCTCGAACCGGTCCAGTTCGGCCTGGAGCAGTTCGGCGCTGCGGGCCACCGCCGGGTCGAACTCGTCGCGCTCGGCAAAGATCAGGTCGGCGGCCATCCGGACCGTGGTCAACGGGGTCCGCAGCTCGTGCGAGACGTCGGACGTGAACCGGCGCTGCAACCGGGACATCTCCTCCAGGCGCAGGATCTGCCGTTGCAGGTTGGTCGCCATCTGGTTGAACGAGGCCGCGAGCAGGGCCAGGTCGTCCTCCCCGTTGACCACCATCCGCTGGTCCAGCAGGCCGGCGGAGAGCCGCTGGGCGGTCCGCGCGGCGACCCGGACCGGGTTCACCACCAGCCGGGTGACCAGCGCGGCGAGCAGCCCGAGCAGAACCACCAGGGCGACACCGGTGGCGACCACGGTCGCCCGGGCGTCGGCGGCGGTCTCGTCCTGCCGGGTCAGTGGGACCAGGTAGTAGATCTCGATCTGGCCGAACTGGGTGGGCACCGGCGAGCCGTACACCAGGTACTTCGTCGAGTGCCCGGTGAGCCGCCCGGTGCGGATCTGGCTGGCCACCTTGCCGTCCGCCACGGCGGCCCGCAACTCCTGGCTGATCAACGGCTGGATGTTCGCCGCCGGTGCGGTGCGGGGCTGGAGGAGCTCCGGATAGCCGTCGGCGGTGATCGCCACCACCACCCCGCTGGTCTGCTGGGGGTCACCACCGGCCAGGTAGTTGACCGTGCCGTCGATGGTCTCCTGGAGCTGCGCCTCCTGCGGCTGACCGTAGAGGTTGACCTGCTTGGCCGCGTACTTAGCGCCGCTGTCCAGCCGCTGCCGGACGTCGGTGCGGGCGTTCTCCAGCAGGATGCTGGTGATCTTGTCAGCGATCAGGAACGCGAACCCACCGACCAGCAGGCTGGAGGCGACCAGCGTGATGGTGACCACCCGCACCTGGAGGGAGCGACGCCAGGTCTGGTGCACACCGGCGATCAGCCGGGCGGCACGACCGGCCAGGACGCGCCACAGCTCCCGGCCGGTGCCACGCCGGCGGGGAGCCGTGGCCGAGGGGTGCGGGAGCGGGGAGGTCGACACAGTGTGACCAGGCTATCCGGTCCCCGCCTTGTAGCCCACGCCCCGCACGGTGAGGATGATTTCCGGCCGCTCCGGATCTGGCTCGATCTTGGCGCGCAGCCGCTGCACGTGCACGTTGACCAGGCGGGTGTCGGCGGCGTGCCGGTAACCCCAGACCTGCTCGAGCAGCACCTCGCGGGTGAAGACCTGGCGCGGCTTGCGGGCGAGCGCGACCAGCAGGTCGAACTCCAGCGGAGTCAGCTTCACCTCTTCGCCGTTGCGGCTCACCGTGTGGGCCGGCACGTCGATGGTGATCTGGTTGCCGGGCGGCCCGATGGTCAGCATCTCCGGTGCCACGTCCTCGCCCCGGCGCAGTCGGGCCCGCATCCGGGCGACCAGCTCCTTGGGCTTGAACGGCTTGACCACGTAGTCGTCGGCGCCGGACTCGAGGCCGAGGACCACGTCGACGGTGTCGCTCTTGGCGGTCAGCATGACGATCGGCACGCCGGACTCGGTCCGGATCGCCCGGGCCACGTCGATGCCGCTCATTCCGGGCAGCATCAGGTCGAGCAGCACGATGTCGGGCCGGCTGTCACGGAACGCCGCCAGTGCCCGCTCGCCGTCGGCCACGAACGAGGGCAGGAAGCCTTCGCTGCGCAGCACGATGCCGAGCATCTCGGCGAGTGCGGGGTCGTCGTCGACCACCAGGACCCGGGCTCTCATGGGATTAATATTCCATCCCCATTCAATTCGGTGGGACCGGCGTCACCCGGCACGGATGTCGCCGCCGGCAAGCTTGCCACAGCGACCCGTGGCGGCGGCGCCACGCGGTGCGGGGTCCGGTGGGCGTACCCGACCGGACGCAACCATGATCCCCCGTCGGGGCCATCCCGCGCCACCGTCACCCGCGCGGGCGGGACGGTCGGGTTCCGGACCGGCGGCGCGGCGGGTCAGGAGAAGAGCGCCCGACCCCAGTGGTCGCCGCCGTCGCGAACGCCGGGCGGGCAGGCGAACAGGCCGCTGGAGACGTGCCGCAGGTACTCGTTCATCACGTCGTGGCGGGCCAGCTGGGTCTGGATCGGCACGAACTGCCGGCGCGGATCGCGCTGGTAGGCGATGAAGAAGAGCCCGGCGTCGAGCCGGCCGAGGCCGTCCGACCCGTCCACGAAGTTGTAGCCCCGGCGCAGCAGGTGAGCGCCGTTGTTCCGGCTGGGATGGGCGAGCGTGACGTGGGCATGCTCGGGGATCACCGGCTGCCCGTCGTCCCGGCGGGCGGCGAAGTCCGGCTCGTCGAACTCGGCGCTGCGGCCCAGCGGCGCGCCGCTGCCCTTGGTCCGGCCGACGATCTCCTCCTGCTCGGCCAACGACGTCCGGTCCCAGGTCTCCACCAGCATCCGGATCTTGCGGGTGACCAGGTACGAGCCGCCGGTCATCCAGTCCGGCCCGTCGCCCGGCTGCACCCACAACTGGTCGCGCAGCAGGTCGGCGTCCTCGGCCTTGAGGTTGGCGGTGCCGTCCTTGAAGCCGAACAGGTTACGAGGAGTGGCCTGGTCGCGGGAGGTGGACGAGGTACGGCCGAAGCCGAGCTGCGACCAGCGCACGCTGACCACCCCCATGCCGATGCGGGCCAGGTTGCGGATCGCGTGCACCGCAACCTGCGGGTCGTTGGAGCAGGCCTGCACGCAGAGGTCGCCGCCGGAGATCTGCGGCTGCAACGCGTCGCCGGGGAACTTCGGCAACTCGGCCAGGGCGGCCGGGCGCCGGTCGGCGATGCCGAACCGGTCCCGGCCGTCGGCGTCGCGGAACAGCGTCGGCCCGAAGCCGATGGTCAGGGTGAGCTGCGACGGGGGCAGGCCGAGCGCCTCGCCGGTGTCGTCCGGCGGGGCCTCCGGCATCCCGCCGACCGCGCCGAGCACCCCGGCGTCGCGGCCGGTGGTCATCCGCAGCGCCGCCGCGGTCCACTCCTCGAGCAGCGCGACCAGCCGGGCGCGGTCCTTGGTGATCACGTCGAAGGCGACGAAGTGCAGCCGGTCCTGGGCCGGCGTCACGATGCCGGCCTGGTGCTCACCGTGGAACGGCACCGCACCGGCCGGGTGGTCGCTGGCGGCGGCCTCATCACGAGAACCGCTGATCAACGCCCCCGCACCGGCGGCCACGCCGGCGACTCCGGCCACCCCGGCCCCGGCGAGCGTGATCGCCCGCCGTCGGGTCACCCTGCTCCCGCTCATCGACTCGACTCTCCCTGACGTACGGTCACCGGGCGACGACCGCGGCGACCTTGCTGATCGGCTCCGCCAGCGCGTTGATGCCGTCGGAGAGTTCCTTGAGCTCGGCCTTGCTCAGCGCGGTGTGCAGCTTCCAGCCGTCGCCGTCGCGGTGCTTGCCGAGCAGCGCCTCGACGTTCACGAACTCGGCGTCCAGCTGCTTCACCAGCTCCGGCGAGCGCTGCTCCAGCGCGGGGCGGAGCGCGGCGATCGCCGCCTCGGAACCCTCCAGGTTGGCGGAGAAGTCCCACAGGTCGGTGTGCGAGTAGCGGTCCTCCTCGCCGGTGATCTTGCCGCTGGCCACCTCGTCGAGCAGTTCCTTGGCCCCGTTGGCGAGCTGGAGCGGCGAGAGCTTCTCGGCGTTGGCCTTGGCCACGATCTCCTTGACGTCGACCAGCAGCCGGTCGGCGATCGGGCCGTCCTTGCTGATGTCGCCGGACTGCCAGAGGTCCTTCTCGATCCGGTGGAAGCCGGTGAACTCCATCCCCTCCTCGATGACCTCCTCGCGGCCGTCGATCTTGGGGTCGAGGTCGCCGAAGATCTCCGCCACCGGCTCGATCCGCTCCCAGTAGGTGCGGGCCACCGGGTAGAGCGCCTTGGCCTTGGCCACGTCGCCGGCCTTGACCGCGGCGACGAACTCCTCGGTCTTCTCCAGCAGCGCGGCGGTCTGGCTCTTGACGTAGCGCTGGTAGTTCTCCGTGGCGCCGGCCAGGGCGGCGTCGGCGGTGAGCGGCTGGGCCGATCCGCTGACCTTCAGCGCGCCCCGGATGCCCTTGCCGCTCATGCCCGGCTTGCAGGCCGTCTCGTACGTGCCGGCCGGCAGCTCCACCCGCAGCTCACGGCTCAGCCCGGGAGCGATGTTCTCCACCTCGCCCATCACCCGGTCGCCGGAGGCGTAGACGTAGAACTCCGTCACCTTGGCGCCGGAATTGGTGATCTTGAAGGTGGCGGCTCCGGCGGCGAGGTCGGTGCTGCCGACCTCACAGGCCGTGTCGGTGGCCTTGACGACGATCGGGCCACCGGCCGCCGCCGCGTCGCCCTCCTTGGCGTCGGAGCATCCGGCCACACCGGCCGCGGCCAGCACACCAGCGGCGCCCAGCGCCAGGAATCGGGTGGTACGCATCTGAGCTGTCTCTCCTCGTCGGGTCAGGCCCGCTGCGGCGCGGACGCCGCTTCGGCCTCGGCCTCGGTGGTCTTGGTGGCAGCGGCGCCCGTCGTCGACGGCGCGGACGCCGGCTCGGCATCCTCGGCCCCGGTGGTCCTGGTGGCAGCGGCGCCCGTCGAGGCGGGCGCGGCCGGCGACGGCTTGCGGCGGGCCGGGCGCAGGAAGAGCACCAGGACCGGCACGGCGTACGCGACCCAGGCGATCGTCTCCAGCACGGTGGGCGCGGGGGTGATGTTGAACATGCCGGCGAGCAGGGCCGCGTACCAGGTGCTCGGGTCGAGCACGGTGGTGATATCGAAGGCCAGGTCGTTCAGGCCGGGCAGGACACCGGCCTCCTGGAAGTCGTGCACGCCGTACTTGAGGATGCCGGCCGCAACCAGGATCAGCAGCGCGCCGGTCCAGGTGAAGAACTTGCCGAGGTTGATCCGCAGGGCGCTGGCGTAGAGCAGCACGCCGATCACCACGGCGGTGACGATGCCGCCGATCAGCGCGAGCAGCGGGCCGCTGTCGCCGGCCGCGCCCTGGGCGGCGGAGTAGAAGATCAGCGCGGTCTCCAGCCCTTCGCGGATCACCGCGAGGAAGGCCATCCCGGCGACGGCCAGCGAACCGACCGCCAGCGCCTCGGTGAGCTTGCCGCGCAGCTCGCCGGCGATGGTCCGGGCGGCCCGGCGCATCCAGAAGATCATCCAGGTGACGAAGACCACGGCCGCGACGGAGGTGATGGCCTCGAACAGCTCCCGGTCCTCGGAGCGGGCCAGCAGCGTGGTCGAGGTGTACTCGATCAGCCAGCCGAACAGCACCGACAGCGCCACCGCCAGGCCGACACCCGCCCAGACCTGGGGCAACCGGTCCCGGCGCTGCGACTTCACCAGGAAGGCCACCAGGATGCTGACCACGAGGGTCGCTTCCAGGCCTTCCCGCAGGCCGATCAGGTAGGTGGCGAACATCGGAACTCCGTGATCGTTAGGTACGCCTCAGCTAACTTAGGGCAGGCATACCTTCTACCAGTTCAGGGGCCCCGTCAAGTCGTTCATGGCTGCGCCACCCGGACGCCGCCCGACCCCGGCAGATCGGCGATCCGCCACCCGTCGAACGGCTGTGGCAGGATCGCCGCCGTGAAGGCCTTCCTGCCCTGGCTCGCGGTGCTGGCCGTGGTGCTGCTGCTCAGCGCCCTGCGACTGCGGACGCTGGCGACCGTCGTGTCGGTGAGCTGGCTCGTCTGGTGCGTCTGGACCTGGGTGCGCCCCACCCGCCGGCAACGCCGCTGATCGACCGGTGGACATGACGAACCGGGCCGGCTGCGGACAGCCGACCCGGTTCGCGTACGTCGATCAGTAGCGGTAGTGGTCCGGCTTGAACGGACCCTCGGTGGAGACCCCGAGGTAGGAGGCCTGCTCCTTGGTCAGGGTGCTCAGCTTGGCGCCGAGCGCGGCCAGGTGCAGCCGGGCCACCTTCTCGTCCAGGTGCTTGGGCAGCACGTACACGCCGATCGGGTACTCCTCGGTCTTGGTGTACAGCTCGATCTGGGCGATGACCTGGTTGCTGAACGAGTTGGACATCACGAAGCTCGGGTGCCCGGTGGCGTTGCCGAGGTTCAGCAGGCGGCCCTCGGAGAGCACGATGATGGCGTGCCCGTCAGCGAAGCGCCAGAGGTCCACCTGCGGCTTGATGTTGACCCGCTCCACGTCGGAGCGCTTCGCGAGACCGGCCATGTCGATCTCGTTGTCGAAGTGGCCGATGTTGCCGACGATGGCCTGGTGCTTCATCCGGGCCATGTGCTCGTTGGTGATGACGTTGAAGCAGCCGGTGGCGGTGATGAAGATGTCCGCCTGCTCGACCACGTCGTCCAGGGTGGCGACCTGGTAACCGTCCATCGCCGCCTGGAGCGCGCAGATCGGGTCGACCTCGGTCACCACGACCCGGGCGCCCTGGCCGCGCAGCGACTCCGCGCAGCCCTTGCCCACGTCGCCGTAGCCCATGACGACGGCCATCTTGCCGCCGATCAGCACGTCGGTGGCCCGGTTGATGCCGTCGATCAGCGAGTGCCGGCAGCCGTACTTGTTGTCGAACTTGCTCTTGGTCACCGAGTCGTTGACGTTGATGGCCGGGAAGAGCAGGGTGCCGGCACGGTGCATCTCGTAGAGCCGGTGCACGCCGGTGGTGGTCTCCTCGGTCACACCCTTGATGCCCGCGGCGATCCGGGTCCAGCGCTGGCCGTCCTCGCCGAGCGAGCGGTGCAGCAGCTCGAGGATGACCGCGTACTCCTCGGAGTCGGCGGACTCGACCGGCGGGACGACGCCGGCCTTCTCGAACTCGGCACCCTTGTGCACGAGCAGGGTGGCGTCGCCACCGTCGTCGAGGATCATGTTGGGGCCCTGCCCGTCCGGCCAGGTGAGCACCTGCTCGGTGCACCACCAGTACTCCGGCAGAGTCTCGCCCTTCCAGGCGTACACCGGAACGCCGGCCGGCGCCTCGGGGGTGCCCTCCGGGCCGACCACGATCGCCGCGGCGGCGTGGTCCTGGGTGGAGAAGATGTTGCAGGACGCCCACCGCACCTGCGCACCGAGGGCCACCAGCGTCTCGATCAGGACGGCGGTCTGGATGGTCATGTGCAGCGAGCCGGTGATCCGCGCGCCGGCGAGCGGCTGCGCCTCGGCGAACTCACGGCGGATCGACATCAGGCCGGGCATCTCGTGCTCGGCGAGTTGGATCTCCTTGCGCCCGAACTCGGCGAGCGACAGATCCGCCACCTTGTAGTCGCCCTCGGCGAGAGTGCTCGGCCGGGCCTCGGACGGCGTGCCGCTTGCGGACGCCGGGAGGGTGCTGGTCATGGAAGCTCCTGTCGAACGATGTGCTGCGCCGACCCTCCACCTTACGCGCGCCGGCGGTGCGGGGCGGGGGACGGTCGCGGCGAGCGCCAGTGGACGGTCGGCGGACAGCGCACGGGGCGGTCGGTCATGGACGGTTTCCCGCCCACGTTCCGGCCGCCCCGCGCATCCCCCCGGTTTGGTTCCCCGCACGTTCTCGGACCGTCGTCGCGATAACGCTGCGTACTCATAGAGTCACACTGCGCCAGTCGGCCGTCAACCTATTCCGGGAAAGTCGGACTTGTTCCAGGGCTCAACGCAGCCCGGACGTGGCCACGTACGCCGCGCCGTCGCCACTGATCCGCAACGGCCCGCCGCCCGCGGTGCCGATCCCGGCCTGGCCCGAGGCGAGCGTCACCGCGCCGAGCCCGTCGTCCACGGTGACCGACCCGGCGGCGCAGAGCACCACCCGGGGCCCCGGCTGCGTCAGCGTGACCGACGGCACCTCCGCGGAGACCCGCACCCGGTGCAGCGCGAAGTCGTCCACCGGCACCGGCCAGCAGTCCACCCCGGGAGCCACCGGTCGCGCGCCGCACACCGGCTGGTCGAGCACCTCGAAGCGCAGCACCCGCAGCAGCTCCTCGGCGTCCACCCGCTTGGGGGTGAGACCACCGCGCAGCACGTTGTCACTGGCCGCCATGATCTCCACCCCGCAGCCGCGCAGGTAGGCGTGCAGGTTGCCGGCCGGCATCCAGATCGCCTCCCCCGGCACCAGCCGGACGTGGTTGAGCAGCAGGGCCACCAGCACCCCCGGATCCGCCGGGTACACCGCCGCCAACTCCCGGGCCAGGGCCGCGTCCGGGCTGTCGGCCGGCGTCGCCACCACCGCCGCCAGCAGGTCCACCCGCCGCTCGACCGGCCAGGCCAGCAGCGTGCGCACCGCCGCCCGCAGGCCCGCCGGCCCGGTCCGCAGCGCGTCCACCACCGGCGCCAGCTCCGGTACGCCGAACGCGGCCAGCGCCTCGGCCGACACCGCCGGGTCACGGAACCCGCAGAGCGCCTCGAACGGAGTGAGTGCGACCAGCAACTCCGGCTTGTGGTACGGGTCGACGTAGTTGCGCAGCCCGGCGGCGCGCACCGCGTCCGCCTCGTGCCCGGCGCGGGCCTGCTCGGCGTCCGGGTGGGCCTGCAGGCTCAACGGGGCGTCGGCCGCGAGCACCTTGAGCAGGAACGGCAGCCGGGTGCCGAACCTGTCCATCCCGCGCTCGCCGAGCCAGTGGCCCGGCTCGGCGAGCAGCAGGTCGCAGAGGCTCACCCGGACGCCGGCCCGCTCCACGCTGGCCGGGGCGCCCGGGTGGGCGCCCAGCCACAGCTCGGCCTCCGGGCCGGCGCTGGGCACCGACCGCCCCTGCAACTCGGCGATCGCCGAGCGGGAACCCCAGGCGTAGTCCCGGATCTGCCCGTACAACAACTCCACAGGTCAGCTCCCGGGCCGCCCGGCCACCTCGCCCGACGCGTCCTGCGACTGCGGTGTGGCGGTGTCGGCGGCGGCCCCGGTGCCGGCACGCTCGGCCGCGGCGCTGTAGATGTCCGGCTCCAGGTAGATCACCCGGGCGATCGGCACGGCGGCGCGGATCCGGGCCTCGACCGCGTTGATGCCCCGGGCCACCGTCTCGGCGTCCTCGCAGCGCGGCACGCTGATCTTCGCCGCCACCATCAGCTCCTCGGGCCCGAGGTAGAGCGTCTTCATGTGGATGATCCGGTCGACCTCCGAACCCTCGGTGATGGCCCGCTCGATGGCGGCCAGGTCGGCCGGTTCGGCGCCCTCACCGAGCAGCAGGCTCTTGGTCTCGATGGCCAGCACGATGGCGATGGTCACCAGCAGGATGCCGATCATGGCGGTGCCCGCCGCGTCCCACCGGCCGTTGCCGGTGATCAGCGTCATGCCCACGCCGAAGAGCGCGAAGACCAGGCCGACCAGCGCGCCGAAGTCCTCCAGCAGCACCACCGGCAGCTCGGGCGCCTTGGCCCGGCGGATGAAGCGCACCCAGGACTGGTTGCCCCGGAGGTGGTTGGACTCCTTGATCGCCGTCCGGAAGGAGAACGATTCCATGACGATCGCCGCCACCAGCACGGCGACCGGCACCCAATGCCACTCGGTGATGCCCTCCTTGTGGCTCCACTTGTGGTACGCCTCGTACAGCGCGAAAAGACCACCGAGGCTGAACAGCACGATGGACACGATGAACGCGTAGACGTAGCGCTCACGGCCGTAACCGAAGGGGTGCTGGGGGGTGGCCGCCCGCTTGGCCCGCTTGCCGCCGAGCAGCAGCAGCGCCTGGTTGCCGGAGTCGGCGACCGAGTGGATCGACTCGGCCAGCATCGACGACGAGCCGGTCAGCAGGAACGCGACGAACTTGGTGACGGCGATGCCGACATTCGCCAGCAGTGCGGCGATGATCGCCTTCGTCCCGCCGTTGGCGCTCACGCCACCGCCTCCGTCCCGGCCGCGACAGACCGGACCGCACCGGCTCGGGGGATGGTTCGCTCGCTCACTGGTTCGACAGCTCCTTCATTTCGGTGATGGCTGGTACCGCCATCGGGTCCAGACCGTGAGCCAGGGCGAGGTAGATCGAGGCGAAGTCCGGCACGGCGATCAGCGAGGCGAGCCGCTCCAGCGCGGAACCGCCCTCGGCGGTCACCACGTCGCAGCGCACGCCGCGCCGCTCGGCCAGGGTCTGCACCGCGTCCGCGCGGCGCTCCTCCACCGCCAGGGGCTCGTCGGTGTCGTCCTCGGCGTTGAGGCCGCCGTCGCGCAGCAGCACCAGCCGCAGCCGGGTGCCCTCGCCGTCGTCCTCGGCCGGGTCGGCGAAGATGTCCCGCTCCCCCTCGGCCAGGCCGCCAAAGACCCCGTCGAGCAGCCCCACCCGGCCCCGGCCAGCTTCGCCGAGCGCGCCGGTGACCACCGGGTAGCGGGCGTTGGCCGACAGGGTGTCACCGAACCGGCGGGCCGCCACGGTGGCCAGGGGCGACGAGCCCCAGACGATCGGAACCGAGCCGGCCAGACCCAGCGCCAGCGACTTCGCCGGGTTGACGAAGGACTCGGCGGTCGGCCGGCAGCGGTCGGCGTCCGCGTCGAGCCGCGCCGCCGTCTCCGCCAGATCCGCCTCGTTGACCTTCACCAGCCCGAGGCTACGGGCGGCGAGCAGGACCGGCACGGTGAGCGCCCAGAGGCTGGCCCGGGCCGGGGCACGCCGGGGCACCGGGATGAACGGCGCCCGCGCCCGCTCGGCCACCGACTGCAACTGCGAGTCGGGGGCGCCCACGGCGACCAGCCGCGCGCCGCGCCGGTGGGCCGCCTCGGCGGCGCCGAGCGCCTCCGGACTGCGGCCCGAGGCGCTGATCGCGATCACCACGTCGGCCGCGCCGACCCAGCCGGGCACGCCGGCGCTGCGGTGCGGGATGACCGGGACCGGGCAGCGCGGCCCGGCCACGGTGGCCAGCACGTCCCCGGTCCGTCCGGCGGTGCCGATGCCGGCGATGACCACCGCCCGGGGCCGCCCCTCGTCGGCGAGCGCCGACAGGTTCGCCTCGGCGGCCAGCGCCGCCGTCTCGCGTACCTGGGCACCAGCCGAGGCGGTGTGCCGCAGCATGCCGCCCGGGTCGTGCTCGGCCAGCGCGTCGGGGTTGTCCAGCAGCGCCTCGTCGGCTTCGCGGCGGCCGCTGACCCCGGCCGTACCGTCGATCATGACTGCTGCCCGGGGCCGCCACGCGCCTCGTCGAGCAGCAGCACCGGCACGTCGTCGCGGACCTCGAAGATCCGGCCGCACTCCGTGCAGGTCAGCGTCTGCGCCTGGGCGTCGTAGTCCAGCGGGGCGTGGTGCGTGTCCGGACAGGCGAGGATCTCGAGCAACTGCGGATCCAAGGCCATGTGCGCGGCTCCTTCCACGTGTGCGGCTTCACCGGCGGCGGTGCCGACCGGCGCAGGCGATCTTATCGGCGAACCCGGTCGAGCACCTCGTCACGGAGCGAGATCATCCGATCCCGGCCAGGGGCCTCGACGTTGAGCCGCAGCAGCGGCTCGGTGTTGGAGGCGCGCAGGTTGAACCAGGCGCCATCGGGGAAGCGCAGGGTGAGCCCGTCCAGCTCGTCGACCTCCGCCTCCGGGTACGCGGCCCGCACCTCGGCCACCGCCGCGGCCTGGTCGGCCACCGTCGAGTTGATCTCGCCGGAGGCCACGTACCGCTCGTACTCGGCGGCCAGCACCGACAGCGGCAACGACTGCTCGCCGAGCGCGGCCAGCGTGTGCATGGCGGCGAGCATCCCGGTGTCGGCGAACCAGAAGTCCCGGAAGTAGTAGTGCGCCGAGTGCTCGCCGCCGAAGATGGCGTTGGTCCGGGCCATCTCGGCCTTGATGAAGGAGTGTCCCACCCGGGCCACCACCGGCTCCCCGCCGTGCTCGCGAATGATCTCCGGCACCGCGCGGGAGGTGATCACGCCGTGGATGACCGTGGAGCCCGGGTGCTTGGCCAGCTCGCGGGCGGCGACCAGGGCGGTGATCGCCGACGGCGAGACCGGCTCGCCGCGCTCGTCGACCACGAAGCACCGGTCGGCGTCGCCGTCGAAGGCCAGCCCGATGTCCGCGCCGTGCTCGACCACCGCACGCTGCAGGTCGACCAGGTTCGCCGGGTCCAGCGGGTTGGCCTCGTGGTTGGGGAAGGTGCCGTCCAGCTCGAAGTAGAGCGGCACGATCTGCAGCGGCAGCGCGGAGAGCGCGGCGTCGCCGAGCACGGTCGGAACGGTGAACCCACCCATCCCGTTGCCGGCGTCGACCACCACCTTCAGCGGCCGGATGGTGGAGAGGTCGACCAGCTTGCGCAGGTAGGCGGCGTAGTCGGGGAGCAGGTCGCGGCGGTCCGCCGGCTGGGTCGGCGCGCCGGCCGGACGGGACACGCCCGAGTCCAGCAGCGCCTGCGCCCGGTCCCGGATCTCGGCGAGCCCGCTGTCCTGCCCGATCGGCCGGGCACCGGAGCGACACATCTTGATGCCGTTGTACTGGGCCGGGTTGTGACTGGCGGTGAACATCGCCCCCGGCAGGTCCAGCGAGCCGGAGGCGAAGTAGAGCAGATCGGTGCTGGCCAGCCCGATCTCGATCACCGAGCGCCCCTCGGCGCGTACGCCGGCGGCGAAGGCGGCGGCCAGGCCGGGCGAGGTGGCGCGCATGTCGTGCCCGACGACGACGGCGTCACCCGGCTCGTCGGTGGTGTTGAGCAACTGGGTGAAGGCCGCACCCAGCGCCTCGGCGGCCCGCTCGTCCCACTGGTCCGGCACCGTCCCTCGGACGTCGTACGCCTTCACGATCTGGGACAGCTCAGACACCGGGTTCACTCCTCGGGCACAGGTCGTCAACGGACCTGAGCGTATCGGAGCGGCGCGGCGCTTCCTGGCTCAGCCGGGGAGCCGGGGCATGACGGTGGTGTGGTCGCCACCGTCGGCCTCGTCCGGCGGGGTCCCGGGCCGCGGCGGAACCGAGGCGGCCGGGCCGGCGGCAGCGGCGGGCGGCTCGGGCGGGCGGGTGCCGTACACCGATCCGGACGCGGCGGGCTGCTTGCCGTACACCGCACCGGCCGGCGGTGGGGTCGGGCCCGGCGCCCCGGAGCGGTAGGTGGTGCCACCGGGGTTGCGCGGCAGCGGAACGGTCGGCGCCACCGGGTCCGACGCCTTGTCCTGCCGTGAACGGCGGACCAGCAGGACGATCAGCAGCAGCCCGACGGCGACCATGCCGATGCCGAACAACAACGCCTTCGACCCACCGGAGGACGTCGCCTCCGCGGCGGTCGTCCGCGTGCCGCCAGTGCCCACCGCGGCGGCCAGGGCCGGCTCGACGTCGGTGCTCGCGGGCGCCGTGGTCGCGCTGGGAGTGGGCGACGGCTTCCTCGTCGGCGACGGCGACCCGGTGGCCTGGCCACCGACCACCCGGGACGAGTCGCTGCCCCGGCCGAGCGCCTGGCCGGACGCGTTGGTCGCCTCACCCGTCACGACCAGCCGGCCGTTCGGCGTGCCCGCCGCGAACGCGACCCGGTAGCGGACGGTGACGGTCTTGCCCTTGCAGAGGGCCCTGCCCAGCATTGTCGGCGCGGCGTTCAGGTTGCCACCGTCGCCGGTGACCGGCACCGAGCGCCACTCACCTTGCGCGTTCACCTGCACGGCGACCTGGTCGGCACTGACCCCCACCAGCCGCAGCCCGAGGGCGGTACGCGGCAGCACGCAGCCGGCGGTGCGCCTGCGTACCTCCACGTTCACGCCGCCGGTCGAACCGCCAGCGGTGAAACTGCCGGCCGAACGCACCCGGACCGAGTCACCCTCGGCCAGCGCCGGGGACGATCCGAGCACCAGCAGTCCGCCCAGCACCGCGCAGACCGTCGCGAGCCGCGCCGCGTGCCGCCGTACCGACATGATCACCTCGCCGTTCCTCCCCTGGTGGGGTCCGCCGGTCAGGTTACTACCGGGCCTGCGCGCCACCTGGTCATAGAGCACCCCGGATGTGTGCCGCGTCTCCGTGCCGGCCCCCGCTGGCGCGTCGCAACAGGGGGCGGACGAACCGCGATCGCGCCG
Organism: Micromonospora sp. GCM10011542; assembly: GCF_042650685.1. Lineage (NCBI taxonomy): Bacteria > Bacillati > Actinomycetota > Actinomycetes > Micromonosporales > Micromonosporaceae > Micromonospora > Micromonospora sp. GCM10011542. Next base: position 113,353 of record NZ_JBHSBO010000058.1, read on the forward strand.
GGCGCGACGGCGGCAACGACCAGCGCCTGCCGCCCGGACGCGCCGTCGACGGGCCATCCATAGCGGGCTGTTTTTGTTACCGTACGCCGACCGACCGACACGGCAGCCAGATGTTCCGGCCCGGTCAGGGATCCCGGCAGCGTCCGCACGCTCCTTTCGCGACCACAACAGCACAGGGCGACAGTGAAATGACGATGGACAACAGTTCGATGTCGAGAAGCTCCGCGCTCGCCGCTCGGCTCCGGCCGACGAAGCCACGCCTGGTCGAGCTGTGTTGGGTGCTGCTCGTGGTGGCGATCAGTGCCGGACTCTTCCTCGTCCGCTACGAGGACCCACGCCGGATCGCCGTGTCGGGGGACAGCTACTGGTACATGAGGCAGGCCCAGATGTTCGCCGGGGTCGACGAGCCGACGGCGTCCGCCCGTGCCTCCAGGCAGGTCTGCCGAGACCTCAACCGCTCGGCGGTCGACCGAGGCCTGCGTCCGGGCTGCCGTTCGTACCCGCAGAAAGGAATCTCCAAGCGCTACATCGCGATCTTCGACAGCCGCCCCGGGTATCCCCTGCTCGCCGCGCCGTTCGTCAAGGCGCTCGGAGCCTGGCGCGGCATGGTGGCGGCCACCATGCTGCTCGCGGTCACCACCGGTCTGCTGATGTATCTCGCCGCGTGGATGGCGCTCCGCAGGAGGCTGGTCGGCATCCTTGCCACAGTGCTCCTCTTCCTGCTACCGACCGGGTTCTGGATCACCCGGATGCTCGCCGAGGGCGCGATGCTCGCCGGATGCCTCGGCACGCTGATCGGAGCGATGGTCATCACGAGGGGTCGCACCCTGACCGGCCTGCTGATCGCCGTCCCCGCACTGGCCTGGACCCTGGCGGCCAAGTCCGCCAACGGGGTGGCGCTGGCGCTGGTACTCCTGGTCGCCGGCCTGGTCGCTCTGCTCACTCGCGGTGCCAACCGCCGCGGCGCTCTGGTCACCGCGGCCCTGGGGTTGGTCACCCTGTCGGCCTGGTTCACGGTGAGTCACCTGCTCGCCCTGCCGTCGCTCAACGAGACCATTCAGGACTTCGCCACCAGACACTTCCGCAGACCCGACATCCCTGATCCGTACAGCTGGCTGTTCCAGCAGAACGTGGACTTCTGGCCGGGCCAGATCCGGGCCACACTGATCGCGCCGCTGACCACCGTGGCCACCGTGACCGCCGCGGCCGTACTCATCATCCGGGCCCGGGATGTCGCTCTCCTGTGGATCGGCATCGGCCTCTCCGGCCTGGCCCTGTTGGTCGCCCATCCGATCGACGACGAGGCCGAGCGGCTCCTGCTTCCGGTCTGGCTTCCGATTGCCGCCTCGTTCGGCTACGCCACGGCCCTGGCCCTCGGTCGGATGAGTCGCCCTCGGGACGCGAAACCCGAGCCGGAGGCCGAGATTCCGCAGCAGCCGATCATGGCCGGCAGCGGTCAGTAGGGGCGGCTCCGAGTCCGGTCGGGCGACCGGCCGCTCGGTGCCGCGTCAGGGCCGGCGCGGGTGTTCGGTCAGCGCCTGTCTGCACAGTCGATCGGCACTGCGGGTGGTCTCCGGCAGTCGGTGCCGCGGGGTCAACGCGAGCACCTGCGCGGTCGCGTTCTCCAGGCTGATCCGATGCCCGACGCTGACGAAGACCGGCTTGACCCGGTCCCGGGTCCGCAGCACCCGTCCGACCACCTCGCCCCCGTCGCGCAGCGGCGACCAGGCACCCCGCTCGGCCGCCGGCGGCGCCCACTCGCCGACCAGCGGCGTCTTGCCGACTCCGAGCGCGGGGAGCCCGGTGACCACCCCCAGGTGGCAGGCGAGCCCGAACCGGCGCGGATGGGCCAGCCCGTGCCCGTCGCACACCAGCAACTCCGGGCGGGTGGTCAGCCGGTCCAGTGCGGCGAGCAGCGCCGGTAGCTCACGGAAGGCGAACAGCCCCGGTACGTAGCCGAACGCGGGCCGGCCCACGCTGACGGCTGCGTCGACGACCGCCAGCGTCCGGGCGTCCAGCACGGTCACGGCCGCCGCGAGCAGGTCGCCGCTCTGCGCGTACGCGACGTCCAGGCCGGCCACCGTCGTGGGCGCGGCCGGCCCCGGCCCGACCAGGTCGACCAACGGCCGCAACTCCTCCTGTACGGCCACCGCCTCCGCCACGCTGCCCGGCGTCCTCACTGCACCTGCCCCGCCCCCGGCGCTCGCGGCGTTTCGTGATCCACTCGAGATCATGCAGGTCGGGGTGTCCTCCAGCCTCCGGCACCCCGACTTCCTTGATCTCGAGTCGATCACTGCCGATGCCGAGCGTCGGCGTCGTGTCCGGCACCGCTGGTGTCCGGAGCGCCAGCGGTGGAGCCGCCAGCGCCGTAAGGCGGATCATCGTCGCTCGGGCCGGCGTCGGCGCCGCGCGGGCTGCCGTTCGGGTCGCTTCCGTTCGCGCTGCCGGGGTCGCTCCCGCGCCCACCGGCGCCGTTTCGGCTCGTGGACGCCCCGAAGACGAGCGCGAAGGCGATGCCGATGGCAACACCGAAGGCGACTCCCCCGCTCGTACCGAACGAGGGGATGCCGATCACCAGACCGATCAGGATGCCGACCGGCCAGGCCCAGGCAGTGGACCGTTCCCTGTCACCCGTCTCCCGCTTTGTCATCGCCCAATGCTATTCGTCCGCCGCGACACCCGTACCGGGCCGGAATCGGGTCACTCACCCACCCGACCGTCGATCCGCTCCCGCAGCAGGTCGGCGTGGCCGTTGTGGCGGGCGTACTCCTCGATCATGTGCACCAACAGCTCGCGCAGCACGACGGTGTTGCCCAGGCGCTGACGCCCCTGCACACCCAGGTCCGGAGCCTCGGCGACGAACCGCTCGGCGAACTCCACCTCGGCCTGCCAGGTCCGCCACGCCTCCGCAACCACCTCGGGATCGGCCACCGCACCGTCGAAGTCGCCGTCGGGGTCGGCCTCCGACGCGTAGATCTTTAGGGCGTCCTGGCCGGCCATCGTCCGCCGGAACCAGCCGCGCTCCACCTCGGCGAGGTGCCGGATCAGGCCGAGCAGCGACATCGTCGACGGGGGAATCGCCCGCCGGGCCAACTGGTCGGCGTCCAGGCCGTCGCACTTGAGTTGGAAGGTGAGACGCTGGTCGCGCAGGTAGTGGACGAGGATCGTCCGCTCGTCGGAGAAGCCGCCGCCGGACCGCGGATCCTCGTCCGGGTGGACAAACCTGTCCAACCAGCCGAAGGTCCGGATGGGCTGGCCGTCGGGCTGCGGCGTCTGCGCGTCGGATTCTGCGAGGAAATCAGCCATGCGACGACCCTTGTCGATCCGGGACCGGATCCGCAACCGGGACCATCCCTACGTGGCGTCGCCACCGCCCTCGGCCAACATCGCCCGAAGAGCCTCCTCATCGGGCAGGTTGACGCCTCCGGTAACCACCCGGGCTACGCCCTCGGCCGCCTCACGATCCACAGTGTCATATTGATCGGAGTGCCTGTAATCATCGAGGAAGCGCATGACAAGCCCAGGATCGTAGGCCCATGCCCGCCTTCGGTGGTCCCAAAGAACCGCTTGGCCGCGTCCCACGTCCATGACAAAAGGCCGGCCGCGTCCGCCTTTTCGTCATCGCGGTAGATCACGTAGTAGGTCAACAATTTCCTGCTCCAGTTCACCGCGACGACGGGACGTGGTGACCGGCCGCTAGAGAGCCACCCCGGTCAGCACCATGACCCGCGGCTCGGTGTAGTCGTCCATGGCGCTGCGCAGCCCCTCGCGGCCGACCCCGCTGCCCTTCATGCCGCCGTAGGGCATCTGGTCGGCCCGGTACGACGGCACGTCCCCGACGATCACGCCGCCCACCTCCAGCGCCCGGGCGGCGGCGAAGGCGACGTCGAGGCGACGGGTGAACACGCCGGCCTGCAACCCGTACGCCGAGTCGTTGACCGCGGCGAACGCGGCCTGGTCGTCGGCGACCGGGGTGACCACCAGCACCGGCCCGAAGACCTCCTCGGCGCAGACCTTGGCGTCCGCCGACACCCCGGTCAGCACGGTCGGCGGATAGGTGGCGCCGGCGCGGGCGCCGCCCACCTCGACGGTGGCGCCGGCGAGGACCGCCTCGGCCACCCACTCCTCGACCCGGCGGGCCGCGTCCTCGGACACCAGGGGGCCAACGTCCGTCGAAGGATCGGCGGGGTCACCGGTGCGCAGTGCCCGCACCGAGGCGACCAGCCTGGGCAGGAAGTCGGCGAAGAGCGCCCGGTGCACGTACACCCGCTGCACGGCGATGCACGACTGGCCGGCCTGGTAGTTGGAGAAGGTGGCGATGCGCTGTGCCGCGAAGTCCAGGTCCTCCTCGGCGGACCAGTCGCCGCAGATCACCGCGGCGGCGTTACCGCCCAGCTCCAGCGTCACGTGCTTCTCCGGCACCTGCCGGCGGATGGCCGCGCCGACCGGCCCGGAACCGGTGAAGGACACCACCGGCAGCCGTGGGTCGACGACCAGCTCGGCGGCCCGGGAGTTGGGCAGCGGCAGCACCGAGAACATCCCCACCGGCAGGTCGGTCTCGGCGAGCAGCTCACCGAGCAGCAACGCGGAGAGCGGCGTGGCCGGGGCCGGCTTGACGATGATCGGCGTACCGACCGCGATGGCCGGCGCGACCTTGTGCGCGACCAGGTTGAGCGGGAAGTTGAACGGTGCGATGCCAAGCACCGGCCCCTTCGGCACCCGGCGGACCAGGGCGATCCGCCCGGTGGCGGCGGGGTCGGTGTCCAGGCGTTGCAACTCCCCGGAGAAGCGGCGGGCCTCCTCGGCGGCCCAGCGGAAGGTGGAGACCGCCCGGCCGACCTCGGCCCGCGCCCACTTCAGCGGCTTGCCGTTCTCGGCGGTGATCAGTGCCGCGACCTCCTCGGCGCGTTCGGCGATCCGCCGCGAGACGTGGTCCAGGGCCGCCGCGCGCACGTGCGCGGGCAGTGCCGCGGCCTGCGCGGCCACCCCGGCCGCCGCGGCGACGGCGGCGTCGACCTGGTCGGCCGTGGCGAGGGTGGTACGACCCACCGGGCGCCCGTCGTACGGGTGGTGGACGGTCAGCTCGCCCTCGCCATGGGCGGGGCGGGAGGCGACGAAGAAGGCTACGGGCTCCACGCCGAGCAGCGTAGACGAGAGAGCAGTCGACGGAAACAGTCGCCGCAGCCCTTGTCTGCCGCGAATTCAGTAGCGAAGATGGCAGAGAGATTGCGATAACCGCCGCTGACCGCACCCCCGGCCCCCCTCGGAGAGATCCAGTCATGAGTGACCAGCAACAGCTGCGCAACTTCATCAACGGCTCCTACGTCGAGCCGGTCGACGGTGGCTACGCCGACCTCATCGACCCCTGCACCGGAGAGGTCTTCGCGCAGGCCCCGGTCTCCGGTGCGGCCGACGTGGACGCCGCGATGAGCGCCGCCGCCTCCGCGTTCGAAGGCTGGCGGGACGCCACCCCGGCCGAGCGGCAGAAGGCGATGCTCAAGCTCGCCGACGCGGTGGAGGCCCGGGCCGCCGAGCTGGTCGACGCCGAGGTGCGCAACACCGGCAAGCCGCGCCAGCTCACCGCCGAGGAGGAGCTGCCGCCGGCGGTGGACCAGTTCCGCTTCTTCGCCGGCGCCGCCCGGCTGCTGGAGGGGCGCTCCGCCGGGGAGTACCTGGCCGGGCACACCTCGTACGTGCGGCGCGAGCCGATCGGCGTCTGCGCCCAGGTCACCCCGTGGAACTACCCGCTGATGATGGCGGTCTGGAAGATCGCCCCGGCGCTCGCGGCCGGCAACACCGTGGTGCTCAAGCCGTCGGACACCACGCCGGTGTCCACGCTGCTGCTGGCCGAGATCGCCGCCGAGTTCTTTCCGCCGGGCGTGTTCAACGTGGTCTGCGGTGACCGGGACACCGGTCGTACCCTGGTCTCGCACCCGACCCCGCAGCTGGTGTCGATCACCGGCTCGACCCGCGCGGGCATGGAGGTCGCCGCGGCGGCGGCCCCCGACCTGAAGCGGACCCACCTGGAGCTGGGCGGCAAGGCCCCGGTGGTGATCTTCGACGACGCGGACGTCGAGGCGGCGGCCGAGGCGATCGCGGTGGGCGGCTACTTCAACGCCGGGCAGGACTGCACGGCCGCGACCCGGGTGCTCGCCGGCCCGGGCATCCACGACGACTTCGTGGCGGCGCTCTCCGAGCAGGCCCGCAACACGAAGACCGGCACGCCGGACGAGGCCGACGTGCTCTACGGCCCGCTGAACAACGCCAACCAGCTCGCCCGGGTCAGCGGGTTCGTCGACCGGCTGCCGGACCACGCGGCGGTGCAGGCCGGCGGTTCCCGCCACGGCGAGCGCGGCTACTTCTACGCCCCGACGGTGGTCTCCGGGCTGCGGCAGGCCGACGAGATCATCCAGGACGAGGTGTTCGGCCCGGTGATCACCGTGCAGCGCTTCTCCGACGAGGACGAGGCGGTGCGCTGGGCCAACGGCGTCGACTACGGCCTGTCCGCCTCCGTCTGGACGAAGGACCACGGCCGGGCGATGCGGATGACCCGGCGGCTGGACTTTGGCTGCGTCTGGGTGAACACGCACATCCCGTTCGTGTCGGAGATGCCGCACGGCGGCTTCAAGCACTCCGGGCACGGCAAGGACCTCTCGGTCTACAGCCTGGAGGACTACACCCGGATCAAGCACGTCATGCACAACATCGAGGGCTGACCCGATGCCTTCCTCCGAGGAACTGCACAAGCGGCGCGGCGCGGCCGTCGCCCGGGGTGTCGGCAGCGTCATCCCGTCCTACGTGGACCGGGCCAGCGGCGGGACGATCACCGACGTCGACGGGCGGGAGTGGATCGACTTCGCCGCCGGCATCGCGGTCGTCAACGTGGGCAACTCCGCGCCCCGGGTGGTCGAGGCGGTGCGGGCGCAGGTGGAGCGGTTCACCCACACCTGCTTCATGGTCGCGCCGTACGAGTCGTACGTGGCGGTGTGCGAGCAGCTCAACGCGCTCACCCCGGGCGGGTTCGAGAAGCGCTCGGCGCTGTTCAACTCCGGCGCCGAGGCGGTGGAGAACGCCGTGAAGATCGCCCGGCACGCGACCGGGCGGCCGGCGGTGGTGGTCTTCGACCACGCGTACCACGGCCGGACCAACCTGACCATGGCGTTGACCGCGAAGAACATGCCGTACAAGCACCGGTTCGGTCCGTTCGCCGGCGAGATCTACCGGGTGCCGATGTCGTACCCGCTGCGCGACGGCGGGCTCTCCGGAGCCGAGGCCGCCGCGCGGGCGATCGAGATGGTGGAGAAGCAGGTCGGCGCGGAGAACGTCGCCGCGCTGCTGATCGAGCCGATCCAGGGCGAGGGCGGTTTCGTCGTACCCGCACCGGGATTCCTGCCGGCGCTGCGCGCGTGGGCGACGGCGGCCGGGGTGGCCCTGATCGCCGACGAGATCCAGACCGGGTTCTGCCGCACCGGGGACTGGTTCGCCTGTCAGCACGAGGGCGTCGAACCCGACCTGGTCACCCTGGCCAAGGGCATCGCGGGCGGCCTGCCGCTGGCCGCGGTGACCGGTCGGGCCGAGCTGATGGACGCGCCGCACGCCGGCGGGCTCGGCGGCACCTACGGCGGCAACCCGATCGCGTGCGCCGCCGCGCTGGCCAGCATCGAAACCATGCACGAGCTGGACCTGGCCGGCGCCGCCCGCCGGATCGGGTCGGTGCTGGGCGCGCGGCTGCGGTCCATCGCCCAGCGGGACCCGCGCGTCGCCGAGGTACGCGGCCGGGGCGCGATGCTGGCGATGGAACTGGTGCAGCCGGGCACCCTCGTCCCCGATCCGGCCGCCACGGCGGCGATCTCGGCGGCCTGCCACGCCGCCGGCCTGCTCACTCTGACCTGCGGCACGTACGGCAACGTGCTGCGCTTCCTGCCCCCGCTGGTGATCTCCGACGCCGATCTCACCCGCGGCGCCGACATCCTCGACGCCGCCTTCGCCTGAGCCGAAGGAAGGGCCCCTTCTTAACGCCTGGTGCATAGGAAGGGGCCCTTCCTACCCGAGCGAGCGCCGGCGCGACCGCGAGCGCCCGTCTCAGCGGAGCAGTTCGACGGTGTTGCGGCGCACCAGGTTCTTGCCCGGCTCGCGGATCTGGTCCATGGCGGCGGCGTTGAGCAGCACGCAACTGCCCGACGGGCCGGTCACCGTCACCGTCACCGCCCGGTTGTTGTCCAGGTTGGTCACCCGCAGCCGGGTCCCGACCGGGAACTGCCCACTGGTCGCCGCGGGCGCACCGCCCTCGGCGAAGAAGGTGATCGTCCCGGTGCAGGTTGAGCGCGGCGCCGGGCCGGGGGCACCGGGCGAGGCGGCGCCGGGACGGACCGAACCGGCGGCGGGCGTGGCCGGCGCGGCCACGCCGTCCAACCGGTCCACCACGTTGCGGCGGACCACGTTCCTGCCCGGCTCCCGGACCAGCTCCATGGCGGCGGCGTTGAGCAGCACGCAACTGCCCGACGGGCCGGTCACCGTCACCGTCACCGCCCGGTTGTTGTCCAGGTTGGTCACCCGCAGCCGGGTGCCCACCGGGAACCGGTCGCTGGTCGCCGCCGGCGCCCCGCCCTCGGCCGAGAAGGTGACCGGGCCAGAGCAGACCGACGGCCGAGCGGGGGCGGTGTCGGCGAACCCGAAACCGGTCCCCACCGCCACGCCCGCCGCGGCGAGCACCGCCATCGTCGCCGCCAGCACGTGCCTGCGCTGCACCCTCATCGCCGTCTCCCGTCCTCGGTGGTGTCCTGCACCGCCTGGTACGGACGGGAGCGTCACACCGTTCAGTCGGTACGCGTACCGATGGCGGCGGCGGCCAGGTCCACCGGCCCGTACCGGGTGTGCGGCGCCCCGGTGCGCAGCGCCCAGTAGCGGTCGCCGTACGACCAGTGCCACCACTCGGTCGGGTAGTTGACCAGCCCCGCCCCGCTGAGCGCGTCCACCAGGATCCGCCGGTTCCGTCGGGCGGTCGGACCGATGGTTGGGGCATCGGTGAAGCAGGCGTCGGCGCTGTCCTCCGGGGTGGCGTCGACGGCCGTACCCAGGTCCAGCTCCACGCCGTCGTCGGTGCACAGGGTCAGGTCCACCGCCCCGCCGGTGCTGTGCGGCGCCACCTCGACCGGCGAGACGAACTTGGTGGTCTCCCGGTGCAGCCGCTCCGGTGACCACTCCGGGTGCCGCCGGCGCAGCTCGTCCCGGTAGCCGGTGAAGATGCCCAGTTGGGCCTGGTAGGGGCGGTACCCCTCGATGACCAGCAGGCGTACCCCGGCGGGCAGCGTGCGCTGCGCGGCCAGCAGCCGGTCCGCCAACCCACGGCGCAGCATGGCGTACGCCCCGGCCGGGTCGGCCGCCCGCCCGTCCAGCCGCAGCTCGGACAGGTCGCGCAGGTCCACGAGCGGATCGCCGTCGTCGGCGCTCGGCACCGCCGCCACCCGGGGGTCGGAGAGCAGGATCATCGGGCGCTCCGGGCGGCGGTCGCGGCCCGCTCGGCGTGCCGGGTGCGGGCCAGCTCGACCAGCCGGTCCACCACCTCCCGGTAGCCGACGCCGGCGGCCGCCCAGACCTTCGGGTACATGGAGTGCGCGGTGAAGCCGGGCATGGTGTTCAGCTCGTTGACGTACAGCTCACCGGTCGACTCGTCGTAGAGGAAGTCGACCCGGGCCAGACCCCACCCGCCGATGGCGGCGAACGCGCGCAGCGACAGCTCGCGGATCCGCTCGGTCACCTCGTCGGGCAGCACGGCCGGTACGACCATCGGGTCGGCGTCCCCGAAGTACTTCTGCTGGTAGTCGAACCACCCGCCGGCGACCCGCACCTCACCCACCGCCGACGCCTCCGGCCGCCAGCCGCCCAGCACGGCGCACTCCAGCTCACGGCCGGTCACCCCCTGCTCGACCACGACGGTCTGGTCGTGCCGGAACGCCTCCTCCAGCGCGGCGGACAGGTCGTCGCCCTCCGCGACCCGGGAGATCCCGATCGAGGAACCCATGCTGGCCGGCTTGACGAACAGCGGCCGGCGCAGCCCCACCACCAGCTTCTCCGGGTCGTCGGCCTCTCGCCAGGTGTGCGCGTCGAAGGTGACGTGCGGCGTGATCGGAATGTCGTCGGCGCGCAGGGCCCGCTTCATGGCCGCCTTGTTCATGCCGACGGCGGAGGCGAGGATGCCACACCCGACGTACGGGACGTCCAGCGACTCCAGCAGCCCCTGGACCACCCCGTCCTCGCCGTACGGGCCGTGCAGCACCGGAAAGACCACGTCCAGTTCGGCATGCACCGCGCCCGCGGCGTCGCCCGCGCACACCTGCACGGTGCCGGGGCGGGGGCCGGCTCGCAGCTCGACGGCCGGGCCGGTCACCGTGAGCCGGTCGTCGATGGCCCGCGCGGTCGCGGGCCGGTCCAGCAGTTCGGCCAGCACCGCGTCCGGCACCAGCCGGAATCCGCCGGTACGGGTGACGCCGATGGCGACCGTGCGGTAGCCGCCACCGGCCAGCGCCCGGGCCACGCCGAGCGCCGAGGCACAGGAGACCTCGTGCTCCGCCGACGGGCCACCGAAGAGAATTCCGATCCGGATCGGCGCGTTCATGCTGCCACCCCTTCCACACTCGTGAGGTCGGCGACCTGCTCGGCCGCCAACGTGGCGACCAGAGCCGCCTCGACATTGCCGCCGGTCAGCACCACGCCGACCGTCGGGTACCGCTGTGCGCCCGCGCCGGCCCGCCCGGCCGCGGGGTCCACCCCGCCGGCCCCGCCGGCAGCGAGGTCCACCCCGCCGGCCCCGCCGGCAGCGAGGTCCAGCCCGCCGGCCCCGCCGGCAGCGAGGCTCAACGCGCCGGCCAGGCCGGCCGCGCCGGAGGGCTCGGTGAGCACCTTCAGCTCCAGCAGGAGCAGCCGGAACGCCGCCGCGATCTCCTCGTCGTCGACCCGGACCACCCCGCGCAGGGCGGTCCGCAGGACGGTGAACGGCAGCTCACCCACGCAGGACGGGCGCAGCCCGTCGGCGATCGTGGGTGCCGGCTCGACCGGGACCCGTCGGCCGGCGGCCAGGCTGCGGGCCAGCGAGTCGCAGCCGACCGGCTCGACCCCGTACACGTCGATCGGCAGACCGGACGCGGCCAGGCAGGCGCCGGCGGCCCCGCCGCCCCCGCCGACCGGCACCACCAGCGCGTCCAGCGGGGTGCCGAGGCGGGCCGCCTCCTCGATCAACTCCAGGCTCGCGCTGCCCTGCCCGGCGATCACGTCCGGGTGGTCGTACGCGTCGACCAGCGGGTGCCCGGTCTCGGCACTGAGTCGGCGGGCCACCGCCATCCGCTCCTCGACGGTGGTGCCGGCGAGCACGACGTGCGCCCCGGCCGCCCGGGCCCGGGACACCTTGGTCGGTGCGGCGTCGACCGGCAGCACCACGGTGGCCACCAGGCCGTGCCGCCGGGCCGCCAGCGACACGGCCACCGCGTGGTTGCCGGTGCTCTGCGCGACCACCCCGGTGTGCCCGGCGGCGGCGAGCCGGCCGACCGCGAGCAGCGCGCCGCGCATCTTGTACGAGCCGCCGGCCTGCAGGTTCTCCGCCTTCATGAGCACCCGGGCGCCGGCCAGCCGGTCGATCGTCTCCGAACGCAGCACCGGGGTGCGGAGCACCCGGCCGGACAGCCACCGGGCGGCCTCCTCGACGTCGGCGCGGTGCAGACCGGCCGGGGTAGCTGTGCGGGACATGAACTTCTCCTTCTGTCGCGGATCGGGTCAGCGCCGGGATGCGGCGGGCAGGTCGAACAGCCAGGTCGCGCGCAGCGCCAGCAGCCCGCGGTGCAGGGCCAGGCTGACGACCAGCACCGTGGCGGTGAGCAGGACCGGGTAGCCGGCCACCAGCAGCACCCGGCTCGTCGTGTCCAGGTCGGCGACCGGGCCGGCGAGCAGCCGGTCCAGCAGGGCGAGCACCGGCATGTGGATGACGTAGACCGGGAGGGTGCGGCGGCCGAGGGCGGCGAGCGGACCGGCGAGAATCGGCCGCCGGGCGAGCCGGGCCGCCGCGGTGATGCCGAACGCCACCGCGGTAGCCGAGACCAGCAGCGAGGCGCCGAACCAGTGCCCGACGACCGCCGTGGCGGCCAGTGCGGCGGCGAAGCCGGCGGAGGTCAGCAGGAGGCGGCGGTCGGTGGCGGTGGCCGCCCACCGCTGCAGGTGGGGGCGCAGGTGCAGACCGGCCAGGAAGAACACCAGGTTCTGGTAGACGCCACCCCGGTTGCCGGGGGTGTCGAGCAGGCCGGCCGCCGCCACCGCCGACAGCACCCCGGCCGCCGTGAGCAGCACCGCCGGGTGCACCCGTCGCAGCGCCTTGGCCAGTACGAAGTAGAGCGCCAGCGCGGGCAGGTACCACAGGTTGGACGGGGTGACGGTGAGCTGGGCCAGCAGACCGGGCAGGCTGGTGGCCCGGTCGGTCGGAAAGTGCGGGGCGAGGGCCAGCACGGCGGTGTGCACGAGCAGCCAGAGCACGTACAGGTGCAGCAGGCGGGCGACCCGGGACCGGCGGACCGTCCGCCAGGGCCGGCCGAGGGCGCTCGCCGCGAAGATCCCGGAGATGGCGAAGAACAGCGGCATCCGCAGGGGCAGCAACTGCTCCCCGAGCAGCCCCCACGCCCCCGGCACCGGCAGGCCGACCTGCCAGTCGATCCGCAGGTAGTGCTTGACGATGACGTGCCAGAGCAGCACCAGGATGATGCAGCCGCCCTTGGCCACGTCCGCCCAGGCGAGGCGCTCGGCGCGGGGCGCGATGACGGGCAGGGTCTCGGTGGTCCGGTCGCTCAGCGTGGTCACAGGTCTCTCCTTTCCGGCTCCGGGCGGGCTGGACCGGGGTCACGGCCGCGCAGGTTGGTCGGTTTCCGGGCACGCCGGAGGAAGGGATGCCGCGGAAGGCGGACCCCGGGATGGTGGATGGGTGTCAGGTGGAGGTGGGTAGCTGGACGTCCACCCGCAGGCCGCCGTGCTCGGCGGGTCGGGCCGCGATGATGCCGGCGTGCGCCTGGGTGATCGACCGGGCGATGGCCAGCCCGAGGCCGGCGCCGCCGCCCTGCGCGGTGCGGTCCCGGGCGAGGCGCCGGAACGGTTCGAAGAGGCCGGCCACCGCCTCGGCCGGCACCGGCTGACCGGTGTTGACCACGGAGAGCGCGGGCGTGCCGCTCACCGTCACGGTCAGCGAGCCGCCGCGCCGGTTGTACTTGATGGCGTTCTCCACCAGGTTGGTGACCAGGCGCTCCAGCAGCACCCGCTCGCCCACCACGATGCGGGGCGTGAGGTGGGCGTCGATCGTGACGGCGGCCTCGCGGGCCCGGTCGGCGTACGCGGCCAGCACCCCGGAGACGATCTCGTCGAGCCGTTCGGGCGTACGGGAGCGCAGCCCCTGGTCGCTCTCGCTGAGCGCGAGCAGACCCTCGATGAGTCGTTCGTTGCGTTCGTTGGTCTCCAGCAGTTGGCCGGTCAGCAGCTCCAGTTGCTCGGCGGTGAGCGACCGGGCCATCCCCACCTCGATCAGCGTCCGCTGCACGGCCAGCGGGGTGCGCAGCTCGTGCGAGGCGTTCGCGGCGAACCGCCGCTGCCCCTCGTAGCCGGCGGAGACCCGTTCCATCATCTCGTCGATCGACCTGGCGAGCCGGGCCAGCTCGTCGCGGCCCCGGGGCCGGATCCGGTGCCCGAGGTTCTGCGGGCCGAGGTGCGCGATCGGTCCGGCCAGGTCGCGCACCGGGCGCAGGCACCACACCGCCCCGAACCAGAGCGCCACCAGGGCGACCAGGGCCACCAGTACCAGGGCCACCACGGGCAGCACCAACGCGACCGGTCGCACCTGCGTGCAGGTGTCCAGCAGCCCGGGCAGCGGCAGGTGGCAGAACTTCTGGCCGCGGGCCCAGATCAGCACGATCAGCCAATTGCTGACCGAGGGCAGCACCGGCCCGGCCAGCAGCGCCAGCAGGCCCACCAGCATCACCCGGCGGCGGGGCGTCCAGGTCACGCGGGACCGCCGAGCCGGTAACCGGCCTTGGTCACGGTGTGGATGACCGGCGGGTCGCCGAGCTTCTTGCGCAGCGTCATCACGGTGACCCGGACGGCGTTGGTGAACGGGTCGGCGAACTCGTCCCAGGCCTGTTCCAGCAGCTCCTCGGCGCTGACCACCTGCCCGCCGGAGCGCAGCAGCACGTGCAGCACGGCGAACTCCTTCGGGCTCAGCGCCAGCGTGCGGCCGTCCCTGGTGGCGACGTGCCGGGCGACGTCGAGCTCCACCCCGTCGCGGGCGAGCACCGGCGGCAGCGCCGGCGCGGACCGCCGGCCGAGGGCCTGCACCCGGGCGACCAGCTCGGCGAAGGCGAACGGTTTGGTGAGGTAGTCGTCCGCGCCGAGGTCCAGCCCGGCCACCCGGTCCCGGATACCGGCGGCCGCGGTGAGCAGCAGCACCCGGGTGCCGGACTCGGAGCCGGCGATGCTGCGGCAGACCTCGTCGCCGGTGTGCCCGGGCATGTCCCGGTCCAGCACCGCGACGTCGTACCGGTTCACCCCGATCCGCTCCAGCGCACCGTCGCCGTCGTAGCAGACGTCGACGGCCATCGAGAGGCGTCGCAGCCCCTCCGCCACCGTGTCCGCCAGCAACCGCTCGTCGTCCGCCACCAGCACCCGCACGTTCGCACTCCCCCTGGTCCCTCTCCGTCCGGCATACCGTCGCAGGCCGGGGTTAAGGGTTCTGTAAGCACCCGAAAGCCATCCTCCACGGCGACGCTCGACGGACAAACCGCCGCAAGACCGCCCCGCCGGCTTCGTCCCGCCGCCGCGCGCTCTGCGTCGTCCGTCCCGCCGGGAGGGGGCGGTTGGCGATCAGGGGTGAGCTGCGTCACGATGGGGGCCGAGGAGGTCGCCCGATGGCTGACCCATGGCTCGCCTTGGAGTTCGGCGTCGATCCGGCGGAGCGGATCGCGCAGGTCGGCGCCGCCCACGAAGCCTTCCTCACCGCCGGCGCCGCGCCGCACCCGGTCCGGGAGGTGGTCCGCCGGTCCTGGGAACGCTCGGCGCGGCTCGACCCGGAGACGACCCCGCCGGTCGACCTGACCGACGACGCACTCGACACCTACCGCGCCACCCACCCGCTCTCCCGGGTGCTGCCGCTCTTCCGCGACCTGCTCGGCGGCATCGCCCTGGACGGGGCGCACCTGATGGCGGTCTGCGACGCCCACGGGCGGCTGCTCTGGGTCGACGGCCACCCGGGAGTGCTCCGACACGCCGAGCGGATGAACTTCGTCCCCGGCGCCCGCTGGGACGAGACCCACGCCGGCACCAACGCCCCTGGCACCGCCCTCGCGGTCGACCACAGCGTGCAGATCTTCGCCACCGAGCACTTCAGCCGCCCGGTGCAGCGCTGGACCTGCGCCGCCGCGCCGATCCACGACCCGCTGACCGGGCGGCTGCTCGGCGCGGTCGACATCACCGGCGGCGACCACCTGGCCAACCCGCACAGCCTCGCCCTGGTCCGGGCCACCGCCCGGGCCGCCGAGGCGCAGCTCGCCGCCGACCGACCGGTCGAGCCCGGCGTGGCGACCATCGCCGCCCTCGGCCGCGACGAGGCCGAGCTGCGCGTCGACGGACGGCGGATCCGCCTCGGCCGCCGCCACAGCGAGCTGCTGGTCCTGCTGACCGAGCATCCCGAGGGGCGCACGGGCGAGCAGCTCGGCCTCGACCTCTACGGCGACGACCGGCTGCACCCGGTCACCCTGCGCGCCGAGCTGTCCCGGTTGCGCCGGGCGCTCGGCCCGGAGCTGCTCGACTCCCGCCCGTACCGGCTGCGCGGCACCGTCCGGGCCGACTTCCGTACCGTCACCGACCGGCTGGACCGCGGTGATCCGGCGGGAGCGCTCGACGCGTACTCCGGGCCGTTGCTGCCCGGCTCCGACGCGCCGGGAGTGGCGCGACTGCGCCGGCTGATCGACGGGCAGCTGCGCGCGGCCGTGCTGGCCGCCGCGGACCCGGCGCTGCTCACGGCCTGGACCGCGACGCCGACCGGGGCCGACGACCTGACCGCCTGGCAGGCCCTCGCGCGGGCGTTGCCGGCGGGCGCGCCGCGCCGGCCGCTCGCGCAGGCCCGCGTCGACCAGCTCGCCGGGGAGTACGACCTGTCGCGCGCAACGTGGCTGCAACGTCGCGGAAACTAGGGTCCCCGCCGACACCCGCACCACGACGGCGGAGGTAACCATGACGCGCTACGACGCGCCCACCCACTGGCAGTCCCGGTACGACCACTTCATCGGCGGCG
Source organism: Micromonospora sp. GCM10011542 (assembly GCF_042650685.1). Classification (NCBI taxonomy): domain Bacteria; kingdom Bacillati; phylum Actinomycetota; class Actinomycetes; order Micromonosporales; family Micromonosporaceae; genus Micromonospora; species Micromonospora sp. GCM10011542. The sequence continues at coordinate 129,662 of NZ_JBHSBO010000058.1, forward strand.
AGTACGTCAAGCCGCACGGCGGCGCCTACTTCGAGAACCCCACCCCGGTCACCGGGCAGACCTTCTGCGAGGTGGCCCGCGGCACCGCCGAGGACGTCGAGCGTGCCCTCGACGCCGCGCACGGCGCCGCCGACGCCTGGGGCCGCACCTCGGTCGCCGAGCGGGCACTGATCCTCAACCGGATCGCCGACCGGATGCAGGAGAACCTGGAGTCCCTCGCCATCGCCGAGACCTGGGAGAACGGCAAGCCGATCCGGGAGACGCTCGCGGCCGACATCCCCCTGGCCATCGACCACTTCCGGTACTTCGCCGGGGCCATCCGGGCCCAGGAGGGCTCGCTCGGCGAGATCGACGACGACACCGTTGCGTACCACTTCCACGAGCCGCTCGGCGTGGTCGGGCAGATCATCCCGTGGAACTTCCCGATCCTGATGGCCACCTGGAAGCTGGCGCCCGCCCTGGCCGCCGGCAACGCGGTGGTGCTCAAGCCGGCCGAGCAGACCCCGGCGTCGATCCACTACTGGCTCTCGCTGGTCGCCGACCTGCTACCGCCCGGCGTCGTCAACATCGTCAACGGCTTCGGCGTGGAGGCCGGCAAGCCGTTGGCGGCCTCGCCCCGGGTGGCCAAGGTGGCGTTCACGGGTGAGACCACCACCGGGCGGCTGATCATGCAGTACGCCAGCGAGAACATCAAACCGGTCACCCTGGAACTGGGCGGCAAGAGCCCGAACCTCTTCTTCGACGATGTGAGCGCCGCCCGCGACGACTTCTTCGACAAGGCGCTCGAAGGCTTCACCATGTTCGCCCTCAACCAGGGCGAGGTCTGCACCTGCCCGTCGCGGGCGCTCATCCAGCAGGGCCACTACAGCGACTTCCTGGCCGCGGCGGTCTCCCGCACCGAGCAGATCGTGCAGGGGCACCCGCTGGACAGCGACACGATGATCGGCGCGCAGGCGTCCAACGACCAGCTGGAGAAGATCCTGTCCTATCTGGACATCGGCCGGCAGGAGGGCGCGAAGGTGCTGACCGGCGGGTCCCGGGCGGATCTGGGCGGCGAGTTGTCGGGCGGGTACTACGTCGAGCCGACCATCTTCGAGGGCGACAACTCCATGCGGATCTTCCAGGAGGAGATCTTCGGCCCGGTGGTCTCGGTGACCTCCTTCGCCGACCTCGACGACGCCGTGAAGATCGCCAACGACACCCTGTACGGGCTCGGCGCGGGCGTGTGGACCCGGGACATGAACACCGCGTACCGGGCCGGGCGGGCCATCCAGGCCGGGCGGGTCTGGACCAACTGCTACCACGCGTACCCGGCGCACGCCGCGTTCGGCGGATACAAGCAGTCCGGCATCGGCCGGGAGAACCACAAGATGATGCTGGAGCACTACCAGCAGACCAAGAACCTGCTGGTCAGCTACTCCACCCAGAAGCTCGGCTTCTTCTGATGGCCGATGCCGTGACCGTGACCCCCGCGGCGGCCGAGTTGATCCGGTCGCTGCGGGGGCGGCACGGGCCGCTGATGTTCCACCAGTCCGGCGGCTGCTGCGACGGCAGCGCCCCGATGTGCTACCCGGCCGGCGAGTTCCGCACCGGCGGCTCCGACGTGCTGCTCGCCGCTCTGCGGGTTGACGGGGTACCCGAGCCGGTCGAGTTCTGGATGTCGACGTCCCAGTGGGAGTTGTGGAAGCACACCCGGTTGACGGTCGACGTGGTGCCGGGCCGAGGCAGCGGGTTCTCGCTGGAGGCGCCCGACGGGGTCCGGTTCCTCATCCGCTCCCACCTGGCCGGCTGACCTCTTCGGTGGTCAGGACGGCGACGGCGGCACGAAGGTCACGCTGGAAACGCTCGTCGCTCCACACGGTGTCGTCCTCGATCCCGGCGGTGATGACACGGCGGTCCCGCTCGGCGAGGTCCCGGAGGGCCGGCAGCACGCTTCGCGCGCCCATCTCGACCAGCAGCGGCAGGGCGTCCCGCGAGCCGTACTCGTCCTCGATGGCGCGGATCAGCGCCGGAGCCAGTTCGTCCGCCGGCACCCCGAGTCGCCAGAGCGCACGCGCCGCGGACACCCGCGCCCACTGGTCGGAAAGGAGGTCTCGCAGCACCGGCTCCAGCCCCGGCTCGGTCAACAGGGCGGCCAGTTCGGCGGCGGCCCGGGCGGGCAGATCACCGTCGGCCAGCACCGCGCGGACGGTGGGCAGGATGGCCGCGGTGTCACCGGTCGCCGCGTGGACGATCCGGGCCGCCACCATCTGAAGTTGCCGCTCCGGGTACGTGGGCAGGGCCACCCCGGTCAGATACGGACGCAGCCTGGGCGCGAGCGCCCCGAGCGCCCCCGATGCTGCCTCGACCGTCAGCACCAACTCGCGGTCGTTGGCGTTCGCACCCCGGTCGAGGTGCGCCTCGACGGCCGCCACCAGCGGCTCCGACTCGCCGGTGCGGCGCCACAGCGCCAGCCCGGACGCAATGTCGCCGGCCGACGCCGCAGCCCGAACCTTCGGCACGGCCACCGGTGGAAGCAGCCCGATCGCGGCAAGCGCGGCCGTCACCTGGACCGGCGCGACCGCCAGCGCGGCGGTCAGCTCCGGTGTGGCGGCGGCAGCGGCCGATCCCCACCGTCCGATGAGCGTGGCCAGTCCGGCGACCAGCCGGGTCGGTCCGCCGACGGCCAGCCGTTCCCGGGCGACGGCCAGCAGCGCCGGGCCGAAGGGTGGTTTGTCGACCGGCAGCCGCACGTCCTGCCCCGCCGTCCAGGCGGCACAGACGGGCTCGATCCAGCGAGGGTCGGCCAGCATCGCCAGGGTCTCCACCGCCCGCCGCGGCGCGGTGATGGAGACGGAACCGGCCACCTCCGGGTAGCCGGCGGCGATCCGGGCGAGTTGGTCGACGTACGTCCCGGCGCCGGCACCCGCCAGGCGCAGCAGGCCGACAGCGTCGTGGCGGACGCGCTCGTCGGGGTCGTCGAGCACCCGGTCCAGCAGGGGCAGCAACAGGCCCGGTGCGGAACGCCGGGCCCGGATCCGCACGCCCATCGCGTAGAGGGCGGCGCGGCGGGCATCCGCCCCGGCGTCCAGCAGCCGCGCGAACAGATCGGCCACCACGTCGTCGCCGGCCTCGAGCGCCACCTCGTCGAGCGCCTCGCCGTGCCGCTGCCACACGTAGTCGAGCTCCGCCTCGTCGCCCACCGCGTCGGCGAGGGCTATGACCGCGCCGGCGGGCCAGGGCAGGCCGGCCCGCAGCAGCGCGACGGCGGCGGCGACGCGGACCGGAGGTTCACCGTCGAGCAGCGCGCCGCCCAGCAGATCGGCGGAAGCGGCCGCGTCGCGCAGCCCTAGCGCCAGCGCCAGCGAGGCGCGGACGGCCGGCTCCCTCTCGGTCGCCCACCGATCCCGCAGCAGCGCGGCCGGGAGGCGGTCACCGCACTGAGCCACGGTGTACGCCGCGTACGTGCGGATCTCCGGGTCGGGATCGTCGAGCAGCGCCGGGAAGCGGTCCGCCTGCGCGCGCACCGCCTCGCGTACCTCCACCTCCTCGTCGCCGTAGGCGTGGTGCCGGTCGGCGAGCATGCCCACGGTGGCGAGGATCGACGCCCGCTGGTGCGGGGCGGTCGATGCCAGCTCGGCCAGGAACGGCACGGCCGGCACGGTGGCAGGGTAGACGGTGCCCTGGTGGAAGACGCTGCCCACGAACTCGTCGAGTGCCTCCTCCGCCTCGTCCTCGTCGGCCGAGGCCATCGCCAGCAGCAGGTCAGGCGTGTCCTCCGCCGGGCCGTACGCGTGGAAGAGAGCCGCCCAGTTGATCTCGTTCAGACCGTTCAACACGGACGCACTCTATGCAAGATCCGCTCAAGAAGCGGGCCCCTCCCACCTCACAGCCGGAGCACGGGCCGCAGGCACCTCCGACGCGGACCAGCGGTGGCGGATGGCAGCGAAGCGCGCACCGCGAGCGGGGCCGGCACACGTCGCAGGCGTCAGCGGGCGTCGAGGAGGGGTTGGCGGGGGTCCCAGGGTGGGCCGCCGGCGGCGTCGCGGCGGCGACGGGCGATCGCCGACAACGCCTCCAGCACCACCCGGTTGCCCAGGTACGCGGTGATGTCGGCGTGGTCGTACGGCGGGGCGACCTCGACCACGTCCACCCCGACCACGGGCAGCTCGTAGCAGACCCGGCGGACCGCGTCGAGCAGTTGGCGGGAGGTCAGGCCGCCCGGTTCCGGCGTGCCGGTGCCGGGTGCCATGCCCGGGTCGACCACGTCCACGTCCACGGAGAGGAAGACCCCCTCGCACTCGTCGGTGGCGATCCCGAACGCCTCCGTCAGGCACGTGTCGAGGCCACGGGACACCAGCTCGGTCATCTCGTACGAGCGCATCCGCTGCTCGGCCATCCAGGACAGGATGTCGGGGCCGGGCCAGTAGCCGCGCAGGCCGATCTGGAGGAACCGGTCGCCGCGTACGGCGCCGGACTCGATGAGCCGGCGCATCGGCTGGCCGTGCCCGTGCAGCGAGCCGAACTCGATCTCGCCGGTGTCGGCGTGCGCGTCGAAGTGCACCAGGGACACCCTGCCGTACCCGAGGTGCCGGGCGACGCCGGTGGCGTCGGGCAGGGCGATGGAGTGGTCCCCGCCGAGCACCACCGGGATCGCGCCCGTCGAGGAGACGGCGTGGACAGCGGCCTCCAGCGCGGACAACGACTTCTCGATGTCGCCGGAGAACATCTCCACGTCGCCGGCGTCGTACACCCGCAGGTCGCGCAGCGCGTCGACGCGCAGGGCGAGCGACGGGCGGGAGCCGTCATGGGCCAGGTAGCACGCCTGGCGGATCGCGGACGGCCCGAACCGGGTGCCGGGCCGGTGCGAGGTGCCGCCGTCGAAGGGCGCCCCGACGATCACCACGTCGGCGTCGGCGAAGGAGGCGGGCTCGTCGAGGGTGCACCGGTCCACGCCGAGGAAGGTGACGTCCGGTCCGTACATGCTTCCGTAGCGGCTCATCGCTCCTCCATCCCCCACGGCGACCCGTAGTTGGTGAGCAGGTCGAGGAAGGGTACCGGGGGCAGCGCCTCCGGCCCGAGCACCCCGACGCCAGACCACGCGCCGGTGGCCAGCAGTTCCAGGGCGACCACCGGGTTGACGGCGGTCTGCCAGACGACCGCCTGGTGGCCGTACTCCCGCATCGACCACTCGTTGTCGACCACGTGGTAGAGGTAGACCCTGCGCGGTGCGCCGTCCTTGCCGAGGCCGGTCACGTACGTCCCCGCGCAGGTCTTGCCGCGCATCTTGTCGCCCAGGGTGGCCGGTTCGGGCAGGCAGGCCGCGACCACGTCGCGGGGGGACACCTCGACGCCGCGTACCCGGACCGGAACGGTCGAGTCGAGGCCGAGCTTGTGCAGCGTCCTGAGCACCTCGATGAACTCGTCGCCGAGGCCGTACTTGAAGGTGACCCGCTTGGCCTTGACCCAGCGCGGGATGAGCAGCACCTCCTCGTGTTCGACGTTGACGCACTCCACCCGCCCGATGCCCGCCGGGAAGTCGAAGACCTCCGGCTCGCTGAACGGCTCGGTGGTGTACCAGCCGCGGTCGGCCTCCCAGACGACCGGCGGGTTGAGGCACTCCTCGATCGTCGTCCAGATGGAGAACGAGGGCGCGAAGTCGTAGCCGTCGACGGTGAGGTTCGCGCCGTCGCGGACGCCGATCTCGTCGATCTCGCTGAACAGTTCGTCGGCGGCGTAGCGGGCGAAGACGTCCGACAGGCCCGGCTCGATGCCGATGCCGCCGAGCGCCAGCCGGCCGGCCGCCGCCCACCGGTCGGCGACGGCGAACTGTTCGTCGCCGAGCTTCACGCCGGTCTCGGTGTAGGGCCGCGCCGGGTGCGGGTGGGACAGCGACATCGCCATGTCCAGGTAGTCCGCGCCGGCCGCGAACGCGCCGTCGAAGATCGGCATGACGAAGCGCGGGTCGACCGCGTTGAGGACGTGGGTGATCAGGTGCTCCCGGCACAGCGCGGCGACCGCGTCGGCCGAAGAGGCGTCCACCCGCGCGGCGACGAAGCGGTCACCGTGCCCCTCGACGGCGCGGGCGGCGCGGTCCGGGTCGTAGTCGGCGACCACCATCGTCTCGAAGAAGGAACGACGGGCGGCGATGGCGACGGCGGCGGAGCCGACGCCACCGGCGCCGACGAGCAGGACACGCATCAGGAATCAAACCCCAAACCGAGATGATCGAGAGTACGGAGCCAGAGGTTGCGCCGGCCCTCACGCGCGTCGGCGCGGGCCAGCGACCAGCGGGTGAGATTGATGCCGACCGCGCGCACGGGTTCCGGCGGGAACGGCAGTGGCTTGCGGCGGACCAGGTCGAGCCGCGTCAGCGGCGTGTCCGCCCCGGAGAGCAGGTCGAGCAGCACCCGGGCACCGAAGCGGGTGGCGCCCACCCCGAGGCCGGTAAAGCCGGCGGCGTACGCCAGCCGCCCGTCGTACGCGGTGCCGAAGAACGGGCAGAACCGGGTGCAGGTGTCGATGACCCCGCCCCAGCGGTGGCTGAACCGGACGTCGGCGAGCTGCGGGAAGGTGGTGAAGAAGTGCTGGGCGAGGGTGGTGAAGGTGGCCGGGCGCTCCTCCAGCTGCGGAGCGACCCGGTTGCCGTAGTGGTAGACCGCGTCGTAGCCGCCGAAGAGGATCCGCCCGTCGCGGGTGATCCGGTAGTAGTGGAACTGGTTGCCGGTGTCGGCGAGCCCCTGCCGGTTGCGCCAGCCGACCGCGTCGCGCTGTGCCGGCGTCAGCGGCTCGGTCATCAGCACGTGGTCGTAGACCGGCACCAGGTACGCCCGCAGCCGGCGTAGCAGCGGCGGGAACGCGTTGGTCGCCAGCACCACCCGACGCGCCCGCACCGACCCGGCCCGGCCGGGAGCCGGCGCGGCGGTCCGGTCGGCGGGGTCGACGCCGAGGGTGGCGGCGTGCAGCGCGGCGCGATCCGCGCGCAGGCCGGTGACCCGGGTGTGCTCGTGCACCCGCACGCCCGCCTCCAGGCAGGCGCGGCGCAGCCCCCAGGCCAGCTTCGCCGGGTCCAGCATGGCCACCCGATCTGGGTCGAACAGCCCGCCCAGGTACGTCGGCGAGTTCACCTCGGCGCGCACCTCGTCGGCGTCGAGCAGCCGTACCCGGTGCTCGTACCGGCGGGCCAGCTCCGCGTCGGCGGCCAGCCCTTCCAGCTGGTACGGCTCGACGGCGACGGCCAGTTCGCCGGTGCGCTCGAAGTCGCAGTCGATGCCGAGCTTCGCGACCGTGTCGGCGATGGCGTCCAGGTTCTCCCGGCCGAGGCGTTCCAGCTCGCCGACCTCGCCGGGGAACCGGTCCACCCCGTTGGCGAGGCCGTGGGTGAGCGAGGCGGCGCAGAAGCCACCGTTGCGCCCGGACGCGGCCCAACCGCAGGTGCCGGCCTCGACCAGCAGCACGTCGGTGGCCGGGTCGGCCTGCTTGGCCAGCAGGGCGGCCCAGAGACCGGCGTACCCGCCGCCGATGATCAGCAGGTCGGCGGTGGTCGGGCCGGTCAGCGCCGGCAGCGGGTCGGGGCGCTCCGGCCGGTCGAGCCAGTACGGCACGGGCGCCGCGTCGGCGAGCGCCCGCCCGGTATGCGGGAGGATCATGACGGGCGCTTCGCTGGCTGGACCACCAGGTCGGCCCGGCGGGACCGCCGCCCGCGCAGCGAGCTGAGCCCGACCAGCAGCAACGCGATCGCGAACATCGCGGTGCCGATCACGTTGACCTGCGGCGGGATGCCCCGCTGGGCGGCGCCCCACACGTACATCGGGAACGTGACGGTGGTGCCGGCGTTGAAGTTCGTGATGATGAAGTCGTCGAAGCTGAGCGAGAAGGCCAGCAGCGCGGCGGCCACGATGCCGGGCAGCACCAGCGGCAGCGTGATCCGCCGGAACGCCTGCCACTCGCTGGCGTAGAGGTCCATCGCGGCCTCCTCCAGCCGCCGGTCCATTCCGGCCAGCCGCGCCTTGACGGTGACGACCACGAACGAGACGCAGAACATCACGTGCGCGATGACGATGGTCCAGAAGCCCTGCGGCACCCCGGCGGAGACGAAGAGGGCCAGCAGCGACGTGCCCATCACAAGCTCGGGCGTGGCCATCGGCAGGAAGATCAGCACGTTGATCCCGGAGCGGCCGCGGAAGCGGTGCCGGACCAGCGCGAACGCCATCAGGGTGCCGAGCACGGTGGCCACCACCGTGGCGATGAAACCGATCTGCACGCTGCGCACCACCGCGTCGCACATGTCCGAGCTGGCGCACGGCTGACGCCAGTTGTCCAGGGTGAACTCGTTGAAGTCGTAGGACAGCCGGCTGGACGGGCGGTTGAACGACAGCCCGGCGACCACCACGATCGGCAGCGCGAGGTAGCCGAGCACCAGCAGCGCCACGATCATCACCCAGCGGTCGGCCAGCCAACGGGACAGCCTCACAGCACCTCCTCCGTGCCGGCCTTGCGCAGGTAACCGAAGACCACGGCGAGGATCGCGGCCATCAGCAGGAACGACAGCGCGGCGCCCTGCGGGTAGTCGAGCCGGACCAGGAACGCCGAGTCGATGACGTTGCCGATCATGTATTCGTTCGGGGTGCCGAGCAGTTCGGCGTTGATGTAGTCGCCGCTGGCCGGAATGAAGAAGAGCAGCGTGCCGGCGACCAGGCCGGGCATCGACAGCGGCAGGGTGACCCGGCGGAACGCGTGCAGTGGGCTCGCGTACAGGTCGCTGGCCGCCTCCAGCAGCCGGTGGTCCAGCCGCTCCAGGCTCGCGTACAGCGGCAGCACCAGGAACGGCAGGAAGTTGTACGTCAGGCCGAGCACCACCGCGAACGGGGTGGCCAGCAGCCGACCGTCCGGGCCGAGCAGGTGCACGTCGCGCAGCAGCCCGACCAGCGCGCCGTTGTCCGACAGGATGGTCTTCCAGGCCAGGGTGCGGACCAGGAAACTGGTGAACATCGGCGCGACCACGCAGACCAGCAGCAGGTTCTTGAACCGGCCGGCCTTCTGGGCGATCGCGTACGCCAGCGGATAGCCCAGCAGCAGCGCCAGCAACAGCGCCAGGCCGGCGTAGCCGAACGAGCGCGCGAACTGCGGCCAGTACGCCTGCACCGCGTCCGGGTAGTTGCCGAACGCCCAGGTCAGCGCGTACCCGGTGGACAGCGATCCGGCGGGGTCGTAGAGGCTGGCTGCGGCGAGTTGGAGCAGCGGCACGGCGAAGAACACGAACAGCCAGGCCGCGCCGGGCAGCAGCAACAGGTACGGCAGCAGCCGGTACCGCCCGGACCGGGCGGGCGGCGGCGGTGCCGGCTGCCCCGATCCGGTGGGCACCTGGGCCAGGACGGTCACGACGGCGCACCCACCGGTTCGTCGAGCACCGGCGCGGTCCGGTCGGTGTCGGCGGCGTCCCGGGGCAGCAGGAAAGCGTGCCGCGGATCCCAGTACGCCACCGCCTCCGTCCCCACCGGCAGTTGCCCCGTCGCCCCGCTGTTCGCCGCGAAGACCGACAGCTCGGTGCCCCAGCCGGTGCGTAGCAGGTACTGGGTGCTGACCCCGACGTAGGAGGCGTCGGTGACCACACCGGTGAGGTGCTGGTGCCCGGCGGGCACCTGGTCGGCGGAGCCGACCAGGTGCAGCTTCTCCGGGCGTACCCCCAGGTGGACCGGGCCCCGGTCGACGCGGGCGCGGCCGGCGGGCACCGAGAAGCGCGCGCCGTGCGCCGTCACCGGCACCTCGCCGCCGCTGGTGCCGGCGGCGTCGGCGGCGAGCAGGTTGGACTGGCCGAGGAAGTTCGCCACGAACGCGGTGGCCGGGAACTCGTAGAGGTCGGCCGGTGCGCCGAGCTGCTCGATCCGGCCGGCGTTCATCACCGCGACGGTGTCGGCCATGGTCATGGCCTCCTCCTGGTCGTGGGTGACGTGAACGAAGGTGATGCCGACCTCAGTCTGGATCCGCTTGAGCTCGATCTGCATCTGCCGGCGCAACTTCAGGTCGAGCGCGCCCAGCGGCTCGTCCAGCAGCAGCACCTGCGGCCGGTTGATCAGCGCCCGGGCCAGCGCGACGCGCTGCTGCTGGCCACCCGAGAGCTGGGCGGGCCGACGGCTGCCGTAGTCGTCGAGCTGCACCAGTGACAGCATCCGCTGGACCTCGTCGTCGACCGAGCGGATGCCGCGCCGGCGCAGCCCGAACGCCACGTTCTCGAAGATGTTCAGGTGCGGGAAGAGCGCGTAGCTCTGGAACACGGTGTTCACCGGCCGCTTGTACGGCCGCAGCCGGGCGATGTCCCGGTCGCCGAGCAGCACCTGACCGCTGGTCGGCTCCTCCAGCCCGGCGATCATCCGCAGGGTGGTGGTCTTGCCGCAGCCGGACGCGCCGAGCAGGGCGAAGAACGAGCCCTGCGGGATGGTCAGGCTGAGGTCGTCGACGGCGGTGAAGATGCCGAACCGCTTGGTGAGGTTGGCCAGTCGCAGGTCGCCGGCCGGTGTTTCGTGTCCCATGTGCTTCACGCCCCGATGACCTGCTGGAACTTGCCCTCGTACTCCTTCTCCTGCTTCTCGTCCAGGGCCATGAACACCTTGGACTTCGACAGCAGCGCCTCGTCCGGGAAGATCAGCGGGTTGGCGGCCAGCTCCGGGTCGATCTTCTCCATCTCGGCCTGGGCACCCTTGACCGGGCAGATGTAGTTGACGTAGGCGGCGAGCTTCGCGGCGACCGCCGGCTCGTAGTAGTAGTTGATGAGCTGCTCGGCGTTCGCCTTGTGGGTGGCCTTGTTCGGCACCATCATGTTGTCGCTGAACAGCATCACGCCGGAGTCGGGCGCGACGAACTTGACCTTCTCGTCCTCACCGGAGAGCTGGATGACGTCGCCGGACCAGCCGATGCAGGCGGCGATGTCGCCCTTGGCCAGGTCGGGTGCGTAGTCGTTGCCGGTGAACTTGCGGATCTGGCCTGAGTCGACGGCCTTCTTGAGCTTGGCGAGCGCGTCGTCGAACTGGGCACCGGTGAAGTTGGCGGGGTCGTGCCCGTTGGAGCCGAGCAGCAGGCCCATGGTGTCGCGCATCTCGCTCAGCGCGGTCACCTTGCCCTTGAGGTCGGGGCGGGTGAGTAGCTCGTCGACCGTCCGCAGCTCCTTGGTGACGTTGCCGTTGTACGCCAACCCGGCCAGGCCGGACTGCCACGGGATCGAGATCCGGTTCTCGGCGTCGAAGGAGCGGTTGAGCAGGGACGGCAGCAGGTTGGCGGCGACGTTGGGGATCTTCGCCGGGTCCAGCTTCTGGATCCAGCCGAGCCGGATCATCCGTGCCGCCATCCAGTCGGTCAGCACGACGATGTCCCGGCCGGTGCTCTGGCAGGCGGCGAGCTGGTTCTGCACCTTGCCGAAGAACTCGTTGTTGTCGTTGATGTCCTCGGTGTACGTGACCTGGATGCCACTCTTGGCGATGAACTCGTCCAGGCTGGGCCGCTTGGACTCGTCCTTCTCGTCCACGTCCATGTACTGGGGCCAGTTGGAGAAGGCAAGGTTCTTCTCGGTGCCGGACAGGTCCTCGCTGACGCAGCCGGCCTCGGTCTGCTGTGCGCCCTTGGTGCCGCAGCCAGCGAGGCTGCCGCCAGCGGCGAGCAGGGCGGCCGAACCGAGAGTGCCGGTGAGCAGTCCACGCCGAGTGAGGGGCCGGAGGGGAGTACGCATATGACGACTCCTAAGGGGGTCATCGTCGGCGGCGGGACGGGGGTGGCGCGCCGGCGGGAGGGTCAGGTGCCACGGACGACTGATCCTGACATGAGGTGACCTTCCTTACAAGGGATTCCGTTGCGGGAATAGCGATGCACGACGAAATACGCCAGACTGCGCGGGGAAACCCGCGCGACATCGAGATCGGACATGGGGAGCGCAACGATGACGAACCGGCAGCACGACAACGGCAACGGCGGGCGGCGCGTCGCTGTCCGTGAAGGCGCCAGTCACGCTCTGCTGGACGACGTGGCGAAGCAGATCATCGAGCAGCTCCAGGAGGACGGCCGCCGCCCGTACGCGACGATCGGCAAGGCGGTCGGCCTCTCCGAGGCGGCGGTCCGTCAGCGGGTGCAGCGGCTGCTCGACGCCGGCGTGATGCAGATCGTCGCGGTGACCGATCCGCTCCAGCTCGGCTTCCCCCGCCAGGCGATGATCGGCCTGCGCACCGACGGTGACCTGGAGGCGGTGGCCGACCGGCTGGCCGAGCTGGACGAGGTCGACTACGTGGTGATCACGGCCGGCTCGTTCGACCTGCTCACCGAGGTGGTCTGCCGCAACGACGACCACCTGCTGGAGATCCTGCAACGGCTGCGCGCGGTGCCGGGCGTGCTCGCCACCGAGGCGTTCGTCTACCTCAAGCTGCGCAAGCAGACCTACACCTGGGGCACGGCCTGACCGTCGCGCACCTGGCCGACGAAGGACGTCCAGGCGGCGGGGGTGAAGGTCAGGGTGGCCGCGTCGCGGTCCTTGCTGTCGCGCACCAGCACCCGGCCGGGCAGGTTGTCGGCCACCTCGACGCAGGCTCCGCCGTTGTTGCTGCTGCGGGTCGCGGTGCGCCAGCGGGCGTCGGTCATGTCCATGTCGTGGCCACTTCCCTGATCAGCTCGATCGACCGGCGTCGGGGGAACGCCTCACCGGTGACGCTCTCCCACCTGCGCCCCAGGGTAGCGACGTCGACCGGATCGGTCACCACCTGACCGCGGAGCTGGTTGTCGAGGTACGCCAGTTCCGTCCCATCGGGCAGGCGGCCCAGCACGAAGGGGCCGGCCAACCCGGTGTGCCACGGACTGTCGGCCGGGATCACCCGCACCTGCACGTGCTGCCACTCGGCGATCGTCGCGAGGTGCGCCAACTGCCCGGCCATCACGGCACGGTCGCCGACCAGCCGGCGCAGCACCACCTCGTCGATCATCGCCACGAGCTGCGGCGGCGCGTCGCGGGCAAGGACCGCCTGCCGCTCCATCCGGCCCGCCACGATCTCGTCCACCTCGGCCGGCGGGACCAAACCCCCGGTCTCGAGCACCGCGCGGGCGTACCCCTCGGTCTGGAGCAGACCCGGCACGAGCAGCGGCTCGTACCATCGGATGGCGATGGCGTCCTGTTCGAGGTCGGCCCAGGGACGGAACCACGGCAGGTCACGGCGGCGGAACGGCTCGGGCCACAGCTCCGCGGCGTCGCGGCCGAGGATCTGCGCCACCGCCAACCTGGTACGGGGATGCGGGATCCGGCCCGCGGCGAGCCACCGCCCGGCAGTCTTCGGGTCGACCCGGACCTTCTCGGCCAGCGAGTCGACCGTCTCCCCCGCCTCGGCCATCGCCACCCGCAACACTTCGTTCGCCACCGGATCCTCCCGCCCGCCGGGTGCACACTGCGGCGCACGATAGCCACGCAGCGTGGCCATGTCCGCCCTCCACCGGCGTGTTGCGGTGTGACGTGTTGGCGCGCGTCCAGGGTGCGCCGCAAGTGCCCCGAAGGTGCCCCGGCGCTGCCCCGACCCCGTCCGACGCTACCCCGGCGCTGCCCCGACCCCGTCCCGGCGCTGCCCCTCGGTGATCCAGTTAGTTGATCCACTCGACATCGCCGATGTCGCGGTATCAACCCGGCCCCAACACCCCGATATCAGCGATCCGGAGGGGATCAACCCCACGGCTACGCACCCGCGGAGCTGACCGGCAGGCGCCTGCGGCGCCGGGCCGACGGGGCGCTGCCGCACGGGGGCCAACTCTCCGCCCACGGGCGTGAGCCTGTCGAGCTGCCCCATATCTGGGGCAGCTCGACAGCGTCGCGCGACCGCACCGCCGGAGGCGCGGGACCCGCGGACCAGGGCAACCCCCCGTTTGCGAATTCCGTTGCCAGGACTGCACCCATTCGCTGATTCCGTTGCGTGGGGGCGAGAACGCCACCGATCCCACTTGCTTTCCGGATCGGGACTGTGCGATAACCGTGGGCAGAGCGGCCGGCGTCACCCCTTGGACCGGCCCGTTACCGATGGGGCTGACATGGCCAACGCCACCGACCACCTCTGGATGCACTTCACCCGGATGGCGAGCTACTCCGCCGGCGAGGTGCCGACCATCGTGCGCGGCGACGGCGCGTACGTGTGGGATTCGCAGGGTCGCCGCTACCTGGACGGGCTCGCCGGACTCTTCGTCGTCAACGCCGGTCACGGCCGCACCGAGCTGGCCGAGGCCGCCGCCAAGCAGGCCGGCGAGCTGGCGTACTTCCCGCTCTGGTCCTACGCCCACCCGAAGGCGATCGAGCTGGCCGAGAAGATCGCCACGCTGACCCCCGGCGACCTCAACCGGGTCTTCTTCACCACCGGCGGCTCCGAGGCGGTCGAGGCCGCCTGGAAGCTGGCCCGGGCCTACTTCAAGCGCACCGGCCAGCCCAACAAGCACAAGGTGGTCAGCCGGTACATCGCCTACCACGGCACCTCGATGGGGGCACTGTCGATCACCGGCCTGCCCGGCATCAAGAGCGACTTCGAGCCGCTGGTGCCCGGCGGCATCAAGGTGCCGAACACCAATTTCTACCGGGCGCCCGAGCACGGTGACTCGCCCGAGGCGTTCGGCCGCTGGGCCGCCGAGGAGATTCGTCGCGCCATCGAGCGCGAGGGGCCGGACACCGTCGCCGCGGTGTTCCTGGAGCCGGTGCAGAACTCCGGCGGCTGCTTCCCGCCGCCGCCCGGCTACTTCGAGCGGGTGCGGGAGATCTGCGACGAGTACGACGTGCTGCTCGTCTCCGACGAGGTCATCTGCTCCTGGGGTCGGCTCGGCGAGTACTTCGGCGCCGTCCGTTACGGCTACCAGCCGGACATCATCACCACGGCCAAGGGCATCACCTCCGGCTACGCCCCGCTCGGCGCGATGATCGCCAGCGACCGGCTGATGGAGCCGTTCCTCACCGAGACCGGCATGTTCGCCCACGGCGTGACCTTCGGCGGCCACCCGGTCTCCTGCGCGGTGGCCCTGGCCAACCTGGAGGTCTTCGCCCGCGAGGACCTGGTCGGGCACGTACGGGCCAACGAGGGGGCGTTCCGGGCCACCCTGGAGAAGCTGAACGACCTGCCGATCGTCGGCGACATCCGGGGCGACGGCTACTTCTACGGCATCGAGCTGGTCAAGGACAAGACCACCCGGGAGACGTTCGACGAGGCCGAGTCGGAGCGGCTGCTGCGCGGCTTCCTCTCCACCGCACTGTTCCAGGCCGGGCTCTACTGCCGGGCCGACGACCGGGGCGACCCCGTCGTGCAGCTCGCCCCGCCGCTGATCGCCGACCAGCAGCAGTTCGACGAGATCGAGCAGATCATGCGCGCCGTTCTCACCGAGGCGTGGGCCCGACTCTGACCGGCGGGATCGGAAACACTCCGGGCGGGCACCCGATGGACTACCGGGAGCTGTCGTACTGGTTCGCCACCCTGGACGAGCCGCTGACGCCGCGGCCGGCGCTGCCCGGTGACGCCGACGCCGACGTGGTGATCGTCGGCGCCGGCTACACCGGGCTGTGGACGGCGTACTACCTCGCCCGAGCCGATCCGCACCTCAGGATTACCGTGCTGGAGCGGGAGATCGCCGGCTACGGCGCGTCCGGCCGTAACGGCGGCTGGTGCTCCGCGCTCTTCCCCACCTCGCTCACCGGGCTGGCCCGCCGGCACGGCCGGGACGCGGCCGTCGCCATGCAGCAGGCCATGCACTCCACCGTGCGCGAGGTGGCCCGGGTGGTGGCGGACGAGGGCGTCGACTGCGACTGGGCCGACGGCGGCTCCGTCGTGCTGGCCCGCAGCGACGCCCAGCTCGGTCGGGCCCGTGCCGCCGTCGACGAGGCCCGCGCGTTCGGCTTCGGCCCGGCGGACCTGGCGCTGCTCGACGCCGACGCGGCCGCCGCCCACTGCGCCGCCGAAGGGGTACGCGGTGGCACGTACACCCCGCACTGCGCGGCCGTGCACCCGGCGAAGCTGGTCCGGGGCCTGGCCGGGGTGGTCGAACGGCTCGGGGTACGCATCCACGAGCGCACTCCGGTCAGTGAGATCCGGGCCGGCGCGGCGGTCACCCCGGCCGGCACCGTGCGGGCGCCGGTGGTGGTCCGCGCCACGGAGGGGTACACGCCGACGCTGCCGCGACAGCGGCGTGCCGTGGTGCCGGTCTACTCGCTGATGGTGGCCACCGAGCCACTGCCCACGCAGACCTGGGCGCGGATCGGGCTGGCCCGGCGGGAGACGTTCTCCGACCACCGACATGTGATCATCTACGGCCAGCGCACCGCGGACGACCGGCTCGCGTTCGGCGGGCGCGGCGCGCCGTACCACTTCGGCTCGCGGGTCTCGCCCTACCACGACCGGGAGCCACGGGTGTTCACGGCACTGCGGCGGACGCTGGCGGAACTCTTCCCGGTGCTCGGCCCGGACGTGCCGGTGACCCACACCTGGGGCGGCCCGCTCGGGGTGACCCGGGACTGGGCGGCCTCGGTGGGCTTCGACCGGACCAGCGGGCTGGCCTGGGCCGGTGGCTACGTCGGCGACGGCGTGGGCACCAGCAACCTCGCCGGCCGTACCCTCGCCGACCTGATCCGTGGCGAGCGCAGCGAACTGACCGCGCTGCCCTGGGTGAATCACCGCTCCCCGAACTGGGAGCCGGAACCGCTGCGCTGGCTGGCGGTCAATGCCGGGCTGCGGGTGATGTTCTCCGCCGACGCCGCCGAGGCTCGCACCAACCGTCCCTCCCGCCGAGCCGCCGTCTTCTCGCGGCTGTTGGGCAACTGACCCGGGGGTCAGTGGTTCGGGGGGATCACCCGGAGGTGGCCGCGGCGGCCGGTGGAGTGGGACTGGTCGCCGTGGTGGCGGTCCTGTGGGGCGTCCGGGGGGCGCGGCGCCGGCGCCGGGCGGGCGGCCTCGCGGACCGCCTCGGCGAGCGCGACCAGGTCGTCCGTGGTCGGCGGCGGCGGCTCGAACTCGCCCTCGTGGCGTACGACGTCCCAGCCGCGGGGGGCGGTCAGGCTGCGGGCGTGCGGTTCGCAGAGGTCGTACGTGTGCGGCTCGGCGAAGGCCGCCAGTGGACCCACCACCGCGGTCGACTCGTTGTAGACATAGGTCAATGTGGCGACCGCTTGCCGGGGGCAGCCGTTACGGGAGCAGCGCCGTGGTGACCTCACGGCGGCAGGGTATCTCCAATACCGGGTCCGGCGCATCGCTTCGCGTTGCGACACGCCCGTCGTGGTGATCACAATTCCCGGCGCCGACCGCGCCGCGCCACTGCGGTGGCGCTGCCGCTGGACGGCCCGGCGCGGGAGCTACCCTGTGCCTCATGACGAGTCCGGAACACCGCCGGCCCGGGCCTGGCAGGCGTGGGCACCGCGACCGGCACGGGCGCGGCCTGCGCGGGCGCCTGGTGCCGGCCACCGTGCCGCTGGCACGGACCAAGGCGGAGGTCTTCGACGACCTGGTCCTGGACACCGTCGAGACGCTGGAGCGGCGGTTCGCCAAGGAGCTGGCCGGCGTCGAGTTCGCGGTCGAGGACGTCCCGCCGGATCTGAACGTCTACGACTCGGACGTGCTGGAGGACGGCGAGGTCCCGCTGGCCCGGCTGCTGCCCGGCCGGCCGGGCCGCCAGGAGGTGCCGCCGCGCATCGTGCTGTACCGGCGGCCCCTGGAGTTTCGGGCGATGGACCGCGAGGATCTCGCCGATCTCGTGCACGATGTGATCATCGAGCAGGTGGCGAACCTGCTCGGGGTGGACCCGGACGAGCTGGCCTGAGCCGTCCCACGGGACGTGGTGCGACCGCGTCGTCGGGCCCGAGCCGGGCGGCCCCCACCGCCCCGACCCGCACCGCTCAGGCGGCCCGCCGCTTCAACTTGCGCCGCTCGCGCTCCGAGAGCCCACCCCAGATGCCGAACCGCTCGTCGTGGCCGAGAGCGTATTCAAGGCATTCGGTCTTGACCTCGCAGCGCGAACAGATCCTCTTCGCCTCACGGGTCGAGCCGCCCTTCTCGGGAAAGAACGCTTCCGGGTCGGTCTGCGAGCACAGCGCCCGCTCCTGCCACTCCGGCGCGTTTCCGAGCAGGTCGGCCACCTCAAGCTGGCCGTCCATCAGATGCCTCCTTGTCGCGCACCGGCGTCATCGCCGCTGCAACCCCCCACGCGAAAGGCGTGCTTGTCCGTCCGGTCCCGTTTTGTTGCGTTCCGTGCGAACAACCCCATTCAAATTACACGCGTGTAATGCGTGCGCCGTCAAGCCAAACTTGATAATGGAGTCGCCCTCCCGACACCGCGCGGCCGGCGACCCGGACCACCCAGCCTCGCAACCTGCCCTATCGATTCAGACCCCGGCCGAGTAACGCCCTCTCCGGCGAGTTGCCCGACTTTTCTGCCGTGGCGCTCCCCGCCGCCGCGCCGCCGCGACCGGTCCGGAACGCCGGACCGACCCCCCCTCCGTAAAGCTGATCTTGGTGGGAGACAGGTTAACGCGGCCCGGCCCGGACTGCCCGTCGAGTGGGCCAACGGCACTCGCGCCCCGTCCATCAGGTGGACGGGGCGCGGTGGTGCGGAGGGGTTCCAGAGTCAACCAGAAGCGGGAAAAGCCCTGCTGGGCCAGACGAACTCGGCTATCCCTCCACCGTGGACAGAAACTTTGCCGGCGGGTGTCTCGTCGTCCCACCAGACGGTATAGACCCCGGCGGGAAGATCGGGGTAGACGGCACTGTGGAACGAGCCGTCCCGCACCCGGCGCTCCCGTACCGCCGAGTGGGTCCGCCGGGCACCCTCCCGGCTGATCTCGATTTCCCGGCCGTGCAGTTCCCGTCCGGTGTAGATGATCAGAGCGCCGGTATCGCCGCCCAGATCCAGGACGACGCTGCCGGTCTCCGACGGCCCGTACTCGTGTTCGCGCACCGACGCTCCCCTGTCGGTCAGGACGACGCCGGCGGGTTGTTGAACCCGTCGTACGGCGTACCCAGATAGGGGAAGTGAGCGAGGAAGGGGGCGGTCACGTCGGCCGCGCTCAGCCCCGGGGTGAGCGCGGCGGCCGCCGCGTCCGGGCGGAACGCATTGTCGACCAGCGGGACGGTCAACCCGGCGATCGCCCGCAGTGCGATGCTCACCACGTCGTCGCCCACCCGCCGTCCGTTGGGGAACCCGGCGAGGTCGCCGCCGAGCACCCCGAACGGGTTCGGGCGCCGGTTGGGGGCGATCGCGGTGTTCAACCGCAGCATGTCGGCCTGCGTGTCGCCGGTCGCGTTGGTGAAGCCGTCGATCAGCCCGGCCGGTACGCCGGTGAGCAGGATCGCCACCAGGTCCGCCCGGGGCTTCCTGGCCTTGTTCAGCTTGTCGAGGTTGGGGAAGACGTCCGGGTACAGCGCCGGCAGCAGCGCGGCAAGCTCCGGCTGCTCGACGAACCGCGCGAACCGCTTGTCCTCGGACGGCGGCAGGGTGTTCCACCGGTCCTTCTGCGACATCGGCACGATGACCTCGTTGAACAGCGGGTTGCCCAACCGGGAGACCTGGGTGAAGGGGCCGGCCGCCGTGTCGGCCGCGGCCCGGTCGCCGAGCACCCGGACCTGCCGGCGCGACGCCGAGGTCCACACGCCGATCACCGACGCCCGGTCCCCCGCGCGGTAGGAGTTGGCGCGCCGGCGTACCCGGCTCAGCGGGACCTGCAGGGCGAGGCTGTGCACGTTCATCCAGTCGGTGGCGTTGACCGGCTCCCCCTCGGTCTTGAAGATCTTCTTGCCGGCCACGTGCAGTTGTTGGAACGGCCGCAGGGTGCCCAGGTCGAAGATCGCGCCCAGGTCGACGAAGAAGCCGTCGGCACGCTGACCGGCGAAGACCCGCTCGCCGGTGGAGAGCGAATAGGTGGCCTGCCGGACCAGGTCGGCGTACTTCGGGGTGGAGAGCGGGCCGACGTTGCACGGCGGGCAGGGCAGTTTGTGGGCGAGCCGGTGCTCACGGCCGTCGGCGACGCGGGTCAGGCTGTAGAACTGCCGCCGGTTCCAGTTCCTGCTGTCCAGGGAATCGATCGGGCCGGTGTTGTAGAGAAAGCTGTTCGGATTGGTGATCTCGGTGGTGAATTCGAACCGATAGGTGACGTCCGGAAGGCCGTCCCCGTCGTTGTCGATGTGGATCTCGTACCGCACGTCGTCGCCGAACTCGAAGAAGTTCGGGCCCCCCGAGGGGAGCTGCAACGGGACGTAGTTGGCGATCAACGTGACCGAGTCGGGCTTGTCGGGGCTGACGAAGGCGTACAGGTCGGAGCTGTCGGCGACCGGATCCTTGGCTATCTCCGGGGCCTCGCGGTGGGAAGACATGGCGGACCATCCTCACTGGGCGGGGACAGGGTGACGGGACGGTGTCGGGTCAGCGCCGGGCGGCGCGCCGCAGCCGGTCCGCCAGGCCACGGTCGCGTACCTTGATCCGGGACTCGCCGACGAAGACGTCCATCGTGCCGGAGGCGGCGTCGCGCAGGTGCACGACGATCGGGTCGTCGGGCCGCCCGCCCGCGCCGGGGGCGTTCTGCGCGGCCGACAGGCCCGGCACGGTGAGGGCGGCGGCGCCCAGCGTGGCGCTGGCCGCCGCGGTCAACGTCTGCCGGCGGGTCAGTCGCGGCCAGGGCCGCTTCCGCTGATCACTGGTCATGGGCAACCTTTCGGCGGCGGCGCGAACGCGCCCGCGGGAACGGACGGGTCCGGCGCCGCCTGCCGACGCCGCCGGGCCCCTGGGGGCACCGGCGGCGGTCTTCGCCGCGACCGCCACCGGCATCGTCAGGTACGGCCGGCGGCGGGAAAAGGTTCGACGTCAGGGACGGGCGTGACCGTACGAGGTCGTCCGCTTGCGCGCCGGTCGCCCGGCCGCCACGGCGATGGCCCGCAACTGCTCCTCGGTACGCGCCGACCCGTTGCCGGAGCCGGCCATCCGGGAGATGGTCTCCTCCATCAGGGTGCCGCCGAGGTCGTTGCAGCCGCCCTGGAGCATCGCCACCGTGCCCTCGTCGCCGAGCTTGACCCAGGAGCACTGGATGTTGTCGATCCGGCCGTGCAGCAGCAGCCGCGACATCGCGTGCACCACCCGGTTCTCCCGCCAGGTCGGCCCCGGGCGGGCGATGCCGGCCAGGTAGATCGGGGCGTTGGTGTGCACGAACGGCAGCGCGACGAACTCGGTGAAGCCGCCGGTGCGGTCCTGCACACCGGCCAGCACCCGGAAGTGCGCGAGCCACTGCCCGGGGTGGTCGACGTGCCCGTACATCATTGTGGAGCTGGACCGGATGCCCAGCTCGTGGGCCGTGCCGACCACGTCGACCCACGCGGAGGCCGGCAGTTTGCCCTTGGTCAGCACCCAGCGCACGTCGTCGTCGAGGATCTCCGCGGCGGTGCCCGGGATGGTGTCCAGCCCGGCCTCGCGCAGCTGGGTCAGCCACTCGCGCACCGGCACGCCCGCCTTGGCCGCCGCGGTGACGATCTCCATCGGCGAGAAGGCGTGCACGTGCATCTCCGGCACCCGGGCCTTGATCGCGCGCACGATGTCGGCGTACCCGGTGACCGGCATCTTCGGGTCGATGCCGCCCTGGAGGCAAACCTCGCTGGCGCCGGCCGCCCACGCCTCCTCGGCCCGGTCGGCGACCTGGTCGACGGAGAGCCGGTACGCGTCGGCGTCCCGCTCCCGCTGGGCGAAGGCGCAGAACCGGCAGCCGACGTAGCAGACGTTGCTGAAGTTGATGTTGCGGTTGACCACGTACGTGACGTCGTCGCCGACCGCGTCGCGGCGCACCTCGTCGGCGAGCCGGCACAGCTCGTCCAGCGCCGGCCCGTCCGCGCCGAACAGCGCCAGCGCCGCGTCGGTGTGCCGGGGCTCCAGCAGCGCCGCCGGGTCGTCGGCGGCCAGCCGCAGCCCGGCCCGCAGGTCGTGGTCACCGACCCCGGCCGCCGGCCCGGCGGTGACCTTTGTGGCCACCTCGGCCCAGTCGCCGTAGACGCTGTCGAAGTCGCCCCGGCGGTCCTCCGTCCGACCGGTGGTGTCGATGCTGGCGTGCAGATCGGTCCGCCCGCCGAACACCTCCTCCGGCTCCTGCCAGGGGCGGCCCACCGGCCGGGCCGACTCGACCGCCAGCCCGGTGGCCGGGTCCGCCAGTGCCCCGACGTGCGGCAGCAGCCGCGGGTCCAGCCACGGGTCGCCGGCTCGCACGTACTCGGGGTAGATGGTCAGCCGCTCGCGCAGGGTGAAGCCGGCCGCCGCGGTGTGCCGGGCCAGCTCGTCGAGCTGCGGCCAGGGGCGCTCCGGGTTGACGTGGTCCGGGGTGAGCGGGGAGACACCGCCCCAGTCGTCGATGCCGGCCCGCAGCAGCAGGTCGTACTCGCCGGCGATCAGGTTCGGCGGGGCCTGGATGCGGGCCTTCGGGCCGAGCAGCAGCCGCGCCACCGCCACCGTGGCGGCCAGGTCATGCAGTTCCGCGTCGGGCATGCCGCGCATCGCGGTGTCCGGCTTGGCGCGGAAGTTCTGCACGATCACCTCCTGGAGGTGGCCGTACTCGCGGTGCGCGCGGCGGATCGCGAACAGCGCGTCCACCCGCTCGGCGGCGGTCTCGCCGATGCCGATCAGGATGCCGGTGGTGAACGGCACGCCGACCCGCCCCGCGTCGTCGAGCACCCGCAGCCGGACCGCGGGCTCCTTGTCCGGCGAGCCGTGGTGCGGGCCGCCCGGCTCCGACCAGAGCCGGGTCGCGGTGGTCTCCAGCATCATGCCCATGCTCGGCGCGACCGGCTTGAGCCGTTGCAGCTCCGACCAGGACAGCACGCCGGGGTTGAGGTGCGGCAGCAGCCCGGTCTCCTCCAGCACCGCCACCGCGCAGGCACGCAGATAGTCCAGAGTGGAGTCGTAGCCGCGCTCGTCCAGCCAGGTGCGCGCCGCCGCCCAGCGCTCCTCCGGCCGGTCGCCGAGGGTGAACAGGGCCTCCTTGCAGCCCTGTTCCGCGCCCGCCCGGGCGATCGCGAGGACCTCGTCCCGGTCGAGGAAGGGCGCCGGCAGCCGGTGCGGCACGGTGGCGAACGTGCAGTAGTGGCAACGGTCCCGGCAGAGCCGGGTCAGCGGGATGAAGACCTTCTTGGAGTACGTGACCACGCCGGGCCGGCCGGCCTCGCGCAGACCCGCGTCGCGGACCCCACCGGCGACCCGGAGCAGCTCGTCGAGCGCCTCGCCGCGGGCGGCCAGCAGCGCGGTCGCCTCGTCGACGTCCAGCGCCCGTCCGGTCGCGGCCCGGCCCAGGGCCCGCCGCACGCTCGCGTCGGTCGGGCCGGAGTGGGTGCGATCAACCATCCGCTCAGCCTAAGCGCTGCCCCCGTCCGCCCCGGGAGTCCCGACCCGCAGCGTGGGAAACAGCACCCACCCGGTTGAGCGCCGGCACCTGCGCCGTTGATCATGAGGTTACCGATGCGCCACGTCGTGGACACGTACGGCAACCCCATGATCGACGGACCGGACGGGCGGGATGGGCCGGGTGGGGTGGGTCAGCGGGGTTGGTCGGGGTGCTCGCCCGGGTTGATCCGCTGGGTGCGGTCCGAGTCGCCGGGGCGCGGGAGCGCCTCGGTCGGGTCGGCGGACTGGCGCGGGATGGCCTGGGTCGGGTCCGCGGACGGCGGCTGACCGAACGGCGGCGCGGCCGGGGCCGGGTTCACCGGCGGGGCCGGGTGCGGCGCGGAGCCGAACGGCGGGGCGGACTGCGGGGCGAAGCCGGACGGCGGAGCGGACTGCGGGGCGGAGCCGAACGGCGGGGAGGGCTGGCCGTACCCCGGGTGCTGCGGCGGCGGGTAGCCGCCCGGCTGGCCGGGTGCCGGCCAACCGCCGCCCGGCTGCCCACCGGCCTGCCCCGGCCAGCCGCCCTGCTGCTGCGGCCAGCCCGGCTGCGGCTGCCCGTAGACGCCCGGCTGGGGCTTGGGCTTCGGCACGTAGTAGAAGGCACGCCAGATGGTGTAGACCACGTACGCGGCCACCCCGAAGATCACCATCCAGGCGAACCGGGTCAGCATGCCGAGCAGGGCGTCGAGCACCTCCCCCTCGGCCAGCCGGCCCACCGTCCAGATCAGCATGGTGAGCACGCCGAACAGCGCGCTGACGGCGTACTCGCCGAGGGCCACCTGGGTGATCAGCTTCGCCTTCGGCAGCACCGGTGCGACGTGGGTGGCCAGCAGCACGGCCAGCAGCGGCAGGAGCACCGCCTCGATGCCGATGAACGCGAAGAAGGTGCTGCCCGCGCGGTCGGTGAAGGAGGCGTAGTCGCTCGGGCTGAGCAGCCGGAGCAGGCCGACGAAGAGGAACACCGCGTTGGCGCCGAGCAGCGCGAGCGCGCCCAGTTCGCGTAGCGGCTTGGTCAGCTGGCGGGCCTGCGACGCGTCGGCGGACGCGGGCTCGGCGGGGCTGGTCACGAGCTCCCCCTCGGGGCGTGGTCGGACAGGGCGCACGTGAGCCTAGTCTCCCGCGCCACCGCAGGACCGGAGGCGTCGCGTGCGCGAGGATGGTCGACATGCGCATCGTGGTTCTGGCCGGCGGCATTGGCGGCGCCCGGTTTCTGCTCGGCGTACGGGCGTACGCCCGGGAGGTGGGTGCCGAGGTGACCGCCGTGGTCAACGTCGGCGACGACCTGTGGCTGCACGGGTTGAAGATCTGTCCCGACCTGGACAGCGTGATGTACACCCTCGGCGGTGGCGCCGACCCGGAGCGGGGCTGGGGCCGGGTCGGTGAGAGCTGGACGGTCAAGACCGAGCTGGCCGCGTACGGGGCGGAGCCGACCTGGTTCGGCCTCGGCGACAAGGACATCGCCACCCACCTGGTGCGGACCACGATGCTCAACGGCGGTTACCCGCTCTCCGCGGTGATCGAGGCGCTGGCCACCCGGTGGGAGCCCGGCGTACGCCTCCTGCCGGCGACCGACGACCGGCTGGAAACCCACGCCGTCGTGAGCGCGGGCGGTGACGCAGCCGGGGACGGCGCCGGCACGGTCGACGGCGAGCAGGGCCGGCGGGCGATCCACTTCCAGGAGTGGTGGGTGCGGTACCGGGCGGACATCCCCACCCACAGCTTCGTCTTCGTGGGCGCCGAGACGGCCAAGCCGGCACCGGGTGTGCTGGAGGCGATCGCCGGGGCCGACCTGGTCCTGGTGGCGCCGAGCAACCCGGTGGTGAGCGTCGCTCCGGTGCTGGCCGTACCGGGGCTGCGCGAGGCGGTGGCGGCCGGCCCCGCCCCGGTGGTCGGCGTCTCGCCGATCATCGGCGGCGCGCCGGTGCGCGGGATGGCCGACCGCTGCCTCGACGTGCTCGGCGTGGAGTGCAGCGCGGCCGGGGTGGGCCGGCTCTACGGCGCCCGCGCGGCCGGCGGGTTGCTGGACGGCTGGCTGGTGGCCGAGGAGGACGCCGGCACGGTGGTGCCGGAGCTGACTGTCCGCGCGGTGCCGCTGCGGATGACCGACGAGGCGGCGACGGCGGCGATGGTCCGCGCCGCGGTGGAGTTGACGTGAGGCTGGAGATCCTGCCGGTGCTGGGCATCGGCGACGTGACCGAGGGCGACGACCTAGCGGCGCTGATCGCCACCGCCGCGCCGTGGCTGCGCGATCAGGACGTGCTGGTGGTCACCAGCAAGATCGTCTCCAAGGCCGAGGGGCGGTTGGTGGACGTCCCGGCGGACGGGCCGGAGCGGCTGGCCGCGCGGGACGAGGTGCTGGCCGCGGAGACGGCGCGGGTGGTGGCCAGCCGGGGTGCGACCCGGATCGTGCAGACCCACCACGGTTTCGTGATGGCCTCCGCCGGGATCGACGCCTCGAACGTGGACAAGACGCGCCTCGTGCTGCTGCCGACCGACCCGGACGCGTCCGCCCGGGCGCTCCGCGCCGCGTTGCGGGAGCGCTACGACCTCGACGTCGCCGTGATCATCACCGACACGATGGGCCGGCCGTGGCGCAACGGGCTCACCGACGTGGCGCTCGGGGTGGCCGGGATGGCCGCCATCCGCGACCACCGGGGCGAGGTGGACCCGTACGGCAACGAACTCCAGCTGACCCAGATGGCCGTGGTGGACGAACTGGCCGGCGCGGGTGAGCTGATCAAGGGCAAGTGCGACCAGGTGCCGGTCGCGGTGGTGCGGGGCTACCTCGGCGTCACCCATGGCGACGACGGCGCCGGCGCGCGGGCGCTGGTCCGCGATGCCGCGCAGGACCTCTTCTCGCTGGGTACCGCCGAGGCGCGGGCGGCCGGGCTGAGCGACGCCGCCACCCTGGCCGACGGTCCCGGGCCGACACCGGCCGATCCGGCCGCGATCCAACGGGCGATCGACGCCGTGGCGTCGGTGGTCGCCCCCGGCACGGTCTTCACGCTGGTCGACGAGGCCGAGGTACGCGCCGGCCTGGTCGCTGAGGTGCCCGGCTGGCCGGACGACGCGACCGCACTGCTGCTCGGCTCGCCGCCGGCCCCGGTCGAGCCGTACGACCTGGTCCGCTTCGGCGCCGACCTGCACCGGCTGCGGTCCGCCCTGGCCGTCGAGGGCATCCCGTCCGTCCTGCTGCCGCCGCCCGCGGGCAGCCCGGCCAGCGCCGCGCTCGCCCTCTGACGGCAGGCCCTCAGGCGTCCAGCATGGCCCGGCCGAGCGGGGTCAACGTGTGCAGCACGGTGTTGCGCTCCCGGTGGCTGACCAGCAGGCCGGCGTTGCGCAGCACGGTGGTGTGCTGGCTGGCCGCCGCCGGTGAGATGTTGAGCCGGCGTGCCACCTCACCGGTGGTGCACCCCTCGTCGCTGACCTGCAACACCGCCGCCCTGGTCCGGCCGAGCAGCGCGGCCAGCGCCTCGCGGCCGGCGCCCAGCGCGGTGCCGTCGGTCGCGGCCAGGCCACCGAGCCGGTCCACCGGGTAGACCAGTACCGGCGGCAGCGCCGGGTCGAGCAGGGCCACCGGGGTGCGCGCGCAGAAGAACGAGGGCACCAGCAGCAGCCCCCGGCCGTCCAGGTGCAGCTCGCGGCTGTCCGGGTAGTCGCGGACCTCCAGGATCCCGGCCTCCCAGCGCATCGCCGGACGCAGGCTGGTCAGCAGCCCCTCGACGCCGCCATCGAGCAGGGCTCGGGCCCGGCGGGTACGGTCGGCCTCCACCGCGGCCTGGATCCGGTCCCAGTACGGGTTGATCGCCAGCGACCGGTACTGCTCCATCGAGTCGGTGAGGTGCCGCAGCACCGCCGAGTCGCCCCGGGCCAGCGCGGTCGCCGTCGAGGGCAGCGCGTTCTCGCTGGCCAGCACGGTCAGGTCGCGGTGCAGCAGGTCGACGGGCGTGCCGCGGACCGCGTCCAGCCCGGCCTCGAAACCGTCGACGCTGGCGTACGGGGTGAGGAAGTCGGGGAAGTAGCCGCGTGGCGGGTTCAGCGCGAACAGCAGCCGGAGCTGGTCGGAGGCGACGTCCTGGCGCAGCCCCCGGGCCACGCTGCGCCGCCAGTTCGCCATCAGCGGGTCGCGACTGCGGCCCTGCAACAGGTGCAGGCTGAGGACCAGCTCCCAGACCGGATCCGCCGCCGGTGCCACCCGGGTCCGGAGGATGTCCTCGCCGGAAAAGTAGATCTTCAGCATGGAGTACTCCCGTGCCCCCCGGGCAGAGGGAATGCCGGACGACCGTTCGCACTCTACCCGGGTGGCACTTATCTCCACGTTTAAGCCAGGACTGAAAAACCTCGACGTCCTCGGGGGTGGTTGGGCATGCTTCCACTGCCCGAGCACGGCACCGGCGCGTCCCTGACGCGCTCGGCACCGGGCACCCGGGTCGGGGGAGGACCGGCGATCGGGCGGCACCACGAGGGTCTGCGGCCCTTGCTCCGCGGAGGTGCCGTCCGAGCGTCCGTGTACGCGGCTCAGCCCACCCAGAGCGCCACCCGGTGCTCCTCGTCGGTCACGTAGAAGCGCTGCCCGTCCAGCTCGGCCAGACCCTCCACCTGGTGGAAGGGCGCCAGGTCCGCGACCAGTTCCCCGGCCAGCCGATCCGGCGAGGCGACCGGCGGCGGGGCGGCCGGCAGCCGGAACCGGACGTGCCGGGAGGTGACGTCCCCGCCACCCGGATGGTCGTCGAGCAGCACGGACCCCTTGCCCAACGCGTCGATCGAGCCGATCACCGCCGCGTACCCGCCGTCCGGGGTGGGGGTGACCGCCCGGAACCCGGTCAGCGCGCCCGGTGGCGTCACCCCGGTCACCACGTACGCCCCCAGCGCCCGGGGCCAGGCCGGCTCCGCCGCGAACATCTCCGGCACGCCGCCCACCTCGACCAGGATCGGCTCACCGTCCACGGTCACCGGGAAGCGCAGCCCGAGCAGCACCGTACCGGCCGGGGTGAACACCGCGGCCTCCACGTTCAGGGGCAGGTCGTCCGGGGCCAGCCGGCTGACCCAGCTCTTCGCTCGGGCCGTACCCCGGGCCATCGTCTCCACGATGAACCGCGCCCGCACCCGCTCCCCCGGTGGCAGCGGGGTCAGTGCGGCGCCGGCCAGGGCGTCGTTGACCGCCCGGTGCAGCCGGAACCGGTTGCGGACCACCTGCACCGGCAGCGCACCGGACGCCGCGTCGTCCTCGCGGAACCGGGCCACGAACGCCCGGCGCGGGCGCAGCGGGCCGGCCTTCGAGCCGAAGTGCGAGCCGAAGACGTACACCCAGCCGTCGTGGTGGGCGAGCGCCTCACCGTCCTCGGTCCGACCGTTCTCCACGCCGGCGTCCGCGGTGACGTGCCGGGCCGTCCACTCGCCGTCGGAGAGTTCCAGCAGCAGCGCCAGGCAGCGTTCCACCGGCCCCTCGTCCAGCACGGTCCAGAAGCCGCGCCGGGCGCGGTGCGCGCGCAGCAACGCCGCGGAGCGGACCGGCAGCAGGTCGCTCGCCTCGTTGCCGGCCACCACGAATTCGACGAGTCGCAAGGTCACCGCGCCAGGGTACGAAGTGACCGCTCGTAGAGTGGCGGGGTGCCCGACGCCGTGACCAACGCATCCACCGACCACCCGACGTCCGCCGCCGACCCGCGGATGTACGCGGCCCTGCACGCCGACGCCACCGCGCTGCTCGGCCGCTGGACGCCGACCGGCCCGGCCGCCGCCGAGGCCCGGGAGCGGACGCTGGCGCTGCTGGCCGCCGGACCGGTCGCGATGAGCCGGGCGCACCGTGCGGGTCACGTCACCGCGAGCGCCCTGGTGCTGGACGCGACCGGCTCGCGGGTGCTGCTCTGCCTGCACGGCAGGTTCCGGCGCTGGGTGCAGCTCGGCGGGCACTGCGAGCCGGGCGACCGGACCCTCGCCGGCGCCGCGTTGCGCGAGGCGACCGAGGAGTCCGGCATCGACGGGCTGCGGATCGACCCGGTGCCGATCGACGTGGACATCCACCCGGTGAGCTGCCAGGGCGGTTCGCTGCACCACGACGTGCGGTTCGCCGTGCTCGCGCCGCCCGGCGCGGTGGAACGGGTCAGCGACGAGTCGGAGGCACTGGGCTGGTTCCCGCCGGACCGGCTGCCCGAACCGCTGGCCGGCGGGACGGTGCAACTGGTCGCGCCGGCCCTCGCGGCCCTCAGACGTAGCCCTCTTCGCCCCGCTCCTTGAGCTCGTCAACCAGGGCCTTGACGTCCTGCGCCCGGTCGCGCGGGCAGACCAGCACCGCGTCGGGGGTGTCCACCACGATCAGGTCCCGTACCCCGATGACGGCCACCAGCCGGCCGGACTGCGGCACGACCACGAGGTTGCTGCTGTCCCGCAGCAGCACACCCGGCTTGGCGTCGGCACCGAGCACCACGTTGCCCGCCGGGTCGGCCGGCAGCACCTCGCCGAGGGTGTGGAAGTCGCCGACGTCGTTCCAGCCGAAGTCGCCCGGCACGGTGGCCACCCGCCCGACGGTGGCCGCACCCTCCATCACCGCGTAGTCGACGGAGATCTTCGGCAGCGTCGGCCAGACCGTGCCGAGCACCTCGTCCTGCTCCGGGGTGCCCCAGGCGGCGGCGATCGCGCAGACCCCGGCGTGCAGGGCGGGCTGCTGCCGGGCCAGCTCGGCCAGGAAGACATCCACCCGCCAGACGAACATGCTCGCGTTCCACAGGTGCCGGCCCGAACGGACGTACGCCTCGGCGACCTCGGCGGCGGGCTTCTCCTTGAACTCGGCCACCTGCCGCCACGGGACGTCCCCGTCCGCGTCGGCCGTCTCGAGGTAGCCGTAGCCGGTCTCCGGCCGGGTCGGCGTGATCCCGACCGTCATCAGCATCCCCTGCTCCGCGCCCCGGACCGCCTCGCGGACCGTCGCCACCCAGCTGTCCGGGTCACCGATCAGGTGGTCGGCGGCGAAGCTGCCCATCACCGCGTCCGGGTCGCGCAGCGCGATCACCGCGGCGGCCAGCGCGATCGCCGCGCAGGAGTCGCGCGGTGAGGGCTCGACCAGGATGTTCTCCTCGGGCAGCCCGGTCAGCTGCCGAGCCACCGCCGCGACGTGCGCGGCGCCGGTGACCACCAGGGTGCGCTCCGGTGTGGTCAGTGGCGCCAGACGCTCCACCGTCGCCTGGAGCAGCGAGGCGTTGGAGCCGGTCAGCGGGTGGAGGAACTTGGGGTGACCGGCGCGGGAGAGCGGCCACAACCTCGTGCCGCTGCCACCCGCCGGGATGACGGCATAGAGCATCAGCACATCATGCCCGAGGGACGCGCACCCGGACGCCCGGGCGGACCGCCGCTCACGCCCGGGCCCGGCTCCACGCGGCGATGTGCACCTCGG
Source organism: Micromonospora sp. GCM10011542 (assembly GCF_042650685.1). Taxonomy (NCBI): domain Bacteria; kingdom Bacillati; phylum Actinomycetota; class Actinomycetes; order Micromonosporales; family Micromonosporaceae; genus Micromonospora; species Micromonospora sp. GCM10011542. Next base: position 160,407 of record NZ_JBHSBO010000058.1, read on the forward strand.
CGCTGGACTCCCAGGTGAACTCCTTGGCCCGGTCGAAACCGGCCTTGGCCAGCGACAACCGGCGCTGCTCGTCGTCGAGCAGGGCGGCCAGGTCGGTGCCGATCTGCTCCGGGTCCTCACTGGTGTAGGCGACCGCGTCGCCGCCCACCTCGGGCAGCGAGAGCCGGGGCGTGGTCAGCACCGGGGCGGCGCAGGCCATCGCCTCGAGGATCGGCAGCCCGAACCCCTCCCCGTAGGAGGGGTACGCGGCGACCAGCGCGCCGCCGAGGAAGCCGGGCAGGTCGGCGTAGCGCAGGTAGCCCGGGCGCAGCAGCCGCAGGTGCGACGGGACGTCGGCCACCGCACGGTCGATGTCGTCGTCGTGCCCCTGACCGCCGGCGATCACCAGGGCCGGCGGGTCGACCCGGTCGGCCACCGCCCGGGCCCAGCCGCGGATCAGGTTCGGCACGTTCTTACGCGGCTCCTTGGCCCCGAGGAACGCGATGTAGCTGCTGTTGCCCAGGCCCAGGCGGGCACGGACCCGGGCCTTCTCCTCCTCGCTCGGCGCGTGGAAGGCGGCGTGGTCGACCCCGTGGTAGGCGACGTCGATCCGGGTGGGATCGGCGTCGAGCAGCCGGATCAGCTCGTCCCGGGTGGCCTTGCTGGGGACGATCACCCGGTCCGCCCGGCGCAGCGAGGTCTTGATCGCGCTGCGAAAGAACGTCCGGCGGGACTTGTCGTAGTGCTCCGGCTCGGTGAAGAAGGTCGCGTCGTGCACAGTGACCGTGACCGGGCAGCCGGCCCGCAGTGGGCAGGTGTAGAAGGGCGAGTGCAGCACGTGGGCACCGACCTGCTGGGCCAGCAGCGGCAGCCCGGTCTGCTCCCAGGCGAGCCGGGCCGGGCGGTGCGCGACGGCCGCCGGGGCGGGGATGATCTCCGCGCCGGGCAGCATCCGGGTGTAGCGCTCCAGGTCGGTGCGGAGGCTGACCACGGCCAGCTCCACCCCCGACCCGCACACCTTGCCGAGGGCGCCGAGCAGGCCATCGACGTATCTACCGACGCCGCCGCGGTCGGCGGGGACACTCGTGGCGTCGATGAGCACGCGGGGCGGGCGACCGGCGGTCACGGGGCGACTCCTTGCACTGGCGGGTCTGTGGGGAACAACACTCCGGGGGCCAAGCCTACGCCGGAGCCCGGGGTGGACGCTGACTGCGACCCGACGGTACGCCGACTTGTCATCGTCTTCGAGTACGGCCCGCGGAGGCGTATCGTTCGCGCCGATGTCCGACAACATTGCAGGGGTTTTCGCCGACGCGATCGCGGCCGACCCGACCCGACCGTTGCTCACCTGGTACGACGACGCCAGCGGCGACCGCACCGAACTGTCCGGCGCCACCCTGGCCAACTGGGTGGCCAAGACCGCCAACCTGCTCGTCGACGAGGGCGGCCTCGGCGAGGGCGACAGCGCCGCGGTGCTCCTGCCGCCGCACTGGCAGACCGCGGCGGTGCTGCTGGGCTGCTGGTCGGTCGGGCTCACCGTCGCCGACGCGCCGACCGGCGTGGACGTGCTCTTCGCCGCCGCCGACCGGGTCGACGAGGCACGGTCGTGGCCGGCCGGCGAGCGGTACGCCCTCGCGCTCGCCCCCCTCGCCGCGCCCCTGCGCCAGGTGCCGCCCGGCTTCGCCGACTACGTGGTCGAGGTGCGTGGCCACGGCGACCACTTCACCCCGTACGCCACCGGCGGCCCGGCCCAGGTGGAGCTGCTGGCCCGCGCGACGGCCCGCGCCACCGAGCTGGGCATCACCCCCGGCGCCCGGGTGCTCGTCGACGCGACCCGTCACCCCGACCCGGTGGACTGGCTGCTGGCCACCCTGACCCGGGGCGCCACCGTCGTCCTCTGCGCCAACCTCGACCGGACCCGCCTCGACGCCCGGGCCACCGCGGAGAAGGTCACCCGCACCCTGGCCTGACCCCGGGCCCTCAGGCGGAGGTCGGGGTGTCGTGGGTGGTACGGCGTTGGGCGAAGGCGGCGAACGCCGTCAGGGACTCGGGGTTGACCAGGGCGCCCTTGGCGGCGGCGGAGTCGACCGGGGTGCCGGTGAGGATCTTCTTGACCGGGACCTCCAGCTTCTTCGCCGACAGGGTGCGCGGCACGGCCCGGACCTGGTGGATCTCGTCGGGCACGTGCCGGGGCGACAGCGCCGTCCGCAGCTCCCGGCAGATCTTCCCGCGCAGCGCGTCGTTTAGCTCCAGGCCGTCGGCGAGGACCACGAAGAGCAGCAGCTCTCCGGCACCGCCCTCGTCGTCCTCCAGGTGCACCACGACCGAGTCGACCACCTCGTCCAGCCCCTCGACCACCGAGTAGAACTCGGCGGTGCCCAGGCGTACCCCGCCCCGGTTCAGGGTGGCGTCGGAGCGGCCGGTGATCACACAGCCGCCCCGCGAGTTGATGGTGATCCAGTCACCGTGCCGCCAGACCCCCGGGTAGACGTCGAAGTACGCCTCGCGGTAGCGGGTGCCGTCCGGGTCGTTCCAGAAGCCGACCGGCATGCTCGGCATCGGCTCGGTGATCACCAGCTCGCCCAGCTCGCCGATGACCGGGGTGCCGTCGGCCGAGCGGGCCTCCACCTTCGCGCCCAGCGCCCGACAGGCGATCTCGCCGGCGTACACCGGTAGCAACGGCACCCCACCGACGAAGCCGGTGCACACGTCGGTGCCGCCGGAGAGCGACTGGAGCTGGAGACGGTCGCCGACCGTCTCGTACACCCAGGTGAAGCCCTCGGCGGGCAGCGGCGCACCGGTGGAGCCCAAGCCGCGCAGCGCGGACAGGTCGGCGATCTCCCGGGGCACCAGGCCCGCCTTGCGGCAGGCCAGCAGGAACGGTGCCGAGGTGCCGAAGTAGGTGGTGCCGGTCTCCGCCGCCAGCCGCCACAGCCCGCCCAGGTCGGGGTGGCCGGGGTTGCCGTCAAACAGCACGATGGTGGCGCCGACCGCCGGGCCGGAGACCAGGAAGTTCCACATCATCCAGCCGGTGGTGGTGAACCAGAAGAACCGGTCGGCCGGGCCCAGGTCGTGGTGCAGGGCGAGCATCTTGAGGTGTTCCAGCAGGATGCCGCCGTGCCCGTGCACGATCGGCTTCGGCAGCCCGGTGGTGCCCGAGGAGTAGAGCACGTAGAGCGGGTGGTCGAACGGGACCGGGGTGAAGGTGAGCGGCTCGTCGGTGGGCGCGGCCAGCTCCTCCCAGCTCAGCGCGCCCTCGAAGGGGGCGCCGGCCGGGTCCAGGTAGCCGATGCCGACGGTGTGCCGCAGCGACGGCAGCGCGGCCCGGATAGCGGCCACCTCGCCGCGCCGGTCCACCGGCTTGTCGCCGTACCGGTAGCCGTCCACGGCCACCAGCACCGTCGGCTCGATCTGCCGCCAGCGGTCGGTCACGCTGCGGGTGCCGAACTCCGGAGCGCAGGACGAGAAGATCGCGCCGAGGCTGGCGGTGGCCAGCAGCAGGACGTACGTCTCCGGGATGTTCGGGGCGTACGCCGCCACCCGGTCCCCGGCGGTGACGCCGAGCCGACGCAGCCCGGCGGACACCCGGCGGACCTGCTCGCGCAGCTCCGCGGCGGTGAGGGTGACCGGCGCCCGGGTCTGACCGTGCGCGATCACCACCTGGTCGTCGTCGGCCCGGCCGGGCATCCGCAGCACGTTCTCGGCGTAGTTGAGGGTGGCGCCGGGGAACCAGCGGGCCCCGGGCATCCCCCGCTCGGCCAGGGTGGCGGTCGGCGGGGTGTGCGCCACCACCTCGAAGTGGTCCCAGATCGAGCGCCAGAAGGCGTCCAGGTCGGTGACCGACCACTGCCACAGCGCGTCGTAGTCGGCGAAGTCCAGCCCGCGGTGCTCACGCAGCCAGCGCAGGTAGCCGCCGATCCGGGACCGCTCGCGTACGTCCGCCGGCGGCGCCCACAGCATGTCACCCACTGCTCCACCCTCCCCTGGCCCGGCACGACACTGTGAAATGGGCCGTGGCGCCATCTTGCCCTACCTCGAAGCGCCATTCTGCGCACCGGGTGCCGCCGCCGACGCGTGCCCGCCCCACATGCCCCACCACCAACCTGTGTGGGGATGCAAGGAAGGGCCCCTTGTTAACGCCTGGAGTTGTACAGGGCCCCCTCCTGACAGTTGCCGTTAACAGGGGGCCCCTCCTTACACGTCGGCGGCGCGGTGTGCCTGGATGGCGCGGCGGCGGGCGAGCCGGTGCGCGCGCCGGATCTCCGCCTCCCGGTAGCGGCGCTCGTCCTCCGCCGTCTCCGGCAGCACCGGACGGACCGTGCGCGGCGCGCCGCCCACGTCGACGCCGACGAAGACCAGGTACGCCGTGGCCACCCGGACCGGCGCGTCCTCGGCCGAGTCCCACCGCTCGGCCACCACCCGCACGCCCACCTCCATCGACGTCTGCCCGGTCCAGTTCACCTGGGCGTGCGCGTGCACCAGGTCGCCGACCCGTACCGCCTCGGAGAAGACGATCTCGTCGATCGCCGCGGTGACCGCGGTTCCGCCGCTGTGCCGGGCCGCGGCGGCCCCCGCCACGTCGTCGACGAACTTCATCAGGACGCCGCCGTGCACGGTCCCGTAGAGGTTGACGTCGACGGCGGTCATGATCCGGCTCAGCGTGACCCGGGAGTACGACGTGGGCTTGCCGGCCGGTGTGGTGGAGGGGTGCTCGGTCATGTCGGAAACGGTACGGTGCGCGGATGCGACATCTCTGGAGCTTCCTCGCCGGACTGGTGGTGGCGCCGATCACCTGGATGCTGGTCACGCTTGGGCAGGACGGGTCGGGTCGGACGGTCGACCGCTGGGTGGAGATCGGCACCTTCAACACGGCCAACCTGATCGAACCCGCCGTCTACCTCGGCGTCGGCGGGGTCCTGCTGGGCCTGCTCGGCACGCTGCGCGTCTCACCGCTGGGTCCACTGGTGGCCGGGCTGCTGCTGGCCATCCCGTACGTCGGAATGTTCGTGGCGCCGTTCGAGGTGCGCGACCTGATCCCGGACGGGTGGAAGGTCCTCGGCGACCCGCTGCCGCTGCGGCTGCCGGTGGAGAACGGCACGCTCTTCCTGATCGGCCTGCTGCTGCTGGTGGCGACGTTCAGTGGTCAGCGCTGGCGGCAGTGGCCATGCCCGACCGACGCGGCGCTCGCCCCGGCCGCGGACGACACGCCGACGCGGGACTTCACCCTCTCCGACTGGCCGCCGGCCGACTCCGTCGACCGGGAGCCGGCCCCGCTGACGCTCGGGTACCCGGACACGTCGACGCAGACCGAGCCGCTGCCCCGCCGCACCGGCGGTGAGTCGCCGTGGTCGGCGCCGCCGCGCGGCCAGCAGCGCTCGGAGGACGACACCACCGACCTCCGCTGAGGCCGACGCCTCGTGCGGGTGCTGATCGTGGCGCCACCTGGCGGTGTGGCCGAGTCGTCCGACTCGGCCACACCGGTGGTTGAGCAGTGCGGACAGCCGTCCGTCAGCCCTTCAGGAGCTGCCGCGCCATGACGATCCGCTGCACCTGGTTGGTGCCCTCGTAGATCTGCGTGATCTTGGCGTCGCGCATCATCCGCTCGACCGGGTAGTCCCGGGTGTAGCCGTAGCCGCCGAGCAGCTGCACCGCGTCGGTGGTGATCTCCATCGCCGCGTCGGAGGCGAAGCACTTGGCCGCCGCGCCGAAGTAGGTCAGGTCGGCGTCGCCCCGCTCCGACTTCCCGGCCGCGGCGTAGGTGAGCTGCCGGGCCGCCTCCAGCTTCATGCCCATGTCGGCGAGCATGAACTGGATGCCCTGGAACTCGGCGATCGCCTTGCCGAACTGCTTCCGCTCGGCCGCGTACCCTTTGGCGTAGTCCAGCGCGCCCTGCGCGATGCCCACGGCCTGCGCGGCGATGGTCACCCGGGTGTGGTCCAGGGTCTTCATCGCGGTGGCGAAGCCGGTGCCCTCGGCACCGATCATCCGATCCGCCGGGATCCGCACGTTGTCCAGGTAGACCTCGCGGGTCGGCGAGCCCTTGATGCCGAGCTTCTTCTCCGGGGCGCCGAAGCTCACCCCCGCGTCGGACTTCTCGACGACGAAGGCGGAGATGCCCCGGGACCGGGCGGACGGGTCGGTGACCGCGAAGACGGTGTAGTACTCGGAGACGCCGGCGTTGGTGATCCAGCGCTTCACCCCGTTGAGCACCCAGTGATCTCCGTCACGGACCGCCCGGGTGGTCATCGACGCGGCGTCGCTGCCGGCCTCCGGCTCGGAGAGGCAGTACGAGAACATCGCGTCGCCGGCCGCGACCGGGGTCAGGTAGCGACGCTTGAGGTCCTCCGAGCCGGCCAGGATCAGCGGCATGGTGCCGAGCTTGTTCACCGCCGGGATCAGTGAGGACGACGCGCAGGCCCGGGCCACCTCCTCGATCACGATGGCGGTCGCGAGGGCGTCCGCGCCGGCTCCGCCGTACTCGACCGGGATGTGCGGAGCGTGGAAGTCGGCCGCTCGCAACGCGTCGTAGGACGCCTTCGGGAACTCACCGGTCTCATCGGCCTCGGCGGCGTTCGGAGCCACCTTGGCCGTACAGACCTCACGGACCGCGTCCCGGATCGCCTCGTGTTCCTCGGGCAACCGGTAGACGTCGAACGACTCCTCTGCGGCCATCGGCCCTCCCCTTCACGGCTATCATGCGCAGTCGGTACCGTCACCTGACCCTGACCGCGCAGACTGAAGGATAGCGACCGGGTCAGTTGGAAGTTACCGCCGCGTAGGCTTTGGCTCGGCGAGAGCCGAAGCCCCCGGCGACCATAGGTAGGACCCTTCGGTGCCCGGCCAGGCGCCGCAGCAGAATGCGACGCGACGAAGCGCCGCCAGTGCGAGCGGAGAAGACAGGCGTGACGATCCCCTACCCCACCATCCAGTCGACGCCCGCCATCGCCGCGGTGACGCCGCCCTCGGGCGCGCCCCGGCCGCGGGTGACCTTCCTGGGGACCGGCTACCTCGGCGCGACGTACGCCATCTGCTACGCGGAGCTGGGTTACGAGGTGCTCGGGTTCGACGTCGACGCCGACAAGATCGCGATGCTCAACGCGGGTGAGGTGCCGATCCACGAGCCTGGCCTGGACGAACTGCTCAAGCGCAACCTCGCCGCCGGCCGGCTGCGGTTCAGCACCGACATCGCCGAGACCGCCAACTTCGGTGACGTGCACTTCATCTGCGTCGGCACCCCGCAGCGCGCCGACGGCATGGGCGCCGACCTGTCGTACGTCGAGGCCTCGGTGACCAGCCTGGCCCAGCACCTGACCCGCAAGGCGCTGATCGTGGGCAAGTCCACCGTGCCGGTGGGCACCGCCGAGTGGGTGGAGCAGCTGGTCGGCAAGCACACCCAGACCGACCTCGGCGTCGAGGTGGCGTGGAGCCCGGAGTTCCTCCAGGAGGGCTTCGCCGTCGACGACGTGCTGCGCCCCAACCGGATCGTGGTCGGTGTGAAGAGCGAGTGGGCCAACAGCATGCTCTACGCCGCCCACAAGGGCGTCTTCGACCTGGCCGCCACGGAGGACCGCGAGGTGCCCCTGGTGGTCACCGACTTCGCCACCGCCGAGCTGGTCAAGGTCGCCGCGAACGCGTTCCTGGCCACCAAGATCTCCTTCATCAACGCGATGGCCGAGGTCTGCGAGGCCTCCGGCGGCGACGTCACCCAGCTGGCCCGGGCGATCGGCTACGACCCGCGGATCGGCAACCGGTTCCTCCAGGCCGGTCTCGGCTTCGGCGGCGCCTGCCTGCCCAAGGACATCCGCGCCTTCCAGGCCCGGGCACAGGAGCTGGGCGCCGGCGAGGCGCTGCGCTTCCTGCACGAGGTCGACCTGATCAACCTGCGCCGCCGCACCCGGGTGCTGCACCTGGCCGCCGAACTGCTCGGCCGCCGCGCCGGCCCGGCCGGCCCGGACTTCTCCGGCACCCGGATCGCGGTGCTCGGCGCGACCTTCAAGCCCAACACCGACGACGTCCGCGACGCCCCGGCGCTCGCGGTCGCCGCGCTGCTGCAGAAGGCCGGCGCCGACGTGCACGTGTACGACCCACAGGGCACCGAGAACGCCCGCCGGGCGGTGCCCGAGCTGACCTACGAGGCCAGCATGGCCGACGCGGTGACCGGGGCCGACCTGGTCTGCGTACTCACCGAGTGGGCCGACTTCCGCAACGCCGACCCGGTCGCCCTCGGCGAGCTGGCCGCCGGCCGCAAGGTGGTCGACGGCCGCAACTGCCTCGACTCCGCACTGTGGACGCAGGCCGGCTGGGAGTACCGCGGCATGGGCCGCCCCTGACGGATCCGACCACGCCGGCCGGTCACGGAGCACCCCTCCGTGGCCGGCCGGTGTCGTTGTTTGCCCCGGACCCGCCGACAACTGTCGAAATCCGTGCCCACATTGGGCATGCTGCGACAGTGGAGGTCCACAGTGCGGGTGGAGGGGTGTCGTGGCGAGCTTTCAGTGCTCCTCGTGCGGCCGGGAGATCAAGCCGGCCGTCCGCTGCCCGCACTGCGGGGCGGAACAGCCCCAGTGGATCGAGCACCTGGCCGAGATCGAGCGCTCGATCGCGGAGATGAAGCGGCGCGACGCCGCCATCGCCAGCGAGCAGCGGCAGATCGCCGCCAAGATGCAGGCCGCGCTCTTCCAGCGGGACATCCTCGCGCACGCCGGTGAGGAACAGCTCAAGCAGGCCACCCGGCCGCGCCGGGTCCTGCGCCGCCGACCCGGTCGCCGGCCACCGACCGCCACCACCGGCGCACCGCCCCGGGTACCCCGCCAGGGCGCCGGGCCGGCCGCCCCGGAGGACCCGCCACCGCCCCCACCCCGGGTGCAGCCACTGGACCTGGACGACCCCGGGCACCCGCCGGAGGCCTCCTCCCGCGAGGTGCAGAACATCCCGCTCGGGCTGGGCGCGCTGCTGCTCGGCGTGGCCGCGGTGGTCTTCGCGGCGGTGGCCACCAGCTCGATGGACGCCCTCGCCCGGCTGGGCATCCTGCTGCTCGCCACCGTGCTGATGCTGCTCGCCCCGCCGGTGCTGGCCCGACGCGGGCTCACCTCGACCGCCGAGACCATCGCCGCGGTCGGCCTGCTCCTGGTTCCGCTGGCCGGCAACGCGCTCTGGGCGGTGGACCGGATCAGCACCGGCGGCGCCTCGGGCGCGGTCTTCGCCGGGGTGATCTTCGCGGTCACCGCAGCCGTGGCGGTGGTTTACACCGGCTGGACGGGCCTGCGCGCCCCCCGGTTCGCCACCGTGCTCGCCGCCCAACCGGTGCTGCCGCTGCTCGCGTACGACCGGATCACCGGGCCGGGCGGCTGGGCTCTGGTGCTGACCGTGGTCGCCCTGCTCGACCTCTGGCTGACCCGCACCGGGGTGGCCCTGGAGCGACCCGTCCGGCGGGACCTGCCCGAGCCGGTGGCGCCGCCGGCCGCTCCTCGCCAGCGCGGCGCCGAGGGCCGCCCGGAGGCCGCACCGGAGGAGGCCGCCGAGGTCGTCGACCCCGGCCCGGTGACCACCGAGGCCCCGGCCATCCGACCGGTGCCCTGGCTGAGCGAACTGATCTGGCTGCTGCACGGCGTCGCGGTCGCCGTCGCGCTGGCGTACGCGGTCACCGCCCTGCTCCAGGCGACCACCGTACCGGCGGCGACCGGGGCCGGAATGGTGCTGCTGCTGGCCGCCACGGTCGGGCTGGCCGGCGCGCTGGTGCTGCGTCGCCCGCCGCTGCCCGACGTCGCCGCCGGCATCCTCACGCTGGCCGTCATCGGCGCGCTGGGTCGGATCGCCTCGGTGGCCCTGCCCGGCCGGGCACTGCTGCTGATCGCGGCGGTCATCACGGTGACCGGGCTGGCGGCACGCGCGGTCCCCGAGACCGCCCGGCGGGCGCCGCAGATCGCCTCGGCGGTGGCGCTGACCGTCAGCGGGATGGTGGTCGCCGGGGGTGCCCTGCGCGCCGGTGTGGCCCCGGTCCGGGCCGCGCTGCCCGCCTGGGCGGCCGACCTCGACCGGTACCCGACCGAGCTGGCCGCGGCGGTCGGCCCGGCCGCCTGGCAACTCGCCGCCAGCGCCTTCCTGCTGACCGTCGCGGCGGTGCTGTCCCTGCCGCCGGAGATCCGCCGCGAGTTCGCGGTCGCCGGGGCGGCGTTGACCGCGCTGGCCGTACCGGCGTCGTTCGGTCTCGGCTGGGCGTCGGCGCCCTGGCCGATGGTGCTGACCGCGATCGGCATCGGGGTCGTCGGTCTCTCCGCGCCTACCGGCCGGGCCGCGCTGGCGCACTCCGCCGGCGCGGCCGTGGTGGGCCTGTTCGGCGCGGGCGCGAGCCTGGCCCGGCCGGCCCTCACCGCGGCGGTCCTGCTCACCCTGGTCGCGGCCGGGGTGCTGGTCGCGCTGGCCCCCCGGGTCCGGATGGCACCGGCCGCCGCCGACGTCGTGTCCGCCTGGGCCGCCGGTGGCGCGGCGTTCGCCCTGCCCGGGGCGGTGGGCGCGTTCGTCGCCGCGACCGTTCCGATCGATCCGACACCGAGCCCCGCCAGCCTGCGCGAGGTGACCGTGCCGGTGCTGGCGGCCAGCTTCCTCGCGGTCTGCGTCACTCTCGGGTACGCCGCCATCGTGCAGGTCTCCCAGCGGCACATCCCGGCACCGCTGTCGATCGGCACCGGGCTGGGCGCGCTGGTGGTCACCGCTGCCGCCTTCGGGGCGCCCGGGGCGACCGTCGCCGACGCCTGGGTCGGGGCACTGCTGCTGGTGGCCGCGGTGCTGCTCTTCCTGGCACCGTCCATCGACGCCGGGCGCCGCTCCGACCTCTCGCTGGACGGCTCGGACCTGGCCGCCGCGGCGGTGACCGCGGCCCTGATCGCCACGCTGGTCCGGATCGCCGCCGTGCTCGCCCCGGGCGGGCAGTTGGCGGTGGCCGCGGGCCTCGTGCTGGTGGTCGCGGTGGGCGTCCGGGCCATGCCGGAGGAGTGGCGGCGCGGGCCGGTCCTCGGCATCACCGTCGGCGGCGCGCTGATCGGTGTGCTGGCCGGCTGGATGGCACTGCGCGGCGGGCTGGGCGTACTGGCCACCCCCGGTCCGATCTGGGACGGCGACCTGACCGGCTGGCCGGCAGCGCCGACCGGGGGCGCGACCTGGCAGGCGCCCGTCGCGCTGGCACTGCTGGCGCTCGCCGCCGCGATCCTGCTCCCCCCGCCCTGGCGCTACGACGTGTCCGGCGCGGCGGCGGTGCTCGCCACGATTGGCGCCCCGGCGGCGTTCGAGTGGCCCTGGTGGTCGCCCGTCCTGGTCGGCGCCATGGTGGCCACCGTGTTCGGAGTGGCCGCGGCGGCCGCCATCGACGCCCGCGCCGCACTGTCCCGGGCCACCGTGGCCGGGGTGATCGCCCTGCACGCGGCCGGCGCCGGTCTGGTCCGTCCATGGACCACGGCCCTCGCGCTGGGCAGCATCGCGCTGATCGGCGTGGTGGTGGCCGCACTCGCCCGCTCTCTGGCCGGCCCCCAGGTGACCGACATCGAGACCGAGGGGATGCCGCCACACCTCGTGCAGATCGGCGGCGCCGCCGCGGGTGCCGCGCTGTTGGCCCTGCCCGGCGCGGTCGCGGCATTGGCGGCCGAGTTCCAGCACTCGGCGCAGGTGGTGCTGACCGCGGCGCTCGCCGCGTCCAGCCTCGGCCTGGCCGGCGTGGCCGCCGTCCGCAGGCTGGTGCCGCAGTACCTGCCCTGGGCGAGCGCCGCCGTGGTGGGCGGGGCGACGGTCAGCGCGCTGGCCGCCATCCCGACCGGCCTGGCGTCCGGCGTCTACGCGGCCGCCGCCGCCCTGCTCGGCGTGCTCGCCGAGCTGATCCGCGCGGCCACCGTGCCGCCGACCGGGTCGGCCCAGCCGGTCCGACGCTGGGCGGTGCTGCTCGACGGTGCGCTGCGGCGGTTGCCCGACGACCCGGACCGACGGCGGTGGCGGGTCAGTCCGGCCGCCGGGGCGCTGGCCGCGGCCGCCCTGCCGACCGCCCTGGCACTCGCTTCGATCGCGCCCGCCCTGGTGGTGGCGCTGGTGGAGCCGCACCGCACACTGTCCCGGATCTGGCAGGGGCCGCCACCGGAGCTGCTCACGCCACCGCCGGGCGCGGTCGACCCGACCCACGTGCTCACCGCGCTGCTGCTCACCGCGACCGCGGCGCTGGCCGCCACCGGGTTCAGCGGTGGCCGGCGCTCCCGCGCCGTGCCGGTGGTGCTGCCCGGCGCGGCCGTCACCCTGCTGATCACCCCGATCGCGCTGGGCCGGGGCTGGCCGGCCAGCGCCCTCGCCGCGCTCTCCGTCTTCACCATCTCGATGCTCGGGCTGGCGCTGACCCCGCCGCCGGCGCTGGTCGAGCCGGCCCGCTCGCTGCGGCTGGCCCGGGTGCTGGTGTTCGTCATCGGGCTGGCCGCCGGCGGAGCCGGGCTGGCCGGCAGCCTGGCCACCCGGGAACTGACCCTGTTCACCCTCGGCGGCGCGGTCGGCGTGGGTGCGGTGGCGGCGGTGTTCGGCACCACCCAGCGGGCCCGCATCCTCGGCTGGCTGTTCGCCTCGCTGATGGCGCAGCTCTTCGTGCTCACCGCCGGGCTGGTCGCCGGGCTCGCCGCAGTCTGGTCCGCGTTCGGGGTGCTCGCCGTCGGGGCGGCCCTGCAGGTGTTCGCCGCCACGCTGCCCCGGCTGCGCCGCCCGGAGGCCCAACGTGAGGCCGCCACGGTGGAATGGAGCGGGTACGCCGCCGCGCTGATCGCGCTGGCGCTCGCCTTCGACTCGCCACGGCACATCGCCGCCCTGCTCGCCGCCTGGGGTGCGGTGCTCGGAGTGGCGGCGACCCGCCCCGGCCGACGGCCGGTGGAACGGCGGATCCTGTTCTGGGCCGTCGTGCTCTGCGAGATCACCTCCTGGTGGATCCTGATGCGGGTCGCCGACGTGGCGCTGCCCGAGGCGTACACCCTGCCGTTCGCCGCACTGGCCCTGCTGGTCGGGGTGATGGAACTACGCCACCGGCCGGATCTGAGCAGTTGGGTGGCGTACGGGCCGGCGCTGGTGGCCGCGTTCGTGCCGACCCTGGCGATCGTGCTGGCCACCGACTCCAGCACGCTGCGTCAGGTGCTGCTGCTGCTCGGCGCGGTGGCGGTGCTGATCTTCGGCTCGTCCAGCCGCCAGCAGGCCCCGGTGATCGTCGGCGCGTCGGTCACCGCGATCACCGCGGTGCACGCGCTGTTCAACCTCGGCCCGTGGCTGGCGTTGATCCCGGTCGGCATCCTGCTGCTGGTGCTCGGCGCGAGCAACGAGCGCCGCCGCCGCGCCCAGGAACGCCTGCAGACCGCTCTGCGAGGCATGCGATGAATCGGAGGGTCCCTGCGGCTGGGTGACCGGGCGCGGTGAGGGTGCCGGCGTGCACCAGTGCGGGACAGGGACCCGGATGCCAGGCGGCGAGGAGGCGGCGGCGGTGCGTTGGACCGGACGGCTCAGGCGAGGGAGGCGCGAAGCGCCTTTTCCTTCTCGCTCACGAGCTGTTCCAGGTCCTGCTGGTAGGTCGCCATCCGGGCGCGTAGCTGCTCGTCGGCCGCGCCGAGGATGCGCACCGCGAGCAGGCCCGCGTTACGGGCGTTGCCGATCGACACGGTGGCCACCGGGATCCCGGCCGGCATCTGCACGATGGAGAGCAGCGAGTCCATGCCGTCCAGGTGCTTCAGCGGCACCGGCACGCCGATCACCGGCAGTGGGGTCACCGAGGCGACCATGCCAGGCAGGGCCGCGGCGCCACCGGCCCCGGCAATGATCACCTTGAGGCCCCGATCGGCGGCGTCGCGCCCGTACTCGATCATCGCGACCGGCGTACGGTGCGCCGAGATCACCCGGACCTCGTAGGGCACCCCAAAGTCGTCCAGCACCTCGGCCGCGGCGCGCATGGTCGGCCAGTCGGAGTCGCTGCCCATGATCAGTCCGACCGTGCTCACTGTGCTCCGCCCTTCGTTCATGACAACGGGGCCCACTCGCGCCCCTCGCGCAGCCAGTGGGCGGCGCGCACGGCCCGCGCCCGTACGTCGTCCAGGTCGTCGCCGAGCACCGTGACGTGCCCGATCTTGCGGCCGGGTCGCACCTGCTTGCCGTAGAGGTGCACCTTGGCCCCCGGATCGGCGGCGAAGAGGTGGTGCAGCCGCTCGTCGATCGACATGCCGCCCGGCTCGCCGCCGAGCACGTTGGCCATCACCACCACCGGGGCGGCCAGCGCGGTGTCGCCCATCGGGTAGTCAAGAACCGCCCGCAGGTGCTGCTCGAACTGGGAGGTCCGGGACCCCTCGATGGTCCAGTGCCCCGAGTTGTGCGGGCGCATCGCGAGCTCGTTGACCAGGATCGCCGGTTGGCCGGCGGCGTCGCGTACCTCGAACAGCTCGACGGCCAGCAGCCCGACCACGCCGAGCGCGGTGGCCAGGTCGATGGCGAGCTGCTGGGCGGCGATCGCCAGCTCCTCGGGCAGGCCGGGCGCCGGGGCCAGGACCTCGACGTTGATGCCGTCCCGCTGCACGGTCTCGACCACCGGGTACGCGGCCACCTGGCCGAACGGCGAGCGGGCCACCTGCACGGCCAGCTCGCGGCGCAGCGGCACCCGTTCCTCGACGATCAGCCGGGTGCCGCCGGCGAGCAGCGTGCGCGCCAGTTCGTCGGCCTGCGTCGCGTCGTCGACCAGCCAGACGCCCCGCCCGTCGTAGCCACCCCGGGCCGCCTTGAGCACCACCGGCCAGCCGGCCTGCTCCCCGAAGGCGATCAGGTCGGCGGGCTCGGCGACGGGCCGCCACGCCGGGTTGGGCGCGCCCAGCTCGGTGAGGCGCTCCCGCATGACCTGCTTGTCCTGCGCGTGCAGCAGCGCGTCGGCCGGCGGGTAGAGGGTCGCCCCCTCCGCCGCCAGCGTCCTAATGTGCTCGGTCGGAACGTGTTCGTGGTCGAAGGTGACCACGTCGCAGCCCTTGGCGAAGGTGCGCAGCGCGGCCAGGTCGGTGTGGTCGCCGTACTGGACGTCGGCGGCGACCAGCGCGGCGCCGTCATCCGGGGCGAGCGCGAGCACGCGCAGTGACTGGCCGAGGGCGATCGCGGCCTGGTGGGTCATCCGGGCCAGCTGGCCGCCGCCCACCATGCCGACAACGGGCAGACCGGTACGAGAATCCATAGCGCGGCCAGCCTATCGGGGCGGCCGGCGGCGCCACCCCGGAGGGCCGGGTGACGCCGTGCGGGCGCTCAGCCGAGCTGGGCGACCAGCTCCTCGACCGTGGTGACCGGGCGCTGGCAGACGAAGCCCTGGCAGACGTACGCGGCGGAGCCGCCGTCGACCAGCGGCCGGTCGGCGAGCAGCGGCACCCCCGGCTGGTCCGGGAGTCCGGCGACCACCACCGCGCCCGGCGGGGCGTGCCGGCGGGCCGCGGCCACCAACGGGTCACCGGCCGGGTCCTCGGTCGCCACCGCGATCTCGTACGGCCCGGAGAGCAGCGCCTCGCCGACGGTGGCCGCGTACCCGGTGAACCGGGCGTGCCGCCCGACGATCGGCGCGACGGTGCCGAGGGCCGTGTCGGCGGCCTCCCGGTAGCGCGTCTGCCCGGTCAGGGCCGCGTACGCCACCAGCCCGGCGATCAGGGCCGACCGGCCGGACGGGGTGGCGTTGTCGGTCGGGTCGGCGGGCCGGGTGACGAGCCGCTCCGCGTCGTCGGCGGTGTCGTAGAAGGCACCGCCGGGCGCGGCGAAGTGCTCCAGCGCGGTGTCGAGCAGCCCACCGGCCAGGGTGAGCCACCGCCCCTCGCCGGTGAGCTGGTGCAGCGCGCAGAACGCCTCGGCGACGCAGCCGTAGTCCTCCAGTACGCCGGCCGGTTCGCCGACCACCCCGTCGCGGGAGACCCGGCGCAGCCGCCCGTCCACCAGGTGCGCCGTGGCCAGGTGCTCGGCCGCGTCGCGCATGGCGCCGTCGGCGACGATGGTGACGCCCTCCATCAGGTTGGCGTCCTCGTCCTGCGGGGATACGTACAGCGCGGCAACCTGCTGGTACTCGGCGATGGCGGTGATCGCCAGGCCGTTCCAGGCGGCCACCACCTTGTCGTCCCGCGCCGGCTGCGGGCGGGCGTCGCGGGCGGCCAGGAGCCGCCCCACCACCTGCTGCCACCGGGCCCGGATCTCGGGCTCGACGTCGTCGACGTCCCGGGCGAGCCTGAGCACGCTCATGCCGTGCTCGAAGGTGCCCTCCTCGGTGACCCCGAACAGGTCGGCGGCCCAGCGGCCGTCCTCCTCGCCCAGCACCTCGACCAGTTGGGCGGGCGTCCAGGCGTAGGTGAGCCCCTCGACGCCCTCGGTGTCGGCGTCCAGCGCGGACGCGAAGCCCTCCCCCGGCCGGTGCAGCTCGTCGGCGAGGAACCGGACGGTGTCCCGCGCCACCCGGCGGGCCAGCGGGTCTCCGGTGAGCCGCCAGAGCTGGGTGTAGACCCGCAGCAGCAGGGCGTTGTCGTAGAGCATCTTCTCGAAGTGCGGCACGGTCCAGTGCGCGTCCACCGAGTAGCGGGCGAAGCCGCCGGCGAGCTGGTCGTAGATCCCGCCCCGGGCCATCGCCTCGGCGGTGTGCCGGACGATCTCCAGGCTGCGCGGGTCGCCGGTGCGCTGGTGGTGGCGCAGCAGGAACAGCAGGTTCATGTGCGGTGGGAACTTCGGGGCGCCACCGAAGCCGCCGTTCGTCGCGTCGTACTCGCCGGCCAGTTGGGCCGCCGCGGCGTCGAGCAGTGCGGCGTCCAGCGGCGCGGTCGGCCCGCCGACGGCCTGGGCACCGCCGATCGCCTCGACCACGGCGGCCCCCTGACGGAGCACCGCCTCGCGCTGGTCGCGCCAGGCGGTGGCGACCGACTGGAGCAGCTGGACGAAGTTCGGCCGCGGGAAGTAGGTGCCGCAGAAGAAGGGCGTGCCGTCCGGGGTGGCGAAGACGGTCATCGGCCAACCGCCCTGACCGGTCATCGCCTGGGTGGCCGTCATGTAGACCGCGTCGACGTCCGGGCGCTCCTCGCGGTCCACTTTGATCGACACGAAGTCGTCGTTCATCAGCGCGCCGACCTGCTCGTTCTCGAACGACTCGTGCGCCATGACGTGGCACCAGTGGCAGGCGGCGTAGCCGACCGAGATGAGCACCGGCACGTCGCGCCGCTTCGCCTCGGCGAACGCCTCGTCGCACCACGGCCACCAGTCGACCGGGTTGTCGGCGTGCTGGAGCAGGTACGGACTGGTGGCGTCGGCGAGTCGGTTCACCCGACGACCATAACCAGCCCGGGCTGGCCGCGCCGGGCGGTCACGCACGGAGGCATCCGGCCCGGGCCGCGGGGCCCGGGCCGGAGCACGATCAACTCTTCTTCAGACGGACCACGGCGGTGTCGTCGACGATGGGCCACGCGTTCCAGGTGTCGTCGTACGCCTCGGCCCGCGCCGTCACGTCAGCGTCGCCACCGCCGAAGGCCACCTCCCCGTACGGCGGCACCGTCGCGGACCAGGGCACCGGCGCGCCCGGGCCGCAGGTGACGTCCGCTCGGAAGCTGCCGTGGGCGAGCAGACGACCGTGCTGCTGGCGGACCTCGCCGGTGACGATGATCGCGACCGGTTCGGTGCAGGTCACCGTGCCGGACACGGTGGCCTTGCCGTTGAGGCTGCTCGCCGTCCCCGAGGTGGCCACGTCCAGCCCGAGGTCGAGCGCCGCCGGCGCCGGCGAGTTGACGACGTGCACCTCGCCGCGGGTCGAGCCCTCGGCGCCCGCGCAGGTCTGCTCGAAACTCGCGTCGAGCTTCTCGACGTACCCGTACGGGCCGAAGACGAGCTGGTGGATGGTGAACGCGCCGGAGAGCGCGAGGCACCCCCGGCCGTTGCCGTCCAGGCTGAGGCCCGGCGCCGAGGCCGACTCGTACCTGCCGGCCCCCGTGAAGGTGCCTACCGTCAGGTCCTGCCCTTCGGGAGCGGCAAGGGTGAGCGTCCACAGGTCCCCGTTCGCCCCGTGCACGTCGAAGCTGATCTCGTGCTCCGCACGGTTCACCCCGCCCACGCCCAGCTGGTCACCGGAGGCGGTGGCGTAGGAGTAGGACTGGCCGAGGCTCACCGGGTCGCCCGGGTCACCGCTGAACGTGAAGGTCCCGGATTCGACCACCTGCGCTCGGGCGGGCGCGGCGACGCCGGCGACGCCGATCGCGGTGGCCATCAGGGACACGGCGGCCGCGACCATGCGGCGCCGCGGTACTGATCTCATGATGTTTCTCCCCGTACGTCGATCGGTGCCGGTCAGAGCTTGCGCAGCCGCACCGCGACGGTGTCGGCGTCACTGACGAAGACGTTGTACGTGGTGTCGTAGGAGCTGGCGTTGGCGGCCACCTCGACGTCACCCCGCCGGAACTGGGTGGAGCTGAACGAGGGCGAACTGGCCGTCCAGGCGACCGGCTCACCGGGGGTGCACGCCGCTTCCGCCCGGAGGGCGCCCTGGGCCAGCAGGCGGTTCTGCACCTGGGTGATCTCGCCCTGCAGGTACACCGTGGCCGGCGCCGTGCAGGTCACCGTGCCGTGCACCGTCGCCTCCCCGGTCGCGCCGTCGACCGTGCCCGAGGTGGCCACCTGCACGTCGACGGCGAGCACCGGCGGGGCAGGCGGGTTGACGATGTGCACCTCGCCGCGCGCGGACCCCTCGTAGTAGGCGCAGCGCTGCTCGAAGGTGGCGTCGAACCGCTCCAGGTAGCCGTGCGGCCCCCAGGAGATGTCGGTGACGGTGAACGAGCCGGTCTGAGCGCCGCCATCGCAGATGCGGTCGTTGCCGCTCAGCGCGATCCCGGGCAACGGGCTCTCGTAGGTGTTCTGGGTGGCACCGGTGTAGGTGCCCACGGCCAGCGGCTGACCGACCGGCGCGGACAGGTCGAGCGTCCAGGTGCCGGTGGCCTGGTCGAAGACCTGGACCGTGAGGTGGTTCGCCGTACCCCAGACGTTGAAGCCGTTTCCGGCCGCGGTGGCGAACGAGTAGCTCTGCCCTCCGGTGATCGGATCGCCGGGATCACCGGTGACCACCAGCGAGCCGGACTGCACCGCCGCCTGCGCGGGCGGGGCGACGAGTACGCCGAGTGCCGCAGCGGTCAGCGCGAGCGCCGCCGCGAGGGTGGGACGTTTCCGGGAGAGTCGCATGCTGTCCCTTCAGCAGGTGGACATGACGGCCGGCGCAGATCGAAGCATCTGCCCAGCTCAATCGACTGTAGGGGCTCTGCGGGCGGCTCGTTGCCCCGTCCGATTCCGACCAGCGGGACCGGCTCCGCCAGGCGCGGGCGGCGTCGCGACAACCGGCCGGGCGACCGAAGGCGACGCTGGTGTCAGGAGGCGCCGTCGGCGCGGAGCCGGAAGACGTTCGACTCCGCCGAGTCGCGCAGCGACCCCAGCACCGCGCTGATCTTGTCAGCGGGCATCGGCTTGAAGAAGTGGTAGCCCTGGGCGGAGGTGCAGCCCAGCTCGGCGAGCGCCAGCCGCTGCTCGGCGGTCTCCACGCCCTCGGCCACCACCCGCAGCCCCAGCTCGTGGGCGAGCCCGACGGTGGTCCGCACGATCGCCGCCGCCTCCGGCGAGTCGGCCATCCGGATGACGAACGAGCGGTCGACCTTCAGCTCGTCCACGGCGATCCGGGTCAGGAAGGTCAGTGACGAGAAGCCGGTGCCGAAGTCGTCCACCGCGAGCTGCACGCCCATCGACCGGAGCGTGGCCAGCACCTCGTCGATGACCTCCAGCTCGCTCATCACCACCGTCTCGGTGATCTCCAGGACCAGGCGGTGCGGCGGCACCTGGTGCCGGCGCAGCGCCTCGGCGATCTCGTTGGGCAGCCGGGGGTCGAGCAGGCTGCGCGCCGACAGGTTCACCGAGATCGGCACGTCCAGCCCCTCGCGGGCCCAGTCGGCGGCGACAGCCAGCGCCTTGTCCAGCACGTACCGGGTGAAGGTGCCGAGCTGCTCGCTGTTCTCCACCGGCCGGATGAAGTCCGCCGGGCTGAGCCAGCCTCGCCGGGGGTGCCGCCAGCGGATCAGCGCCTCCACCCCGGTGGGCGCACCGGTGGCCAGGTCGACCGCCGGCTGCAACGCCAGCACCAGCTGGTCGTCGACCTCCAGCGCCTCGCGCAGCTCGGCCAGCAGGGCGAGCTGGTCGGTGCTGGCCGCGTCCCGGGCGCCGTCGTACGCGGCGACGCTGCTGCCGCCCTCCTTGGCCTGGTACATGGCGATGTCCGCCCGGCGCAGCAGCTCGGTCAGGTCGGCGGTGCCGGCGTCGGCGACCACCACCCCGACGGAAACCTCGACCGACATCCGTACCCCGGCCACCTCGGTCGGCGCGGCCAGCCGCTCGGCGATGTCCCGGGCCTGGCGCAGCGCGTACGCCATCGGGGCGCTCCGGTCGCTGAGCACCGGCACCGAGGTGAGCAGCAGCGCGAACTCGTCGCCGCCGAGCCGGCCGAGCAGGTCGCCCGGCCGGGCCAGCGCGCTCAGCCGGTTGGCGGTCAGCCGCAGCAGCTGGTCGCCGGCGGCATGCCCGAGGGTGTCGTTGACCTCTTTGAACTGGTTGATGTCCAGCAGCAGCAGCGCCACCGGGTGGTCGTGCGCGAGCTGCCGCAACGCCTGGTCGCCCTTGCCGAGCATGGCGGCCCGGTTGACCAGGCCGGTGAGCGGGTCGTGCACCGCCTCGTACGACGAGCGGGCCGTGACCAGCCGCAGCTCCCGGTGGGTCGCGGCGTCGTGCAGCGCGGCGGCGAGCGCGTCCCCGAAGGCGGCCACCGCGTCGCGCTCCCGGGCGGTGGGCGGGGCGGAGCGGGAGAACCGGACCCGGAGCCGGCCGACCGGTGCCGCGCCCACGGTCAGCGGGCGGATCAGCTCGTGCTCGTCGGGCTCCGACCGGCCCGGCGCCGCCGCCTCACGGTCGACCAGCTGACCGCTGGCGTCGCCCCGGTAACGGCGCCACCGGCCGTCGACGCGGGCCACGTCGACGTCGACCAGTTCGGCGTTGAACAGCGCCAGCGCGCCGGTCACCGCCGCGCTGGCCACGCCTCGCTCGTCGAGCTGGTTGAGTGCCGCGGTGGCCTCGGCGAAGGCCCGCCAGGTCCGGCGTTCCTGGTCGGCCCGGAGCCGGTGCCGGTAGGTCTGCTGCAGCAGCCAGAGCAGTGGCGGCAGCAGCAGCAACCAGCGCGCGTCCAGTTCCAGCAGCGCGACCACCACCAGACCGACCGCCACGTTGCCGACGAACATCAGCAGCTTGCCGCGGAGCGCGGCGAGCAGCGGCGGACCGATCGGCATGCCGTGCCGCAGGCCCAGCGTCACCCCGCCGAGCCAGGCGGTGGCGAACAGGTACGTCACCGACCCGGCGATCACGGCGAGCGCCAGCATCGGGGTGGGTGGTGCCAGCAGGGGCTGCCCCAGCGCGGTGGTGACCGACACGGCCAGCGCCGACGCGGCGGCCAGCGACGCGGCGATCCGGACGATCTCCAGTGCCGGCCGGCGGTCGTTGCAGACCGAGAGCACCGACCAGGCCAGCCCGGCGCCGAGCAGGCTGGCGGCGGGAAGCCAGCCGGCGGGGGCCAGGTAGAGGCAGACGATCAGCGCGGCCTCGCCCCAGGTGATGCTGACCATGCCGGCGGCGGAGCGGAACCGCAGCCGGGCGAGCTGGGCCAGGGCGAGCACGGCGACCGCGATGCCGAAGCGAGCCGGACCGCCGAGCGGGTCGTCGGACGGCAGCCCCGCCGGGAGGGTCAGCCCCACGACGGCGGCGACCAGGGCGGTCAGCGTCACGGCGGCGGTCAGCACGAGCACCCGTGGTGGCGTGCCCCGCACCCCGAGCCGGTCGAACTGGTCGCCGGCCGGGCCGGAGGTCATCGACCTCCCCCGTCAGCCACCGGACCGACGGTACGGCGGGCGACCGCTGCTGTGCCGGTCATCGGCGCCCCCTTCCGCGCACGGCTCGGGGACTTTGGTCCCCCCGGCGGAAGGCTAAGCCAAACCGGGTGGCCGCAACAGGGGGCGACGACCCGGTTCGACGTGAATCATGCCGCGACTACCCGTTCCGGTGCTGCTGGTGGCCGTTGGGAGCGCGCGTCGATGAATCGTCCACCCCGGCGGGGTCTGTCGGATCGACGACTGCCGCGTCGGCGCGGCCCGGGTCGGCCGGTCGCGTCTGCTGCGGGAACCGGTCGGGCAGTCGGCGCAGCCGGGCGTTCATGTTGCGGATCAGCAGGATGGTCGCGGTGGCCAGCAGCAGGATGAGGAAGAGGCCCATCGGCCCGGCCAGGCCACCCGTGCGGGTGTCCCCGAAGTTGTTCTCCGCGAGCACCTGGGCAGCGGTCAGCATGGCGTTCCTCCGATGTGCGGTTGGCTACCAGCGTAGCGCCGGGCCGGATCAGCGCGCGTGCGCCGTCTCCCGCACCCCGGCGAAGAGATCCGACTCGGGCAGCGGGCTGTCGACCACCGAGCGGGCGAGCTCGTAGTCCTCGGTGGGCCAGGCGCGCTGCTGGAGCTCCATCGGCACCTGGAACCAGAAGCCGTCCGGGTCGACCTGGGTGGCGTGGGCGCGCAGCGCGTCGTCGCGGACCGGGAAGTATTCGGCGCACTCGACCCGGGTGGTGATCCGGGGGCCCTTGTCCGGCCGGTCCTCCCAGCGCTTGAGCCACTCCTCGTACGGGGACTCCAGGCCGGCGGCGAGCATGCCCTCGTGCAGCGCCATGATCTTGCCCTTGGAGAAGCCGATGTCGTAGTAGAGCTTGAGCGGCTGCCACGGCGTGCCCAGCTCCGGGTAGCGCTCCGGGTCGCCGGCCGCCTCGAACGCGGCCACGCTGACGTTGTGGCACATGATGTGGTCGGGGTGCGGGTAGCCACCCTCCTCGTCGTACGTGGTGACGACGTGCGGACGGAACTCACGCATCAGCCGCACCAGCGGGCCGGCGGCCACCTCGACGTCCTGCAGGGCGAAGCAGCCCCCGGGCAGCGGCGGCAGCGGGTCGCCCTCGGGCAGGCCCGAGTCGACGAAGCCCAGCCAGGCCTGCTCGACACCGAGGATGGCTCGCGCGGCGTCCATCTCGGCACGGCGGATCTCGCCGATGTTCGCCCAGACGTCGGGCCGGTCGAGCTTGGGATTGAGCACGCTGCCGCGCTCCCCGCCCGTGCACGTCACCACCAGGACGTCGACCCCTTCGGCGACGTACTTGGCCATGGTCGCCGCACCCTTGCTGGACTCGTCGTCCGGGTGTGCGTGGACGGCCATGAGACGCAGCTGCTCTGCCAACTTCGGCACTCCTCGTCTGTGCCGGCCGGTGGACCCGGCCGGGCTCGACCGGCTGACCTGCCGGGACCCTCCCCCACCCCGCCGCCGGCGGGTCGCCACCGCGGGCCGACCTGCCATTCCTGCCACGGAGCCGGGCTGGGAGGATGGACTCTGTCATTCTTGCCGACGCCGCCGACAACAACGCCAGGAGATACCCGCCGGTGACCGAGACGCACGCCACAATTTCACCGGGCGCGCCGGTTTTCCCACCCGGGCGCTACGGCCGTCGCCGCGAGCCCGGGGGCCGCGGCCGCCGCACGCTGCTGGCCGCTCTGGCGCTGGTGGTGCTCGTGACGGCGCTGACGCTCATCTCGCTGCGGCTCTACCGGCAGTACGGTGACCCGGCCTACGACGCCCAGGTGATCACGTACACGGACATCACGGACGCCCAGGTGCTCGTCGACTTCCGGGTCACCGTGCCGGAGGGCGGCTCGGCGGTCTGCGTGCTGCGCGCCCGGGACCGGGCCGGCACCGAGGTGGGCCGCGAGGAGGTCACCGTGACGGCCCGCGCCGGCGACCGGCACGTCACCACCCGGCACCGCCTGGCCACCACCGCGCGGCCGTTCGTCGGCGAGGTGCTGCGCTGCCGACCCCCGGCCTGAGCTGGCCGGGCGGCCGTTGCGGGTGCCGGGTGACCGCCCGCGCGTCCCTCTACCGCCGGTACCCGAATCGGACACCGCCGGTGATCGTCGACACGCCGTGTCGTATCGCACTGGTAACTTGGTATTTCACCTGTCAGCCAGCCAAGCACATCTGAGGAGACCGCCTGTGTCCACTGGCAAAGAGGCGCCGGCCACCTGGCTGTCCCAGGACGCGTACGACCGCCTCCAGGCAGAGCTCGACGAGCACATCGCCAACCGCCCGGCGATCGCCGCGGAGATCAACGCCCGCCGTGAGGAGGGCGACCTGCGGGAGAACGGCGGCTACCACGCCGCCCGCGAGGAGCAGGGCAAGGCCGAGGGGCGCATCCGCTACCTGCAGGAGCTGCTGCGCACCGCCAAGGTCGGCGAGGCGCCGACCGCCGACGCGGTGTCCCCCGGCATGGTGGTGACGATCTACTTCGACGACGACACCGAGGACACCGAGACCTTCCTGCTCGGCTCCCGCGAGATCGCGTCCACCACCGACCTGACCGTCTACAGCCCCGAGTCGGCACTGGGCAAGGCGATCCTGGGCGGCCGGCCCGGTCAGACCTGCACCTACACGGCCCCCAGCGGTGCCGACATCAAGGTGACCGTGGTCAGCTTCGAGCCGTTCTCCGGCTGAGTTCGCCCGGTCCGCCGGGGCGTGCCACCCGTCGGTGTCACGCCTCGGCGGCGAAGACCACCTGGTAGCCGCTGGCCCGCAGGGCGCTGATCAGCGTGTCCGAGTGCTCCACGCCCCGGGTCTCCACCGACAGCGCCACCTCCACCTCGCCGAGGCGCAGGTGCGGGTTGGCGCGCTGGTGTTCCACGTCAACCACGTTGGCCCGGTGCTCGGCGATCTCACTGAGCAGCGAGGCGAGCTGCCCGGGCCGGTCCGAGCAGCGCACCGTCACCCGCAGGTAGCGACCGGCGGCGGCCAGACCGTGCTCGATCACCCGCAGCATCAGCAGCGGGTCGATGTTGCCACCGGAGAGCACCGCGACCACCGGTGCCTCCACCTGGACCACGCCGGCCAGCAGCGCGGCCACACCGACCGCGCCGGCCGGCTCGACCACCTGCTTGCCGCGCTCCAGCAGCATCAGCAGCGCCCGGGAGATGTCCTCCTCGGAGACCGTGACGATCTCGTCGACCAGCTTGCGGACGTGGGTGAAGGTGATCTGTCCCGGGCAACCGACGGCGATGCCGTCCGCGATGGTGGAGAAGTTGGGCAGCCGCACCGGCTCGCCGGCCCGCAGTGAGGGCGGGAAGGCCGCAGCGCCGGCCGCCTGCACCCCGATGATCCGTACATCCGGGCGCAGCGCCTTGGCGGCCACTGCCATGCCGGAGATCAGACCACCGCCGCCCACGCCGGTGATGATGGTCCTGACGTCCGGGCACTGCTCGAGGATTTCGAGCGCCACCGTGCCCTGGCCGGCGATCACGTCCCGGTGGTCGAAGGGGTGGATCAGCACCGCGCCGGTGCGCTCGGCCCAGGTCTGCGCGGCGATCAGCGACTCGTCGACGGTGTTGCCGGCCAGCTCGACCTGGGCGCCGTACCCCTTGGTGGCGGCCACCTTGGGCAGCGGCGCGTTGACCGGCATGAAGACCGTGGCGTGCGTACCGACCAGGCCGGCGGCCAGCGCGACGCCCTGGGCGTGGTTGCCGGCGCTCGCCGCCACCACGCCGCGCTCGCGCTCCTCGGCCGACAGCCGGGAGATCCGCACGTACGCCCCGCGCACCTTGTACGAGCCCGCGCGCTGCACGTTCTCGCACTTGAGCCAGGCCGGACCGCCCAGCGCGGCGCTGAGCGGCCGGGAGGGCTCCAGCGGGGTGGTTCGGGTCACCCCGGCCAACAACTCCCGCGCCGCCCGTACGTCCTCGAGCCCGACCAGTTCCGTCATGCCCCGATCGTGCCACCCGCCGTCGGCGGCACCGGCGGCGACGTCCGGTCCCTGACGATCGCGATCACGCGCGGGCCGGTGAACCCGTTCCGACCCGCGGATACCCGGGAGCGTGCCGGGCCCAGGGGGCGGCCATCTCGAACTGTCCGGCCACGCCGAGCAGCAGCAGTTCGGAGCCGGGCGGCCCGACCAGTTGCACGGCGACCGGCAGGCCGTCCGGGCGGCGGCCGACCGGCACCACGATCGCCGGCAACCCGGCGATGTTCCACGGTGCCGCGTACGGGGCGTACCGGATGTTGGCCGCCATGTTGGCCCGCCACGAGCGGTCGGACCAGCGGGCCGCCTCGGGCGGCGCGCCGGCCAGCGCGGGGGTGAGCAGCAGGTCGACCGAGTGGTCGGTGAAGAAGCCGATCGACCGGTCCCGCCAGGCGGCCCGGTCGGCCTCGCGCACGTAGCCGCGCCGCTGCGCCCACTCGCCCAGTGCGACGTGCCGTCGGGTGCGCCGTTGCAGGCCGCGCCGGTCCAGCCCGGCGGCCCGGACGTCGGTGGCGGCCGCGGCGAACCAGGTGGCGATGCCCTGCAGGCCCAGGGTGGTCGAATAGACCGGGTCGGCCGGCACGGTGTCGTGCCCGGCGGCGGCGAGCAGCCGGCCGGCGGCGGCCACCGCGTCCCGGTTGGGGGCGTCCGGGGTGACGCCACGCACCGGCGAGCGCAGCGAGACGCCCACCCGCAGCCGCTGCGGCGGGACCAGCTTCTCGGGACGCCGGCCGGCGAGCACCGAGAAGCCGACCGCCGCGTCGGCGACCGTGCTGGTCAGCAGGCCGTGCTCGGTGAGACCGAACCAGTCGTCGGCGCCGAGCTGGCAGGGCACCACGCCCCGGCCGGGCTTGAGACCGACCAGGCCGCAGCAGGCCGCCGGGATCCGGATCGA
This sequence comes from Micromonospora sp. GCM10011542, assembly GCF_042650685.1. Lineage (NCBI taxonomy): Bacteria > Bacillati > Actinomycetota > Actinomycetes > Micromonosporales > Micromonosporaceae > Micromonospora > Micromonospora sp. GCM10011542. The sequence goes on from NZ_JBHSBO010000058.1 coordinate 187,205, forward strand.
GCCGAGACCGTCGTTGCCGTGCGCGATCGGCACCAGCCCGGCGGCCACCGCGGCGGCGGCGCCGCCGGACGAACCACCGGGGGTACGCACGACGTCCCACGGGTTGCGGGTGACCGCGCTGTCGTCGTCGGTCAGCCCCCACAGCCCGAGCTCCGGCATCCGGGTCACCCCGAGGATCACCGCCCCGGCGCCGCGCAGCCGGCGGACCACCTCGTGGTCGGCCTCGGCGACGCCGGTACGCACCGCGGCCGACCCGTTCCAGGTGGGCAGGCCGGCGACCGGGGTGTTCTCCTTGACCGCCACCGGCACCCCGGCCAGCGGCAGGTTGGCCAGGTCCTCCTGCTCGTCGACCTTCTCCGCCTCGGTGATCGCCTCGCCGCCACGGACCGCGCGGAACGCGGCCAGCTCGGCGTCGGCCCGGGAGATGTGGTCCAGGTGGTCGGCGACGACCTGGGTCGCCGAGACGTCACCCCGGCGTACCCCACGGGCGATCTGTTTGGCGGTCGCCCCGACCCAGGTCGACATGATGTCCTGCACGGCCACCCTCCCAGCGGTCAGCCCAGTGCCTGCTCCAGATCGGCGAGCAGGTCGTCGACCGTCTCGATGCCGACAGACAGTCGCACGAGATCGCCGGGAACTTCAAGCGGCGAGCCGGCGGCACTTGCGTGTGTCATCCGGCCCGGGTGCTCGATCAGGGATTCCACCCCGCCGAGCGACTCGGCGAGCACGAAGAGCTTGGTCCGGTTGCAGATCTCCACGGCGTGGTCCTCGCCGCCGGCGGCGCGGAAGGAGATCATGCCGCCGAAGCGGCGCATCTGCTTGGCGGCCACCTCGTGACCGGGGTGCGCGGGGAGCCCGGGGTAGATCACCTGGGCCACCTTGGCGTGCCCGTCCAGGTACGCGGCCAGCCGCTCGGCGTTGTCGCAGTGCCGGTCCATCCGTACCCCGAGGGTCTTGATGCCCCGCAGGGTGAGCCAGGCGTCGAACGGCCCGTTGATCGCGCCCATCGCGTTCTGGTGGTAGCGCAGCTCCTCGCCGAGCGCCGCGTCGGCGGCGATCAGCGCGCCGCCGACCACGTCGGAGTGCCCGCCGATGTACTTGGTGGTGGAGTGCACCACGACGTCCGCGCCGTGCGCGATCGGCTGCTGCAGGTACGGCGAGGCGAAGGTGTTGTCCACCACCAGCAGCGCGCCCGCGTCGTGCGCCACGCCGGCGAGCGCGGCGATGTCGGCGATGCCGAGCAGCGGGTTGGTCGGCGTCTCCACCCAGACGATCTTCGTCCGGCCGGGCTGCACGGCGGCCCGGATCGCGTCGGGGTCGGAGACCTTGGCCGGGGTGAACTCCAGGCCCCAGCGCTGGGCGACCCGCGCGAAGAGCCGGTAGGTGCCGCCGTACGCGTCGTCGGGGATCACCACGTGGTCGCCCGGGGCGCAGACGGTACGCAGCAGGGTGTCCTCCGCGGCCAGGCCGCTGGCGAAGGCGAGACCCACCGGGCCGCCCTCCAGCGCGGCCAGGCACTCCTGCAGCGCGTCGCGGGTCGGGTTGCCGGAGCGGCTGTACTCGTAGCCGAGCCGGGGCGCGCCGACGGCGTCCTGCGCGTACGTGCTGGTCTGATAGATCGGTGGGATCACCGCGCCCGTGCGGGCCTCGGGGTCCTGGCCGGCGTGGATGGCGAGCGTCTCGAAGCCGTGACTCATTCCCGTGACGTTAGTCCGCCCGCCCACCACGCCGGGCGCGACCCGGCGAGGGTCCGGAGGCGGTAATAGCCTGGGCCGATGAGCGGGTGCGTGTTCTGCGGGATCGTGGCCGGCGAGGTCCCGGCGTTCCGGGTGGCCGACGAGCCGGACGGGGTGGCGTTCCTGGACACCCGCCCGGTCTTCGCGGGGCACGTGCTGGTGGTGCCCCGGGTTCACCTGGTCACCCTGGCCGAGTTGCCGTCCGACCTGCTGCCCGGCTACTTCGCGCTGGTCCAGCGGCTGGCGGTGGCCGTGGAGACCGGTCTGGGCGCCGGTGGGACCTTCGTGGCGATGAACAACAAGGTGTCCCAGTCGGTGCCGCACCTGCACACCCACGTGGTGCCCCGGACCAGGGGCGACGGACTGCGCGGCTTCTTCTGGCCGCGTACCCGCTACGTCGACGACGCCGAGGCCCGGACATACGCCGATCGGATCGCGGCGGCCCTCTGACAGCCCGGGGCGGCGGTGGGGCCTGAGTCACGGTGGCGCGGGTAAGGAACCGGGGCCCGCCGGCGTTGCACGCGGGGAGAGGTACGAAAGGAGTCCCACCGTGTTCCTTCGCCAGACCAAGGCGCAGTTGCCCACGCCCGACGAGGCCCTGCCGGGCCGCCCGATCGCCATGCCGGTCGCCGACCGGCACGAGGTGCTGGGCACCCCGCTCAAGGGCCCCTACCCGGAGGGCATGCAGGTCGCCGTCTTCGGGATGGGTTGCTTCTGGGGCGCCGAGCGGCTGTTCTGGACCCTGCCGGGGGTGTACACCACCTCCGCCGGCTACGCGGGTGGCATCACCAAGAACCCGACGTACGAGGAGACGTGTTCCGGCCGGACCGGGCACGCCGAGGTCGTCCAGGTGGTCTACGACCCGAGCAAGATCGCCTACGAGGACCTGCTGAAGGTCTTCTGGGAGAACCACGACCCGACGCAGGGCATGCGCCAGGGCAACGACGTGGGCACCCAGTACCGGTCGGCGATCTACACGACCACGGACGAGCAGCGGCGGATCGCCGAGTCGTCCCGGGACGCGTTCCAGCCGATCGTGACGCGGGCCGGCAAGGGTGAGATCACCACGGAGATCGCCCCGCTCGGCAGCTACTACTTCGCCGAGGACTACCACCAGCAGTACCTGGCACCGACCAAGAACCCCAACGGGTACTGCAACCACGGCCCGAACGGGCTGAGCTGCCCGGTGGGCGTGGCCCGCACCTCCGACTGACCATCGCGCAAGCGCACGACCACGATGCCCGGCCGCCGACAGGCGGCCGGGCATTCCCGTCCGACCGTGTGATCGAAATCCGTTGCCGAGCCCTCCGGGAACTCGATAGCGTGGCGGTACACGTGAAGGGAGGTGGTCCAGACTTGTATAGCAATCGGACTCGTGAGGTGGCTGTCCGCTAGCCGCTGTCCTCGACAGTGATCGGTCCGCCGTGAGGCGGGCACCAGCACCATCGTCGAGACCGTGTGGCAGCGGTGCGGCGAATACCAGACAGCCACCCGACCCCCGGGGCGCCGGCCCAGTCCAGCCGGCCCGCGCGCAAGCGCGGAGCGCCCCGGGGGTCGCTTTATCTGCTGGCCGGCGGGCCGGGGCGGTCAGTTCAGCCGGAGGAGAGCACCGTGTCGATGCGCGAGCTGGTGGTGCTCGGGACGGCCAGCCAGACCCCGACCCGGCAGCGCAACCACAACGGGTACGTGCTGCGCTGGGACGACGAGGTGATCCTCTTCGACCCGGGCGAGGGCAGCCAGCGGCAGCTGCTGCACACCACGGTCACCGCCACCGACCTGACCCGGATCTGCGTCACCCACTTCCACGGCGATCACTGTCTCGGCCTGCCCGGCACCATCCAGCGGCTCTCCCTGGACCGGGTGCCGCACCCGGTCGCCGTGCACTTCCCGGCGGGCGGCGCCGAGTACTTCGCCCGGCTGCGGCACGCCACCTCCTTTCACGAGACCGCCGAGTTGCGCGTCGAGCCGATCGGGTCCGACGGGCAGCGGGTCCAGCTGGGCTGCGGCACGCTGAAGGCCCGCCGGCTCCGGCACCCCATCGAGACGTACGGCTATCGGCTGGTCGAGCCGGACGGCTGCCGGATGCTGCCGGACAAGCTGGCCGCGTACGGCATCGCCGGGCCGGCCGTCGGAGAGCTGATCCGCGTGGGGCACCTGGACCGCGACGGGCGCCGCGTCACCCGGGACGAGGTGAGCGTGCCCCGCCCGGGGCAGCGGTTCGCCTTCGTGATGGACACCGGCCTCTGCGACAACGTGTACGCCCTCGCCGAGCACGCCGACCTGCTGGTCATCGAGTCGACCTTCCTGGAGTCGGAGGCCACGCTCGCCGCCGAGGTCGGCCACCTGACCGCCGCGCAGGCCGCGCGGGTGGCCACCGAGTCCGGGGTACGCCGGCTGGTGCTCACCCACTTCTCCCAGCGGTACTCCGACCCGCGCCGGTTCCACGACGAGGCGCGCGCACACTTCGACGGCGACCTGATCATCGCCGAGGACCTTGCCACGGTGCAGGTCCCACCGCGGCGGGTAGCCTCGGCCGGGTGACCGTCACGCTCCGTCCCGCGACCGAGGCCGACCTGATGGGCGTCGGCGCTCTGCACCAGCGCTCCCGGGTCGCCGCGTACTCGTCCTTCCTGCCCGCGGAGGCGCTGGCCGAGCCGACGCCGGAGGCGATGGGTCACTACTGGACCGAGCGGTGGCGCTGGGAACGCGACGACCACCGGCTGATCGTCGCCGAGCGGGCCGGGACGCTGGTCGGCTTCAGCCACCTGGGCCCGGACGACGAGGACGACCCGGCGACCGGGCTGCTCAACGCGATCCACCTGGACCCGGCCGAGCAGGGCCGGGGCGTCGGCCGCACGCTGATGATGGACGCGCTGGACGCCATGCGCGAGCGGGGCTGGCGGCGGGCGGTGCTCTGGGTGCTGGCCGGCAACGTCCACGCCCGCGCCTTCTACGAGCGGGGCGGCTGGACGCCCACCGGCGCGGAACGCGAAGAGCTCATCGGCACCGCCCCCACCCTCCAACTCCGCTACAGCCGCCGCCTGGATGTGTAAGGAAGGGCCCCCTGTTAACGCCTGCGGTTGTACAGGGGCCCCCTACCAACACACTGTTCGCTCTGAGCGGATCGGGGCATGACCGTCGATCCGGTGGCGTTGGCGGGTTCATGGACACCGATCACACCAGGTCCGGCCCGGCCGAGGAGGCCGCGCTGGACGCGTACTCCCGGGTGGTGACGACCGTGGCGGCCCGGGTGCTGCCCAGCGTGGCCGCCCTGTCGGTGCGGACCACGCGCGGGGCCGGCGCCGGCTCGGCGGTCACCGTGGGCACCGACGGCCTGTTGCTGACCAGCGCACACGTGGTGCAGGGCGCCGCCGCCGGCACGGCGGCGTTCGGTGACGGCACCGAGACCGGGTTCCGGGTGGTCGGCGCGGATCCGCTCTCCGACCTCGCCGTGCTGCGGGTGGACGAGACCACCGTCCCGCCGGTGGAACTGGGCGACGCCGACGGGCTGCGGATCGGCCAGCTGGTGGTGGCCGTCGGCAATCCGATGGGGCTGGCCGGCTCGGTCACCGCCGGCGTGGTCTCCGGGCTCGGCCGTTCGCTGCCGGCCCGCGACGGGCGGGTCACCCGACTCATCGAGGACGTGATCCAGACCGACGCTGCACTGAACCCGGGCAATTCCGGCGGCGCGCTCGCCGACTCGGCCGGGCGGGTGATCGGGGTGAACACCGCGGTCGCCGGCTACGGACTCGGGCTGGCGGTCCCGATCAACACCACCACCCGGCAGATCATCGCCGACCTCAGCACTGCCGGCCGGGTCCGTCGGGCCTGGCTCGGCGTGGCCGGGGTACCGGTGCCGCTGCCGCCCGAGGTGAGCGCGCGCACGGGTCAGCGGCGCGGGCTGCGGGTGGTGGAGGTGGTCCCGGGCAGCCCGGCCGGCGTCGCCGGGATTTACCTGGGCGACGTCATCCTCAGCGCCGGTGGACGCCCGGTGGCCGACGGTCAGGGGTTGCAGCGGTTGATGCTCGGCCCGGCCATCGGCACCCGACTGGCGGTGACGGTGCTGCGCAAGGGCGCGTTCGTGGACGTGGTCGCCGTACCGACCGAACTGCGCGCCTGACACCCCCGGCCGCGCGAACACCCGTCAGGTGTCCGGCGGCCGGGAAGTGTTGACAAGTGGCCCCTGCTATGCGCCAGGCGTTAACAAGGGGCCCTTCCTTGCGTGCGTCAGCGGGCGCCGAGGTGGGCGAGGAGGTCCTGGCGGGTGAGGACGCCCTTGGGCTTGCCGTCGACCAGGACCAGGGCGGCGTCGGACTTCTCCAGCAGGCCGACGGCCTCGCTCACCGGCTGGCCGCCGCCGATCATCGGCAGCGGGTCGGCCATGTGCCGCTCGATGGTGTCGTGCAGGTGGGCCTGGCCGGTGAAGAGCGCGTCGAGCAGGTCCCGCTCGGCGATCGAGCCGGCCACCTCGCCGGTCACCACCGGCGGCTCCGCCTTGAGCACCGGCAGCTGGGAGACGCCGTACTCGCGCATGTAGTCGATCGCGTCGCGGACCGTCTCGGTCGGGTGCACGTGCACCAGCTCGGGCAGCCCGCCCGGCTTGCTGCTCAGCGCGTCGGCCACGGTCGGCTCGGTGCCGGAGTTGTCGAGGAATCCGTACCGGGCCATCCACGAGTCGTTGAAGATCTTGGAGAGGTAGCCCCGGCCGCCGTCCGGCAGCAGCACCACGATCACGTCGTCCGGGCCGGCCTTGCGGGCCACCTCGAGAGCGGCGACCACGGCCATGCCGCAGGAGCCGCCGACCAGCAGCCCCTCCTCGCGGGCCAGCCGCCGGGTCATCTCGAACGACGCCTTGTCGGAGACCTCGACGATCTCGTCGGCGATGCCCCGGTCGTACGTCTCCGGCCAGAAGTCCTCGCCGACGCCCTCGACCAGGTACGGCCGGCCGGTGCCGCCGGAGTAGACCGAACCCTCCGGGTCGGCGCCGATGACCCGCACCCGGCCCTCGGAGGCCTCCTTGAGGTAGCGGCCGATGCCGGAGATGGTGCCGCCGGTGCCGACACCCGCCACGAAGTGGGTGAGCCCGCCCTCGGTCTGCTTCCACAGCTCCGGGCCGGTGGTCTCGTAGTGCGAGCGCGGGTTGGCCGGGTTGCTGTACTGGTTGGGCTTCCAGGCGCCGGGGATCTCCCGGGTCAGCCGGTCGGAGACGTTGTAGTAGGAGCGCGGGTCCTCCGGGGCCACCGCGGTCGGGCAGACCACCACCTCGGCGCCGTACGCCCGCAGCACGTCCTGCTTGTCCTGGCTGACCTTGTCGGGGCAGACGAAGACGCACTTGTAGCCCTTGAGCTGGGCCACCAGGGCCAGCCCGACGCCGGTGTTGCCGCTGGTCGGCTCGACGATGGTGCCGCCCGGCTTGAGCAGGCCGGCCGCCTCGGCGTCCTCGACCATCCGCAGCGCGATCCGGTCCTTGACCGAGCCGCCCGGGTTGACGTACTCCACCTTGGCGAGCACGGTGGCCTGGATGCCTGCGGTGACGTTGCGCAGCCGGACCAGCGGGGTGTTGCCGATCATGTCGACGACGTTGTCGTAGTACTGCACGGTGTGCCCTTCGTTGCGGCGCCGGCGACGGCGGCCGGGCAGACGTTTTCTCGATGCCCAGCGTACGTGCCGTCAGGGCACCATCCGCCCGGGGATGACGGAGCTGCGACGCGCCTCCCACTCCAGAAAGCGCTCGGTCTCGGCCAGCACGCTGCCGGCCAGCCAGGTGATCATCACCGCGTCGTCGGCCAGCCCGAAGATCGCCAGTGGGATCTCCGGCAGCAGGTCGATCGGCGAGACGATGTACGCGGTCGCCGCGGTCATCAGGGCCAGCCGGAGGCCGCCGTCGTAGTGGCCCTGTGCGGTGGCCCGGATCATGCGGGGCAGCGCCGCGAGGCGGGTGCCCAGCGAGGGGCCGCTCCGCGCCCCGGAGGCCAGTGCCCGGGCCAGCGCGGTGAACGCCGCGCTGCGCTTCAGTGTCTTCCCCATGGTCGTGCTCCTCTCCCGCCGGTCAGCGTGACTCCTCGACGCAAGCCGGCCGGCCTCACCCGGACAGGTACCCCGTCGCGTCGGTTTCCAGGCACCCGGCAGCCGTCACGACGACAGCGGCGTGTCGGGCCGGCGCGATAATCTCGCGGTATGGGGGTGGCTGGTTCCGTCGTACCGGTTGGTTCGCGCTGGCGGCACGCCCGGCGGGTCGCCCGCCTGGCGGCCATCGGCACGGGCGCCACCGCGGCGGCCGCCGTGGCGACCGGCGGGGTCCTGCTCGGGCAGGCCCGGCAGGCCCGCCGCACCATCCCGATGGCCGAGGCGCCACCGCCGCGCTGCGACGGGGTGTACGGCGCGAAGTTCCCGGCCGCCCCGCTCACGATGGTCGTGCTCGGCGACTCCTCGGCGGCCGGCTACGGAGTGCACCGCCGCCGGGAGACGCCCGGTGCGCTGCTGGCCACCGGGCTGTCCCGCCGGCTGCACCGCCCGGTGCGGCTGCACCGCTTCGCGGTGGTCGGGGCGATCTCCGCCGGGCTCAAGCACCAGGTGGAGGCCGCGCTGGAGTGCCGTCCCGACATCGCGGTGATCCTGATCGGCGGCAACGACGTCACCAACCGCACCCCACCCGGGCTCGCCGTGCGCTACCTGGTCGAGGCGGTCCGCGCGCTGCGTGAGGCCGGCTGCGAGGTGGTCGTCGGCACCTGTCCCGACCTGGGAGCGATCCGCCCGATCCAACCTCCGCTGCGCTGGCTGGCCCGGCGGTGGAGCCGGCAGCTCGCCGCCGCCCAGACGGTGGCCGTGGTCGAGGCGGGTGGCTGGACGGTCTCCCTCGGCGACATGCTCGGTCCCCGGTTCGCCGCCGAGCCGGCCCGGATGTTCGCCTGGGACCGGTTCCACCCCTCCGCCGAGGGCTACGCGATGGCCGCCGCGGCGCTGCTGCCGACCATCCTCTCCGCGCTCGGCGCGGGGCAGGAACGGCGGGCGGCGCCGGCGCGCGGCGAAGGCGTACGGTCGCTGCCGGAGGCCGCACAGGAGGCGGCCCGGCACGCCGGCACGGAGGTCAGCGCCACCCAGGTCCGGGGGCGCGACCGCGGGCCGGCCGGCCGGTGGGCGCAGCTGCGCCGCCGGGCGTTCTTCGGTGTCGGCGCGGTGCCGCAGCGCGGCTCCGCCGCCGACACGTCGACAGTGGAGGGACTGGCATGAACGAGCGCAGCGAGCGGGACGTGACCGCCGGTTTCCCGGGCCGGCTGGGGCGGGCGGCGGCGTTCTCGCTGCTCGCCGGCACCGTGGGCGGCGCCGCCGTGCTGGCCGGTGAGGCGTTCGTCGCCCGGCACCGGCGCTACGCCCAGCCCGAGCTGGGGCTCGCGCTGCGCGCCACGGTCGGCCGGGCCGACGCGCCGTCGCTGCGGCTGGTGCTCCTCGGCGACTCGTCGGCGCTCGGGGTGGGGGTCGACCGGCTCGACGACACCATCGGCGGGCAGTTGGCCAATCTGCTGGCTGAGGGGCCGACCGGCCGGCGGGTGCACCTGTCCAGCGTGGGGGTCTCCGGCTCACGCTCCACCGACCTGGCCACCCAGGTGGCGCGGGCGCTGCTCGGCGAGCGTCCCGACGTGGCGGTGATCCTGATCGGCGCGAACGACGCCACGGGCCTGCGCCGGCCCGCCGACGCGGCGGCGTACCTGGGGTCGGCGGTGCACCGGTTGCGCGAGGCGCGGGTCGAGGTGGTGGTGGGCACCTGCCCCGATCTGGGTGCCGTCCGCGCCATCGCACCCCCGCTGCGCCAGCTGGTCGGCTGGTCCGGGCGGCGGATGGCCCGCGCCCAGACGGCGGCCGTGCTGGACGCCGGCGGCACGGTGGTCGACCTGGGCACCGAGACCGGCCCGGTGTTCCGGGCCGACGCGGGCACGCTCTGCCACGACGGCTACCACCCCTCCGCCGACGGCTACCGGGTTTGGGCCCACGCCCTGCTGCCGGCGGTCGCCGCGGCCGCGGCGGTCGCCTCGCGCCACTGACCCGCCGCACGGGCGGGGTGACATTTCCCGCCGGGCTGACAGCTTCCCCGCCAAGTTACCGGCGAGTTAACGTTGGTTCATGCCGATTGAGTCGTCCCGCGACGCCGTCATCGTCGCCACCGCCCGCTCCCCCATCGGCCGGGCGCACAAGGGGTCCCTGCGCGACGTCCGCCCGGACGACCTCGCCGCGACCATCGTCCAGGCCGCCCTGGACAAGATCCCCCAACTCGATCCCACCACGATCGACGACTTCTACCTCGGGTGCGGCCTGCCCGGCGGCGAGCAGGGCTTCAACATGGCCCGCGTGGTCGCCACCCTGCTCGGGCTGGACACCCTGCCCGGCGCCACGCTGACCCGCTACTGCGCGTCCTCGCTGCAGACCACCCGGATGGCGCTGCACGCCATCCGGGCCGGTGAGGGCGACGTGTTCATCTCCGGCGGGGTGGAGACGGTCTCCCGGTACGCCCGGGGCAGCTCCGACGGCCTGCCGCCGGAGGCGCAGGCCCTGGTCGGGGGCGGCTGGGAGAACCCGCGCTTCGCCGCCGCCGGTGCCCGCTCCAAGCAGCGCGCGCAGGGTGGCGCCGAGGTGTGGACCGACCCGCGCGAGGCCGGTGAGCTGCCGGACATCTACCTGACCATGGGGCAGACCGCGGAGAACCTGGCCCAGGTGTACGACGTCAGCCGCGCCGACATGGACGAGTTCGGCGTACGCAGCCAGAACCTCGCGGAGAAGGCCATCGCCGACGGCTTCTGGGCCCGGGAGATCACCCCGGTGACCACTCCGGACGGCACGGTCGTCAGCACCGACGACGGGCCGCGCGCCGGGGTCACCCTGGAGGCGGTCGCCGGCCTGAAGCCGGTGTTCCGCCCGGACGGCCGCATCACCGCCGGCAACTGCTGCCCGCTCAACGACGGCGCCGCCGCGGTCGTGGTGATGAGCGCGCAGCGGGCGAAGGACCTCGGGCTGACCCCGCTGGCCCGGATCGTCTCCACCGGCGTCACCGCCCTGTCGCCGGAGATCATGGGCCTCGGCCCGGTGGAGGCCTCCCGGCAGGCGCTCGCCCGGGCCGGCATGACCATCGACGACGTCGACCTCGTGGAGATCAACGAGGCGTTCGCGGCGCAGGTCATCCCCTCCTACCGGCAGCTGGGCATCCCGGAGGAGAAGCTGAACGTGATGGGCGGCGCGATCGCCGTCGGCCACCCGTTCGGCATGACCGGCGCCCGGATCACCGGCACCCTGCTCAACGCTCTGGAGTGGCACGACAAGACCATCGGTCTGGAGACCATGTGCGTCGGCGGCGGCCAGGGCATGGCCATGGTGCTGGAGCGGCTGAGCTGAGCGACCGCTAAAGCGCGCTCCGGGTCGCCGCCACCTCGGCGGCGGCCCGGGCCAGCACCTCCGGCTCAGGGTTGGCGGCCACCAGGTCCGCCACGACCACGCGGAGCTGGTCGGGCAGGGCGAGGTCGTTGTCGAGCCGGGGCACCACCCGCCGGGGCTCGCCCTCCGCGTCGGCGCCCAGGTTGGCGATCTCCTGCACCAACCGGTGCACCAGGTCCGCGCGGGGCATGTTGCCGTTGGCAGCGACCGCCGCCCACCGCGGCTGCTCCCAGTGCCCGACCTGACCGACCAGCAACTGCACCGCCCGGTCCAACTCCGCTGCGCTCATCGCCGCCGATTCTACGGCCGGCCGCGGGCCGGTTGCCGGGCGGACGTCAGCGGCGCAGGTAGCTGAGCAGCCGCAGCAGTTGCCAGTAGAGGAAGACCAGCCCGGTGAGCAGGCCGAACGCGCACAGCCAGGCGTACCGGCGGGGTTGGCCGTCGCGCGCGGAACGCTCGACGAGGTCGAAGTCGAGGATGAAACTGAACGCGCCGGCGATGATGGCCACCACCGAGAAGGCGTACGGCAGCCAGCCGACCTCCCCGCTCACGCTGTAGACGGCCAGCCCCGGTCGCCCGGTGATCAGGTACGACACCAGGTTGACCACGCTGAGCACGGCGATGCCGAGCAGCGTGCCGATCACCAGTCGGGCCAGCCGTGGCGTGGCCCGGACGACCCGCGCCCGGTAGAGCGCCGCCATGCCGAGGAAGACGCCGAAGGTGCCGGCGACCGCCTGCACCACGATGCCCGGGTACACCAGCTCGAAGGCGCGACTGGCCACCCCCAGCAGCAGCCCCTGGAGGATGGCGTAGCCGGCGATCGGCACCGGGTTGGTGATCCCCCGCAGCGAGATGACCAGCACCAGCACGATGGAGGCCAACGCGCTGCCGGCGAGCGCGGCGGGCAGCCACGCCGCCTGCGGCACCACCGCCCAGGACACCGCCGCCGCGGCGCCGGTGAGCAGCAGCAACCCGACGGTACGCACCACGACGTCGTCGACGGTCATCGCCTCGACGCCGCCGACGCCGAGCATCCGCCGCTCCAGCCGGCCGGTCTCGTCCATGCGGTTGAGCACCGGGTTGTTGCTGCGCACCGTCGCCTCCTCCGCCCGTACCCCTGGCAGTCACTCTGCCCCGGGCGGCCCGGCGGCGACGGGGAAACGGCCGGGACATGGTCGGGCCGGCGCCGGCCGCGCGGCGTGGGAAAGACGACGGCGCCCGCCCCCGCGGGTGCGGGAGCGGGCGCCGGTCAGCAGCGCGGACGAGGTCAGTCGTCGCCCTGGAAGTAGCTCAGCAGACGCAGGATCTCGATGTAGAGCCAGACCAGGCTGACCAGGATGCCGAAGGCGGCCACCCAGGAGTAGCGCTGGGGCAGCCCCATCCGGACGCCGTCCTCGACCTCCTTGAAGCTGAGCACGAAGCTCAGCGAGGCGACCACGATGCAGACCAGGCTGAAGCCGATGGCGAGCGGGCTGCCGTCGCGCAGACCGGTGTTGACGCCGAAGAGCGCCAGCACCAGGTTGATCAGCATGACCGCGAAGAGGCCGGCCATCACCGCGATCATGCCCTTGACGAAGACCGGGGTGGCCCGGATGACCTTCGCCTTGTAGAGCACGCCCATCAGCAGGAAGACACCGAAGGTGGCGGTCACCGCCTGGAGGACGATGCCCTCGTACAGCGACTCGAAGGCCTTGCTGACCATGCCGACGAAGACGCCCTCGACGACGGCGTACGCGATGACCAGCGCCGGGTTCGCCATCCGGGAGAACGAGATGATCAGGCCGAGCACCAGGCCGACCACTGCGGCGCCGATCCACGCCGTGCCGACCAGCGCGTCGGGCACGAGCACCCAGGCGGCCGCGGCGGAGACGCCGAGGATGCCGAGCAGGGCGACGGTCTTGACCACCACGTCGTCGACGGTCATGGGCGCCACGGTGGGCGGCGCGGCCGGGTAACCGGCCTGGGACGGGTACTGCTGGGGAATGCCGGGCTGTCCGTACGGCCCGGTCGGTGCGTACCCGGCGGAGCGCTCCCGCTCGGCCGCCTGGCCGAGCCGGGCGAGCACCGGGTTCGAGGTCTTCACTGTCTGGCCTCCCTCAGGGGGTCGTGTGCACGTGAACGTGCCACTCAAGAGTAAACGGCCGAACCCATTCGCGGAGATCATCGAGGGGGGAAGTCGGACCGGAGCGGCTGGTGCCCGGGGCGGGGGTCGAACCCGCACGCCTTGCGGCAGCCGCTTTTAAGGCGGCCGTGTCTGCCGTTCCACCACCCGGGCGGGTGACACCGGCGCGCCGACACGCACGGTGCAGTGTCACCGTAGCCGGTCGACGGCGACCCGACGTACCCCGTCACCGGTACCGCACTAGGGTCGATGCCGTGAGCAGCGCAGCCCCCACGGCCCCCGACGCCGCCCCTGGCCAGCTCCTTCGTACGTCCGAGCAGGTCACCCGTCGGTCGGTGGCCGTCCGGCTGCTGGCCGCCGTCCGCCGGCACCGGGCCGACCTGCTGGTGGCGCTGCTCTTCACCGCGCTGGCCGGCTGGCTCACCCACGGGCTCTGGCCCGACCCGTCGGGCCGCACACTGGCGCTCAACCCGGAGGACCAGACCCTCTACGAATGGTTCCTCGCCGTGGACGCGCGGGCGGTGCTCGGCGACTTCAGCCTGCTCACCGACCGGCTCAACGCCCCCGACGGGGTGAACCTGATGGCCAACACCACGGTCATCGCGCTCGGCATCGTCCTCGCACCGGTCACCCTGCTGCTCGGTGCGCCGGTCACCTTCGCCCTGCTGGCCGGGGCCAACCTGGCCGGCACCGCCGTCGCCTGGTACCTGCTGTTCCGCCGGACGCTGGGCGCCCACCGGCTGGCCGCCGTGCTCGGCGGCGGGCTGTGCGGTTTCGGCCCCGGCATGATCTCGCAGACCAACAGCCACCTGCACATGACGGCACAGTGGCTGGTGCCGGTGATCGTCTGGCTGGTGGTCCGGCTGCTGCGGGCGTCCGACCCCGGCCCCCTTCCAACCGGCGTCACGCCGACGAGCGCCGCGCCGGACCGCGACCTGCCCGTCGGGCCGGACCGACGCAAGATGATCAGCTCCGCCGCCGGGCTGGCCGCGGCGGTCACCGCGCAGGTCTTCATCGGCGAGGAGGTGCTCTTCCTCGCCGCCGGCACGCTGCTGGTGATGGCCATCAGCTACGCGCTGGCGGACCGGGACCTGGCCCGCCGGGCGCTGCCCGGCTTCGCCGGTGGGCTGACCATCGCCGCCGGGCTGGCCCTGCTGGTGCTCGGGTACCCGCTGTGGTTCCAGTTCGCCGGGCCGCAGGGGGTCGCCGACGGCATGTTCAGCCCGCACTACTTCTCGGCGGACCTGAGCAGCTGGTGGACCCTCTCCCCGCTGTCGCTGGCCGGCAGCGACGACGCGGCCAGGCTGACCACCGGCCCGGCCGAGTACAACACCTTCCTCGGCTGGCCGCTGCTGCTGGCCGCCGCCGCCAGCGCGATCTGGATGGGACGACGGCGGGTGGTGCTCGCCTGCGCGGTGGCGGCGCTGGTGATGGGCGCGCTGTCGCTCGGCCCCGAGGTGGTGCTCGGCGGCACCCGCACCGCGCTACCCGGCCCGTACGCCCTGCTGTCCGGGCTGCCCGTGGTGGACGGCGCGCTGCCGATGCGGTTCGGCCTGGCCCTGCTGCCACTGGTCGCCACGCTGCTGGTGCTGGCGCTCGACCGGGCACTGCGCGGCACCGGCCGGGCCCGGCGGCTGGTGCCGCTGGCCGTCGGCGCCGCGCTGCTGCCGCTCTTCCCGACCCCACTGCCGACCGCCGAGCGGCCCGCCGTGCCGGAGTTCATCAGCGGCGGGCACTGGCGGCAGTGCGTCCACCCCGGCGGTGTGCTGGTCCCGGTGCCGCTGCCCACCCCGAAGGAACCCTGGCCGATGCGCTGGGCGGCCGCCGCCGACGCCGGCTTCAACCTGCCCGAGGGGTTCTTCATCGGCCCGTACGGCCGGCGCGGCACCGCGGCGATGGGCACGTACAAGCAGCCCACCTCCGCCCTGCTGGCGGACGTGGCCCGGCGCGGGGACCAGCCGGCCATCGGGGACGAGCAGCGCCGGCAGGCCGCCCGGGACGTGGCCTTCTGGGGCGCCTCCTGCGTGGCGCTGGCCGACGACGCCCCGCACGTCGACAGCCTGCGCGCGACCCTGGAGAAGCTCTACGGCCCGTCCACGCGGATCGCCGACACCTGGATCTGGCGGGTCTGACCCGCCACGACGCGGCCCGCCCGCCCGCTGCCCGATGTTAGAAAGGGGCCCCTCCTATACCGGAAACGGTAAGAAGGGGCCCTTCCTTACAGCTGGGTCAGACGCGCGGGGCGCCGACCGGCTGGGACGCCTCGACGAACTCCTCACGCGGGTCGTGCAACTGGCCCAGGGCGACGACCTCACGCTTGAGGAAGAACGCCAGCGACCAGTCCACCATCACGCGGACCTTGCGGTTGAACGACGGGATCCGGCTCATGTGGTACGTCCGGTGCATGAACCAGGCCGGCCAGCCGGTCATCTTGATCCCGTACACCTGCGCCACGCCCTTGTGCAGGCCGAGGCTCGCCACGCTGCCAGCGTGCTTGTGCTTGTAGTCGACCGGCTCGCGACCCCGGATCACCAGGGCGATGTTGTCGGCCATCCGGGCCGCCTGGCGCACAGCGTGCTGGGCGCTCGGCGAGCAGAAGTTGCCCGGCTCCTTGGTCAGGTCCGGCACCGCGGCGCAGTCACCGGCGCTCCACGCACCCTCGACCACCTGGTCCCCGTCGACCACCTGGAGGGTGGGCAGGCAGGTGACCCGGCGGCGGTCGTCGCGCGGGAAGTCCGTGGCGTCCAGCATCGGCGACGGCTTCACGCCGGCCGTCCAGACGATGGTGTCGGAGCGGAAGCTGTCGCCGTCGGAGAGCTTCACCACCCCGTCGACGCAGGACTCGAGCCGGGTGTCCAGCCGGATGTCCATGTTGCGCTTGAGCAACTGCTGCACCGTGTAGGCGCCCATGTCCCGGTCGACCTCGGGCAGCACCCGGTTGGTGGCCTCCACCAGCACCCAGCGCATGTCCTCAGGCTCAAGCTCCGGGTAGTAGCGCAGGGCGTCGCGGGCCATGTCCTCCATCTCGGCGAGCGCCTCGATGCCGGCGTAGCCGCCACCCACGAAGGTGAACGTCAGCGCCCGCCGACGGACCTCGGGGTCGGTCGTGGCCGCCGCCACGTCGAGCCGGTCCAGCACGTGGTTGCGCAGGAAGATGGCCTCGCCGATGGTCTTGAAACCGATGCCCTGCTCGTGCAGGCCAGGGATCGGGAGGGTCCGGGAGACCGAACCGGGGGCGACGACCACGTGGTCGTACTGGATCTCCCGGGTCGGGCCGCTGATCGGCTGCACGATGGCGGTCTTCCGGTCGTGGTCGATCCGGCTCACCGTGCCAGCCACAACCCGGCACTTGCGCAACTCGCGCCGCAGAGGCACCACGGAGTGGCGCGGCGAGATGTTGCCCGCCGCCGCCTCGGGCAGGAAGGGCTGGTAGGTCATGTGGGGCTGGGGGTCGACCACGATGACCTCAGCCTCACGGGAGCTGAGCTTCTTCGACAGGCGCAGCGCCGCGTAGAGACCGACGTGCCCGGCACCCACCACAAGGATCCGCTTCGGGTTCACGTCATCTATCTTTCCCCGGCCGGGTCAGGTAATCCCGCTCGCGTCCCCCATCTGTGACGGAGCACAACACCTGTGACCTGCGCAACTATGACGACACGGTGGTTTACCTGCGGCGCAGCAGCCAGCCCAGCAACGCCGACAGCCCCACGGCCACCAGCAGCCCCAGCACCGTGGCCCACTGGTGGCCGGTGTCCCCGCCGATCCCCGCGGCCTGCAACAACAGCACGCCGAGCACCGCGGCGCCGAGCAGCACCGCGCCCGCTCTGAGCAGCCAACGGGTGATCAACTCGGGGTCCACCACCGCGTCGTAAGGCAGCAGCGCGGCCAGCGCGCAGAGGGTGTGCCCCAGGTAGAGCAGCGCGGCGAGGGCGAGCAACCGCCAGAGCGTCACCGGCCGGTCGTACCCGTCGGTGGCGAGAACCCAGCCGCCCACCGTCACCAGCGCCGCGAAGGTCGGCCAGACCCGGCGCGGCCCCACCGCCGGAGTCAACGCGACGAACGCCAGGAAGGCCAGCGGCCGACCGCTCAACACCTCGGCGGGGTACGCGAGCGCGAGACCGGCCAGCACGACGAGGAAGACCCCGGCCCGGACCACCAGCGCGGCAGGGCTGATCCGTCCGACGCCGCGTTGAAAGCCGCGAACCCGCCCGACCATCACGTCGATCATCTGGCCGGCCTCTCGTTCGCGACTGCGGGGCTCGCAAGCTCACTCCTCGCGCTCACCCTGCTCACCGTGCTCACCGGCCCCCCACCCTCGGGGCGGTGGCCAGCCGGGCCACGTCCCGCAGCACCTGGTCCAGGCTTCCCGCGCCGGCCCAGCGCACCACCGGCACGCCATGCTCCCGCAGTTGCCCGATCATGGTTTCCCGGTCCAGCCGCCACAGGCGGTACGCCACCTCGGCCCAGCCACGCTCCTTCGGTGGCGGCAGGTCGGCGGGGAGCGTGTCGACCGCCACCACGAACCGCCCGGCGCGGGCCAGCCGGGCCAGCATCTGCGCCGATCGCTCGTCCAGCAGCGGGGTGAGCACCACCACCAGCGCGTCGGAGGAGAGCACCTGCGGGCCGAACACCTGGTCGTACGGCTCGTGCGGGGAGGACTCGGCGCGCACGTCGAGCAGCCACTCCAGCACGGTCAGGTACTGCCGGCGACCGGTGGCCGGGCGCAACCGGCGCGCCCCCGGCCCGTACTCCAGCATCGAGACCCGGTCGCCGCGGTGCAGGTAGTGCTCGGCGATCGCGGCGGAGGCCCGGACGGTGGTGTCCAGCACCGAGGCCGCGCCGCCGACGCCTCCGGAGCGGCCCGCCTCGGCCAGCAGGTCGAGCAGCAGCACCACCTCGGCGTCCCGATCGGAGAGGGTGGCCGCCACGTGCAGTTGCCGGGCCCGCAGCGAGACCCGCCAGTCGATGCGACGCAGCCGGTCACCCGGGCCGAAGATCCGTACGCCGGCGAGTTCGCCGCCCTCGCCCGGCCGCCGCGAGTGGTGCGCGCCGACCAGGCCGGCGGCCCGAGGCATCGCCTCCACCGCCTCGAACGGCTCGGTACGCGGATAGACGCGGACCCGGACCGGTTCGGTGATCACCGCGCGCGAGACCAGCAGGCCGCCCGCCGTGGCGACCCGGGCGCCGGCCGGGCCGACCCGGTGTCGGCCCCAGCGCAGGGCCTTGCCGGCCAGCTCCAGGTCCACGGCGGCGGCGGTGGGCACCGAGGTCACGAAGGGGCGGTCGGCGATGGACCGGCCGGTGCCGGCGGCGGCCGGCTCGTCGCCGGGGGCCGATCCGGCGCCGGTGGTCGAGGCGTCCCGGGCGAAGCCGGCCCGCTCGATCCGCAGCCACGGCGAGACCCGGGCCCGCACCACCACCAGGTCGTAGTCGACCGTGTCCGGATTGCCCACGGTCACCGCGGCCCTCACGTCGCCGCCCTCGACCAGCGGAGCGTCGTCGGGGGTGACCCACACCTGCGGCAGCGCGGTGGGCCGGCGGCGCAGCGCGTACGCCGTGCCGAGCGCGAACGGGGTGGCCAGCACGATCAGGTCGACCCGCCCCAGCAGTACCCCCGCCACCACGAGCAGGCCGACGAGCAGCACCGCGCGGCCGAGCGCCCAGGTCGGCGCCCAGCCGGGGGCCGGCTCCGGTTCGGCGGATCGCTGCGCGGGCACGGTCGGTGCGGTCATCAGCGCCCGGGTCCACCGGCGGCGTAGCTGGGCAACGCGCCGCTGGCCGGTGCGGGGGTGCCCTCCAGGACCTCGCCGACCACGAACGACGGGTCGACCCGGCGCAGCCACATCTCCGGGCGCAGAGTGATCCGGTGCGCCAGCGCGGGCACCGCGACCTCCTTGACGTCCTCCGGCACCACGTAGTCCCGGCCGTTGAAGACCGCCCGGGCCCGGGCCAGCAGCAGCAGCGCCAGCGAGCCGCGCGGGGAGGCGCCGACGAGCACCGACGGGTGCTCCCGCGTGGCCGCGGTGACCGACACGATGTACCGGCCGATCGAGTCCTCCACCACGACGTCCTCCAGGGCCGTCTGCATCGCCCGCAGGGTGGCCGCGTCGACCACCGGCTTGATCTCCGCCTCCTCGCGGCGGCGGGCCATCCGGCGACGCAGCACGTCCCACTCCTCCTCGTGCTCGGGGTAGCCGAAGGAGACCCGGAGCAGGAAGCGGTCCAGCTGCGCCTCGGGCAGCGGATAGGTGCCCTCGTACTCGATCGGGTTGGCGGTGGCCAGCACGTGGAACGGCTCGTCCAGGCGGTAGGTCACGCCCTCCACCGAGACCTGCTTCTCCTGCATCGCCTCCAGCAGCGCGGACTGGGTCTTCGGCGGCGTGCGGTTGATCTCGTCGGCGAGCAGCAGGTTGGTGAAGACCGGGCCTGCTCGGAAGGCGAAGTCGCCGGTGCGCTGGTCGTAGAGGAACGAGCCGGTGACGTCGGCGGGAAGCAGGTCGGGGGTGAACTGGAGGCGCCGGAAGTCCAGCCCGAGCGCCTGCGCGAAACAGCGCGCGGTGAGCGTCTTGCCCAGCCCGGGCAGGTCCTCCAGGAGCACGTGACCGCCGGCCAGGATGCCGGCGAGGACCAGCTCCAGGGCGTCCCGCTTGCCGACCACGACCGAGCCGACCGCGTCCAGCACCGCCCGCGCCAGATGGCCGACCTCGGCGGCGGGCATGCTCCGGTCCACGTCGTTCATCAGATCTTCTCCAGTTCGGCGACGACAGCCGCGAGGTCGCGCGGCGAGGGGGTGCGGCGGGGCGGGGTCTCCAGGAACGTCCACAGCCGGTCGCCCAGCAGGACGCGGGCACGAGCCGGATCCGACTCGCGGGTCACGCCGTGTTTCAGGCGCAACTGCTCGTCGGCGAGTTCACCCAGTCGGGGCAGGACGACACCGGTGAAGCGTTCGGGCCGGGTAGCGGACCAGTCCAGGGGTGTTTCCCAGCGGTTGATCGCGGTACGCAGCGCATCCCGGCTGCCCCAGTGGTAGCTGCCGTCCTCCTCGCTGCCGGACGCCCGGGCGGCCGGCAGCGGGGGCGGCGGGGAGAGCAGGGTGGTGACCCGGCGGACCGCCTGCACGGCGAGCACCCCCGCGACCAGCACCGGCAGCGAGACGGTGAGCCCGACCGCGCGCAGCCCCGCGACCAGCACCACGACCAGCGCGGTGGCGACCCCGAGGAACCGGAGCACCGCACCGACCCGGCCGCCGCGCGCCTGCGGACCGGTCGGCGTCGGCTCCTCCTCGAAGGCGAGCAGGTCGTCGATGCCGATGCTGCCGCTCATCCCGGCACCTCGCTCTGCGCCACCGCGGCCAGTTCGCCGCGCAGCCGGCGCAGCGCGGCCCGGGCCTGGTCGCGGGTACGTTCGTCGACCGGGCGGGTGGTGTACCGGGCCTCCCGGTAGACCTGCGCGAGCTCGGCCAGCACGTCGGCGCTCACGATCGCCGACACACCGGCCGACGGGTCACCACGGAGCAGCCGGGTGACCAGGTCGGTGGGGGTGTCGCCGGCCAGCCGGGGAACACCCGCCGCGGCGGCGGCCTCCTCCAGCCGGACCCAGCAGGCGATCACCGCGACCCGGGGATCGGTGTCGGTGTCGTCCAGCTCGACCAGGCCGGCGTCGAGGGCGGCGACCACCTCGCGCGCGGTGCCCTCGGGAGTACGCCGGGACCACTGCGCTGGCAGCGCCCGGGTGACGCGGCGACGCAGCGCGCCGCGGATCAGGATCCAGGCGACGTAGCTGAGCGCGACGAGCATGGCCAGCCCGAGCAGGACCATCGCCACCGTCGCGATCCACTGTGGGATGTGCGCCTGGGTCGCCTCGCCGGCGTCCCGGGGCTCGACCGGAATGGACGACGGCGGCTGCTCCGTCGGGTACTCGGGGACCCAGGGCACCTGCTCCACCGGCGGCACACGACTGGCCCCGATCGACGAGTGCGCCGCGGCCAGGCCGGCCCCGGCGAGCAGGGTGACCACCGCGCCCACCGGCCACCACCGCCAGATCAGGCCGACCACCGGGCGGACGATCCCCGACTCCGTAGGGGGGTACGCCGTGGTCGGTCGCATCAGGTCCGTCATAGCCACCGCCCCACCCGTTGTCAGTCGACCCCGGCCAGCTGCTTCGCCCGGCCGAAGACGTCGTCCAGCATTCCCGGCGTCAGCCGCCCGGTAAAGGTGTTCTGCTGGCTGACGTGGTAGCAGCCGAGCAGATCCGGCGCGGCCGCGCCGGACCAGTGTGCCCCATGACCGAAGGCCGGTCGCGGGCTGGGCGGGCGCAGCCCGTACACCTGTCGCAGCACCGGCCACCACGCGGCCCAGGCGAACGCGCCGAGCGCGACCACGACGCGCAGGGTGGGCCGGATCAACGTCACCTCGCGGTGCAGCCAGGGCGCGCAGGTGTCCCGCTCCTCGGGGGTGGGCTTGTTGTCCGGCGGGGCGCAGCGCACGGCCGAGAAGATCCGGGTATCCCGCAGGGCCAGGCCGTCGTCGGCGGCGACGCTGGTCGGCTGGTTGGCCAGGCCGGCCCGGTGCAGCGCGGCGAAGAGCACGTCGCCGGAGCGGTCCCCGGTGAAGATCCGGCCGGTGCGGTTGCCGCCGTGCGCGGCCGGGGCCAGCCCGAGGATGGCGATGCGCGCGTCGGTGACGCCGAAGCCGGGCACCGGTCGGCCCCAGTACACCTGGTCCCGGAAGGCGGCCCGGCGGGTGCGGGCCACCTCCTCCCGCCACCGGACCAGTCGGGGGCAGGCGAAACAGTCACTCACGGCGGCGTCGAGGTCGGCCAGGTCGGTCGCCCGCGCGGCGTGGGCGACCACCTGCTCGGGGGTACGCGGCTCAGCCAAGCTTGGCCCGGAAGAGTTCGAGGGTGCGGGCCCAGGCGCTGGCGGCGGCGCGCTGGTCGAACGCCTCCGGTCGGTCGTCATTGAAGAAGGCGTGCGAGGTGCCCGGGTAGTCGTAGAGCTGGCAGGTGCCGCCGGCGGCCTCGATGGCGCGGCGGGCCGTCTGCACGCCCTCGGCGGTGGAGGTGCCGTCCTCTTCGGAGCAGTGGATGACGGCGGCCTTGCCGGCGTAGTCGGACCAGTCGGGACGCATGGTCTCCCACGGCAGCACCGGGTAGAAGCCGACGCTGGCGACGATCCGTTCGGAGAGGGTGGCCGACCAGAGGGCCAGGCTGCCGCCGGCGCAGAAGCCGACCGCTCCGACCTTGCCGGTGACCTCGGGGCGCTCGGCCAGGTAGTCGGCGGCGCCGGCGATGTCCCTGGCCGCCTCGTCCATCCGCATGCCCATCAGCAGGCGCTGCGCCTCGTCCGGCTCGCCGGTCGTCTCGCCGTGGTAGAAGTCCGGGGCGAGGGCGACGAACCCGGCCTCCGCGAACCGGTCGGCCACCGACCTGATGTGCGGGACCAGACCCCACCACTCCTGGACGACGATGACGGCGGGGCTGGCCGCGCCGCTGGCGGGTATCGCGAGATACCCCTCGCTCATCCCCCCGTTGCTGCGATAGCTCACCATCTCGCCCATCGGCCGTCCTCCTAGCGGTCAGTCATCGTTGGCTGGTCGCCCAGTGGTCCTACGTGCCGGTAGCCTGCCATGCCACGCCCGCCCCGGGAAGACGCCGGAACAGTGGCATTCACCTCCCGTTCGCCGAGCGGTGACTGCGGGTACACCGACGGCGGCGGGGGAACGTCCCCCCGCCGCCGTCGGTGTACCGCTACCGCCTACCGGTGCGTCCGATCAGGCCTTCTTGGTCAGGCAGAGCAGGTAACCCTTCTTGCCCGGCTCGATGCTGTAGAAGACGTACCCCTCCTCGCCCTCCTTGAGGTACTGGTCGCACGCGGTGCTGGACTTGGCCTGCGCCTCGGTCTGCCCGTCGATCCGACCGACCACGTTGAACGCGGCGTCGGTGGAGGTGCACTCGACGACCTTGGCGCCGTCGACCTCCTCCTCCTGGGTACCGGTGACCTCGGGCAGCTCGGCGATGCAGTCGCCGGCCTTGGCGTCTGCGGTCTCGTCCTTGTTCAGGAAGTTGCCGATCGTGGTGGCGAGACCGAACTTCAGGCCAGCGATGACGACGAACACGACGATCGCGCCGATGATGCCGAGCGCCTTCCTGCCGCCAGGCTTCTTCGCCTCCGGACCGACCGGCGACGGCGACTCGACGGCCGGCTGGGGCTGCGCGGCGTCGGACGCGGGGTGCGGTGCGACCTGCTCTGACACGGGGGTTCCTTCCGAGGGGTGGATGAGCAGACGACACCGTAACGACCAATGATCTCCGCCGCCGCCCCGGCGGCCTCATCCGTTCAGCCAATTCCCAGGCAGGTGTGCATGATCCTGTTCACAGGGCCGTTCAGCCGGTCGCGGTGGGACGGGGCGCGCCGCTGGGCGTGCCGGTCGGGTCCATCGTGGCCGGAGCGGTGGCCGTCGCGGTCGGCCGCGGCGTCGCGGTCACGCCGGCGCTCGGGGTAGCTGGCGCCGGGGCGGGCACGCCCGGGACCCCGAAGGGGGCCTGGTTCGGGCAGTACGGGTACGGCCGCAGCAGCGGCTTGTCGTCGACGCCGTACGGGGAACAGTCCGGGTAGCCGAGCCGGATCGGGTCGCCGTTCTGGTCGAAGAGGCGGGCGTTCTCCACCAGCCGGCCCTCGCTGTCGTAGACGAAGACGTCCCGCACGCGGTCGTAGGGGTTGTCCACCGACATCTGGTCGTAGCCGTACGGGTCGCGGTTGAGGTAGCCGGCCCGGTCCTCCGCGTTGACCACCGCGGCGAGCGCGAACACCACCAGCGCCGCGCTGGCGACCTGCATCGCCGACCGGGGCCAGCGGCTCAGGTTGGCGGAGCGACGGCCGAGCCAGATCGACGCGAGCACGAAGGCGACCAGCATGACGAGGCCCGCGATCAGCTCGCCACCGAAGCGGGGCAGCAGGCCGAACGTGCCGCCGGTGGACATCACCGTGACCAGCATGGCCGCCAGGTAACCGCGCAGCACCCACCAGCCGGGGCGCAGCAGCCGGAGGAAATCGCTGGCCGTCGCGTACCCCAGGGGTGGGCCGAGTCGGGTGTCGAGCGCGCGCAGCCGGCCGCGGACCCGGACCACCGCGGCGGCCACCCGCTGGTCCAGGTTGCGCCCGGACGGTGGCGCGCCGGCCGCGGCACGCAGCTCGGCGGCGTACGCCTCGGGCTCGCCCAGCCGGTCGACCAGGGAACCCTCGGCCTCGGCGGCCACCTCGGCGAGGTGGTCGGGCAGGTCCTCGGTCAGCTCGTCGCGCCGTGCCGGCGGCAGATCGGCGAGGGCGGCCCGCACCCGCGCCACGTAGTCCGCGATCTCCTGCTCCATGACGGTCATGCCGCCATCCCCCGATCGTCGAGCAGCGTGTCCATGGTGGTGGCGAACGATCGCCAGAGCTTGCCGGAGCGGGTCAACTGGTCTCGCCCGGCGGCGTTGAGCGAGTAGTACTTGCGGTGCGGGCCGGCCTCGCTGGGAACGACGTAGGTGGTGAGCAGGCCGGCGGCGAAGAGGCGGCGCAGCGTGCCGTAGACCGAGGCGTCGCCCACCTCCTCCAGCCCGGCCTCCCGGAGCCGCCGCAGGATGTCGTAGCCGTAGCCGTCCTCCTCCCGGAGCACGGCCAGGACGGCGAGGTCGAGCACGCCCTTCAACAGTTGGGTGGTGTCCACGTATTGCACACTAGTGTGCAGTGCGAAGTAGTGCAACGACGTCGGGCCGATTGCCGGTCCGGCCCGTCGTTACGAGAGGCTCCAGGCGATGCCGTCGAGAATGTCGTGCTCGGAGGCGACCACCGAGGGCATCCCGGCCCGCTCCATGATCACGCGGAGCACCAGCGCGCCGGCACCGATCACGTCGGCCCGGCCCGGGTGCATCACCGGGTTGGCCAGCCGCTGCTCGCGGGTCTTGCCCAGCAGGTCGGCGGTCACCCGCGCCACCGCGTCACGGGACACCCGGGCGTGGTGGATGCGCTCCGGCTCGTACTGCGTGAGGCCCTCGGCGATCGCCACCACGGTGGTGACCGACCCGGCCAGGCCGACCAGCGTGGCCGCCTCCCGACCGGGCACCACCGCCAGTGCCCGGTCCACCGCCGCCGCGATGTCCGCCTCCGCGGCGGCCACCTCCCGCGCCGTCGGCGGATCGCCGTGCAGGTGCCGCTCGGTCATCCGGACGCAGCCGATGTCCATCGAGATCGCCGCCCGTACGCCGCCGGCCCGGTCGCCGACCACGAACTCGGTGGAGCCGCCGCCGATGTCGACCACCAGGAACGGCTCCTCGGCGTCGGCGGGCAGCCCGCGCACCGCGCCGGTGAAGGAGAGCCGCGCCTCCTCGTCACCGGTGACCACCTCCGGCGCCACGCCCAGGGTGCTACGGACCATGTCGGTGAAGTCATCGGCGTTGGCGGCGTCCCGCGACGCCGAGGTGGCGCACATCCGTACCCGCTCCGCGCCCAGCTTCTCGATCTCGCTGGCGTACGACGCCAGTGCCACGCGGGTGCGCTCGATCGCCTCCGGCGCCAAACGGCCGGTGCGATCCACGCCCTGCCCGAGCCGGACGATCTCCATCCGGCGGCTCAGATCGGTCAGCGGCGCCAGCGGCCCGGCCGACTCCTCGGGCAGGTCGGCGACCAGCAGTCGGATCGAGTTGGTGCCGCAGTCGATGGCGGCCACACGCGTCGTCACGTCGACAACCCTACGGCAGGACCAGCGGCCCTCCGGCGGACTGCCCGGTCGGGAGGCACGCCTCGGAGCAGTCCTCCGACGACTCCGGCCCGGTCCCGAGCAGCCGCGCTCCGAGCCAACCCCGCCGCCGGCCGGCCGGGGTCAGAGCCGCAGCAGCATCCGGGTGTTGCCCAGCGTGTTCGGCTTCACCCGTTCCAGGTTCAGGAACTCGGCGACACCCTCGTCGTACGACCGCAGCAGCTGCTCGAAGACCGGCTGCGGCACCGGGGCGCCGTCGATCGCCTGGAAACCGAAGGAGGCGAAGAACCGGGTCTCGAAGGTGAGCACGAAGATCCGGGCCACCCCCAGCTCCCGGGCCGCGTCGATCAGCTCGCCCACCAGCCGGTGACCGATCCGCCGGCCCCGGCAGGACGGGTCGACCGCGACGGTACGGATCTCGGCCAGGTCCTCCCACATGACGTGCAGCGCGCCGCAGCCCACCACCACGTCGTCGGAGGCCCGGACCGCCACCCGGAACTCCTGCACGTCCTCGTACAGGGTGACGGTGGCCTTGCTCAGCAGCCGCCGGTCGTCGGTGTAGGTGTCCACCAGCCGCCGGATGCCCCGCACGTCGCCGGTGCGGGCCCGCCGCACCAGGATCTGCGCCTCGACCTCCCGCGCCGACGGCCCGGCGTTCGCGTTCATTCGGCCGCCGGTACGTCCACGCACGGCCCCGCGGTCCACCAGGGCTCGACCAGGGCCAGCGTCTCGTCGCCGAACGGGTTGACTCCCGGGCCGGCGCCGAGCGCGTGCCCGAGGTGCACGTGCAGGCACTTCACCCGGCCCGGCATGCCACCCGCCGAGATCCCGGCGATCTCCGGCACCTGGCCGATGGCCTCGCGCCGGGCGAGGTAGTCCTCGTGCGCGGCCCGGTAGTGGGCGGCCAGCTCCGGGTCGGCGGCCAGCCGGTCGGCCATCTCCTTCATCAGCCCGGCCGACTCCAGCCGGCTGCACGCCCCGGTCGCCCGGGGGCAGGTCAGGTAGTACAGCGTCGGGAACGGGGTGCCGTCGGCCAGGCGGGGCGTCGTCTCCACCACGTCCGGCAGCCCGCACGGGCAGCGGTGGGCCACCGCCCGGGTGCCCCGGGGCGGGCGGCCGAGCTGCGCGGCCACCGCGGCCAGGTCGGCCTCGGTGGCCGGTTCGCGCTGGGGCAGGGGTACGGAATCCGCCGCCGACTCCGGCGGTGGCAAGACAGTCACAGTCACTCCTGGTACGTCGGTGGCTGGCAAGGAAGGGCACCCTGTTAACGCCTGAGGTATAGGAAGGGTCCCCTCCCAACGTGTCAGGCGGGGATCAGCCGGGTCGCTGGCTGTCCGCCGCCTGGACGCTCGACCAGAGCGTGTCGTACCAGGTCCGCGGGGCGGCCGGCGCGGTCGACGTGGCCGACTTCCCGGCGTCCCGGGCGGCGCCCTCCGGGTCGTGCAGCACCACCATGATCTTCTCGCCGGGACGGCCCATGAAGAACCGCTCCCGGGCCTGCGTCTTGATGTACTCCTGGTCCTTCCACTTCGCGGCGAGGGCGGCGAGGTCGGCGATCTCCTTCTCCTGCGCCGCCTGGGAGGCCTCCATCCGCTCGATGTCGGCCTGCTGGTCCAGGTAGACCCGGACCGGGTAGGTGTAGGCCAGAGCGAGCGCGATCAGCACCGCGAAGAGGACGGTGGCCCGCCCGGTGAAGCGACGGGGATGGGGTGCGGCGAGCCGCTTGACGGCACCGCCGGAAGCGGTCCGCCGGGCGGCGGCGGGCCGGTTCGCGGACCGTCCGCCCTCGGCGCCCCGGACCGCGCTCGGCGCCCGGCCGGCGGCACCGCGCGGCTCGGCGCGCACGCCGGACTCCCGGACCGTTGCCCGGGTCGGCCGGCCGCCGCCCGGCCGGCCGGACTGACCCGGCCGACGGGCGGGACGCTGACCACCCGGTGTGCGGCGCTGCTGCATCGTCACACCCCTCCCCCGAGGCTTCGTGCGTCTCAGGCCGAACGGTAGCGCGGGAACGCGCCGGCGCCGGCGTAGCGCGCCGCGTCGGCCAGCTCCTCCTCGATCCGCAGGAGCTGGTTGTACTTGGCGACCCGGTCCGAGCGCGCCGGCGCACCGGTCTTGATCTGCCCGCAGCCGGTGGCCACCGCCAGGTCGGCGATGGTGGTGTCCTCGGTCTCGCCGGAGCGGTGGCTCATCATGCACTTGAAGCCGGCCCGGTGGGCCAGGTCCACCGCGTCCAGGGTCTCGGTCAGCGAACCGATCTGGTTCACCTTGACCAGCACCGCGTTGGCCGCCTTCTCCGCGATGCCCCGGGCGATGCGCTGCGGGTTGGTCACGAACAGGTCGTCGCCGACGATCTGGATCCGGTCACCGATCGAGGCGGTCAGCGTCTGCCAGCCGGTCCAGTCGTCCTCCGCCAGCGGGTCCTCGATCGACACGATCGGGTAGTCGCCGACCAGCTTGGTGTAGTAGTTGCTCATGTCCTCGGCGGACTTCGCGGCACCCTCGAAGGTGTAGGTGCCGTTGTCGAAGAACTCCGTGGCCGCCACGTCGAGCGCGAAGACGATGTCGGTGCCCAGGCGGTAGCCGGCCTTCTCGACCGCCTCGGCGATCAGGTCCAGCGCGGCCGCGTTGCTGGGCAGGTTCGGGGCGAAGCCGCCCTCGTCGCCCAGCCCGGTCGACAGGTCCCGCTTCTTCAGCACCGACTTCAGCGCGTGGTAGACCTCCGCGCCGGAGCGCAGCGCCTCGCGGAAGCTGGGCGCGCCGATCGGCGCGATCATGAATTCCTGGACGTCGACGTTGGAGTCGGCGTGCGCGCCACCGTTGAGGATGTTCATCATCGGCACCGGCAGCAGGTGCGCGTTCGGGCCACCCAGGTAGCGGAAGAGGCTCAGCTCGGCGCTGCCGGCAGCGGCCTTCGCCACCGCGAGGGAGACCCCGAGGATGGCGTTCGCGCCCAGCTCCGACTTGGTGTCCGTGCCGTCGATGTCAAGCATCTTCTGGTCGATCAGCCGCTGCTCGCTGGCCTCGTACCCGATGATTTGGTCGACAATCTTGTCCTCGACGTTGGAGACCGCCTTCTCCACGCCCTTGCCCTGGTAGCGGTCGGCGTCACCGTCGCGCAGCTCGATCGCCTCGAAGGCGCCGGTGGAGGCGCCGGAGGGCACCGCGGCGCGGGCCACCGTGCCGTCGTCCAGGCCGACCTCGACCTCGACCGTCGGGTTGCCCCGCGAGTCGAGAATCTCCCGGGCGACGATTCCCTCGATGGTTGCCACTGAGTCGCTCCTCGTTGTTGTGATCCGGTCCGTGGGTGGGCCGCGACGGTGCGGCTGAGGCAGGTGTTGAACGCAGCGTATCGGGCCACGGGAACGGACACGGCGTCGCCCGCGCACCCGAGTGGCCCCAACGTGACGGACATTCCCGGATTTCCGTGCGTCAACCGGCAACGGGTTTGCGCCGCGCGGACCCGATCGAGCAGTCTGGTCGCCATGCCCGCCGCCTCGACCACCCTCCGCATGCTCGCCGTGTCGGTCATCGCGTCGCTCACGGTCACCGGCTGCCAGACCTTCGACGACGCCGGTCGCGCCATGGGCCGGGCCGATCTGGTCAACGACCTCGCCGTCCGACTCGACCGGGCGTTGGAGCTCACCTACTCGGCCGACTACCAGCTGCCCGGCGGGAAGACCGCCGCCATCGTGCAGGCACAGGATCCGGTCCGCTCCGCGTACACCTACCCCGGTGGGCGGCTCACCGTCACACCCGAGGCGACCACCCGGTGCACGGCGACCGACGGCCGGACGGTCTGCACGCTGGTGGCGCCGCCAACGCCGGGGACCAAGCCCACCGTGGCCCTCTTCGCCGAAGCCAACAAGCAGGGCCTGGTCACCCCGCCGGTGGTGGTGGGGCTGCTGACCGCAGCCGCGCTCGACCCGCAGGCGGTCATCGCGCAGAGCGACACCACGGTCGCCGGGCACCACGCCACCTGCGTCGAGGTGCAGCGCTCGGAAGGCGACTTCACCGCCTGCGTGACCACCGAGGGGGTGCTGGGCAGCTTCACCGGGCCGGTCGACGGCAAGCCGATGGAGCTGGCGCTGAGCCGCTACACCGAGTCGGTGGAGAGCACCGCGTTCGAGGTACCGACCGGTGCCGGGGTGGTCGACCGCCGACCGGGCGGCGACTCATGAGCGGCCCCCTCCCGCCCACGCCGCATCGCCGGGCGCCGCGGTGACCGACCCGGCCGGGTCCGCGCCACAGCCCGACGGGTTCCGGCCGGGCGCGGACCGGAGCCGACCACCCGCTGCCGGCGACCTGGCGCTGCCGGTGACCGGTGCGAAGTTGACGACCTCCGCCGACGGTCGGCTGCTCCGGGTCGGCGACCTGCCCGCCGACACCGACTGGGTGCCGCTGGGCACCCTCGACGGGACGCCCGCCTGGGCCACCGAGCTGACCTCGGCCGAGGGCGTCCCGGGTCGACCGCGGGGATGGGCGGCGCTGGCGGCCGAAGTGCCCGAACCGCTCGCCACCCTGGCCGGCCGGGCGCTGGCCGTCGTCACCTGGCGGCGTACCCACCGGTGGTGCGGAGCCTGCCGGGCCGAGCTGGCCGACGTGCCCGGCGAATCCTCGCGGCGCTGTCCCGACTGCGGCCTGTACGTGCCGATGCAGCTCTCCGCCGCGGTGCTCGTCGCGATCACCCGGCCCGGTCCGGCGGGCAGCCCGGACGAGCTGCTGCTGGTCCGACACGCCACCGGGCCGACCGGGCTGTGGGCGCTGGTCGCCGGCTTCGTCGAGACCGGCGAGACCATGGAGGCGGCGGTGCACCGCGAGGTGCGTGAGGAGGTCGGGCTGACCCTGGACGCGCCGACCTACTTCGGCAGCCAGCCGTGGGCCATCTCCGGCCCCGGAGTGCTGCTCGCCGGCTTCACCGCCCGCGCCGCCGACCCGCACGCCGAGCCGGTGGTCGACGGACGGGAGCTGACCGAGGCCCGCTGGTTCGGCCTGGACGCGCTGCCGGCGGAGCTGCCGCCCGCGTACTCCATCGCGCGCTGGCTGATCGACGCCACGGCGACCGCCGCGCGGCACTGACCCCGACGGCGCGGCCCGGCTATTCGCGCGGCGGACCCGCCGGTCCATGGTGGACAGGCCACGGCTGAACCGGATCCGGCCGGGCCCCGTGTGGATGCCGAACCGCATCCGGACGTCCCGGAGGCGGGTAGACACCGTGGAGACCCCGACATGATGCGCAAGCACCTCGCGCCCTTCGTCGCCCTGTTGGCCGTCGGCATGGCCACGCTCACCGCGTGCGGCTCGACCCCGGAGGCGCCGCAGCCGGCGCGCGCCGAGGCGACCACCAGCCCGGCCGCGCCATCCGCAGCCGATGACCTGTCGCTGCTTGCCGGCACCGCGAAGTCCAACAACTCGCCGCCCGGCACCGGTGACTGGGCCGTGCCGGACGGCGGCATCGCGCCCGCGGCCGTACGGCAGACGGCGCAGAAGTGGGTCCAGCTGACCGCGAGCCGGGCCGGTGACCTCAACCCCGTGGTGGTCAACGGGGCCGGACTGACGCTCTACCGCTTCGACAAGGACAGCAACAACCCGCCCACCTCGAACTGCTCCGGTGACTGTGCGGCGACCTGGCCGCCGGTGACCGTCACCCCGGGCGGCAAGATCTTCATCGCGGGCATCAGGAAGGCGGACGTCGGCACCGTCCGGCGCGCCGACGGCACCCGTCAGGTCACCATCAACGGCTGGCCCGTCTACCGCTTCGCCAAGGACACCAAGCGTGGCGACACCCTCGGGCAGGGCATCGGCGGCACCTGGTTCGGCGTGACCCCGACCGGCGGCAAGGCCGGCGTACCGGCCGACGACCAGACCACGCCGGACGCCAGCGGGTCGACGGCTCCCCCCGCCACCAGCGCCGTCCTCTTCGACGACGCCAACTTCAGCGACAACGGCGCCTCCCAGGGTGCCGCCGGCAGCGGTTGCCGGAACCTGAGCCGTCCCGGGGTCGCCTCGTCCGTCGCGGCGCCCGGCTCGCTGAAGCTCTGGACGGGGCGAGACTGCACCGGTCGCTCGACGGTGATCAACGGTGACGTCGCCGACCTGGCCACGATCGGCTTCGACGACGCCGTGGCCTCGGTGCGCTTCAACTGAGCGACGCTCCCCACCACGGGTGTGCCGTCCGGCTTCGCGCCGGACGGCACACCCGTCGTCGTAGGCGCGCGCCGGTGGCCCGGCCGGCGGTGACCAGGAGCGAGAGGTACGGGTGCAGGACGATTCGGCGGAGGCGGGCGGCGCGTCTCATCGCGGCCCAGGTGGCCTAGGTGGCCTAGAGCTTCGCGGTGGCGTACGCCTTGCCGTCCGTGGTCTCGACCCGCACGGCGTCGACCTGAGCGGGGTCGATCAGGGCGCTGCCGTCGAGCGTCGTGCCGTCGGTCGCTCCCTTCGGGGACACGAGCCAGCTACCTGCCTGCACGGTGGCGCCGTCCTTGCCGATCACCATGAGTCGGCAGCGTTCCCCGGCGGGAACGCCGGAGACGGCGGCATTGACCCGTACCCACCCGGCGGCGGGCGTGACGGCGACGGTGATCCGGGCACCGGTGGTCGGGTCGGTGGCGCCGGCGTACCGCGTCGCCGGGTCGGTGGAGGTCATGCTCGTCGACGGCGCGGGCTGGGCGGTGCTGTCCGGTGACGCCCCGGTCGTGCGGCCCAGCAGGACGCCACCCGAGATGGCGGCCGCGACGACCACGGCAGCCGCGGTGCTCCGCAGCAGCCCCCGGCGCTGGCGCTGACCGGCCGATTCGCTGCGGACCTGGCGCAGGGTCCGCTGCAACATCAGGTCGCCGCCCTCGGGCGGGCCGTCGAGCAGCATGGCCTCCGGTACCGCGCCGAGTGCCGTCTTCCACCCCTGCAGCGACTCGACCTCGGCCCGGCACTCCGCGCAGCCCGCCAGGTGTTCCTCTACCTGCCGGACCTGCTCCTGGTCGAGCGCGCCCAGCAGGTAGCCGCCGATGTCCACGTGGTCACTGGCCGGCATCGCGCTGTCGGATTTCATGAGGCAGACCGTTCCACCCCGGCTGGGCGACCCGCGATGTCGCGGAGCGCCCGGAGTGCGTAGTAGGAGCGTGACTTGACCGTGCCCGGCGGGATGCCCAGCGCCTGCGCGGCTTCCGCGACTGTACTCCCCAGTAGGTATACGTGTTCCAGCACCTCACGGTGCTCCCGGGACAGGCGGTTGAGCGCGTCGACCACCACCACCGAGGCCACCACCTGCTCGGCGTGATCCCGCTCGACGGCGACGTCCGTAGGGCTCTCGGGCACCTCGGCCGGCCGTGCCCGGCGGGCGCGGACC
Source organism: Micromonospora sp. GCM10011542 (assembly GCF_042650685.1). Classification (NCBI taxonomy): domain Bacteria; kingdom Bacillati; phylum Actinomycetota; class Actinomycetes; order Micromonosporales; family Micromonosporaceae; genus Micromonospora; species Micromonospora sp. GCM10011542. Next base: position 220,559 of record NZ_JBHSBO010000058.1, read on the forward strand.
GTGTCGGTGACGATGTTGCGCACCACGGTGAGCAGCCAGCCCCGGACCGAACCCTTGCCGTTGACCAGACTGTCCGGGTGGCGCCAGGCGCGCACCAGCGCTTCCTGGACGACGTCCTCCGCCGCCGCGCGGTCGCGGGTCAACTGCGTCGCGTACGCGAGCATCGCGCGACCGTGCTCCTCGTACAGGGATCGGACCAAGGCTTCATCCGCGACCTCTTGCCGCCGAACGGGTTTCGAACCCGCCATACCTACCACCCTCTGCTGGCCCACGATGCCGATCTTGATCGGTGCCCAGACAGGATGCGGGAGTGCTCTTCGTATGCGGAAGATCACGGACGAATGTGTATCTTCCGTCACTTATTTGCTGTGTCAACTATCTTGGCCCGTCGGCGCGGCCGCCTTGCCGCCGTCCGGGGCCACCACGAACCAGGCCCCGTCGACGCCCTGCCCGGAGACCTGGCCGGGCACCCGATCCTCGGCGAAGCGGTACACCGGCCAGCCGCCCACCGTCACCTGCTGGGTGCCGTCCGGGCGGGCCGCGGCCCCGAGCTTGGCGGGGTCCAGGTTGGCGAACGTGATCTTCTCGCTGACCAGCACCGGCAGCCACCGCATGAGACAGCCCTCGGTGCAGGTCGACCGCGACGGCGCGGAGCCGTCGTTGTCGAACCGGTAGAGGGTGAAGCCCTGCCCGTCGAGCACCACCGGCCCCAGCTCCGGGTTGTCACCGAGTTGCAGCGACGCCGGCCAGTAGCCACCGTCGGGGCTGCGCCGCCCGAGGTCGTTCTGCGCCGCTTCCGGGTTCGGCTGCTGGACCGTACTGCTGTCCGGCCGGGGCACGGCGACCGGATCGGTCACTGTGGTGGTGCACCCGGTCACGAGCAGCGCCACGGCGAGCGCCACGGAGCCGACCAGCGGACGAGGGATGAGGGCCTTCATCGCCACACCGTTCCTTGAACAGTCGAAGACAGGAGACACGGCCTCAGCCCCGGGTGACCGAGGTGACGCCGCCGCGTGGGCCGGGGCGGTCGAGGTCGAGCCCGAGCACCCCGACGTCGAGGGAGCCGTCGGAGCCGGCCTCGAAGCGCCAGGCCGCGTTCGGCGCCTCGCCGACGACCAGCACGGCCGCCGAGTTGCCCGAGACCGCCGCCAGCGCACCCAGCCGTTCCACCTCGGCCGGTGGGATCGAGGCGGTGACCAGTACGAGGTGGTCGCGCAGTCCGCCGGACGACGAGGCGTCCACCGTGCCATCCGCCGGCGGCACCGCGTCCCGTACGTCGGCGGTGACGCGGATCCGTCCGGGACGGGGCCACAGCTGAGGTGGCGGGCCGACGACGGTGATCGTCGTGGCCGGATCGCGGCTGATCTCGTCGAGGAAGGCGCCCGCGATACGCAGGGCGCTCGCCTCGTCCCCGGTGAGCGCCACGATCCCCGGCGCACGACCCAGGTTGACGACGGCCAGCTCGCCGCCGACCGTGCCCACGGTGGCCAGCAACGGCAGGCCGGACCGGCCGTCGCCGCCCTGGTCGAGCTGCCAATTCGGCGCCTCCCAGATGGCGCCGCGCTGCCGGGCCTGCCACGGGGGCGGGGCCTGCGGCAGCGCGGGCGCCAGCCGCAACGAGACCCGGTCGGGGCCAATCAACGCCGCGTACACCTGGGCGTGGTCGGCCTGCGTGGCGAGCTGCCGCAACGCGCGGTCCAGGACCGCCCGGGAGTCGGGCGGCACCGACGGCGGCGCCACGGTGACCGGACGACGCCGGCGCAGCAGGAGCGGCACCAGCGCGGCGGCGGCCAGCACCAGCAGTACGCCCACGCCGAGCAGCACCGCCACCAACGGGTGAAGGCCGAGGATCCGAGAAGCGCCGCGCTCCTCGGTCGCGGTCGGCTGAGCCGCCGACGTCGCCGCCGGCTGCGGCTGACCGGACGCCGGTGCGCTCGCCCGCTGGCCGGCCGACGGCGTGGCGGGCTGCTGGTCACCGGGCGGCGGATCCGGCCGCTGGTTGGCCGGCGGTACGGCCGTCGGCGGCGCGCCGATCCGGATCTCACCGGAGGCCGCGCCCTCGGGCAGGACGAAAACCCAGCCCGCCCGGAGCTCCTGCCCGGGCTCGGTCAGCACCATCCCGTCCGGCTGCACCCGACCCTTGTTGAGCTTGTAGAGCTCCGGCCAGCGGTGGCTGTCGCCAAGGACGCGGTCGGCCACACCCGGCAGGGTCAGCTCACTGGGAGTGCCCGGCTCACCGGGGACCACCCAGTACGGCACCGCCGGCTCCACGGCTCCGGCCGTGCCCGGCGTCAGCGGTAGCAGCAGGACCACGAGTATGGCGGCGGCGAGCAACCGCGCCATGCCGGGCCAGGACGGGCGGCGTTCGGCGGCACGGGGCGGCCTGCGCATTCCTGCTACCTCACTCACGGCGTGGCCGGCTCGTCGGTGGTCTGGCCGGCGGCGCCGCGCAGGGCGCTGGCGAGCAGTCGCATCGCGCGCGGGCCGGCGGGGTTGAGCAGCACGTCGAGGCCGGTCGGCAGCAGGCGGAGCAGCTCGTACAGGTCGACCTGCCGCCAACCGGGAACGTCGAGCCGAGCCTGGTCGGCGGCCCCGGTGACGACCACCACGCAAGCGACGCCGTCCGGGGCCGACGCCACGAGCATGTCGCCTGTCTCGTCGAGCGCCACCTCGACGACGCTGTCCCGCAGCGCCAGCAGGATCAGGTCGGTATCGGCTCGGCCCGTCGCGACGAGCTTCACCGCCGCGTCCACCGGGCTCGTCGGCGAGTCCGCGTTCCGGGGACGGTAGAGCGGGTTGGCTTCGAAGGGTCCGACAGTCCCGTCTTCGTCGACCAGCCAGCCGCCGACGATGGTCTCCACCGGGGGTACGTCCGCCGCGTCCGGACCCTCGTCGCCGGACCCGTCCCATTCGCTGTCCAGCAGCAGCATCCAGTTGCGCTGGCTGGTGGACTCGTTGCGCTCGTTCATCGGCCGTCCCCTCGTCAGCTCGGATTGATTCGGATGAACTTGCCGCCGTTCTCGACGGCCAGGGTGGCGATGGAGCGGCCCGGGTCGGTCAACAGACCGTCCTCGTCCACGCCCCGGGTCGCCTGCACGACCTCGGTAGATGCGAAGACCGGCCGCTTGCTGCCGAGTTCGCGCATGGTGTCGGCGAAGTCCTGGCCGGCGGTGCCGGTGGGGTTGCCGAAGTTGCAGGAGATCAGCGCGATGGAACTCTTGGGATTGTCCGTCGCAGCCGAGCGGAAGACCTCGTCGTGGTGCACGACCTTCGCGAACTGGCTGCCCGGCACGTGCACCACCTTGCCGTTCTTCAGGGTCACGGCGGCGCTCTCCGGGCTGCCGTGGGCGATGACGGCGATCGGGTCGCTGCGCAGGTTGCTCCACGGCGCGGGCAGGAAGGTGTTGTCCTTGAAAGTGGGCTCCCGCCCCGGCAGGCTCCGGATGACCTTGAGGCCGGAGATGTCCATCTTGCCGCCGACGTTCCTGCCGAAGGCGACGTTGGCGTCCATCTTGGCCCAGTCCGTGAGGTTCTCCGTGTCCCCCGCCCGGCTCGGGAAGAGGACGCCGACCTGCTTGCCGCTCTTGTCCTGCAGAGGAACAGACTGGACGTCCGAGGCGTGGAAGGTCTTGAGGCGACCCTTGTCGGTCTGGCCGAGGATGAGGGTCTTGTCCTTCTCGCGCTCCTTGTTCGCGATCTTGAGATCGCGTTCGAAGCGCATGTCGTCGATCTTCTTGCTGATTGCGGAGAACGTCCCCTTGATGACCTTGCCGACTCCGACCGTGGTGACCGCGGCGTCGATCCCGGCGCCGGGCTTGGCAGCCTGATCCAGGCTGCGGGTCCCGGATGTGCCACCGATCCCCTTGGTGCTGTTCCTGACCCCGTCGGCGACGGTGCCCGGCAGCGCCTTTCCGCCCTTGAGGGCGAACTTCATCAGCCGCGCCGCGATCCGGCCACCCGGCACCAGACCCAGGGCCATGCCGCCGGCGGCCATCCCGATCTCGGCAGGGTCTCCGCCGAGCGCGGCACCCAGCAGGTCGATCGCGCCGGAGAGCAGGCCGATGGCCTCGCCGAGCGGCGGGAAGATGAACGACGCGATCACCGAGAGCGCGTCCAGCACCAGGGTGATCCACTCGATCACCGTGCTCCGCAGGAACTCGATGAACGCGTGGAACGCCTCGGCGATCTTCTCCCAGAGCGAGCGCTGGGGAGCGTCCTTCGCGAGCTGCCGCAGCGTCTCGGCGGCGGATCGGGCAGCCTGGTCGCGCAGCGCGGTCGCCTGCCCGAGCAGTGCCCTGGCCTGGTCGAGCGCCTGCCGGGCATCGTCGGCTCGGCGCTGGGCGGCGGTGAGGTCGTCGTCGGCCTTGTCCTTCGCGGTCTGAGCGGCCGCCGCATCACCGGTGAGCGCGGTGAGCGCCGCCTGCGCCGACGACAGCGCCGCCTGCGCCGCCCCCTGGTCGCCGGAGGCCTGCCGGGCCTGGTCCAGAGCGCGCATCGACATGGTCTGCGCCTCCTCCAGGGACGGGAGGTAGCGCAGGTACGCGTCGGCCGCGGCGGCGTACGAGTGGGCCATCCGGTCCAGCCGGGGCGGCAGCTTGCCGATCAGGTCCCGGAAGGCCTCCATCGCCTTGCCCTGCCCGACGTCGATCTGACCGCCGGTGGCGAGCAGGTCGTGCGCCTCCTGGGTGGTCCTCGCCAACTCCTGGTAGGCCCGGGTGATCTCCTCGAAGGACTCCGGATCACCTGGCACCGGGTCGGAGTCCAACTGCAACACCGACCACTCGGCGTCCCCCGGACGCGCCATGACCAACCTCCCCTATCGCGCCGTCTGCTCCCCCCGCACCTCGTCGGGTGCCGGGAGCCGACTCGCACACGTAGGCGACCGAGAATCGGTTCAGCGCTGAACCGCAACGGCACGGCATCCGTGTACGGCGCGGAGTTGCTGTGACGGCCCCGGAGGGAATCGGAGATGAGCGAGCGAACCGGCAGGCTCGGCGCGGCGGTGCCGGCATGAGCGTGATCGACGTACCGGGTGCGGAGCTGGAGCGGATACACGACCTGCTGCAACGCACCAAGGATCTGATGGACAGTGCCCCGATCAGGTCCATGGGGCACGTGGTCGACACCCTCGGCCAGCGTGACCTGCAAAAGGCGGCCCACGACTTCGAGAAGCGGTGGGGTGACGGTCGCCACGTCGTGGCCAAGGACCTCGAAGGGGTACGCGACGCCGCGAAGGCGGTCGCCGACGCGTTCCGGGAGACGGACGAGCAGACCGTCAACGCCCTCACGAACCCGGACGACGGGGGGAAGAAGTGACCGGCGCGACGGCCTCGACCCCGACCGGCTTCCAACTGCGCACGCCGGAGGACTGGGTGGACTACTCGGTCGCCGACGAGGCGAGCGAGAACCGGATGGCGCAGGAGGTGTGGACCCGGGCCCGCGAGGGCGGCCTCGCCGAGGAGCAGGCCGGTCAGTACGCCGAGCAACTGCGCCGGTCGGTGCGCGAGGCCCGCCGCGCCGGCGCGGTGCACGCCGCCGGTGTCTTCCAGCTGTACGAGGATGGCCCGCTCACCGCTACGGTGCTGGTCTCGGTGGTCACCCCGCCGGCGACGGGCGACATCATCGGGGCGCTCACCGCGGTCGGGCAGCCCGGCCGGGCGGACGGCACCTGGCGTCGGGTGGGCACGGCGCAGATCCCCGGGATCGGCACGGTCGGCCGGGTGCACGGCATCCAGAACGTGACCCAGGACGGCGCGACGATGCGCTGCGCCGTCATGCACACGGTCGTACCGCTGCCGGGCTCGTCGAACGTCCTGGTGGTCACGGGGTCGAGCCCGAACCTCGCCGAGGCCGAGGACCTGTTCGAACTGTTCGCCACGATCACCGGGACCCTGATGTTCACCTGGGGGGATGGAGCCCCGGCGCTCGCGACGCCGCAGGCTTCCATGGGGGAGTCGGCGACCGGGGGGTGAGTCGCCGACACACGTCAGGGGGACACCTTGGTGTCCCCCTGACGTGTATTCGACGCCGCTCAGCTAGCCGAGGACCCTTGTCGGGCCGTCACGATCCCGGCTCGTCGCCGAGCACCGCCCGCAGTGCGGCGGGATCGGCGCGGGGCACCTGCACGAGGTGCAGCCGGCCGCCACCGAAGTGGGCGAGCGCCCGGCCGGGCCGGCCGCCGGCCAGTTGACCCCGGGAGAGCTTGGCGCCGATCAGCTCACCGTCGCCGAGGCCCTGGGGGCTGAGCAGCGCGCCCTGCCGGTTGCGCCGGGCGTCGACGTGCCAGCCGCCGAAGCCCCCGGACAGGCCGTCGATGGTGCCCGCCATGACCAGGCCCCGCCCGGTCTCCGCCCCCGCCCGCGCGATCTCGCCGAAGTCGCTGCCGGCGTCGCACTTGAGCAACTGCTCCGCGTCGTCCAGCACGACCACGACCGGGCCGTCGCGCCCGTCGAGGGCCGCGGCGAGCCGCGCCGAGGTGAAGTCCTCGCCCGCCACGACGTCGAGCACGCCCGGCACACCGGCCAGGTCCCGCAGCGGCGACCGGCGCGGGGCGCCGATCACCACCGGCGTCCCCTGCGCGAGCAGGCCCGCCACCATCGCCAGCAGCGCCGTGCTCCGGCCGGAACGCGGCGGCCCGCCGAGGACGAAGGTGGGGATCTCCGCCAAGTCGGGCCCGATGCCGGTGAGCTCGTCGCCGCCGACGCCGAGCAGCGTCCACAGCGGGCCCGACGGTCGGGCCAGGGCGCGCGATTCCGCCAGCGTCAATTCGTCAGGTAGCACGTCGATCCGGAAGGGGCGGACGGCGTGCGGCAGGGCCTCGTCCCGCGACCGGGCCGCCGCGCCGATCTCCGCAAGCGCCCGGGCCTGCCCCTGACCGGAGCTGTCCTCGGCGAGGAGCGCGATCTGTGCCTCCGCGCTGTCGGCCGCCCGGATCGCCCGGCCCGACTCGATCTCCTCGGGCAGCTGCCGGTAGTTGATCCCGACCATGCTGTAGTCGCTGCGCTCGGTGAGGCGCAACACCAGCTTGTCGTCCGTCGTGGACGAGATCCGGGTGGAGAACATGCTCCGGTCGCCAGCCAGCACCACGTGCATCCCGGCCCCGGCACCCTCGCGCAGCAGGGTGAGCAGCGCGGTCATCACCGCGCCGTTGTCGTAGTCGGCGAAGGTCTTGTCGAAGACCTCGAACCGGTCCAGCAGCACGAGGATGTGCGGCGGACGGTCGCCCTCGACCACGTTCGAGCGGTACTCCACGAGGCTCGCCGAGCCGCTCGAAGCGAGCAGCTGCTGCCGCCGTCCCAGCTCGGCGAGCAGACGGCCGAACAGCCGCCCGAGCCGTTCGGCCTCCGTCCGCTGCACCACCGCGCCGCAGTGCGGCAGGTCGTTGAGTGCCAGCAGGGCCCCGTTGCCGCAGTCGACGCCGTAGAGGTGGACGTCGGCCGTGGAGTGGGCGCGGGCCAGCGTGCCGGCGATCGTCCGCAACGTCTGCGACCGGCCGCTGCGCGAGGAACCGATGACGTGCAGATGTCCCAGCGTCGCCAGGTCCAGCTCCAGCGGCGCCTGCTCCTGCCGTGCCGGCAGGTCGACCAGCCCGTACGCGACGGCCGGCAGGTAGCCGCTCGCCCGGGCGGCGGGGAGCGCGTCGACCGTGAGGGTGGTCGGCAACGCGGGGAGCCACGGGCTGTGCTGCGCCGCGATGGCGAGCTGCTCGTTGGCGCCCCGGATCGCCTCCACCAGCACGGCGAGGTCGGTCACCTCCGCGGAGGGCTCCGCGCCGCCGCCACCGGGGCGGGTCGGCGACGGTCGGCCGAGGTCGGGCCAGGAGAGCGGCGCCAGCCACGGGGCCCGCCGGGTGGTGGCCCGGGCGCCCGGACGGAACCCGCCCACCCGGCCCGCCTGGAACGGCACCAGCGACGACTGGGCGAGGCGCACGTACGCCCGCCCGGGCGTGGACTTGGAGATCGAGGCGGCGTCCGGCGCGTTCAAAACGTCCTGGCTCTCGCTGCTGTCGGTCACCCGCAACGCGATCCGCAGGTTGGTGTTGGCGCGGATCTCCGGCGAGACCACACCGCCCGGGCGCTGGGTCGCGAGCACCAGGTGGATGCCGAGGGACCGGCCGCGCTGCGCGATGTTGACCAGACCGGTCACGAAGTCGGGCAGGTCTCGGATCATCGAGGCGAACTCGTCGATCACGATGAGCAGCCGGGGCATCGGCGTCCGGGTCGGCTCGCGGCGCAGCAGGTCGACGTAGTCGTCGATGTCCTTCGCCCCCGCCTCGGCGAGGATGTGCTCCCGACGCCGCAGCTCGGCCGAGAGCGAGGTCAGCGCCCGGCTCACCAGGTGCGTGTCCAGGTCGGTCACCATGCCGACGGTGTGCGGCAGGAGGACACAGTCCTTGAACGCGCTGCCGCCCTTGTAGTCGACCAGCACGAACGTCATGGCGTCCGGCCGGTTGGCCACGGCGAGCGAGGCGACCAGGGTCTGCAACAGCTCCGACTTGCCCGAGCCGGTGGTGCCGGCCACCAGGGCGTGCGGCCCGTCCCGCTTGAGGTCCAGGGCGAACGGCCCGTCCAGCGATACGCCGAGCACCGCCTCGGTGGTGCGGCCCCCGGTGGTCCAGCGCGCCGCCACCGCGTCCGGCTCCGGCGGCTCCATGCCGAGTACGTCGAGCAGCCGGCTCGCGTCGGGCAGCGCACCACCCTCGTCCGTGCCGCCGGTGTCCCGCAGCGGCGCCAGCGCCCGGGCCACCGTCCGCAACCAGTCCGGCGTGACCAAATCCGCGTGGACGCCGGCGATCGGCTCGGCCAGCGTCCTGGTGACCAACAGCGTCCCGTCGGTCTGCTGCGCGACGACGGCCTGGCACTCCTCCGGCAGCAGCCTCTCCTCGGCGTCCACGCAGAGCGCGTAGACGCCGACCGACGGCCCCTCCCGCAGGATCTGCGTCACCCCCGGCAGGGACCGCAGCCGGCGTGCCCCGTCGAGCACCACGAGGATGTCGCGGAACGCGCCGTCCTGCCGCTGCGCGGAGCGGGCCGAGATGACGGCGACCAGCTCGGCCACGCGACGGCCCAGCGTCTGGGTGTCGGCGCCGACGGTGGCGAGCGTGTCCTGGCCGTCGCGCGGTGCCGCGTGCGGCAGCCAGCGGGTCCACGACCAGCCCTCCTCGTCGCCCGCGCCGGCGAGCAGGTAGATCTGCAGCTCCTCAGGGCTGTGCAGGGTGGCCGCCTGCGCCACCATCCAGCGGGCGGTGGTACGGGCCACCGGGCCACCGGCGACACCGACGACGCCGTGCTTGCGGACCGGCACGACGGCCGGCACGTCCAGCGCGCTCCACCGGATCTCCCGCCGGTGCTCGTCCTGGCTCGGGTCGGTCAGCACCACCTCCGAGGGGAGGTCCGCGGTACCCGTGCGCAGTTCCAGGAAGTCGGGGTCGGTGCGGCGCCGCTCCCAGAGCCGACGTTGCGGTCCGACCGCCATCAAGCGCACCGCCGCCGGATCAGGATGGGTGTCCCGGCGGGCCAACCGCTCGGCGGTCAGCGCCTCCCGCGCCTCGGCGGCGATCCGCTCCTTCTTCGCCTCGTACTCCGCCATCCGCACCCGGTGGCTGGCCCGTCCCTGCCGCCGGGCGGCGATCTGGTTCACGATCAGCGCCACCGGCGACAGGACGGCGAAGAGCAGGGTCAGCGGGTTCCGGGTGGCGAGGTACATGCCCCCGGAGACCAGCAGCGGCGCCAGCACGGTGATCAGCGTGATCGGCCGCCGCTCGGGTGGCGACGGTTGTGCGGGGAGCGCGAACCTGGTGGCACGGGCGGCGGGGAGCAGCCGCGGCGGACGGTTGTAGTCCAGGCCGGTCCGGTCCTCGGAGACCTGCAGCGCCGCCTCCGCACGGACCGGGTGGCGCAGCTCCAGCAGGGAGGAACCGACGGCGAGCTGCCCGCCGGGCGGCCACACCTGCTCACCGGAGACCTCGATGCGGTCGAGCAGCAGCCCCGGCTCGAGCGGGCGCACCCGGCACTCGCCGTCCGGGGTGACCCGCACCCGCGCCGTCACGGCGGCGAGCGCCGGGTCGGAGAGGCGGACCCGGCTGGTGCTGGCAGCCCCGATCGAGTGTTCGCCGATGTCGAGCTGGTGGACGTCGCCGGCGTCCGTGCCGCCGACCACCCGTACCTCGAGGAGGCCCGGGGGTGGTGCGGGCGCCTCGGGCGCCGGACGGTCCAGGCCGAGAACCGTCCCCTGGTGCACCGGGGCCTCGGCGAGGGTCAGCCGCGGATCCAGGGGCGCGCCGGCGACGAAGATGGACGGCGGTGTGTCCGCCGCGGACGGACGGCGGGCGGCCAGCGCCGCGGCGAGTTCCCCGACGGTCGTGTCGGGGTCCGCCTCCACCTGGTAGTCGGTGACGGCGGTGGAGGGATCCGCAACGGTGAGCAGCAGGCGCACGGGTTTCTCCTGGTCGGATGGGTCCGTCGGAGGAAACGGTCAGGGCCGCGTGGTGATCTGCTCACCACGCGGCCCCCGGGCCGTTCGTTCGTCAGCGACCGAGGCTGCTGGCGGTCTGGCTGTCGGTCTCGGAGAAGGCGTCGCTGACCTGCGTGAGGTACTGGCTGATGCCCTCCATGCCGTGCAGGGTCTGGTCCACGCTGCCCTTGTACTCCTCGAAGTACGGGCCGAACTGCTGCTGCGCGCCCGGGGTGTTGTAGCCACCCTGGATGAGCGTGTCGATCTTGCTCTTGGCCTGGGTCATCCCGTCCAGCAGCGTCTGCATGTTCTGCTTCAGCCAGCTCGCCGACTCCTGGATGTCCTCGCTGACGATGTGGTAGGTGGCCACGTTCCCGCTCCCTCGTTTCGTGGGTCTTCCCGGCGGGCGGCGGTCATCGTGTGACCGCCTTCCGCCGTTGCCGCCACCCACACGGATGGCGCTGCGGAACGGTTCAGCGGATTGTTCGGGTCGCGACGGAGAGGTTCTCGTCCTCGCGGTGAACCACATCGCGCGCCCGGCCGTGTGGGTGCCGACCGGGCGTACGGGCACGGTCGGCACCGAGCACGAGGTGGAGCACTGATGTTGTTGCCCAGCCGTTTCGCGCGTACCGCGATCGCACTGACCAGCCTGGCCGCCCTGGCCGCGTGCGGCGACAAGGCGCCCGGGACCGCGGCGCCCGCCGCTCCCAGCCCTGCCGTCTCCGCGGCCGCGAGCCCGGAGCAGGTGCCCGAGGTGATCGAGGCCCCGGCGTCGCCGGTGGCCCCGCCCACCGTGGCCAAGACCCAGCGCCGCGTGCAGATCTACAGTGGCCCGGCCACCGGCCCGCTCTCGCCCCCACCCGACCAGGGGCGCGGCAGCACCATCGTGCAGCTGAACGGCACCGGCTCCGCCGACATCGGCACATACGTCGCCGACGGGCAAGGCCGGACGCTCTACCGGTTCGACAAGGACAGCGCCAAGCCGCCGAAGTCCACCTGCAACGGCGACTGCGCGAAGACCTGGCCGCCGCTGCTGATCCACTCGCCCGGCCAGATCTACCCGAGCGGGATGAACCCGCAGCTCGTCGGCTACGTGGAACGCGCCGACGGTACCTGTCAGGTGACCGTCGGCGGCTGGCCGGTCTACCGGTTCGCCGGGGACAAGGCGCGGGGTGACATCGAGGGCCAAGGGGTCGGCGGCACCTGGTTCGCGATCAACCCGACCGGGGGTCGGACGAAGCCGCTGCCCGAGGTGGTCGCCGTGCCGACCGCCGCGGCTCGCTGAGGGACCGGGAAACGATGATGACCAACCCGTACGGACGCCTCGACGACTCCACCACACCCCCCGCCGCGACTCCCCCGGCGCCCCGCTGGGCCCCGGCGCCGCCGCCGCAGTTCGGCCCGGCCGCCCCGGGCCCGGAGACCGGCCGCGCGTCGAGGCGCGGCGTCTCCCCGAAGCTCGTGGCGGCGATCGGCGGGCCGGTCGCGCTCACGGTCGCGCTCGTGGTGGTGCTCGGCCTGATCTGGCCTGGTTTCCTCAACCGCAAGGTCTTCGACACGGCGGCGCTCCAGCGCGGGGTGCTGACCGTGCTGCGCGAGAACTACCAGCTCGACGCGGACGAGGTCGCCTGCCCGGTCGCACCACCGGTCAGGGTGAATAGCCGGTTCACCTGCTCTACGCGGGTCGCCGGTGAGCCGAGGACAGTCACGGTGACGGTCACGTCCTCCGCCGGCCGATTCGAGGTCGGTCGTCCGAACTGACCGGTCGCGGCCGTGGCGGTCCCCGCGGTCCGTCGCGGCCCTCAGCTGTCGTCGCAGGTCCGGCCGGCGTTGAGACAGTCCAGCACCTTGGCCGTCACCGTCTCCGGCATGAGGTTGAGGAAGAACGCGTGATCGGTGAGCGGGCTGTTGTTCTGGCCGTCGAACGCGTCAATCTGGAACCGGACGCCCGGCGGAAGGTCGTACGCGAGCGTCATCCGCAGCCGCGGAACCGGGAACGTGTTGTGGGGGCAGGCGCCGTCCCGGTCGGGAGCGAGGAGGTGCACGCGGTGGGTCGGGCTGTCCAGCCGCCGGCCGTCCCAGCAGCTGGGGAAGTCGAAGAGCCGCAGTACCCGGTCACCGACCGGGCAGACGGGGTAGGCGGTGGTCCGGCGCTCCGGTGTGCTGGAACAGGTCCACGTCGCCGCCGCGTGGGCGCCGCCGTTGGTGACGGCCACCGCGTCCCCCACGGTCCCCGCGAGCCGTACCGGCATGGGCACCACGTTTCCGCGCGGGTTGCCCAGGAACGTGAGGGTGACGGCGGCCGGCACCTGGATCTCGCCGTCGTGCCCCGGGTGCCCGGCGCCGCCGTCCGGCACCGTCCGCAGCACCGGCCAGAAGTAGGTGGAGCGGTCGCCGTTGCGGCAGGTGGTCCGGGCCGTGGTGAGACTGTGAGGGGTCGAACCGACAGCGGTGGAGACGTTGCCCACGTAGTCGTGCACGTGGTGCGCCTGTCCCGGGTAGCCGGGCGCCGTCACGATGTTGGCGGTGTTGCGGTGGCCGATCTCGTTGCGGCCGCAGTCCCAGGTGTAACTGCCGGCGCCCGCCGGGGGTGGCGCTGCGGACCGGGTGGCGTCGGAGCGTACGGAACTGATGTCCACGAAGTCGGGACCGAGCAGGCTGGCGAGCGGGGTGCGCGGGGCGTGACCAGCGCCGGCGGCGTCGATCCCCCGTACCGTGCCGACGCCGAGCCCGATCAGCAACAGCTCCAACACCAGCATGACGGCAATGCCCCGCCGTCGAGCCATCGCCGACTCGCTCATGGCCCGAAGGTTATGCGGCACGCCATCGCACCCGACTCGGTGGGCATTCCCCTGACAAGCCTGGGACCAGCAGTAACAGCCAGCCGTGAGCGTGCCCTCCGACGCCGGTGTGATGCGGATCAACGAATCGTCGGCACTGCGTACCCGGTGGCCGGAAGCCCGGTCGCAGGCCCGTCGGTCACCCTCCGACGGGCACGAGATCCGGGTCACTCGACGACGGTCGGTCGAACCGGCAGCCGTTCGCATCACGTGGATGCGGTGACCACGCTGTAAGCCCTTGTAGACCGGAGGACGGCCGACATGCCCACCCAGATCCTGAGGACCCTCGCCAACGTCCTGTCCGGCCGAGGAGCGCGCACCGCCGCGGGCGCCGCGCTGGTCACCGACGGGCTCGTCGGAATCGATGTGCCCTTCGGCCGCAAGCGCACCGGCATCTTCGGATCCCTCGTGGTGCTGGCCGTCGGCCTGCTGTTCGTCGGTATCGGCTGGTGGTGGCATGGCCAACACCAGCCCTACCCGGCTGGAACGTCGACGACCGCCACCGTCACCAGGATCACGAGCTCCCGCGACAGCAACGGCCGCACGATGTACTCGCGGGTCCTGACCTTCACCACCTCGGACAACCGGCGGGTGGAGTTCACCGAGCCGGAGCAGAGCAGCAAGCGGCCGGCGGTGCGTTCCACGGCCACCGTCTCCTACCTGCCGCAGGACCCCGGATCCGCACGCGTCATTCCGGAAACCGACTGGCTCCCGTACGGTCTCATCGCCATGGGCGCGCTGGCTGCGGCCATCGGAGGGGTGATCTTCCTCGTCCGTCTCGTCACCCTCATCGCTGGCATCTCTTTGCTGGCCAGCGCGGCACGCCGCACCAGACGGGTCTAGAGGTCGAGCAGGGTACGCAGGTGGCGCGGGGGCGGGCAGTCGTGGGCCAGCATCGCGTCGTGCCAGTCCCGCACCGACACGCCGGCCGGGCGGGCGGCGGCGATCTCGGCCACCTCGCTGTAGCCGACGAAGTAGGTGGAGAGCTGGGTCGAGGTGAGCAGTGCGCGGCGCCACTTGCCGGCCGCCTCGCCCTCCTCCTGGAAGCCGCGCCCGGTCATCAGCGCCATCGCCTCGTGCTCCGGCAGCTCCTCGGCGTGCACGAGTTGGTCGAGCAGGGCGTTGATGGTCATCCGCAGCTGCATCTTGAGCTGCTGCAACCGCACCGGCAGGCCACCGAACCCCAGGCCGGCCATCAGCTCCTCGGCGTAGACCGCCCAGCCCTCGATGAACGGGCCGGACTCGGCCAACGCCCGGACCCGGGTGCCGCCGACGTACCGGCGGGCGTGGGCGAGCTGGAGGAAGTGCCCGGGCATCGCCTCGTGCACGGTCAGGTTGCGGACCATGTGGTCGTTGTATTCGCGGTAGAACGACTCGACGCGGTGCGCCGGCCAGTCCGTCGGGGTGGGCGCGATGCAGTAGAAGGTCGGCACGGCCGCGGTCTCCAGCGGCCCCGGTGAGTCGCAGTAGGCGACCGCGACGCCCCGGGCGAACTCCGGCATCTCCTGGATCACGCACGGGTCGTCGACCAGGGTGACCAGGTCGTGCGCGCGGACGAAGTCGGTCGCCTCGTCCAGCGTCACCCCGGCCAGCTCGACGATGGTGGCGTCGTCCGGGTGCTCGGCGGCGAGCAGGTCCAGCGCCCGGCGTACCGTCGCGTCGTCGGCCGGGCCGCCGACCAGCTCGACCGCCGCCACGCGGATCTCCTCGGTGACCCGGTCCAGGTTCGCCCAGGCGCGGCGCTGAATCTCCGCGGCGCCCAGCTCGGTGTCCAGGGTGTGCCAGAGCCGCGCCTCCCAGCGGCGGCGGCCCAGCCGCGGGTCACGTCCCGGGCCGGCGTCGGCGGCCAGGCCGACGCGCAGCCAGGCGACGAACTCCTCCAGCGCGGCGATCGCCGCGGTGGCCGCCGGTGCCAGCCGGTCGTAGCCGCCAGGGGCCTGGGCGAGCAGCCTCGGCACCTCGTCGCGGATCAGCGCGGCCGTGCCGGTGAACTGCCCGACCGCCGTCTCGGCATGGATCCGCGGCATGTCCCGCAGCGTCGCGCGAGCGGTCGCGAGGGCGTCCGGTACGGCGGCCAGGCGGCCGGCCAGGTGCCCGAGCCGGACCTCGACCGGGGCGTACGGGCGGGCCAGCAGCGAGTGCAGCAGCGGGCCGGGGTTGTGGTGCAGCGGATCCCACTCGTGCGCCCGGATCTCGGTCAGCTCGAACAGCTCCCGGTCGACGAACGAGCTGAGCAGCGCGTGGTCCACCCGATCCTCGACGTCCAGCGCGTCCGGGTCGAGTTCGGACAGCGCGTTCGCCGCGTCGGTGAGCATCGTTCGGTCGGTGGCCAGCGCGCCGGCGGACAGGTCGGGCAGCCGATCGTCGTACCGGTGGTCCCCCGCGCTCGTCGCCAGCCCCGGCCGGCTCTCCAGCAACGCCTCGACAACCCGCTCCGCGAGCACCCCGAACGATTCCACCCGCCGACCCTACCCACTACCCGCGCCGGCCCGCGTTGATCAAGAGGTTTGCGTCACGAACCGGGGCTCTCCGGACGGGAAGTTCTTGATCAAGCCGGTGCGGGGGGTGGGGCTTCGGCGGCGCGGACTGCTTCGGCGTAGGCGAGGGTGGTGCGGCGTAGGGCGGCCTCGGGGTCGAGGTTGGCCTGTCGGGCGGCCGCGACCGTGGCCAGCAGGCTCGCGCCCAGCCGGGCCTCCGGGTCGACCTGCGACTCGGCCAGCGGCGGAGGCACGGCCAGACCGACCCGGGCCGCACGCTCCAGCACCTTCGCGGCCAGGGCGAGGGCGGGCTGGCTCAACGCGATGCCGTCCAGCACCGACTCGCGCGCCTTCTCGGCCCGCTTGATCCGCTCCCAGTTGGCGGTGATCTCGTCCAGCGTGCCGGCCTCTTCACCGGCGAAGACGTGCGGGTTGCGCCGGACCATCTTGTCGACCAGGCCACCGGCCACGTCGTCGATGGTCCACCGCTCGTCCTCGGGCAGTTCCTCGGCAAGCCGGGCGTGCAGCACCACCTGGAGCAGCACGTCGCCCAACTCCTCGCGCAGCGCGTCGGTGTCGTCGGCGCTGATCGCGTCGTACGCCTCGTAGCACTCCTCCAGCAGGAAGCCGGCCAGGCTGCGGTGCGTCTGCGCCCGCTTCCAGGGATCGCCACCCGGGGACGCCAGCCGGTCCATCACCGCCACCGCGTCCAGCAGCCGGGCGCCGGGCGGATCCCACGAGCCGTACATCAGCTCCAGCTCGGCCAGCCCCGGCTCCCGGGCCAGCCGCAGACCCAGCTCCCGAGCCAGCGACTCGTCGCCGGTCGGACCCGCCAGCCAGACCGCCGTGCCGTGCGCCGCCACCGCGTCCAGCAACGCCTGGGTGGCACCGCCGGTCACCACGGTCACCTCGGCGCCCGAAACCCGCACCGCGGTCGTCAGCTCGCTCTCCGCACCGGCGAGCACCGGCGCCGACCGTACGACGTCCCAGGCGGCGGCGGTCAGCAGCCCGGCCGGCAGCCGGGGCGAGGTGACCAGCAGGACGATCCGTGCCGACATGCTCAGCTCTCCGTGCCGCCGGTCTCCGGCGCCCCGCTCGAGGCCACCGGCTCCGGGGTGGAGATGTCGGTGACCGGCCCGTCGGAGTTGATGTACGGCAGCGAGTAGAAGACCAGCGACTGGCCGGTGCTCACCACCGACGGCACCCCGACCGCCCGGTAACGCGGATTGACCGAGACGTCGACCCGCGTCGCCTCCTCCTGCAGAGCCGCGCTCAGCGCGGTGGCGCTGCGGACGAAGCCGCCGTCACCGAACGCCTGGCGGACCTGGTCTACCGGCAGCCCGCCCTGGATCGCCCCCGTCCGGGCCAGCGCCTGGTAGACGGCCATCACCGAGTCGTCGCTCAGCTCCGCCGGGGGCAGCTGCTCGTTGAGCACCTGGAGCAGGTCGATCCACTCGCCCCAGAGCTTGGCGTACTCGGTGGTGGCCGGCACCCGGAGGTTCTGCTGGAGCTGCTCCGGCGTCACCTGGTCGGGCACCTGCAGGTTCTTCGCCGCCGCGACCCGCTTGCCCAGCTCCAGGCTGACCAGCAGGTTCACCACGTCCTGACGGGTGACGGCGGAGCGCAGCTGCTCCGGTGCGGGCGTCGCACCGGCCTGGCCGGCCTCCTGCCGCACCGCCTCGCCGTACTTCGTCTGCACGTCGTCGTAGATGGCGTCGACCCGGTCCACCGAGTAGGTGGCGTCACCGACGTACGCGGCGACGTCCGGGGCGGACCTACCGCAGGCGGCGAGGGAGAGGACACCGAGGGCCGCGACGCTGGCGGCGGCGATCAGACGGCGAGCACGCATGCCCGTCACTCTCTCATGCCCCCGGCATCGCTGTGACGGCCCCCACCTCGCCGGGCGGGGCGACGCGCCCCGCCCGGCGGGCAGCACCTCAGCCGGCCGCGACGGCGACCGGGGCAGGTGCGCCCAGCACGTCGGAGAGCAACTGCGCGCACCACTCCAGCAGCGCCTGGTCACGCAGCGGCTCGCCGCCGATCCGACGGGTGGTCGGGCGGGGCACGCTGACCTGGTCGGTGGCCTGCTTGTAGACCGCGTCCGGGTGGTAGCGCTTGAGCCGCAGCTGCTTCGAGTCGGGCAGCGGCAACGGGCCGAACCGGACGTGCTTGCCCTGCATGGACACGTCGGTGAGGCCGTACCGGCGGGCCAGCAGGCGGAACCGCGCCACCGCCACCAGGTTCTGCACCGGGGCCGGCGGCTCGCCGTACCGGTCGGTCATCTCGGCGACCACCTCGCGCAGCCGCTCCTCGTCGCGGGCCTCGGCGAGCTTGCGGTACATCTCCAACCGCAGCCGCTCCACGCTCACGTAGTCGTGCGGCAGGTGCGCGTCGATCGGCAGGTCGATCTTGACGTCGACCTCCTCCTCCTGCCGCTCACCC
The DNA here is from genome assembly GCF_042650685.1 of Micromonospora sp. GCM10011542. Lineage (NCBI taxonomy): Bacteria > Bacillati > Actinomycetota > Actinomycetes > Micromonosporales > Micromonosporaceae > Micromonospora > Micromonospora sp. GCM10011542. The sequence goes on from NZ_JBHSBO010000058.1 coordinate 238,770, forward strand.
TTGAACGCCGACACCGCCTCGCCGACCATCCGCACGTACAGGTCGAAGCCGACGCCCTCGATGTGCCCGGACTGCTCGCCGCCGAGCAGGTTGCCGGCGCCCCGGATCTCCAGGTCTTTCATCGCCACGTACATGCCGGCGCCCAGCTCGGTGTGCTGGGCGATGGTGGCCAGCCGCTCGTGGGCGTGCTCGGTGAGCGGCTTCTCTGGCGGGTACAGGAAGTAGGCGTACGCCCGTTCCCGGCCCCGGCCGACCCGGCCGCGGATCTGGTGCAGCTGGGCCAGGCCGAGCAGGTCGGCGCGCTCCACGATCAGGGTGTTGGCGTTCGGGATGTCGATGCCGGACTCCACGATGGTGGTGCAGACCAGCACGTCGAACTCCTTCTCCCAGAAGCCGACCATGACCTTCTCCAGCGCCTCCTCGCCCATCTGGCCGTGCGCCACCGCGACCCGCGCCTCGGGCACCAGCTCGCGCAGCCGCCGGGCCGCCCGGTCGATCGACTCGACCCGGTTGTGCAGGTAGAAGACCTGCCCGTCGCGCAGCAGCTCACGGTGGATGGACGCGGCCACCTGCCGGTCGTCGTGCGCCCCGACGAAGGTGAGCACCGGGTGCCGCTCCTCCGGCGGGGTGGCGATGGTGGACATCTCCCGGATCCCGGTGATCGCCATCTCCAGGGTCCGCGGGATCGGGGTGGCCGACATGCTCAGCACGTCGACCGAGGCACGCATGCTCTTTAGATGCTCCTTGTGCTCGACCCCGAAGCGCTGCTCCTCGTCGACGATGACCAGGCCGAGCGACTTGAAGCGGGTGGCCGACTGGAGCAGCCGGTGGGTGCCGATCACGATGTCGGCGGTGCCCTCCGCCGCCATCGCCAGCGTCTGCTCGGTCTCCTTCGCCGTCTGGAACCGGGACAGCTGCTTGATGGTCACCGGGAACTGGCCCATCCGCTCGGCGAAGGTGTTGTAGTGCTGCTGCACCAGCAGCGTGGTGGGCACCAGCACCGCCACCTGCTTGCCGTCCTGCACCGCCTTGAACGCCGCCCGTACCGCGATCTCGGTCTTGCCGTAGCCGACGTCGCCGCAGATCAGCCGGTCCATCGGGACGGTCTGCTCCATGTCCCGCTTGACCTCGTCGATCGCCGCGAGCTGGTCCGGCGTCTCCTGCCAGGGGAAGGCGTCCTCCAGCTCCCGCTGCCAGGGGGTGTCCGGGCCGAACGAGTGGCCCTTGGACGCCTTGCGAGCGGCGTAGAGCTGGATCAGCTGGGCGGCGATCTCGCGGACCGCCTTGCGGGCCCGGGCCTTGGACTTCTGCCAGTCCGAGCCGCCCATCTTGTGCAGCGTCGGCTGCTCGCCACCGACGTAGCGGCTCAGCTGGTCGAGCTGGTCGGTCGGCACGAAGAGCCGGTCGCCGGGCTGGCCGCGCTTGCTCGCCGCGTACTCGATGACCAGGTACTCCCGGCTGGCGCCGTTGACCGTGCGCTGCACCAGCTCGACGTAGCGGCCGATGCCGTGCTGCTCGTGCACCACGAAGTCGCCGGCCTTGAGCTCCAGCGGGTCGATGGTGTTGCGCCGCCGGCTCGGCAGCTTGCGCATGTCGCGCGTCGAGGTGCCCCGACCGCCGGTCACGTCGTTGCCGGTGAGCAGCACGAAACGGGACGCCTCGTCGACGAAACCGCTGCTCAACGCGCCGCAGGTGACCACCAGCTCGCCGGGCACGGGCGCGGTCGGCACCTCCTCGGCCAACCGGGCCCCCAGACCGGCGTCGCGGAGCACCTCCACCGCCCGCTGGGCCGGGCCGTGCCCCTCGAAGACCAACGCGATCGACCAGCCCTCGCCGGCCCAACGCTTCAGGTCGTCGACCACCCGGGAGGTCTCGCCGTGGTAGAGCGGGGCAGGCTGGGCGGTCACGCTCACCGCGATGGCGTCGTCGGGAGTCACCGAGCCCTGCTCCGGCGCGTCCTCCCAGGGCTGGCGTGTGTCGGCCGTCTCGGCCTCCACCAAGCCGAACGGGGAGAGCGTCCACCACGGCTGGCCGAGCCGGCCGGCGGCGGCGCGTACCTCACCCAGGGTGCGGAAGGCGGCGGCGCCGACGTCGACCGGGGCCTGGCCGCCGACCGCGGCGGCGGCCCAGCTGGCCTGGAGAAACTCCTCCGAGGTACGCACCAGGTCGTGCGCCCGGGTGCGGATGCGCTCCGGGTCGCAGAGCAGCACGTGGGTGCCGGCCGGCATGGCGTCCAGCAGCAGCTCCAGTGAGTCGGGCCCGACCAGCACCGGGGCCAGGGACTCCATGCCCTCCACCGGGATGCCCTCGGCCAGCTTGTCGAGGATCTCGGCCAGCTCGGGGTGCTCCTGGGCCAGCGCGGCCGCCCGGTCCCGCACGTCGGGGGTGAGCAGCAGCTCCCGGCACGGCGGCGCCCACAGCAGCGGCACCTGCTCGATGGTCCGCTGGTCGGCGACGGCGAAGGTGCGGATCTCCTCCACCTCGTCGCCCCAGAACTCGACCCGGGACGGGTGCTCGTCGGTGGGCGGGAACACGTCCAGGATGCCGCCGCGCACCGCGAACTCGCCGCGCTTGGTGACCAGGTCCACCCGGGCGTACGCCATGTCGATCAACCGGCGGGCGACCTCCTCCAGGTCCGCCTCCTCACCGGCCGCCAACTGCACCGGCTCCAGGTCGCCCAGACCCTTGAGCTGCGGTTGCAGCAGCGAGCGCACCGGAGCCACGACCACCCGCAGCGGGCCGGTGCGGCCGTGCGCGTCCGCCGACTCCGGGTGCGCCAGCCGGCGCAGCACGGCCAGCCGCCGGCCGACGGTGTCCGAGCGCGGCGAGAGCCGCTCGTGCGGCAGCGTCTCCCAGGACGGGAAGACCGCCACCTGCTCCGGCGGGAGCAGATCGCCCAACGCGGCGGCCAGGTCGTCGGCCTCGCGGGTGGTGGCGGTCACCGCCAGCACCGGCCGCCCCGCGCCGCCACCGGCGCCGTCGGGATCCGCGGCGACCGCGGCGACCGCGAACGGACGCAGCGCCGACGGGGCGGTGATGTCGAGGCCGTCGACCTGCGCGGCACCGGAGCGCGCCAGGTCACGCGCCCGGGCCAGCCCGGGGTCGGCCAGGGCGGCGGAGAACAGACCGGTGAGCATGTAGATCACTTCCAGGAGGGTCGGCGTGCGTGGTGAGGCCGCGGCACACGACAGATACCCCGCGTCCGGCTGGACGGGGGGTGCACGACGACCAGCCTATCCCCGCCGACCGACACCCACCGCCTTCGCGCCCACCTCCACGCCGGGACGCCCGGCGGACCGACCCGGCCCGACGGGCGTCGCTGGCGGGCACGGGTCAGTAGCGCACCGCGATGCGGCGGTCGACGGCGTCGACCAGGATCTCCCCGCCGTACGGGACGATCAGTTGCGGGTCGGTGTGGCCCAGGTCGACGTCGAAGACCAGCACCGCGTCCGGCGCGTACTCCGCGCCGGCCCGGGTGACCGCGGCGCGCTGGGCCGCCGCGTACGCCCGGCGCTGGTCGAGGGTGTGCGGCCGGTCGAAGTCCCAGGCCTTGGCCCGGCCGACGAGCACCGCCGGGAAGCCGGCGAGCAGGCCGCGCTCGCCCAGGTTGCGCAGGATCCGGTAGACCTCGGTGTCCGAGGGCAGCTCCTGCGAGGTCTCGATCAGCAGCACCGACCCGGCCAGGGCCGCCGCCGGAGGCACCCGGTCGGCGGCGAGCAGCCAGTTCAGTACCTCCAGGTTGCCGCCCCAGGTGCGGCCGCGCACCACGTTGGCCGGCCCCTGCCAGTGCCAGCCCTCACCGGGCAGCATCTCCGGCTCGTACGCCAGGGAGTCCGGGTCGGTCCACGGGTTGGGGCGGTCGCCCCATTCGGGCGCGGGCGTGAGGTCGTACCAGCCGGGGGTGAAGAGCGCGGCGCGCAGCGAGTCGACCGTGAGCGGGTGCGCCTTGCCGGGCCGGCCGAGGTGCACCAGCACCGAACCACCGTGGTAGGCCACCATCCCCAGTCGGTAGAGGTGGTTGAGCACGTTGGTGTTGTCCGAGTAGCCGAAGTACGGCTTCGGGTTGGCCCGGATCACCTCGTCGTCGAGGTGCGGGGTGACCGTGATCAGGTCGTCGCCGCCGACGGTGGCGAGCACCGCGGTGATCGTCGGGTCGGCGAAGGCGGCCGTCAGGTCCCGGGCCCGGTCGCGGGGGTCCGCCCCCATCCGTCGGGTGGTCGGATACTCCACCGGCTCCAGGCCGAACTCCTCGCGCAACCGGCGCAGCCCCAGCTCGTACACGTGCGGGAACAGCGCCGGCAGCCCCCGGGAGGGCGACACGATGGCGACCCGGTCGCCGGGCTTCGGCCTGGTGGGGTAACGCGGCAGGTCCATGATCAGACATTAACGAGCCGCACCAGCGGTTTCCGCCCGACAAAAGCCGCCAAAGAGGGCAGAGCCGACCCTAGGCTGACCTGGTGGACGAGGCGCCGGAGGTCCGGGTACGCGACCGGCTTCCCCGCACCGCCGGCCTGCTGCTCGGCACCCTCGCGCTGGCGAGCGCGTTCATCGCCGCCTACGTCGGCGCCCTGCACCAACCCACGGCCCGCGACGTGCCGGTCGGGGTGGCGCTCGGCGACCATCGCGCGCAGTTGGTGCTGACCGGCGTCCGCCAGCGGACCAACAAGATCAAAGCCATCGGGTACGACGACCCGGGCGCCGCCCACGACGGCCTGACCAGCCGCGAGGTGTACGCGGTGCTCAGCTCCGACCCCGGCGGCGGGCTCGTCCTGACCACCGCCAGCGCCGGCGCCCCGGCCGCCGCCGACCTGGTCGCCCAGGTGCTCTCCGCCGCCGCGCAACAGGCCCGCCTGCCGCTGCGGGTGACCGACGAGGTGCCGGTGGCCGCCACCGACCCGCGTGGTCTGGTGCCGTTCTACCTGGCCGTCGGGTTCGTGCTCGGCGGCTACCTGGCCTCGACCGCGCTCGGGCTGGCCGCCGGCACCGCCCCGCGCACCCTGCGCCGCGCCGGTCTGCGGATCGGCGCGCTCGCGGTCTACAGCGTGGCGCTCGGCATCGTCGGCGCGGTGCTGGTCGGCCCGGTGCTGGACGTCTGGCACCACGACCTGCCGGCCATCGCGGGCACCGGCGTGCTCACGGTCTTCGCCGCCGCGATGGTGGCCGCCGCGGTCCAGGGCTGGCTCGGCGTACTCGGCACCGGGCTGGTCATCCTGCTGCTGGTGGTGCTCGGTAACCCCGGCTCCGGCGGCATCTACGCGCCCGAGTTCCTGCCCACCTGGTTGCGCGGGATGCACCGGTGGAACGTGCCGGGGCTGGGCACCGACCTGCTCAAGTCGGCGGTCTACTTCGACCGGCGCTCGGTCGGCTGGCCGCTGACCGGGTTGGCGCTCTGGGCGGTGCTCGGCCTGGCCGCGTTGCTCGGCGCGACCCTGGTCCGCGGCCGTCGCGCCGGCTCGGGGCCGGAGGGGATCGACCTCCGACGCGAGTAGCCGCCCCCGCGCCGGCACCAAGACCCGAACTCCGGGTGTCCCTCGTCACGGCGCAGCATCCGGAGAGCCCCTCCTGCCACCCGCACCCGCGCGGATACCATCCAGGGAGTCGGACAGCGCTGTCCTTCGTACTCACGTAAGGAGCGCACTCGTGACCGACCAGCACGACCACGACGGCCCGGACGCCGCGCTGCGCGCCGACATCCGCCGGCTCGGCACCCTGCTCGGGCAGACCCTGGCCCGCCAGGAGGGGCGTCCACTGCTCGACCTGGTCGAGGAGATCCGCGCCCAGGTACGCACCGACGTCCCCGCGGCCGCCCAGCGCCTCGGCGGGTTGGACGTCACCACCGGCACCAAACTGGCCCGCGCCTTCTCCACCTACTTCCACCTGGCCAACATCACCGAGCAGGTGCACCGGGCGCGCGACCTGCGCCGTCGCCGTGCCGTGCAGGGCGGCTGGCTGGACCAGGCGGCCAAGATGATCGCCGAGCGCGGCGTACCGGCCGAGGAGATCGCCGCCGCGGCCCGGCGGCTGGCGGTCCGGCCGGTCTTCACCGCGCACCCGACCGAGGCGGCCCGCCGCTCGATCCTGTCCAAGCTGCGTGCCATCGCCGACGAGTTGGACACCGAGACCGCCAACGCGATCCTCTACGGGGCCAGTGACGAGGGCCCCGCGAACCGCCGGCTGGCCGAGCTGCTCGACCTGATGTGGCAGACCGACGAGCTGCGGCTGGACCGGCCGGACCCGACCGACGAGGCCCGCAACGCCATCTACTACCTGCGCGACCTGTACGCCGAGGCCGCCCCGCAGGTGCTCGACGACCTGGCCGACACGCTGCGCACGCTCGGCGTGGAGACCTCGCCGACGGCCCGCCCGCTCAGCTTCGGCACCTGGATCGGCGGCGACCGGGACGGCAACCCGTTCGTCACCCCGGCGGTCACCCGCGACGTGCTGGCCATCCAGCACGAGCACGGCATCGCGGCCACCGAGAAGGCGATGGACCACCTGATCAACGAGGTGTCCGTCTCCCGCCGGCTGCGCGGGGTGTCGCTGGACCTCTCCGCCAGCCTCGCCGCCGACCTGGACGCACTGCCCGAGGTGGCGCCCCGGTTCCGCCGGGTCAACGCCGAGGAGCCGTACCGGCTCAAGGCGCGCTGCGTGAAGGCGAAGCTGGCCAACACCCGGCAGCGGCTGCGCCAGGGCACCGCGCACGTTCCCGGGCGCGACTACCGGGGCTCCGCCGAGCTGATCGCCGACCTGGAGCTGCTGCGCGCCTCGCTGGCCCGCAACTCCGGGCAGCTCACCGCCGTCGGTCGACTGGCCTCCACCATCCGCACCGTCTCCGCGTTCGGCCTGCACCTGGCCATCATGGACGTGCGGGAGCACGCCGAGGCGCACCACGCGGTGCTGGCCCAGCTCTACGGCGCGGTCGGCGAGGTGTCCGACTACCCGGCGCTGAGCCGGCTGGAGCGCACCAAGCTGCTCGCCGACGAGCTGACCGGCCGCCGGCCGCTGTCCACCCTGGACACGCCGTTGATCGAGGCGACCCGCAAGACGTTCGACGTGTTCGGCACGATCCGTGAGGCTCAGGACCGGTTCGGCAACGAGGTCATCGAGTCGTACATCATCTCGATGACGCTCGGCGTGGACGACGTGCTGGCCGCGGTGGTGCTGGCCCGCGAGGCCGGGCTTGTCGACGTGCACAGCGGGCGGGCCCGGATCGGCTTCGTGCCGCTGCTGGAGACCCCGGCCGAGTTGAACGCCGGCGGCGAGATCCTCGACGAGCTGCTGTCGCTGCCGGCGTACCGGTCCCTGGTGGCCGCCCGCGGCGACGTGCAGGAGGTCATGCTCGGCTACTCCGACTCCAACAAGGAGGCCGGGATCACCACCAGCCAGTGGTCGATCCACCGGGCGCAGCGCGCGCTGCGGGACGTGGCCGCCCGGCACGGGGTGCACCTGCGGCTGTTCCACGGGCGGGGTGGCACGGTGGGGCGCGGCGGCGGGCCGACGCACGAGGCGATCCTGGCCCAGCCCTACGGCACGCTGGACGGCGCGATCAAGGTGACCGAGCAGGGTGAGGTGATCTCCGACAAGTACACCCTGCCCTCGCTGGCCCGGGAGAACCTGGAGCTCACCCTGGCGGCGGTGCTCCAGGCCACGCTGCTGCACACCGGGCCCCGCCAGCCGGCGGAGATGCTGGAGCGCTGGGACGCGGCGATGGACGTGGTCTCCGAGTCGGCGTTCCGGTCGTACCGGTCGCTGGTCGAGGACCCGGACCTGCCGGCGTACTTCTGGGCGTCCACCCCCACCGAGCTGCTGGGCGCGCTGAACATCGGCTCCCGGCCGGCGAAGCGCCCGAACACCGGCGCGGGGCTGTCCGGGCTGCGGGCCATCCCGTGGGTGTTCGGCTGGACCCAGACCCGGCAGATCGTTCCCGGCTGGTTCGGCGTGGGCTCCGGGCTGGCCGCCGCCCGGGAGGCCGGGCTGGCGGACGTACTGGCCGAGATGCACCGCAACTGGCACTTCTTCCGTACGTTCCTGTCGAACGTCGAGATGATGCTGACCAAGACCGATCTGAGCATCGCGCGCCGGTACGTCGAGACGCTGGTGCCGAAGAAGCTGCACCCGATCTTCCACCAGATCGAGCAGGAGTACGAGCTGACCAAGCGGGAGGTGCTGGCGGTGACCGCCTCGCCGGCGCTGCTGGAGAACTCTCCGGTGCTCCAGCGCACCCTGGCGGTGCGCGACACCTACCTGGAGCCGTTGCACCACCTCCAGGTGGCGCTGCTGCGGCAGTACCGGGAGTCCGGCGCGGCCGGTCGGGCCATCGCCACCGCGCCGGGCGGCCGGCGCGCTCCCAGCGACGGCACCGCCCTGGAACGGGCGCTGCTCACCACGGTCAACGGCATCGCCGCCGGGATGCGCAACACCGGCTGACCAAGCGGTGAGCAAGGGCCCCTTGTTATCGCTTTATGGATAACAAGGGGCCCTTCCTCACATCGGGTCAGTGGCGGGAGCGGCACGGCGGGCGGGCACCGGCGGACGTCACCAGTCACCACCCCCGAAGTCGCCGCCACCGCCGAAGTCGCCGCCACCGAAGCCACCGCCACCGAAGTCGCCGCCCGCGTAGTCGCCGCCGCCGAAGCCGCCGGCCTGGTCCGCGCCGCCGACGTCGCCGCCGCCCTGGTCACCGCCGAAGTCACCGCCCTGGTCACCGGCGTCCGCGCCCTGGTCGTCGGCGTAGCCGGCCCCGTCACCGAAGCCCTCCTGGTAGCCCGCGTCGTAGCCGTAGCCGGGGTCGCCGAAGGCGGGCGAGAAGAGCGCGTCGGCGATCAGCACCCCACCGAGGACGCCGGCGCCCGCGCCCAGCGCGGTCTTCCACCAGGGCGTCGAGTACCAGCCGGCCGGCACCGGCCGGCCCTGGTACCGCCCACCGGGGTAGTAGTAGGGCGTGTCCCGGCCGGGCTGCGGGCCGGCCCGGAAGGTCTGCCCCTGCACGTCGACCTGGCGCTCCTTGGTGAGCTGCCCGACGCCACGCGCGGCGGCCAACGGCGGCAGCTCCGGGCCGGGGTCGATGCCCATCGCGGTACGCGCCGCCCTGATGTAGGCGAGCCCCTCGAGCGCGGTCTCCCGGGCCAGCCCGAACTGGTGCGCCGTACGCGCCTGCTCCAGCTGCGAACCCGCCGCGTTGTAGCGCTCACCGGCGTCGGCCAGCGCCTGACGCACCGCCGGCTGGTCGCCCTGCAGGTTCATGAGCTGACCGCCGAGCCGCTCGTACCACCGCTGCGCCTCCGCGCGGGCGTCACCGAGTTCGCTGCCGCGACGGGCGGAGGCCTGGGCGCGGGCGACGGCCGCCGCGACCAGCGCGCCGACGATCACGATGCCGAGGCACAGCAGAAGTTCCATGTCTTCGAACGTACCCGCGAGTGTCACGTCGTATCCGTCTGGCAAGCTCCGGTGATGGACGTCTCGACGCTGCTCCTGGTGATCGTCTGCCTCGGCGCCGGCGGGGCGGTGGGCTGGCTCGCGGCGCGGTCCCGCTCGGCGGCCGAGATCGCCCGGCTGGACGCCACACTGGCCGCCACCCTGAAGGGCGAGGGGCGGCTGGAGCAGTCCATGCGGGCGCTGAGCTACGAGGCGACCGCCCAGTCCCAGGAGGCCGTCGCCCGGGCGGTCGCCCCGCTGCACGACACACTGCGCCGCTACGAGCAGCGGGTGGCCGAGCTGGAGCACCACCGTGTCGACGCGTACGCCGAGCTGCGCGAGCAGGTCCGCTCGATGAGCGCGGTCTCCGGTGAGCTGCGCACCGAGACCAAGCAGCTGGTGGCGGCGCTGCGCGCGCCGCAGGTACGGGGTCGCTGGGGCGAGCACCAACTACGCCGGATCGTCGAGGCCGCCGGCATGCTGGAGCACTGCGACTTCGCCGAGCAGGTCACCTCCTCCACCGACCACCAGGTCGTCCGACCGGATCTGGTGGTCCGGCTGCACGGCGGCCGGTCGGTGGTGGTGGACGCCAAGGCGCCGTTCGACGCGTACCTGACCGCGATGGAGGCCCGCGACGAGCGCGGCCGGGACACCCACCTCGACGCGCACGCCCGGCACCTGCGCGGGCACGTCGACGCGCTGGCGGCCAAGTCGTACTGGGCCGCGTTCGACAGCACGCCCGACTTCGTGGTGCTCTTCGTCCCCGCCGACCCGTTCCTCGACGTGGCCCTGCAACGCGACCCGACGCTGCTGGAGCACGCCTTCGCCCGCAACGTGGTGCTGGCCACGCCGGCCACCCTGGTCGCCCTGCTCCGCACCGTGGCCTACACGTGGCGGCAGGAGGCACTGGCCCGCAACGCGATGGCGGTGCACTCGCTGGCCCGCGAGCTCTACGGCCGGCTCTCGACCCTCGGCGACCACGTGGGCAAGCTCGGGTCGTCGCTGGCCGGGGCGGTGACCGCGTACAACCGGGCGGTCGGTTCGCTGGAGGCGCGGGTGCTGGTCAGCGCCCGCAAGCTCGCCGAGCTTGGCGTCTCGGACCAGGACATCCCCACTCCGGCCCAGGTCGAGCTGACGCCGCGCCAGCCGCAGGCTCCGGAGCTGCTGGACGACGCCGCGCCCGCCGAGCGCGAACGCTGACGGGCGCGGCCGGCGGCGGGCTCAGTCCCGCCGGGCGGTCTCCACGACGAACGGGGTGCCCTGCTGGCAGGTGGTCAGCAGGGCCGGTTCGACGCGGCCGGTGACGGTCACCCGGGCCCCGGCGGTCAGCACGTCGCGGGGACCACCGATCAGCAAATAGCCGTTGAGCAGCAGACAGTTGGGCTCCACGCCGGCGCCGATGGTGCCGCTGAGCCTGGTGGTGTCGGCCGGCGGCGGGAGGGTGGGGCCGCCGGGTTTCGGCAGCGAACCCAAGCTGGTCGGCGTCACGGCTCCGCCCGGCGTCGACGGCGCGCTGGGAGACGCGGACGGGGTGGGCGGCGCGGACGGCGTCGGTTGGCCGGTCACGGGTGACGATCCGCTCGGGGTGGGGGTGTCGTCGTCGGTCCCGCCGCAGGCGGTCAGCGCCATGCCGAGCATCAGGGCGGGGACGACGAGCCGAAGGGTCCTCATGCTCGATCCGACGCACCGGGACGGCGGGGCGTTCCCGCCGAACCCGGCGCGGTGGTGCTCAACCGCGGGCCGCCGCCGCCTTCATGTCCCGCTTGAGCTCCTGCGGCAGCGAGAAGGTGAGCCGCTCGTTGGCGGTGAGGATCTCCTCGACGTCGCCGAAGCCACGCGCGGCGAGGTGCGTCAGCACGTCCCGGACCAGTTCCTCCGGCACGCTCGCGCCCGAGGTCACCCCGACGGTGCGGGCGTCGGCCAGCCAGGCGTCGTCGATCTCGTGGGCGAAGTCGACCAGGTACCCGGCGCGGGCGCCGGCGTCCACCGCCACCTCGACCAGCCGGACCGAGTTGGACGAGTTGCGCGACCCGACGACGATCACCACGTCGCAGTCCGGGGCGATCTCCTTGACCACGTGCTGGCGGTTGGAGGTGGCGTAGCAGATGTCGTCGCTGGGCGGGGACTGGAGCAGCGGCAGCCGCTGCTTGAGCCGGGCCACCGTCTCCAGCGTCTCGTCGACCGACAGGGTGGTCTGGGAGAGCCAGACGACCTTCTCCGGGTCGCGGACGGTGACCTTGTCGACGCCGTCCGGGCCGTCCACCAGCTGGATGTGCGCGGGAGCCTCACCGGCGGTGCCGATGACCTCCTCGTGCCCCTCGTGGCCGATCAGCAGGATGTCGTAGTCCTCGGCGGCGAACCGCTTCGCCTCCTGGTGGACCTTGGTGACCAGCGGGCAGGTCGCGTCGATCGCCCGCAGCGACCGCTGCCGGGCCTGCTCGTAGACCTCGGGGGCCACGCCGTGCGCGGAGAAGATGACGGTGGCGCCCTCCGGCACCTCCTCGTTCTCCTCCACGAAGATCGCACCCTGGGACTCCAGGGTCTGCACCACGTGCTTGTTGTGCACGATCTGCTTGCGCACGTAGATCGGGGCGCCGTAGAGCTTGAGCGCCTCCTCGACGGTCTGCACCGCCCGGTCGACACCCGCGCAGTAGCCGCGGGGCTTGGCCAGGAGCACGCGCTTGCCGGGCCGGGAAGTCGCTTCAGCCTGAGTCACCCGCCCATCGTACGTGTCCGGTTTCCGCCCGGCAGCGGCTGCGACCCGCGCCACAGCTCGGCGCCTCCGCCCTCGATCATGAAGTTGCCGCCGGAACACGCCGACAGGCCCTGCGACAACCTCATGGTCAACTCGGGCCGCGTCGGGGGCGGGCCGTAGGGTGGGCGGGTGACCGAGGGGGCGCGGAGCAGCGCGGAGGAGCCCTGGCCGGTGCGGGTGGTCAGCCAGAAGGTGGGCGCCTGGATCGCCAAGCTGGGCTGGGTGTGGGTGGACGGGCAGGTGGCGCAGATCAGCCGGCGCCCCGGCGCCAGCACGGTGTTCCTCACCCTGCGCGACCCGTCGGCCGACCTCAGCCTGACCGTCACCACCAACCGCGACGTGCTCGACGCCGGCGCGCCGGAACTGCGCGAGGGCGCCCGGGTGGTGCTGCACGCCAAGCCGGAGTTCTACGCCGCCCGGGGCACGCTGAGCCTGCGCGCCGACGAGATCCGCCAGGTGGGGCTGGGTGAGCTGCTGGCCCGGCTGGAGAAGCTCAAGAAGCTGCTCGCCGCCGAGGGGCTGTTCGACCGGTCCCGCAAGCGCCGGCTGCCGTTCCTGCCCGGCCGGGTGGGCCTGATCACCGGCCGGGCCTCGGCCGCCGAGCGGGACGTCCTGACCAACGCCCGGCGGCGCTGGCCGGCGGTGGAGTTCCGGACGGTCAACGTGGCAGTGCAGGGCCCGTCCGCGGTGCCGCAGATCATCGACGCGCTCAAGGTGCTGGACGCCGACCCGAGCATCGACGTGATCATCATCGCCCGGGGCGGAGGCGGCATCGAGGACCTGCTCCCCTTCTCCGACGAGGCGCTGTGCCGGGCGGTGTTCAGCTGCCGTACCCCGGTGGTCAGCGCGATCGGCCACGAGACGGACGCGCCGCTGATCGACTACGTCGCCGACGTCCGCGCCTCCACCCCGACCGACGCGGCCAAGCGGGTGGTACCGGACCTCACCGAGGAGGTACGCCTCATCGGCCAGGCCCGACACCGGCTGCACCGCGCGGTACGCAACCTGGTCGACCGGGAGTCGCACCGGCTGGACGGGCTGCGCTCCCGGCCGGTGCTGGCCCGGCCCCAGGTGATGGTGGAGCAGCGCGCCACCGAGCTGACCGCGCTGCGGCAGCGGGCCGGGCGCTGCCTGGACCACCGGCTGGCCGGCGCCGACGACGAGCTGCGGCACACCCTGGCCCGGCTGCGCGCTCTCTCCCCGGCGGCCACCCTCGACCGGGGGTACGCGATCGTCCAGCGCGCGGACGGGCACGTGGTGCGCGCGGCGGCGGAGGTAGGCAAGGGCGACCCGCTGCGGGTCCGGCTGGCCGACGGCGAGCTGGCCGCCACGGTGGACGGGTGAGGCGGGTCGCGGTGGCCCGGGGCGGGGTGTGCTGAGATGGGACGCGATGACTGACGAGACGAAGGCCGGGCCGGACGAGCGGCTCAGCTACGAGCAGGCCCGCGCCGAGCTGGCGTCGGTGGTCGAGCGGCTGGAGGCCGGCGGCACGTCGCTGGAGGAGTCGCTGGCGCTCTGGGAGCGCGGTGAGGCGCTGGCGGTGATCTGCCAGCGCTGGCTGGACGGCGCCCGGGCGCGCATCGACGCCGCCCGGCAGGAGTCCTGACGCTGGCGGGGCGACCGGAGCCGCCCCGCCACGCGCCGACGGTCAGTTGAACAGGCTGTACAGCTCGGCGGGCGCCTCGACGACCTGGTCCGCCGGCGGCTTCTGCGCCGGGGTGGCGGTGCCGTAGTCGGAGTACGTCATCCGGACCTCCTGCGCGGCGGTCTGACCGGCCGCCGGGATCTGCAGCACCAGCTCGCTGAGCCGGCCCTGCGCGTCCAGCTTGGCGGTGAACGGGACCGTCTTGGCCTGCGCCCCCAGCGCGGTGATCGTGGCGGCGTTCAGCGAGCCCGCCTCGGCCGCCTTCGACACGTCGACGGTGCCGGCGTACGCCCCCGCACCGGTCTGCCGGACCTCGGTGATGCCCTGGGTGAGCACCGCGCTGCCGGCCGGGTCGACCTTGTCGAAGTCGAAGCCGAGGCTGCGGTTGCCCTTGATCCGGGACTGGTCCAGGTGCTGGTACTTGCCGAGGTTGAGCTGCTTGATGACGGGCAGGCTGTTGGCGGTCGGGCCGCTCAGCTCCAGCTTGACCCAGCTGTCCGGCTTGGCGTGGATCACGTCGAGCTTCATCGCCAGGTCGGACGAGGGTCCGCCGATGGCGATCTTCATGGCCGCGCTCTGGCTGGGCTCGTGGACCTGCCCCTCGGCGGTCGAACCGGCGCCGGCCAGCGTGAAGCGGAAGTTGCCGTTGCTGATCTCCTTGGTGGAGTCGAGCAGCGCCTGCTTGGCGTCGCCCGTCGCGGGCGTGGCACCGGACGGCGTGGCCGCGCCGGAGGCGCTCACCGTCGGGGACGCGGTCGACCCGGCGGTGCCGGTCGCGCCGTCGCCGCAGGCGGCCAGGCCGGGCGTGAAAAGAGCGGCGGCCACCAGGCCGGCGCTGAGTCGTCGAACAGTCATGTGTGTCTCCCAAGGGGGTCACCCGACGACCTGGTCGGCGTCGGAAACTCCGGCGACGCAGCACGACCTCGGCTACGCCGCACGATCCGGGCCGAGCAGCCTCGCCCGGATCGCATCCCCCTAGTTCCCTGCCGGCCCGTCACACAATCACCGATCTGTCCGATTGCCCGTCCGTGGACACGAAAGTGGGGCGGCACCGGGCCGCCCCACTGCGCCGTGCCGACCTACTTGAACATCTCGTACGTCTCGGCGGACGCCTCGACCACCTGGTTCGCCGGCGGCTTCTGCGCCGCGCCGGCGGTGCCGTAGTTCGCGTAGCCGATCGTGATGTCGTGCGCCTTGGTCTCGCCGGCCGCCGGGATGGAGACGACCAACTGGGCGAGCCGGCCCTGCGCGTCCAGCTTGGCGGTGAACGGCAGCGCCTTCGCCTGGGCGCCCAGCGCCTTCACCACGTCCTCGTCGAGGGCGGCGGACTCGGTGGCGGCGGTGATGTCGATCTTGCCGGTGAACGTGCCGTCACCGGCCTTCTGCACATCGGTCACGCCCTTGATCAGCGCGTCGCTGTCCATCGGGTCGAGCGACTCCGGGTCGAGCTGAAGGGCGTCGACATCCTTGATCTTGGTCTTGTCGAGGTGCTGGTACTTGCCCTTGTTCTTCGCGGCGCCGGGGATCGCGGAGGCCAGGGCGCCACCGAGCTCCATCTTCACCCAGCTGTCCGAGTCGATGTAGATCAGATCCATCTCGATCGACACGTCCTCGGACGGGTCGCCGAACTTCGCGGCGAACTGGGCGCTGTTGCTGGGCTTGTGCACGAGGCCCTTGCCGCTCGTGCCGTCACCCGACATGGTGAAGGTGAAGTCGCCCTTGGCGATGTCCTTGGTGGAGGCCAGCAGGGCCTCCTTCGGGTCGGCCGGGACGGACGGGCTGGCGGCGGCGGCCGGCTCGTCGGCGCCCGACTTGCAGGCGGCCAGGCCGGGAACGAGCAGGGCGGCGGCGAGGAAGCCGAGGCTCCACCGTCGAATGTTCACGAAGATCCCACTCCAGACAAGATGAATGTGGCCCGATCGTGCAGAGTCGACCGGACCGAGTCGGGGCAGCGTAGCGGATCGGTCCGACGAGCGAGGGCCGCCACGACCCGGCCCGGTCAGCGCAGCGCGGTCGCGAGCTGGCGCAGCTCGTTGTCGCGGGCGTCTCCCATGACGATCACCGTGCGGGCCGGCTCCAGCAGCACCAACGCCTGCTGCCGGCCCTGGGTGCTGTACCGCTGCCAGGTCCGCCCGCCCAGGTCGGTCTGCCCCTCCGGCCGCCCCTGGTCGGTCAGCTCCGTCGGGAGCAGCCGCTCCGCCGGCACGTTGCTCTGCACCAGTTGCACGCCCCGCCCCTCGGGGGTCAGGTAGCCGATCCGCAGGTTGGCCCCACCCTCGACCAGCTGATAGGTGGCGCTCACCGTCCGCCAATCCGAGCCGAGCCCTTCCGGCTGGCTTACCGGGAAGACGTTCGCCGCCCGGGCCTGTTCGATGGCGGGCGCCGGGTCGACCGTGCGGGCCTGGTCGCCGCCGAGGAAGCCGCGGTAGAACGCCAGCAGCAGCGCGATCGGGATCAGCAGCACCAGCAGGGAGATCGCCATGTCCTTGGGCGACCGCTCCGACTTCGCCGCCTCCTGTCGGGGCGGCGGCGCGGGCAGCTCGCCCGTCTCGGTGGCACCGTCGAGCACGACGCCGGCCGGGGCGTCCGCCGACGGCGCGGTGGCCGGGCCGGACGTGGCGCGGGCCGGCTCGTTCCCGGGCGCGGCGGTGGCCGGGTCCGGTTCGACCAGTGCCGGTTCGCCGGCGTACGGAGTCGTCGGCTCGGCCGGGGTCGCGGCGGGGCCGACCGGGGGTTGGCCGCCCGACGGCGTGCGGTCGGTGGGTACGCGGTCGGCAGGCTGTGCGGGTTCCACCCCGCTATCTTCGCAGCCGCTCGACCGGCGGTATCCGGCCCATCACCGCCCCGGACCGAGGCCGGGTAGGCGATCGTGTGAGGATCAGCGACAAAGCCGGCAGCGGGGAGCATCCTGCCGCCGGTCCACCCCGCACCGTCGCGAGGAGGAGCCGTCATGACGACCACCAGGACACGGATCCCACAGGATCTCGACCGCAACCTTGCCCTCGACCTGGTCCGGGTCACCGAGGCCGCGGCGATGGCCGCCGGCCGCTGGGTCGGCCGGGGCGACAAGGAGGGCGGCGACGGGGCCGCCGTCGACGCCATGCGCAAGCTGATCAACTCGATCCAGATGCGCGGCATCGTGGTGATCGGCGAGGGCGAGAAGGACAACGCCCCGATGCTTTTCAACGGCGAGGAGGTCGGCGACGGCACCGGGCCCGAGGTGGACGTGGCCGTGGACCCGGTGGACGGCACCACGCTGATGAGCAAGGGCATGCCGAACGCGCTCGCCGTGCTGGCGGTCTCCGAGCGCGGCGCGATGTTCGACCCGAGCGCCGTCTTCTACATGGAGAAGCTCGCCGTCGGCCCGCAGTACGCCGACGTGATCGACATCGACGCCGGTCCGGCGGAGAACATCCGGCGGATCGCGCGCGTCAAGGGCACCGACGTCGCCGAGGTGACGGTCTGCGTGCTGGACCGGTCCCGACACGAAGACCTGGTCAAGCAGATCCGGCGTACCGGCGCCGGCATCCGGTTCATCTCCGACGGCGACATCGCCGGCTCGATCGCCGCGGCCCGGGGTGAATCCGACGTCGACGTCCTGATGGGCATCGGCGGCACGCCGGAGGGGATCATCTCCGCGTGCGCGCTCAAGTGCATGGGCGGAGCGATGCAGGCCAAACTCTGGCCGCGCGACGACGACGAGCGGGAGAAGGCGCTCGCCGCCGGGCACGACCTGGACCGGGTGCTGAGCACCGACGACCTGGTCACCGGCGACAACTGCTTCTTCGTGGCGACCGGTGTCACCTCCGGCGACCTGCTGCGGGGGGTGCGCTACCGGGCCGGCGGCGCGTACACCCAGTCGATCGTGATGCGGTCCAAGAGCGGCACCATCCGGGTGATCGACTCGTACCACCGGTTGGAGAAGCTGGCGCTCTACTCGGCGATCGACTTCGACGGTCGTCCACTGGCCGAGCAGGAGTGAGCGCCGCCGCGACGGCGACACCGCCGCTCCTGTCGCCCGCCCGCCGGATCGCCGGCGTCGCGCTGGCGTCGGGCTCAGGGGTCGCGGTCGCGGTCCAGTCCCGGATCAACGGCGAGCTCGGGGTACGCCTGGCCGACGGCTTCGCCGCCGCGGTGATCTCGTTCGGCGTGGGTCTGCTGGTGCTGCTGGTGCTGGTGCCCGCCACCCCCGGCGGCAGGCGCGGCCTGGCCGCGCTACGGGCGGCCCTCGCCGCCGGGGAGTTGCGCCCGTGGCAGTGCCTGGGCGGGGTGTGCGGGGCGTTCCTGGTGGCGACCCAGGGACTGACCATCGGCACGCTGGGCGTGGCGGTGTTCACCGTCGCGGTGGTCGCCGGGCAGACCGGCAGCGGCCTGGCGGTGGACCGGGCGGGGATCGGGCCGACCGGGCGGCAGCCGGTCAACCCGCAGCGGCTGGCCGGCGCGGTGCTCACCGTGCTGGCGGTCGGCCTGGCCGTCGGTGACCGGCTGGGCGACCCGGGCGCGCTGGCGCTGGCCCTGCTGCCGCTGCTGGCCGGCGTCGGCATCGCCTGGCAGCAGGCGGTCAACGGCCGGGTCCGGGCGGCCGCCGGCAGCGCGCTGACCGCCACGCTGGTCAACTTCAGCGTGGGTACGGTCGCCCTGCTCATCGCGTTCGCGGTGGACACCGCGGTACGCGGCTGGCCGAACGGTCACCTGCCGAGCGAACCGTGGCTCTACCTGGGCGGCCCGATCGGCATCGTGTTCATCGCGATCGCCGCGGCGATCGTGCGCTTCACCGGGGTGCTGCTGCTCGGCCTGGCCACCATCGCCGGCCAGATCGTCGGGGCGGTCCTGCTGGACCTGGTGCTGCCCACCGCGGCGTCACACCCGGGGCCGGCCACCCTGCTCGGTGCGGCGCTGACCATGGTGGCGGTGCTGATCGCCGCGCTCGCCCCGCCGTCGCGCCGCTGAGCCCGGTGCGGGTCTCGGCCGCCTCCCGCTACCTTCCGAGCCGGGACGGGAAGGGCGGGCCGACCGGCACTGGCGGGTACGGCGGGTCGGGCAGGTGGCCCGACCGACCCCGGCCCGGGGGGACCAGCCCACCGGCCCGGACGGCCAGCAGCAGGCCCGGCACGGTGGCCACCAGGGCCAATGCCAGCGCCACCCGACTGTGCTGCGGCACGCCGTACATCCAGCCGATCAGTGGCACCCCGGTCAGGAGCGCGGTGAGCAGGAAGCCACCCAGTGCCCACCAGAGCCAGCGGGCCGGCGCGCCCGCGTACCGGGCGCGAATGAGCAGCAGCAGCGGCGGCAGCGCGCCCAGCGGCAGGACGACGAAGAGCACCGTCGGCGCGAGGATGAAGTCGTCGTCGCGGTGCCAGAGCAGCGCCAGCAGGAGCGCGGCCAGTAACGTCGGCAGGCTCCCCGCGAACCCCTCCCAACGCGAGTTACCGGCACGGCGGATGGCGACGTGACCAGCGACCACGGCAACCAGGAAGCCCAGCGTCAGCGCGAACACCACGGCGAGCAGCAGGTCCGCCTCGTGTGCGGCGGCCCCGCCGCCGCCCAGCGGGGGCGGATCCTCCCACTGGGTGTGCAGACCGCCGCGCTCGACGAGGAAGCCGTCGCGCCGCCACTCACCGTGCGGCAGTCGGCGCAGGAAACCATCGCGCCCGTTGGCCACCAGCACCTCGTGACCGCCGTTGGCGCTGGGATAGACGATCAGGTCGCGGGAGGCGAAGTGCCGACGGATGTCACCCGGGTTCGCAGATCGGCGGGCAAGCTCCTCGCGCCGCGCGTCCGACACCTCCCAGGCCACCCGCCAGCTCGCACCGGCATCGTCGCTCTGCTCCACCCGCAGGTGACCGGCGCTCACCCGGTAGCACCGCCGCGGCTGCGCCGGCACGCACGCCCGCTCCCGGGCGAGGCGCGGATCGGACAGCCGCGCCCGCTCGGCTAAGGTGGCGGGCCGCCAGGTGGTCGCGCCGTCCTCGCTGACCGCCCAGTCGCCGTCCGCCGGCACGGCCGGCCAGTTCGAACTGTCATAACCGGAGCCGACCGCGATCGCCGGGTGGCCGTCGAGCACGGTGGTGCCCACGGCGTAGGGGTAGTGGACCGCGCTGGTGGCGGCCACCGCCACGAGCGCCGGAGGCAGCACCACCAGCAGCCGGACCAGCCGGGCCATCCGATAGCGCACCGGCCGCTCCCGGGCGCGCGTCCAGCTCCACCCGGCGAGGATGAGCGCCGGCAGGGCGAGCAGGTCGGTCCGGTCGGCCCGGACCAGCGACGGCCCGGCCAGCACGCTCCAGGCCGAGGAGGCGAGCTCGGCGGCGTACCCGCTGGACTTGACGACCGCGAACCCGGCGCCCACCGAGAGCAGCCCGGCCACGACGGCGGTCCGGGCCGGCAGCCGCGGCGCCGCCAGGGTGAGCAGCACCGCGAGCAGCGGCGGCGCGACCAGCAGGCCGGCGACGTCGCTCAGCTTGCCGGTCACCGGGCCGGGCCAGGCCGCCTTCAGCGCGTGGTCGTTCAGCAGCAGCACGACCAGGGCGACCAGCGTGGCCGGGTGACAGAGCCAGGCCAGCGCCGCGGGCGCTCCATCACGGGGACCCTCGGGAGCGCTCATGCCGACACGGTCCCGACGGGGTGTCTCGGTTCGGCCACGGACCGGCAGGGATCCGGTACCGGTGGATCAGCCGGCGTCGGAGGAGTGGCCCGGGAAGAGGTGGGCGGCCGGGTCGATGGCGACCGCCGCGTTGTTGACGGCGGTGGCGGCCTCACCGAAGCCGGTGGCGATGAGCCGGACCTTGCCCGGATACTCGGTGATGTCCCCGGCGGCGAAGATCCGGGGCAGGTTGGTCGCCATCGCGCTGTCCACCACGATGTGCCGCCGATCCAGCCGCAGCCCCCACTCGGCCAATGAACCGAGGTCGGCGGTGAAACCCAGCGCGGCCACCACGGTGTCCACCGGCAGCGTCTCCGTCGCGCCGCCGCGGACGGTGACGTCGGCACCGGTCACCGCGCCGTCGCCGTGCAGCCGGGTCACCTCGGCGTTGACCACCACCCGGACCGGCAGCGCCAGCACCCGGGCGACCGTCGACGCGTGGGCGCGGAACTTCTCCCGCCGATGGACCAGCGTCACCGATCGGGCCAGCGGTTGCAGCGTCAGCGCCCAGTCGAACGCGGAGTCACCGCCGCCGACGATCAGCACGTCCCGGTCGGCCAGCTCGGCCGGCGCGGGTACGAAGTAGACGATCCCCGCATCGGGAGCGCCGTCGGCGGAGGGCAGCGGGCGGGGGGTGAAGCTGCCCAGCCCGCCCGTGACGATCACCGCCCCGCAGCTCACCTGCTCGCCGCCGGCCAGGCCGAGCACCGGCCGGTCGTGGGCGTACGAGAGCTTCTCGGCCCGGGTGCCGAGCAGGTACTCGGGACCGAACGGCGCGGCCTGGGCGACCAGGTTGGCCACGAGGTCGCGACCCTTGACGGCGGGGAAACCGGCCACGTCCAGGATCAGCTTCTCCGGGTACATGGCGGTGACCTGACCGCCCGGCTCCGGCAGCGCGTCGATCACCGCCACCGACAGCCCACGGAACCCGGCGTAGTAGGCGGCGAAGAGGCCGGCCGGACCGGCCCCGATCACGGCCACATCGACCTCGCGCATGGCGTACCGTCGCTTTCCGCTCGCGGATCAACGCGTGCTGATCTCCGACGGTAGGCGGGCCGCAGCGGCCGGGCAAGCATGTCCCAGCAACGCCCCCCGTGCCGGTACGCGGCCGGTCAGGGCAGGGTGAGGGTGGACTCGGAGTGGTATGGGCCGCCCACGTCCGGCCGGCGGCGCCGGAACAGGATCGCGGCCACCACCCCGCCGAGCAGTCCGAACAGGTGCCCCTGCCAGGAGATCCGCTCGTCGGTGGGGAGGATGCCGACCAGCTGCCAGCCGTAGAGCAGGCCGACCAGCAGGAAGACGGCGAAGTTCCACCAGCTGCGCTCGACGATGCCCCGGGTGAGCAGGATCCCCAGGTAGCCGAAGATCACCCCGCTCGCGCCGACCACCACCGAGCTGGGCGAGCCGGTGAACCAGACCCCCAGCCCACTGACCAGGATGATGACCAGCGTCGACCAGAGGAACCGGCGGGCACCGGCGGCGAGCACGAAGGTGCCCAGCAGGATCAGCGGGATGCTGTTGCTGTAGAGGTGGTCGAAGCCGTGGTGCAGGAACGGCGAGAAGAAGACCCCGTCCAGCCCGTCGATGCGGTGCGGAATGATGCCGGCGGTGGCGTCCAGCGCGAAGCCGAGACCCTGGTCGGCGGCCTCGATGACAAAGAGGAACGGCACCACCGCGCACATCGCGACGAAGGCGCGGCCGAGCGCGGCGTAGAACGCCTCGGTGCCGAACCGGTGGGGGTCGCCGCTTCCGGGGTGCAGGGTCACCCTCCAACTGCTATCAGCAAACCGAGCCGACCGCCACTCGCGTCCCGGCCGGTCGGGGCCGGACGCGCGACGGCGGGACGGGTGGTTCGCCCACCCGCCCCGCCGGTCGCCGTCGCGTTGCTCAGTACCAGCCGCTGCTCTGCGAGTGCGCCCACGCGTCGCAGGGCGACCCGTACCGGCCCTCGATGTAGCCCAGACCCCACTTGATCTGGGTGGCCGGGTTGGTCTCCCAGTCGTCCGCGACACTGCCCATCTTGCTGCCCGGCAGAGCCTGCGGGATGCCGTAGGCACCGGACGAGGAGTTGCGGGCCTTGTAGTTCCAGCCGCTCTCCTTGGTCCAGAGCTTGTCGAGGCAGGGGAACTCCTCGATGCCGAAGCCCGCCTTGATCATGAGGGCGCAGCCGATCTCGCGGCTACCGCTGAACTCGGCGCAGGACGACGGGATGGGGCCGTCGTACGGCTTGGGCTTCGCCGCCGCCGCCCGGGCCGCTTCCCGGGCCGCCGCCTCGCGATCGCGCTTGCGGGACGCCGCCGCGGCCTCGGCCTTGCGGGCCCGCTCGGCGGCCTCCTTGGCGGCCTGCGCGGCACGGAGCTTGGCCTGGTACTCGGCGGCCCGCTGCTCAGCGAGCTGCACCTGGTGGCTGGCCTGCCGCTCGCGCTGGTAGGCGAAATCGGCCTGGTCGACCTCCAGGCTCACCTGCGCGGTCAGGCCCTGCTGCTGGGTTTCGCGGTCTTCGCCCAGATAGAAGCCGCCGGCAACGCCCACGGAGAGCAGTGCGACAGCAGCCGTGCGGGCGCCCAACCGGCTCCACAGCCGACTCACGAAGTGGTCCCTTCGTCGGGGGCAAGGACACGACACGGTGCCAGCCCCGGGGGGCCGCAGCCGTGCCGTGAGCGCCCCGACCTCTGCCGGTCGCAGCCGACGCACCGGGCCCGGTCGATGTGTCCGTATCGGGACGAACGATCACCAACGATCCCTGCGGTGCGTGGGCGCTCGTGGGACACCATCGCGCACAGTGAGGCTGATGGGAAACCAAGAGCCATTTTTGTGACCTGGGCCACAAAGAGAATGGGGACAAAGCCCTACATAAACACCATCAGATCGGGATGTCCTCCAACAGATCCGTCACCATGGCGGCGATCGGGGACCGCTCCGAACGGCTGAGCGTGACGTGAGCGAAGAGCGGATGACCCTTGAGCGCCTCGATCACCGCGGTAACCCCGTCGTGCCGGCCGACCCGCAGATTGTCGCGCTGGGCCACGTCGTGGGTGAGCACCACCCGCGAACCCTGCCCGATCCGGGACAGTACGGTCAGCAGCACGCCCCGCTCCAGCGACTGCGCCTCGTCCACGATCACGAAGGCGTCGTGCAGGCTGCGCCCGCGAATGTGGGTCAGCGGCAGCACCTCGAGGATGCCCCGCGACGTGACCTCCTCCAGCACGTTCTCGTGCACCACCGCGCCCAGGGTGTCGAAGACCGCCTGCGCCCAGGGCGACATCTTCTCCGACTCGGACCCGGGCAGGTAGCCCAGCTCCTGGCCACCGACGGCGTACAGCGGGCGGAACACGATCACCTTCTTGTGCCGGCGCCGCTCCATCACCGCCTCCAGGCCGGCGCAGAGCGCCAGCGCGGACTTGCCGGTGCCGGCCCGGCCACCCAGCGAGACGATTCCGATCGACTCGTCCAGCAGCAGGTCGAGGGCGATCCGCTGCTCCGCCGAGCGGCCGTGCAGCCCGAACGCCTCCCGATCGCCGCGGACCAGCCGGACCGACTTGTCCGGAAGCACCCGACCCAGCGCCGAACCACGGGCGGAGTGCAGCACCAGACCGGTGTGACAGGGCAGCCCGGCGGCCTCGTCGACGTCGAGCGCCTCACCCGCGTACAGCTGACCGATCTGCTCCTCCCCCAGCTCCAGCTCGGACATGCCGGTCCAGGTCGGGTCGCTGGCCTGCCCGTGCCGGTACTCGTCGGCGCGCAGGCCCACCGAGGCGGCCTTGACCCGCAGCGGCATGTCCTTGCTGACCAGGGTTACCTCCCGCCCCTCGGCGGCCAGGTTGAGCGCCACGGAGAGGATGCGGGCGTCGTTGCTCTCGGTGCGGAAGCCGGGCGGCAGCACCCCGTCGTCGGTGTGGTTGAGCTCCACCCGCAGAGTGCCGCCGGCGTCGTTGGCCGGCACCGGCCGGTCCAGTCGGCCGTGCCTGATCCGCAGCTCGTCGAGCATTCGCAGCGACTGCCGGGCGAACCAGCCCAGCTCCGGATGGTGCCGCTTGCCCTCCAGCTCGGTGATCACCACCAGCGGGAGCACCACCTCGTGCTCCGCGAACCGGTGGAACGCCGCCGGATCGGAGAGCAGCACCGAGGTGTCCAGGACGAAGGCCTGGCCGGCTGGTCGGGGCTCCTTGCCGTCGGCCGGCCCGGCCGCCGCCGTACGGCGGCTCCGGGTGGCTCGGCGGGTCGTGGCAGTCGCGGCCGGGGTCTGGTCGGCACCGGCGGTGGTACGGCGAGTCGTCACAGGCCTGCTCCGACGGATGGGCACCCGGCCACCCGCGTTCCGCCTCGTCCGGTGCCCGGGGACACGGGGTCGGATGCGGGCCCCGTGCGCGAGGTCGCAGGTCCGGGCGGGCCGGTTGGCTCGGGGGAACCCCGTGCCATGCCTAGACGCTAGCGGCGTGGAGACCCTTCCGGCTAGAGGCTGATCGTGGATCTTCGGAGACCGGGGCGCGGCGGAGCCGGCCGGGATGCATGCCCCCTGCGCGCATCCCGGCCGGTGGGGCCGCCGTCACCGGTCTGACGCGACCCCGACGGTGCGTGTCCGCCGCGGACGACGCACCGTGCTCGCGGACCGGTCGGCGGGAAGCCCACGGGCCACCCGCCGGCCGGTCTCATCCGGTCCGCCGGACCAGCGTGCCGGTCGGGTGCCGCCCGGTGACCGGGGCGGCCGGCGTGCTGAACGACGAGCCGGTGTACGTGGTGCCGGGGCGCGCGACGGTGCCCGCGGAGCGGACCGCCCCGGAGGGCGAGACCGAGAGCGCGGAGGCGATCGCCGCCTGGGCGTCGCGTCGCCGCCGGTTCCAGGCGCCCCGGTCACCGTCGAAGTAGCCCTGGCGGTAGCCGAAGCGGTAGCCGATCCGGTAGCTGAGCTGGCCGTGCAGGCGTCCGGCCGCATAGCTGCTCGCGCCGAGCACGAGGACGAGGAAGACCGCGAGGAACGGGCTCATCGGGCGGCTCCGGGCAGTCGCGGGTGCCGGGTCATCGGTCCTCCGGCTCGACGACGGGGTCGGCGACCAGCAGTAGGTCCAGGTCGTCGGTGCTGACCTCCTCGACCAGCTCGACGGTGATCCGGCAGCCGTCCACCATGACCTCGGCCACCGAGGAGCGCCGGATCTCGCCGCCGGCGTCGTACACCCGGACGCTCAGCTCCGGGCAGCCGAGGTGGGTACGCCAGGCGTTCCACTCGGCGCGGTCGCCGACGCTCAGCGAGAGATAGCGGCAGCCCCGGGCCAGGTAGAGACGCCACGGGGCGCTGAGCCCCGCGGCCACCCCCTCGGCGATCAGCCCGAACGCCTGGGCGCGGGTGGCGAGTTCGGTCACCACACCCCCCTCGGATCGGGGGCATGACGCATGTGAGCACCAGTCGTCTCATGCACGTGACACACCGTAGGTTGTCCCATGGGCGTGACAGTATCAGCTTTTCATCCGTTTACTCCCGCACCTACGGGCATCTATTCTGGCCGGGTGACACCCCTCCACAGCGGCACCGGATCGTTTACCGGAAATCCGAAGAACTCGTCACGTAGGCGTGACAAGGGCGTGCCCGGGCACGCGCCGAGCGCGTCGTGGCCGTACCGTCACGGGGTGAACGAGACGGCCAATGCGCGGAAGATCGCCTTCGCCACCTTCGTCCGTCGCGCGCTCGACGAGGCCCGGGCGACCCGGGCCTGGAGCGGCACCGAGGTCTCCCGCCGCACCGGCGTCTCCCGGCAGACCATCAACCGCTGGGTCCGGGGCGACTGGGCCAGCGACCCGGAGGCCGAGCGGGTGGTGGCCTTCTGCGAGGGCCTCGGGCTGAACCCGGCGGCCGCGTTCGCCGCCCTCGGCTGGGACCGCGCCACCGCTGGTCCCCGCGCCGACCAGCCGGCCCCGCCGATGGATCCGGACGTGGAGGCGCTGCTGCGCCGCCTGGTCGACCCGAACGTGTCGGACGCGGAGAAGTTCCACATCCGCGAAACCATCCGCTACCTCGCTTATCGCCCAACCCTCCCGGTCGATGATCGAAATCGCGGTAAGCAAGCGGGCTAGTTCCTCAGATGGCGAAAGAACGCCTGGTCAGCTTCATTCGTTTCGCTCCGGGGTCGGAACGCGCACGCTAGCGTCCCTATTCGTACTGCTTGGGCTCGTCATCGGCGGGGGGACGGGACAAGGCCGAACCCAGCCCTGCGGGACAGAAGGAGGGGTCTGTCCATGACCCTGAAGTGGTTGGCAGTCGTGGTCGCCACGGTGTCGCTGACACTGTGGGCGACCGGAAACGCGGTGACCCTCGCGGTCGACGGCGGGCAGCTACCGCTGCTCGTCAATCTGCTCGTGCTCACCGCCGCCGGCACCGCGGTCGTCGTGGCCGTCGTGGCCGAGCTGCACGAGCGGCTCAACAACCGGCTCAGCGCGCTCACCGAGTTCCTGGTTGCCCGGCTCAACGAGATCGAGACGCACACCGGCGACCGCAACACCGGGTTCGTGGAGGGCTACCTGCTCAGCCACGGCCAGGAGGCAGCGGTGGTGCCGTTCGGGCGCCGCGGACGGGGAGCCGCCGAACGCTGACCGGGCCTCGCCGAGCGGTAGGTCTCGGCCACGAATGAGCCGCCATCACCGGGGTACGCTGACGCGCGTGCCGCCGTTGAATCTGGGCAACCATCAGCCGAGGACTCCGTTGGACGCCGACCAGGCCTGGCGGACCACCGCCCGACGGGCGGCCGGGACCGTGCTCTTCTTCGATTTCGACGGCACGCTCGCGCCGGTCGACGACGATCCCACCGCCGTGCAGCCGGCCCCCAAGGTGCTGGCCGCGATCGAGGCGCTGGCGCCGGTGGTGCAGCGGGTCGCGATCGTGTCCGCCCGACCGGTGGAGTTCCTCCGGGACCACCTCGGCGGGCTCGCCGGCGTCGATCTCTACGGCCTCTACGGCCTGGAGCACAGCCACTCCGGTGGGGAGACCGTCACCGAGCCGGCCGCGCTGCCCTGGGTGCCGACCATGGCGGAGCTGGCCGACCTGGCCCGGGCCGAGCTGCCGGCGGGCACCCTGGTCGAGTTCAAGCGGCTCTCCGTCGCGCTGCACTGGCGGACCGCGCCACAGCTCGGCCCCGGCGTACAGCAGTGGGGCCAGGCCCAGGCCGACCGGCTCGGGCTGCGGGCGCAGCCGGGGCGGATGGTGCTGGAGCTCAAGCCGCCGGTCGACCGCGACAAGGGCATGGTGATCGGCGAGGTGATCCGGGACGCCACCGGCGCCTGGTACTTCGGTGACGACGTCTCCGACATCAAGGCGTTCGCGGCGCTACGCGCCCGGGCCGACGCCGATCCGGGCTTCTTCGGCGTCTGCGTCGCGGTGGCCAACCCGGAGACCGGCCACGAGGTGGCCAGCGCCGCCGACCTGACCATCGAGTCCCCGGCCGCCCTGGGCGACTTCCTCACCCGCGCGCTGACCCACCTGCCCTGAGCCGGCCGCTCACGCGCCGTAGCGGCGCTGCCGGGTGGCGTACGAACGCAGGGCGCGCAGGAAGTCGATGTGCCGGAAGTCCGGCCAGTTGAGCTCGCAGAAGTAGAACTCCGAGTGCGCGGACTGCCAGAGCATGAAGCCCGACAGACGCTGCTCGCCGCTGGTGCGGATGACCAGGTCCGGGTCGGGCTGCCCGCGGGTGTAGAGGTGCTCCGCGATGTGCTCGACGTCCAGCACCTCGGCCAACTCCTCGATGGTGCCCCCGGAGGCGGCGTGCTCCAGCAGCAGCGAGCGGACCGCGTCGGTGATCTCGCGCCGGCCGCCGTAGCCCACCGCGATGTTGACCTCCGCCCCGCCGCTGCGCTCCCGGGTGCGCTCCTCGGCGCCCTTGAGCGCCGCGGCGGTCTGCGCCGGCAGCAGGTCGAGCGCGCCGACGATGCGCAGCCGCCAGGGGTTGCCCTCCTCGGCCAGCTCCACCACCAGGTCCTCGATGATCTGGAGCAGCGGGTCCAGTTCGGCGGCCGGCCGGCGCAGGTTGTCGGTGGCCAGCAGGTAGAGGGTGACGTGCCCGATGCCCGCCTGGTCGCACCAGCCGAGCACATGCTTGATCTTGGCGGCGCCGACCCGGTGCCCGTCGTTCGGGTCGACGTAGCCCATCTCCTTGGCCCATCTGCGGTTGCCGTCGCACATCACCCCGACGTGCCGGGGCACCGGCTTGCCCGCGAGCTTCGCCGTGAGCCGGCGCTCGTACACGGAGTAGATAAGGTTCCGCAGAGTCATCACCTAGCAGCGTAGCGACCTTCCGGACGGATCACCGCCTCGGAGCCCGTTCCCCCGCCGGGAGTCCGATGCCGATCATGGCCAGGGTGCGGGGAGTGAGACGTCCGTCACCCAGCCCGAGTTCGACGATGTCGTCGAACACCCGGTCGTCCCGGCGGGCCGCCCGTACCGCCGCGTCGACCACACGCCGGTGCCGGGCCAACCAGGCCGCCACCGAGCTGTGCCGCAGGTGGGTGCCGAGGCGGCGGCGCAGCCCGTCGGCGTAGCGCCCGGCGGCGCCCTCCGGTGACCGGGCCGCCGCCGCCCCTGCCAGCGAACCGGAGAGCAGGGCGTAGAAGATGCCCTCCCCGGTGAACGGATTGATCAACGACAGCGCGTCGCCGGCCAGCAGGATCCGGCCCCGACCGGGAGCTGGCCGGTGGGTGGAGAGCGGCAGGTGGTGCGCGCGCAGCGCCGTCACCGTCGCCGGGTCGGTCTGCGGCAGCAGCGCGGCCAGCCGCTCCAGCAGGTACGTCCGGCTCAGCGGCTCGCCCCGCAGCACCTCTCCGTACCCGACGTTCGCCCGGCCGTCACCGATCGGGAACGACCAGGCGTACGCCGGCCAGCGGGCCTCCGAGGTGACGATGACCTGCTCGGGCGGGCCGGGCAGGGCCGGCGCGTACCCCCGGATGGCCAGTGCCAGGTGCCGGTCGGGGTTGACCGGGTGGCCGAGTGCCCGCCGGACCACCGAACCCGCGCCGTCCGCGCCCACCACCACCCGGGCGGCCAGTTCACCGTCGAGCACCACCCGGTCGGCGCGCGACTCCACCCGGCGCACGGTGTGCCGGCGCAACTGCGCGCCGGCTGCCACCGCCGCCGCGACCAGCCGCGCGTCGAACACCTCGCGGGGCACCGTGTACGCCGGCCGGGGCAGCGCCCGGGCCACCGCGCCGCCGCCCGGGGCGACCAGGCGCAGTGCCGGGAGTGGCGCGTAGCCCGCCACCGCGTCGGGCACCCCCAGCTCGGCGAGCACGTCCACCGAGTGCGCGGCGATGCCGTCCCCGCACGCCTTGTCCCGGGGGAAGTCGGAGCGGTCCAGCAGCAGCACCCGGGCGCCCGCCCGGCAGGCCGTCAGTGCGGCGGCCGCCCCGGCCGGGCCGGCTCCCACCACCACCACGTCGAACTCGTCGCTCACGCCCGTCGCCTCCCTCCGGCCGGCGGGCGCGACCGGTCCGCGCCGCGCCCGGCGATCCGCCTGCGCCTCGGACGCCGGCCGCTACGACGGCGTCACCCGTCATCCTGCCCGCTGTGCGCTCACGTCGACCGATACCGCACCGCCGGATCGGGCCGAATGCATCCGGCGAGCGGGCGTGCCGGGCCGACCTCGCGCTGCCCGTCCGGCGGGTGTCGGCGCGGGTCGGGTAGCGGGACGTGTCCGCGGTGCCCGTCGCGGCCCCTGTCGAGCTGCCCCAGAAATGGAGCACGGGCCCGGCACCACCGACCCGGACATGCCAAGACCTGGACCGAATTGCGCGGACCGTCGGCAGGGCCGAGGAGCGTGACGACCAGGGCGGCCCGGTCCATATCTGGGGCAGCTCCACAGGGCCTCAGACAGGCGTCCGGCTGACTCCACAGGGCCTCAGACAAGGCGTCGGGCTGACGCCGCGACGGAGCGGCTCAGGCCGGGGCGGCCGGCTCGTCGGCGCGTTCGGCGCGGGCGGCGCGCCAGAGCCCGTAGAGCGTCAGTGCGGCGGAGGCGAGCAGCGGGCCGCCGTCACGGACCAGCCCGTCCACGCCCAGCAGCCACCAGCACAGCGGCAGGTCCACGGCGAGCACGGCCGCGGTGACCATCACCAGCAGGGTCCGCGCCCAGCGCCGGCCGCGCATCAGGAACGCGGTGCAGAACAGCACCGCGTAGCTGGCCGCGATGCCGGCGCCGAACCAGAACAGCACAGCCGGTACGGCGGCCAGCCGGCCGTCCAGGATGGAACCGCCGGCGACCAGGGCCGGCACCAGCATCAGCGGGCTGTAGGTGAAGGCCGCCACCCGACTGGTGAGCAGCCAGCCGCTCGCCTGCGGCCGGCGCGGCGGGGTCTCCCGCCAGGAGATGCCGGCGGAGTCGATGACCAGGCGGGGCCGGTGCCGGACCAGGTGCCCGGCCAACGCCGGTGAGCGGTAGAGCAGCCAGACCACGGTGCCGCAGAGCGCGGCGAGCACGGCGAAGCCGAGCACCCCGGGCAGCGGCGGGACGCCCTGCCTGGGCACCAGCAGCCGCCCGACGGCGAAGATCGTGGTGACCGCGAGGATCAGACCGAACGGGCGGGCCGCTGACCGGCCCCGCCGCACGTGCCCGATGAGCAGCAGGAAGCCCAACGAGCGCAGCATCGCCCAGCCGGTACGCACCGCCAACCCGAAGCCCTGCTCCGGGGCGTACCAGAAATTGAGCAGCTCGACCGCGACGGTGGCCGCCGCGGTCGTCGCGAGCAAGGTGGTGAGCACCCGGACGGCGGACGGCCGCCGGACCTGGGTCTCGGCGGCCGTCCTCATGGGATCAACCCTTGCCCGCGACGGGCGCTCCGCACACCTACCGCTGGGGCTGCACGGCGTCCAGGCGGGCCCGCAACGCGTCCAGCTCCGCCCAGAGCACGCCGGGCAGCTTGTCGCCGAACTTCTCGAACCATTCGGTGACCAGGGGCAGTTCCTTGCGCCACTCCTCCGGGTCGACCTTCAGCGCGATCCGAACATCCTCGGGGGTCATGTCCAGGCCCTCGACGTCCAGCGCGTCCGGCGCCGGGACCATGCCGACCGGGGTCTCCACCGCGTCGGCGCGCCCCTCGAGCCGCTCGATGACCCACTTGAGCACCCGGGAGTTCTCCCCGAAGCCCGGCCAGAGGAACGAGCCCTCCGGGTCCTTGCGGAACCAGTTGACGTAGTAGATCTTCGGCAGCTTCGCCTCGTCGCCGTCGGCGCCCTTGCCCATCTCGATCCAGTGCCGGAAGTAGTCACCGGCGTGGTAGCCGATGAACGGCAGCATCGCCATCGGGTCGCGCCGAACCACGCCGACGGCGCCGGAGGCGGCGGCGGTGGTCTCGGAGGAGAGCGTCGCACCCATGTAGACACCGTGCACCCAGTCGCGGGCCTCGGTGATCAGCGGGATGGTGTCCTTGCGACGGCCGCCGAAGAGGATGGCGTCGATCGGGACGCCGTCGGGGTTGTAGTAGTCCTCGGCCAGGATCGGGCACTGGGTGATGGGGGTGCAGAACCGGCTGTTCGCGTGCGACGAGAGGCTGTCGCTCTCCGGCGTCCAGTCGTTGCCCTTCCAGTCGATCAGGTGCGCCGGCGGCTCACCCATGCCCTCCCACCAGATGTCGCCGTCGTCGGTGAGCGCCACGTTGGTGAAGATGGAGTTGCCGCGGTCCAGCGTCCGCATCGCGTTGGCGTTGGTCTTCCAGTCGGTGCCCGGCGCCACGCCGAAGAGGCCGTACTCGGGGTTGACCGCGTAGAGCCGGCCGTCCGGGCCGAAGCGCATCCAGGCGATGTCGTCGCCGATGGTCTCGACCTTCCAGCCGGGGATGGTCGGCTCCAGCATGGCGAGGTTGGTCTTGCCGCAGGCGGACGGGAACGCGCCGGCGATGTGGTAGACCCGGCCCTCCGGCGAGGTGATCTTGAGGATCAGCATGTGCTCGGCGAGCCAGCCCTCGTCGCGCCCCATCACGCTGGCGATACGCAGCGAGTAGCACTTCTTGCCGAGCAGCGAGTTGCCGCCGTAGCCGGAGCCGAAGGACCAGATCTCCCGGGTCTCCGGGAAGTGCGAGATGTACTTCGTGTCGTTGCAGGGCCAGGAGACGTCCTGCTGACCGGGGGCGAGCGGGGCGCCGATCGAGTGCAGGGCGTGCACGAAGTCGGCGTCGTCGCCCATCGCCTCCAGGACCTTGGCGCCCATCCGGGTCATGATCCGCATCGAGGCGACGACGTACGCGCTGTCGGTGATCTCGACACCGAACATCGGGCTCTCGGCCTCGACCGGTCCCATGACGAACGGGATGACGTACATCGTCCGACCGCGCATCGAGCCGCGGTAGAGCTCCGTCATGGTCCGCTTCATCTCGGCCGGCGCCATCCAGTTGTTGGTGGGGCCGGCGTCCGCCTCGTCGACGGAGCAAATGTAGGTGCGTTCCTCGACGCGGGCGACGTCCGTCGGGTCCGTCCGCGCGTAGAACGAGTTGGGCTTCTTCTCCGGGTTGAGCCGGATCAGCGTGCCGGCCTCGACCAGCTCGTCGGTGAGGCGGCGCCACTCCTCGTCAGACCCGTCCACCCAGACGACCCGGTCGGGTGTGGTCAGTTCCGCGACCTCACGGACCCAGGCGAGCAGTTTGGGGTGGGACGTCGGGGCCTGATCTATACCCCGAACAACAGCCGGAGCAACCATGACACATCTCCTTGTGGTCGACGCTGACCGATCTATGGGATGCACGAGTCTCAGCGGCGCGATGCGTCGCCTTCGTGGAAACCTGGGATTGGCCTCAGCGTAAACCGGGCAGCCTTCCGAGTCAGTGGGACTGGTTGTGAAGAACTGCACAAGGTACGGCCACGCTGCGACATCTCGAGCTGATACCCGCTTTCCCGCGCAGTTTCACGCAAATCTTGTCGTGCATCCCGGTCGGCGCGGGAGCGGTCGGGCCCGGCCAGGTCCCGCCGACCGGTTCCTGGATTCCCGTTCCGAGCCGCGTCAGTCCTCCTGCTTGGTTACGCTGCGTTCATCGAGGTCGCACCCCGGGAAGGCCCGGAGGCGCCGCCACCGCGCACTCGTCGTTGCTGCCCCTGTGACGTGCTTCCAGCCGGTAGGCTCGGCGCGTGGCCGCGACGATGACCGGGGAGCAACCGGGCCCCCGGCAGACCCGACCGGGTCTGGTCCGCGCATTGATCGACCGCTTCGGTCACCTCGTCCGCGAGTTGAGCAAGTTCGCCACCGTGGGCAGCGTCGCCTTCCTCGTCGACTTCGCCTTGTTCAACTACCTGACGACCGCGCGCGACGTCGAGCAGGTGACCGCGAAGACGATCTCCACCGTGCTCGCGGCGACCGTGGCCTTCCTCGGCAACCGCTTCTGGACGTGGCGGCACCGCCAGCGCAACAACCCGGCCCGCGAGTACGCGTTGTTCTTCACGTTCAACGCCGTCGGCCTGGGCATCGCCGTGGGGTGCCTGGCGCTGAGCCGCTACGGGCTGGGCAGCATCTGGCCGACCATCTTCCAGACCACGCTCGCCGACAACGTCGCCAGCTATGTCGTCGGCACCGGCCTGGGCACGCTGTTTCGATTCTGGTCCTACCGGCGGTTCGTCTTCGTCGAAGCGGGAATCCCGACCGTCCCGCAGGTGAAGCACGACCGAGACCACGGGGCGTGACCTGCCGCCCACCTCGTCCGGCCGGTGATCGCCGGCTTCACCGACTGCCCTAAGGTGTTTCGCATGCGTCTTGTCCGTCTGCTGCCTGAGCGCTGGCAGAAGTTCATCCACGAGGCGCTCAAATTCGGCATCGTCGGCGGTATCAACACCGTCATCAATTACGCAGTATTCAATGCCCTTGCACTCACCGTATTCGCCGACGGCCAGTTGAAGGCGACGGTGATCGCCACCGTCGTGGCGACGATCACCTCATATCTGATGAATCGCCACTGGACGTACCGGGACCGCCCGAAATCGGCGCTCCGGCGGGAGTATGTCCTGTTCTTCCTGTTCAACGCGACCGGCCTGCTCATCGAGCTGGGCGTCCTGGCCGCCGCCAAGTACGGGCTCGGCATGACCAGCCTGCTGGCACTGAACGTGGCCAAGACCGGCGGCGTGCTGCTGGCCACGCTGTTCCGGTTCTGGTCCTACCGGACCTTCGTCTTCCAACCCGTCACGCCGACCAAGGCCACGGCCGAGGCAGAGCCGAGCTGGCACTCCATCCCGCGCGACGAGTGGGACGCGATGGCCGAGATGGACCCGGTCGCGGACCTGGCCGAGTCGGTCTCCGAGCTGGAGGAGGAGCAGCCCCCGCCGACCGGCGAGCGAACCGGCCCGGCGGGCGCGCCCACCCAGGGCCGCCCCATGCCGCTGACCGCCGGCCTGGCCGGCGACCTGGACGCGGAACTCGCCGCGGAGCTGCACGCCGGCACCCGCCGCGCGCCCCGCCGGTGACGGCACCGACCACCCGCTCCGGCACCGGAGCTCCCGCGGAGCTGTTCTTCGAGGACCTCGTGCCCGGCCGCACCGTCGACCTCGGTGTGGTCACCGTCGACGGTGACGAGATGGTGGCCTTCGCCCGCCGCTTCGATCCGCAGTGGTACCACGTCGATCCGGAGCTGGCCGGGGCGAGCCGGCACGGTGGGCTCATCGCCAGCGGCTTCTACACGGTCAGCCTGTTCATGCGGGCGTACGTCGACCACCTGCTCTCCCGGGCCGCGGCGGACGCCTCACCCGGGCTGGAGGAGTTGCGCTGGCTCGCGCCGGTCCACGCGGGTGACCGGCTGGCCGTACGCGTCGACGTGATGGGGGCGCGGCCGTCCACCGCCCGCCCGGGGCTGGGCACCGTGAGCCTCACCGGCACCATGCTCCGCCTCGGCGCCGACGACCAGCCCGAGCGCGAGGTGCTGCGCACCCGGTTCCGCGGCTGGTTCGCCATGCGGCCCACCGAGCCGCCACCCGGCGAACCCGTCGCGCCCAGCGGACCCGTCCCACCTGGCTGAACCGCCCCAGCACGGTGGCCGGGGCGGCGGACGCCGGGATCAGCTGGTGCTGTCCCGCAGCGGCTTGCCGTCCTGCATGTCGGCGAGCATGCCGCGCATCTCCCCGTCACCCAGCGAGTGCTTGTCGTGCTGCGCCTCGACCAGTTCGTACAGCTTGGTCTGCACCCGGCCGACCCCGGGCACATCGGCGAGCACCGACTGGCCGCGCTCGCCGGCCGACTCGATGGTGAGCGTGCCGGCGCCGAGCAGCCGCTCCAGGAAACGCTGGTTCATCGCGTGGTCGTTGATCCGGGTGAGCGGCAGGTCTCGCCGGTCCCGGGAGAAGACCCCCTGCTGCAGCAGCACCCGCTCGTTGGTGAACAGGTAGTGCGTGGTGCGCCAGACCAGGAACGGCCACAGGCCGAGCCAGAGCACCGCGACCAGGGCGAGCACCCCGATCACTGCCAGCGCGATCGAGCCACCGCCGCCGGCGGGCAGCAGCAGTACTCCGGCCACCACCGCGGCGATGGCGAGCACCAGCACCGCGACCGGTCGGATCAACGCCTTCCAGTGCGGGTGCAGGTGCAGCACGACGTGCTCGTCCTCGGTGAGCACGTCTTCGGGGAACGCCACGGAAACCTCCATCGCAGAAACGGACGGCCCGACGGTAACCGGTCGCGGCACCCGCGCGGATCAGCCACGCGGCCGGCACCCGCCCCCGCCGGGTCAGCGCAGGTGCAGCACGTCACCGGCGGCGAGCGCCCGGACGCCGGCGGCGGTGGCGACCAGCAGTTGACCGTCGACGTCGACGCCGGTAGCGGTGCCGGTCACCTCCTCGCCGCCGGGCAGCAGCACCCGCACCTCGCGACCGACGGTCGCACAGGCGGCCAGGTACGCCGCGCGCAGGCCACTGGCCTCCGCGTCCCCGCCGGCGGTACGCCACCGGTCGTACCAGTCGGCGACCGAACGCAGCAGGGCCCGCAGCAGCGGATCCCGGTCGGTGGCCGCCGCGCCGGCCAGTTGCAGCGAGGTGGCCGGCAGCCCGGTCGGGTTCACCGGCAGCTCGTCGGCGCGCAGCGTCACGTTGAGCCCGATGCCGAGCACGATGGCCGGCGGCTGGGCGGGCGAAGGCCCCGGAACCGCCTCGGCCAGAATGCCGGCGCACTTCGCGTCGCCGATCAGCAGGTCGTTGGGCCACTTCAGGGTGGCCTCCAACTCGGCCAGGCGACCCACCGCCTCGACCAGCGCGACGCCGGCGAGCAACGGCAACCAGCCGTACCCGGTGGGTGGCGCCGGCGGCCAGCCGCGTTCCGCGGCGGCCTCACCGGGCCGCAGCAGCACGCTGGTCGCGATGCCGGCCCGCGGCGGCGACTGCCACACCCGCCCGCGCCGGCCCCGGCCGGCGGTCTGCCGCTCGGCGACCACCACCAGTCCCTCCGGCTCGCCGGCCCGGGCCGCCTCGGCCACGTCGGCGTTGGTGGAACCGGTCTCGGTACGCAGCTCCAGCCGGGCCCACGGGCCGTGCGGGGCCACCAGTGCCCGGCTCAACCGGGCCGCCGACAGCGGCGGGCGGTCCAGATCGGTGTACGGCGAGCCCGGCATTCCGTCAGCCTACGGTGATCGTCGCGGACGCACTGAGGCGTACTGCACAGCGGCACCCGCCTGAACCATCGTTATATTCCCTGGGTGACTACCGAGACCGGGACCAACATCCACAGCACCGCGGGCAAGCTGGCGGACCTGGAGCGCCGGGTCGACGAGGCGGTGCACGCCGGATCGGCGCGCGCGGTCGAGAAGCAGCACGCGCGGGGCAAGAGGACCGCCCGCGAGCGGATCGAGATGCTGCTCGACGAGGGCTCCTTCGTCGAACTCGACGAGTTGGCCCGACACCGGTCGACGGCCTTCGGGCTGGAGAAGAACCGCCCGTACGGCGACGGCGTGGTGACCGGCTACGGCACGGTGGACGGCCGGCAGGTCTGCGTCTTCGCGCAGGACTTCACGGTGTTCGGTGGCTCGCTCGGCGAGGTCTTCGGCGAGAAGATCGTCAAGGTGATGGACCTGGCCATGAAGATCGGCTGCCCGGTGGTCGGCATCAACGACTCCGGCGGCGCCCGCATCCAGGAGGGCGTGGTCTCGCTCGGCCTCTACGGCGAGATCTTCTTCCGCAACGTGCGGGCCTCCGGCGTCATCCCGCAGATCTCGCTGGTGATGGGCCCCTGCGCCGGCGGCGCGGTCTACTCCCCGGCGGTCACCGACTTCACCGTGATGGTCGACCAGACCTCGCACATGTTCATCACCGGCCCCGACGTGATCAAGACGGTGACCGGCGAGGACGTCGGCATGGAGGAGCTGGGCGGCGCCCGCACGCACAACTCGCGCAGCGGCAACGCGCACTACCTCGCCACGGACGAGGAAGACGCGATCGAGTACGTCAAGGCGCTGCTGTCGTACCTGCCGTCGAACAACCTCGACGAGCCGGTGGTGTTCGACGCTCCCGCCGCCTTGGAGATCAGCGACGAGGACCGCGAGCTGGACACGCTGATCCCGGACTCGGCCAACCAGCCGTACGACATGCACCGGGTCATCGAGCACGTGCTCGACGACGGGGAGTTCCTGGAGGTCCAGCCGCTCTACGCGCAGAACATCGTGGTCGGCTACGGCCGGGTCGAGGGGCGACCGGTCGGTGTGGTGGCCAACCAGCCGATGCACTTCGCCGGCACCCTGGACATCGCCGCCTCGGAGAAGGCCGCCCGGTTCGTCCGCACCTGCGACGCGTTCAACATCCCCGTGCTGACCTTCGTGGACGTGCCCGGCTTCCTGCCCGGCACCGGCCAGGAGTGGGACGGCATCATCCGCCGGGGCGCGAAGCTCATCTACGCGTACGCCGAGGCGACCGTCCCGAAGGTCACCGTGATCACCCGCAAGGCGTACGGCGGGGCGTACGACGTGATGGGTTCCAAGCACCTCGGCGCCGACCTGAACTTCGCCTGGCCGACCGCCCAGATCGCCGTGATGGGCGCGCAGGGCGCGGTGAACATCCTCTACCGCTCGGAGCTGGCCGGCGCGGACGACCCGGCCGCGGTGCGGGCCGAGAAGATCGCCGAGTACGAGGACACCCTGGCCAACCCGTACGTCGCCGCTGAGCGTGGCTACGTCGACTCGGTGATCCCGCCGCACGAGACGCGTACCCAGATCGTGCGCGCGCTGCGGGTGCTGCGCACCAAGCGCGAGACCCTGCCCCCGAAGAAGCACGGCAACATCCCGCTCTGACGGCGTCCCCTGCTCGCCACCCACCCCGCTGACAGCCCCGATCAGCAGGGTGGGTTGGCGGCGACGCACATCCGGCGGGCGGCAAGCTCCGCCAGGCGCCGCAGCTCCGGCTCGGTGCCGTCCTCAGCGAGGCTGAGTACCGAGATCAGGTCGCCCACCCGGACCACGGCGGTGCTGGTCGACGCCGGTTCCACGCCGAGGGCTCGGCCGGTCTCCCGATCGCGGGGCTCCGACTCGCTGTAGCGCAGCAGGGCCGCCCCGTCGCCCGCGAAGCCCCGCTGGACCACCGCCCAGCGGTGCGTCACCTCAGCAGTCCCCGTGGCCCCTTCCAGGTCGTAGCGCGCGAAGCTGCGCCACTCGGCGCAGGGTGCCACCAGCCGGTCGAGGTCGGCGAAGAACGACGCGGCCGCCTCCGGAGCCACCCGGTACACATCCTGTCTGAGCAGCACATCACGAGGGTTGCGGTCGACGGGGCGATCCCGCAGCAGAGTCTGTGACCGTGACCAGTGGGACGTCGGCCAGCCGGCTGCCATTCCCTGGCTCTCCCGGCAGCGGCCCAGCATGTGTTCCACGAGGACCGGCTCAGTCAACCCCGACTCGCTGAGCTGCATGCGCGCCGGCTGCGCGAGGTCGGCCGGTTGCAGCAGTGACTCGAGGGCGATCTCGCCACGGGCAGGTGCGGTCGGGGCGGCCGAGGCCGCCACCGGGGGCGGTGCCGACTCGCCACGGTTTCCGGTCACGACGAAGGCGGAGACGCCCGCGAGCGTCAGTACGACCGTCGCCGCCACGGCCGTACGCCGGCTGCGTCGCCTGGCCCGGGCCCGGATCTCCTGCGGCTCGGGCCACCGCACGTCGCGCAGGTCCCGGTGGACCCGCTCGACGAATGTCAGGTCGTCACGCATCGGCGGCCTCCTCCAGGTCAGAGACGGCGAGCAGCCCGGCGAGCGCCGCGCGTCCCCGGGAGAGTCGGGCCTTCACCGTGCCGACGGGAGCCTCGGTTTCCCGCGCCACCTCGGCTACCGGCATGCCCATCAGGTAGTACAGGGCGATCGCGGTGCGCTGCTCCTCGGGCAGCCGTCGCAGCGCGGCGACCACCTCGACCGTGTCGGTGCCCGGCCCGGGAACGGTCTCGGAGGCCCCGTGCCGCAGGTACGCGCGGGCGCGACTGCGCAGGCTGCGCCACCGGCTGACGGCGACCCGGCTGGCCACCACGCGCACCCACGCCTCCGGATCGTCGTACCGGCTGACCGTGGACCAGCGCTGCCACGCCCGGATGTACGCCTCCTGCACGGCGTCCTGCGCCTCGACCCGATCGCCGGTCAGGGCGTAGACGAACCCGAGCAGCCGTTGCCGACTTCCCCGGTAGAACTCGTCGAACCCGTCGACGTCCGGCACCCCGCTACCTCCCCGTGTCGGTCGCAGGGAACACGCGCCGGGTGGTGCCGCCGGTTGCCCCGATCAGGGAATCATCTTCTCCAGCTCGGCGAGCGGGAAGGCGCCGGCCGCAATCCGCTCCCGGACCGCCCGGCGCACCGCGCGCTGCACGGCCGCGTTGGCCGGCGTCGGTACGCCGTGCAGCCGCCCGAGCAACACGATCTCGCCGTTGAGGTGGTCGACCTCCGTCGAGCCGGCGCCCCGGGCCAGGCTCTGCCAGGTGGAGCCGCCGGAGCGGGACTCGCCCCGCACCGGGCGCTGCTGGACCTTGTCGCCGCGCTCGGCCGCCTCCTCGGCGGTCGAGGTGTGCGCGATACCGGCGGCGGCGAGCGTGGCGACGCCCTCGGCGCGGACCCGCTCGGACAGGGCGTCCGGGATGTCGCCGCCGAGCAACGCCTGGAGGCCGTTGCCGAGGTTGTTGAGCAGCTTGCCGTACTTCCAGCGCATCACGTCGGCGCGGACCGGGGCCACGAACCCGGCGGCGGTCAGGTCGGCGGCGACCGCCCGGTCGATGTCGGCGGCATCGGCGGGGTATCGCCCGATGTGCAGCATCCCCGGATGCGGGTGCCCGTTGGCCACCACCACGCCCGGCTCCAGGTGGGTGGCCGGCAGCCAGACGCAGACCGCGTGCACGTCGGCGAAGAGCCGCAGCGCCGCCCGCTCGTTGGCCACCCCGTTCTGCGCGGTGACCAGGGGCAGCCGCTCCGCGGCCGTACCACCGCCGGCCACCGGCGCGTCCGCCCAGGCGGCCAGCGCGCCCGCGGTGTCCTGCGACTTGACGGTCAGCATCAGCACGGTGTCGGCGGGCAGCGGCCGGTCACCGGGGCCGTCCACCGCGGTCAGTCGGGCGGTGACCTCGCCGTCGGGCTGGCGCAGGGTCAGGCCCCGCTCGCGCATCGCGGCCAGGTGCGCGCCGCGGGCCACCAGGGTCACTTCGTGGCCCGACTCGGCCAGCCGTACGCCTATGGTCCCGCCGACCGCGCCCGCCCCGATGATCACGTATCGCATGGCGTCATTCTGCCCGTTCGGCGAGGTGGCACAGCCAGCGCTGCCTGACCGGCGACACGTCCCGTTCCATCCGCAGCGGCGTGAAACCCGCGCCGGCCAACAGAGCGTGCGACCCGTCCGGCGAGTAGCGGGCGAAGAACCGATCCACGTCCTCACCCGCCCAGCGGTCCCAGCTCTCCCCGTTGCCTTCCTGCAGGGAAACCAGCAGCACCCCGCCGGGTTGCAGCACCCGGCGCACCTCGGCGAGCGCGACCGGCGCCAGCGCCTTGGGCAGGTGCAACAGGGCGGCAGAGCACCAGACCGCGCCGAAGGCGGCGTCGGCGAAGGGCACGCCCAGCATGTCGGCCTGCACCAGCGGGGCGGTGGTCCGGGTACGGGCGATGGCGAGCATTCCCTGCGAGAGATCCAGCCCCACCGTGGCGACGCCACGCTCGGCCCAGAAGGCGAGGTCCCGGCCGACGCCACAGCCCAGGTCGAGCAGGGGTCCCGCGCACCGGCGCTGGACATCGTCGGCGAGCGCGAGATAGCTCGCCGGCATACCCGGGTTCCGGGCCGCGAAGTCCGCGGCGATCCGGTCGTACGCATCGCGGGTCCGGCTGGTCAGCTCGTCCATGCCCTGCGACGCTACCGCCCCCGCCCGTCGATCATGGAGTTGTGGTGCCCGGTTGATGGTGGTTCAGGGCTTTGGTAACCCACCACAAGTCCATGATCGCCCGGATCGGGACGGGGTCAGACGGTCAGGGCTGCGTCGGTGAGGATGGGGCCCGCCAGCAGCAGGGCGCCGGCCACCAGTACGGCGAGGTTGACCAGGGCGAACACCACCACCCAGAAGAACGCGGGGAACGGGGTGAGGCCTGCGAGCTGATCGGCGTCGGAGGCGGGCATCCGGCCGCGCGAACGCAGCCGTTGCAGCTCCACCACCGGCCGCACCCCGCCGAGCAGCAGGAACCACACCCCGGTGTACGCGAACGCCGCCTGCACCTGCGGGGTGGCGTACCAGGAGACGGCGAGCACCACGGCACCGGTGACCAGCAGCGACACCACACCGAACGCGTTGCGGATCATCACCAGCATGGCGAGCAGCAGTGCCACGGCCACCCAGAGCAGCAGGGTGATCCGGTTACCGCCGAGCAGCCACGCGCCGGCCAGCCCGACCAGCGGCGGTGCGACGTAACCGGCGAGCAGGGTCAGGATCATGCCCGGTCCGCTGGGCCGGCCGGCCGAGAGCGTCAGCCCGGAGGTGTCCGAGTGCAGTCGGATGCCGCGCAGCTTGCGACCGGTGAGCAGGGCGACCAGAGCATGCCCGCCCTCGTGCGCGATGGTGATCGCGTTGCGGGCGATCCGCCAGGGCAGCCGCGTGGAGACCACCACCAGCGCGACGGCGGCGGTCAGCAGCACCAGCAGCGGGGGCGGGTCCGGCTGCGCGCCGAACAGCGTGTCCCAGAGGTTGCCCAGCCCGTCGATCGACATCATGGGGCGCGAGCCTACCGGCGGCGTTCGTGTCGCTCCTCGGGCACCGGCTCGTATCCTGTGAGACTGATCGGGTGGCGAGTGGAGCGGGAGGTGAGCGCCGGTGAGTGCGGAACCCCTGGGACATCACGTCGGGCTCTGGACCGAGGCCGACTACCTCGCCCTGGGTGAGACCCCGGACCGGATCGAGCTGCTCGACGGGAGCCTGATCGTGAGCCCTGCCCCGAGCAAGCGGCACCAGTTGGTGTCGTGGAACCTCGTCGACAGCCTGCGTCCAGCAGCGCGGCCCCAGAACCTCCTCGTTTTCGAGGCCGTCAACGTCCGCCTCGGGGTCGACCGGATCGTCATTCCGGACGTGGTCGTGGCGGACACCGACGACGAGGGCACGATCGTGGAGGCCGCCGAGGTGGTCCTGGTCTGCGAGATCGTCTCACCGGGCAACGCCGCCGCCGACCGGCTGGTCAAGATGCAGCTCTACGCCATCGCGCGGATCCCCTGGTATCTGCTGGTCGAGCAGGACGGCGACGGTCACTCGCTGCGGCTGTTCCGGCTGGACGGCGCGCACTACGTCGAGGAGCAGGTGGCCAAGCCGGGCGAGACGCTGACCACAGCGGAACCGTTCCGCTGGCAGCTTGATCCCGCCACCCTGCGCTGATCCGCCCCGCGGCAATCCGTCCGGGCCACCGACACCCGTCGATGAAAGTTTTCTCTACGGCTCTTGTGATCTAGGGCAGTTATCTCCAATGATGAGCGTCAATAGAACGCCGTCCTTTGGAGGCAGCCATGGCCCGTACCAGATCACCGCTGCGCCGCGTACTCGCGGCCGGCCTCACCGTGCTCGCGGCCGCCGCGGCGACCCTGGTCGCGACCGCCGGCCCCGCGGCCGCCGCCACCACGCCCGGCGTCGACGTCTCCCGCTACCAGGGCACCATCAACTGGACCAGCGTGCGCAGCGCCGGCATCCAGTTCGCCTTCATCAAGGCCACCGAGGGCACCAGCTACAAGGACCCGAACTTCAACGCCAACTACGTCAACGCGTACAACGCCGGGGTGATCCGCGGGGCGTACCACTTCGCCCGGCCCAACATCTCTGCCGGCTCGACCCAGGCGAACTACCTGGCCTCCAACGGCGGCGCCTGGTCGGCGGACAGCCGCACGCTGCCGGCGGCACTCGACCTCGAGGCCAACCCGTACAGCGGTGGCTACTGCTACGGGCTGAGCACCACGGGCATGCGGAACTGGGTCCAGGACTTCCTCAACACCTACCGCTCCCGCACCGGCCGGTACGCGGTCATCTACACCACCACCAGCTTCTGGAACCAGTGCACCGGCAGTTGGACCGGCCCCTGGGCCAACCACCCGCTGTGGCTGGCCCGCTGGTCGAGCACGCCGGGCGCCCTGCCGGCCGGCGCTCCGGTGTGGAGCTTCTGGCAGTACACCGCTACCGGCCGAGTCTCGGGGATCAGTGGGGACGTGGACCGCAACTACTGGAACGGTGACCGGACGCGCCTGATCGCGCTGGCGAACAACACGGCCTGACAGCGGTTGGCGGCAGCGGGATCGGCTGTCACCGCACGGTGGACAATCGGTCCGGCTGCCGCCACCCCTGCG
Source organism: Micromonospora sp. GCM10011542 (assembly GCF_042650685.1). Lineage (NCBI taxonomy): Bacteria > Bacillati > Actinomycetota > Actinomycetes > Micromonosporales > Micromonosporaceae > Micromonospora > Micromonospora sp. GCM10011542. The sequence continues at coordinate 282,957 of NZ_JBHSBO010000058.1, forward strand.
CCGGTACGAGTCAGGCCCGCCGCCGGCTCATCGCCGGCACCATCGCCGGGGCGTCCCTGCGGACCGGGGCGTCCCGCCGGCCCATCCGCCAGGCACCCACCCCACCGACGGTGACAGCCACGACGCTGAGCAGCGCGACGAGCACCGGAATTCCGGCGCCTACCAGCAGCAGTGCCGCATCACCGAGGGCGACGAGCATCCACAGTGCCAGCCGGGGCCGGGCGCTTCTGTATCGGTAACCCATGTCGTACCTCCTTCCGTCGTCGGAGATCAGATACCCCGGGCGACGGAAGGTCATGCGAGGGAATTTCAGTCCCTACGGTCGGGCACGAAGCCCTTGGCGATCCGGTCGAAGTTGGGCAGGTTGGCCTGCCAGTCCTTCTGCGCGATCTCCCACCGCAGGGCGTAGCCGCGATTGCTGGCGGTGACGAAGCCCCGGTTGCGGACGTGGATCCTGGTCCCGTCGCGGGTCTCCAGCCACTCCCAGTCGCCGCAGGTCTTCCAGAAGTTGCAGCGCTTGATGCCCAGGTTCTGGTAGTTGTTCACGAACTTCCGCCGGTCCGGCTCCTTGCTCTGCCAGTCGGCGACCGCGTCGTCCGCCGGATTGCTGGTCCACTGGACGAGCAGCTCGCCCGGCCCGTTGGACTCGTCGAAGACGATCGTGTTCTCACCGACGTCCTTGCGCACCCAGCCGTCGGGCAGCGGCAGGGTAAAGCCGGCCGGGTCCCGGTGCAGCTTCCAGCCGGCCGGCAGCGCGTTCGGGTCGGCCGAGGGGGTGGCCGACGCCGTCGGGCTGGAGGCGCCGGTGGTGGGCGCGGGCGCCACCGGCTCGGAATTCTGCGGCGTCGGCGCGGAGGTCGCGGTCGCCCCGGTCGTCGGATCGGCCTGCGGGGTCCCGCCGTCGTCCTTGCCGTCGCTCAGCAGCGGAACGAGCACCACGAGGCCGATCAGCAGTACGGCCACCAGGGCACCGACGAGCAGGTTACGTCGGGTGTTGTTCGGCTTCGTACCCTCGAAGGGCACCACTGGCGCGCGGCCGGCCGGGGCGGCGGGCGGGCTCACCGGAGCCGGCATGACCGAGGTCGGCGTGTTCGGCCTGCGCTCCACCGCCGGCGTCGCCGGCTCCACCAGCGGGCCGTCGACGGCGGTCGGCTCCTCGTCGCCCGGCGCGGCGTTGGTCGTACCGTCGGCGGACGTGTCGCCCGACTCCGCGACACCGGCGGTCGACGCGGTGTCCGATGTGGTCGGACGGTCCATCGCGGCGGTCGGCTCGGCTGGCGCGTCGGTCGGCACCTTCGCCGTCGGGTCGGCGTCCGGCGCTGGAGGCACCACGGCCGTCGGCGTGGCGTCCACGGAGGAGGCCGCGCCTCCGGCGGGTGCGGCCGTCACGGGCGGGGTACGCGGTGCCGGCGGCGTCACCGGCTTGTCGGCGCGCTCCTCGGCAGGTCGCGGCGCCGGCACGACCGGCGGGCGCGGCTCGCGCGGACCATTCGGCCCCGGCCGGCGTACGCCATCCAGCAGCGAGATGCTGCGCGCCCGCTTGCCCCCGGCGCGGCGCAGCAGGCGCTCCGCCACCTCGGCGTTGATCCGCTCGTTCGGGTCCTTGCGCAACAGTCCGTTGAGCACCGGCTTCAGTGGACCGGCGTTCTTCGGCGGCGGCATCGGCTCGGTCGCCAGCGCCGCCAGCGTGGCGATCGCCGAGGGCCGCGCGTACGGCGACTTGCCCTCGACCGCCGCGTAGAGCGTCGCGCCCAGCGACCACAGGTCGGCCTCCGGCCCGGCGGTGCCTTCGCGGGCCCGCTCCGGCGCGATGTACGCGGGCGAGCCGAGCACCATGCCGGTGCGGGTCACGTTCGGGTCGCCCGGAATGGTGGCCAGGCCGAAATCGGTCAGCACCACCCGGCCGTCGTCGCCGAGCAGCACGTTGCCGGGCTTCACGTCCCGGTGCATGACCCCGGCCTTGTGCGCCGCCTTCAGCGCGCCCAGCACGCCGAGGCCGATCTCCACCGCGCGGGCCGGCGACACCGGCCCGTCCTCGGCCAGATGGTCCTGCAAGGACTTCGACGCCACGTACTCCATGACGATCCACGGGTCGCCGTCGGTGCGCAGCACGTCGAAGATGCGGACGACGTTGACGTGGTTGAGCCGGGCGATGGCCCGCGCCTCCCGCAACGAGCGCTCGCGCATCTCACGGCGCTCCTCGTCGGTGAGACTCGGCGGCGGCACCAACTCCTTGATGGCGACGTCGCGATGCAACACCTCGTCGCGTGCCTTCCACACCCGACCCATGCCGCCCTGGCCGAGCGGCGACAGAAGCCGGTATCGGTCAGCGACGAGTTGGGGAAGCGGGTTCGACATCGCTGAGACGGTACCCGGAGCCCCCGACCCTCACACCGCCGGCACGCCACTGTGCGGTTCGCGCAACTTCGCGCCGCGTACCCTGGCGGCATGTCTGCCGAAGAGCCGCTGCTCCGGGTCGTCCGCGGCGTACCGACCGCCGAGGAACTGGCCGCCCTGGTGGGTGCGATCGTCGCACGCTCCCGCCCGACCGCCGCCACCGCGCCCGTCGCCACGTCCACCTGGGCGCGCAGCGGCCGACCGGCCGGCACCGCGCCCTCGCCCCGCCTCGGCGGGTGGCGGGCCTCCGGCCTGCCCCGCTGAGCCGACCATCCTCGGGGGCTGCCAGGGTCGCGGGCAGCCGTTAACCTCACTCTGGGAAACGGTGCCGTGACGGTAAGGAGGATCGATGATCCCCGAGGAGGACCAGCCAGCGCCCTGGCTGCGTGACTACGGTGGCATCGAGGCCGACATCCGCCAGCTACGGGAGTTCGCCGACCGGCTCGCCGCCGAGGTCGAGCACAACTACGCGCCGCACCTGTCGTACATCGCCGACGACATGATGGCCGCGGTGCCCAACCCCTGCGACGCCTTCATCGAGCTGGTCGACTTCCTGCACGCCCACCACCAGACCCAGCAGGCAACCACCGAGATGGTCTACGCCGTGCGCGGCGCCACCGGCCACCTCGCCGCCGCCGCCGACCGGGTCGCCACCAGGTACGCCGGCACCGACGCCTTCTCCGCAGCCCGGGTGGGCGACGTCGAGTGGGCCCTCGCCGACCCTTCCACCGTCCTGCCGTCCGGCCCGTCGCCGGCGCTCTCCGACCCGACCGGCCCCGACATCGACGACCCGGTGGTGCTGCCGTGATCGAGCGAGGCAACGGCCGGGCGTCCGGCCTCACCGACTGGCGACTGATGGACGTCAACAGCATGTGGGCGTGCCTCCAGGACCACGACACCACCAACCACTGGAAGCAGGTCGCCGGCTGGCGCAAGGTCTGTGACCTGGCCCAGATCCATCTCGGCCGCCTCCAGGAATACCGACGCGGCCTCGCCGAGGCATGGCCGCCAGAGACCAGCGGCGCCTCCCGCGCGTACCTCGCCCAACTCGACGAGCTGATCGACAAGGTGCGGCACACCCACGACGCCGCCGCCGCCAACTACACCGCGCTGTCCGCCGCGGCCCAGGCCATCGGCAGCACCCGGGCCGAGCTCCGCAAGATCCATCAGGAGTACGCGGACAAGCTCCAACAGAAGCAGGCGTACGAGGCGACCGCGGCCGATCCGAAGGCCGTCATGGGCAGCCGGGTGGCCGAATCACCGGTGACCGATGCGGAACTGGAGCGGCTGAACGGACAGGCGCGCGGGATGATGTACGGCCTGAGTGGCGAACTCCAACAAGCCCAAGCCACCCTCCGCCAACCACCTCCCCGACCTGCTCCAAAAGTTGATGAAGAGGTTGTCTCCCCAGCAGGTACCGCGCCGACTATCCCACCAATCGTGCCGGTGCCTATGCCAACGGCCAGTCAGGCTTCGGGTTTGAGTCACTCGTTAGGTCCGTCCCGCTCTGAGCGAGTTCCGACCATAACCGGGGTAGGACCGGTACTTGGTGGGGCTGGTTCAGGGTCAGCGATGGCACCGGCCCCGGACGTATCACGTGCACCGCAGCCAGGGGCGCTCAACCAGCCACCCAACTTCAGCGCGTCACCAGCGCTGCGGCCTCCTGGCCCCTACGGACGGACGTCACCAGCACCGTCCACGCAGCAACGTGGATCGGCAGGTCCATCGGCACCCCAAGGACAAACTGGATTTCGAGCCGCGCCGGCACCCTCGCCAATATCCCGACCCATGCCACCAGGCGGCCTGATCGGGGGAACGCCGGGGATGGGGCTGGGCCAGCCGGGGGCCGGCCCTGCCTCGCCTCGTCGTGTAAACCCCATAGGCGGGGTGATCGGGGGCGGCGGGGCCGGCACCGCACCATCGGGAGCGGCAGGTTCGCGCCCTGGCGCTGGGCGCCCGCAAAGCAGCGCAATTGGCATGTCGCCTATGGGGGGTGCTCCGGGATTCGGTGCCGCTTCTGGCATGGGTGGCGGGCAAAATCGGCCTCCACGACAGCAAGCAGATGAGGGCGGCAACGAGCAACGCCGCTGGGACCCGGACCACCCTTGGGAGACCCAGGGAGGAGTGGCACCAGTAGTTCTTCCTCCAAACGAGGATGGTCCGATCGACCCGGGCCCCGCGCTCGGTCTACCCCGGTGAAGCTGAAGCTGCGTTCTGTCGCGGTTACGTTGGCGGTTTCAGTCTTCTCGGCAGGAACCTTTCTGCCCGCACCTGAAGCTAGTGCTCGGCGCGGCCAAAACGAGCAGTGGCACGTTCGCTTTCTCAAGGTTGCCGATGCGCAGCGCCTTAGCCTAGGCGAGGGGGTCACCGTTGCTGTCCCTGACAGCGGGGTTGACCCGCATCCGGACCTACACGGCAATCTTCTGCCGGGGAAGGATGTAATTGCGGGAGGCGGCGGCGACGGACGATTGGACCGAGATGGTCATGGCACGGGAATGGCAGGGCTTATCGCCGCGCATGGAGCAGGACGGGCAGGCGCGCTAGGGATCGCTCCTAGGGCCAAAGTATTACCAGTCTACTGCTCTCCGCCAGGCGAGGACGGCGAAACAGACGCTTTAGCATCTGCGATAGATTACGCTGTCACAAACGGTGCGCACGTAATCAGCATTTCAATTGTCGCTAGTGCAAGCATACGTCTCCAGCAAGCGGTCACGAACGCATTGCGGGCCGACGTTGTCGTAGTGGCAGGAGCCGGCAATTCGCCTCGAATGCAAACGGTCGGCTACCCAGCGCGACACCCAGGCGTTATTGCCGTTGGTGGGATTGGTCGGGACGGCAATCATGCTGCCATCTCCGTGACGGGTCCGGAGATCGATGTAGTGGCGCCTGCGGTAGACATTTACAGCACCAGCATCGACGGCAAGTATCGGAAGGGCACGGGCACCTCGGACGCCACGGCGATTGTGGCGGGGGTGGCAGCGTTGATCAGGTCCAAGTACCCGTACCTGCCGGCTCGGGAGGTGGCACATCGACTCACCGCGACGGCCATCGACAAGGGCCCGCCGGGACGAGACGACGAGTACGGCTACGGCGTGATCGATCTGGTGGCGGCGCTGACGGCGGACGTACCCCCGTTAGGTTTCGAGTCGGCCACTGCGCCTGCGGGTGGTGGTCCGAGCACGACGGATGTCGCCCAGCCGGATGGCGATGACGGCGCGACGCTGCGCGGCCTGGCCACCCTTGGGGTGATCGTGGCCGCCGGCGTGACCTGGGCATTGGTGGCCCGGCGCCGCCGCCGTGGTGACGATCCACCGCCACGGATCAGCCGCTGACTGCTGGCAGAGCTTTGATCAACACGAGGTCAGCGATATCGGGGTATCCCAACCACCCGGACACCCCGATATCGCTGATGTCGAGTCGATCATCGCCCGACCCGAACCCCGACCCGGACCCCGAACCCGAGCCCGAACCCGGCCCGCGCACCACGACCACCAGCCCGGCGCCGACAAGAGCCAGAGCCGGAACCGGAACCGGAACGGGACAGGCCGGGACCCTAGCGCTACCTACCGGGGACCGAGCGCTCCGACACGTCGACCGCGATCTGATGGCCGACACGTCGGGCCGGCCCGCCGGTGTGGTGGTGAGCCGGTAACGTCGGTCGGGTGTCTGCTTCCCTGCCGCCCCGCCTCGTGCTCGCTTCGGCGAGTCCTGCCCGTCGCAAGTTGCTCCAGGCCGCCGGGATCGAGCCGGACGTGCTGATCAGCGGGGTGGACGAGTCGCTGGTGGTGACCAACCGGGCCGAGGAGCTCTGCCTGGAGTTGGCCCGGCTCAAGGCGCAGGCGGTGCTGACCCGGTTGAGCCCGGCGGCCGACCGGCAGACCCTGGTGATCGGTTGCGACTCGGTGCTCGCGTTCGACGGGGAGATCCTCGGCAAGCCTGTGGACGCGGCGGACGCCACCCAGCGCTGGCTGCGGATGCGGGGGCGCAGCGGGGTGTTGCACAGCGGGCACTGCCTGATCGACGCCGGCGGGGGGCGACGGGCCGAGGCGGTGGCCTCCACCACCGTGCACTTCGCCGACATCAGCGACGACGAGATCGCCACGTACGTGGCCAGCGGTGAGCCGCTGGCGGTGGCCGGCGCGTTCACCATCGACGGGTTGGGCGGGCCGTTCCTGGAGCGGATCGAGGGTGACTCGGGCACGGTCGTCGGGCTGTCCCTGCCATTGTTGCGTCGGCTCCTCGCCGAGTTGGACGTGCGGATCACCGACCTGTGGACGAAGGTCGCGCCGGGCGGCCAGTCGATCGAGCCGCTGGGGAGCGTCCGGCCATGACCACGAAGTCGATCCCGCTCACCGACGAGCTGCACGCGTACCTGGTCGCGCACGGCGGCCCGCCGGACGAGATCATCCGCGATCTGGCCGAGGAGACCCGGGGGGTCCTGCCGGAGCAGGCCGGCATGCAGGTGGCGCCGGAGCAGGCCGCGTTCCTGACCTTTCTCACCCGCCTGCTCGGCGTGCGGCAGGCCGTCGAGGTGGGCACCTTCACCGGGCTCTCCTCGCTGGCGATCGCCCGCGGCCTGCCCGCCGATGGCCGGCTCACCTGCTTCGACATCTCCGAGGAGTACACCGGCATCGCCCGGCGGTACTGGGCCCGGGCCGGCGTGCAGGACCGTATCGAGCTGCGCATCGGCCCCGCCGGGGACACGCTGCGCGAGCTGCCGTACGAGCGGTACCTCGACTTCGCGTTCATCGACGCGGACAAGACGGGCTACCCGGTCTACTGGGCGGAACTGGTACCCCGGATGCGCCCGGGCGGGGTGATCGCGGTCGACAACGTCCTGCGCGGCGGCCGGGTGATCGCCCCGCAGAACGCCGACGACCGGGCGATCGCCGCCTTCAACGACGAGGTGCTGGCCGACGTACGGGTGGACCCGGTGATGCTGCCGATCGCGGACGGCCTGACCCTGGCCCGGGTGCGCTGACCCCGCCCGCTACGCCAACCCTGGCTTGATCCACTCGAGTTCCTGCAAGTCGGGGCATCGCGCCGCCTGGGACACCCCGACTTCCAGCAAACCGAGTCGATCAAGCGAGGCTGGAGCCCGACTGACCACGCAAACAAGGCTGGACCAGACTCGTCAGGCACCGACTGGCGTCAGATCCTGATCCTGGACCGACGGGCGCAGCGAGCGACCGAGGCGCACGGCGAGCAGCGCGGCCACCGCGATGAAGCCGGGCAGCACCAGGAACGCCAGGTGCGGTCCGATCCCGTCGGCCAGCCGACCGAGTGCCACCGGCGCGATGCCGAAGCCGACCCCCATGGAGTACGCGGACCAGCCGGCCGCCCGCTCGGCGGCCGGACCGGCCACGGCGAGGGCGATCGAAATGGCCAACGGGTAGTGCAGCGCGTTGCCCAGCCCCAGCACCACCAGGCCGGTAACCGCCAGCCAGCCCGCCGTCGCGCCCCAGAAGAGCGCGAAGCCGGCGAACGACAGGCCGAGCGCGGCCAGCAGCAGCGGCACGGGCTGTAGACGCAGAGCGATCCGGCCGCCGACGAGGCGACCGACGAACATTCCGCAGACGATCGCGGCGACCGCCGCGGCGGCGGTGCCGGCACTCAGTCCGGCGTGCGAGCGCAGCACGTCGGCGGTCCAGAGCGACAGGCACACCTCGATCGAGCCGGTCACCGCCATCAACAACCAGGCGATCCAGTACGCCGCCGGCAGGGCCCGCTCCCCGCCACCGGAGGCCGACAGCGCCCGAGCGTCCGGGGCAGAGGCAGCCGCGGCACCGGAGGCAGGGGCAGCGGTAGCCGCGGTAGCGGTAGCGGTGTGCGGGAGGCGTACCCGGAAGGTCAGCGCCGCGAGGGCGACGAGCGCGATCAGCCCGACCTCGACGGCCATCACCGGTCGCCAGCCCAGCCCGGCGTCGACGCTGGCGCCGATCACCAGCGGGGCGAGGATGCCCATGCCGGCGCAGACGGCGTTCGCCTCGGTGAGCGCGGCGGGTGCGCCCGCGCCGTGCTGGGCGGTGAGGACGACGGCGACCCCGCTGACCACGATCATCCCGAAGGTGGCGATGACGGCGACGGCGGTGAGGGTGGCCGGCAGCGGCCGGACGGTGCCGAACGCGGCGACGCCCGCGCCGACCCCGGCCACGCCGGTCCAGATGGCCGGCCCGCGGCCGATCCTGCGGGCGAGAGGGGCGAAGAGGGCCCCGCCGAGCAGCGCGCCGACCGCGATGGCGCTGCTGTGCAGACCGGCGACGGCGGCGCTGGTGCCCTGCTCGTCGCGGAGCAGGGGGACGACCGGGCCGAAGCCGTAGAGGAAGAAGCCCCACAGGCCCAGTTGGGCGTAGGTCAGCCAGGTGGTCCGGTCACGGGTGAGGCGGGGCACCGGCCTTACGCTACAAGCGCTCGGCCGAGGCCCCGCCGCAGGTGAGAGGCAGCTCTCGTCAGCGGACGCTGCGGGCGAACTGGCGGGCGGCCCAGATGACGCCGGCCACCGCGAGCACCGCGGTGATGGTGAGCCCCTGCCAGACCTTGTCGTTGCCGAGGTCGCCGGCGAAGAGGGCGCGGGTGCCGTCGACCGCCCAGGAGAACGGGTTCCAGTCGGCGATGCCCTGCAACCAGCCGGGCGCGAAGGTGAGCGGCAGCAGGATGCCGGAGAGCAGCAGCACCGGCTGGGCGACGGTGTTCATGAGCGGGGCGAGCGCGTCCTCGCTCTTGACCTTCAGCGCGACGCCGTACGAGACGGCCGAGGTCATCAGTGCGATCAGGGCGAGCATCAGGTACGCCAGCAGCAGGTCCCCGAGGAACACCCGCAGGTCGAACAGGAGCGCCAGCAGGGTGATGATGACCGCCTGCACCATCAGCGACACGACGTCGCGCAGCGAGCGGCCGAGCAGCAGGGCGAGCCGGCTCACCGGGGTGACCCGGGATCGTTCGATGACCCCGGCGCGCAGCTCGGCGATCAGGCCGAAGCCCTGGAACAGGCCGCCGAAGATGGCGAGCAGCACCAGCAGGCCGGGTACGAAGATCTTGTAGGCGGCGGCCTGGGTGGGCGCGTTCAGCGCCGGCTTGAGCAGCGGGGCGAAGAGCAGCAGGTACATCACCGGCTGGAAGACGCCGACGAAGACCCAGACCGGGTTGCGCAGCAGCAGTTGGAACTGGCGCTGGAAGATCAGCCAGGTGTCACGGGCGAGTTTCATGAAGGGTCTCCGGGTCTCAGGACTCGCGCAGCGAGCGGCCGGTCTTGGTCAGGAAGACGTCGTCGAGGCTGGGTCGGTGCAGCTCGATCGAGGTCAGCGTGAGGCCGGCGTTGTCGAGCCGGCGGAGGATCTGCGGGATGGCGGTGGCGCCCTCGTCGACGAAGAGGCGCAGCCCACCCTCGTCGGCGGTTTCCAGCTTGTTGACGTACGGCTCGCCGTCGAGCACCTGCGCGGCCTGCGGGGTGGCGGCCAGGTCGAGGCCGACCAGCACCACGTCGCCGGAGATCTCCCGCTTGAGCTCGGCCGGAGTGCCCTCGGCCACCACCTCGCCGTGGTCCATGATCGCGATCCGGTCGCAGAGCGCGTCGGCCTCGTCGAGGTAGTGCGTGGTGATGAAGACGGTCATCCCCTCGGTACGCAGCCGTCGGATCTCGTCCCACATGTGCGCGCGGCTCTGCGGGTCGAGGCCGGTGGTCGGCTCGTCGAGGAAGACGACCTTCGGGTCGTGGATGATGCCGAGCGCGATCTCCACCCGCCGACGTTGACCGCCGGAGTAGGTCTTGCACTTGCGGTCGGCGTACTCGATGAGCTGGAAGGCCTCCAGGGCGCGGGCGGCACGCCGCTGCGCGTCGGCCTTGCCGATGCCGTACATCCGGGCGTGGAGGACGAGTTCCTCGCGGGCGGTCGACTCGTCCCAGGTGCTGCCGCCCTGCGGCACGTAGCCGATCCGGCGGCGCACCTCGGCCGGGTTCTTGCGCAGGTCGGCGCCGGCGATGGTGGCCTCGCCGCCGTCCGGCTCGATGAGCGTGGCGAGCATCCGCAGCGTGGTGGTCTTGCCCGCGCCGTTGGGGCCGAGGAACCCGTAGATCTCCCCCTCGGTGACCTGCAGGTCGACCCCGCGCACGGCGTCCACGGTCTTCGTCTCTCGACCCGCGCGGGAGCGGAAGGACTTCCGCAGCCCCCTGGTCTCGATCATTTCTGCTCCTGGTCGTCCGGGCCGGAGGTGACCGGCCGTCGAGTCCGGGGACGACGCCGGACGGCGTACTCCCCCGCTGTGCCGTCAGCAGGCTAACGCGATATAACGCTTTTGGTCAACGTTGATTATTCCGCGTCGGAAGCGGTCGGCTCGGCGCCGCCGGGAAATCGCGACCACGCCTCCGCGTCGGTCAGCTCAACAGGTAGGTACGACACCCCGGACTCGATGCGTCCCGCGATCCGCTCGCACCAGGCCAGCTCCGCCTCCGCCCGCGCCGACCAGAGCTCGAACATCCAGCCGACGTGCACCGGCTTGGTGGTACGCACCCAGTCCGACTCCAGCGAGGCGCGCATCGACTCGATGCCGGCGCGCAGCAGGTTGGCCCGGTTGCGCAGTGCCGCCGCCGCCTCGGCACGCGGCATGGCGGGCAGGAAGGAGAACGCCGCCACGAACGGGTCGGGTGGCTCGGAGAGGTTCCACCACAGGCCGCGCAGCAGCGTCTCGAACTCGTCCTCGCCCTTGGGGGTCACCTCGTACGTCGTGCGCGCCGGCCGGGCGCCGACCTGCTCGGTGGCCACGGCGCGGAGCAGCCCCTCCTCGGTCAACTTGCGCAGCGCGTGGTAGATCGACCCCGGCTGCACGTTGGCCCACTTGTCGGCGTTCCAGCTCAGCAGCTCGCGGCGCACGTCGTAGCCATGCACGGGCTGCATCCAGCGCACCAGACCGAGGATCATCATCCGAGTCGCAGACATCCGACAAGCGTAATAGTCAAGTTTGAGGAGAACTCGCTGCCCACAGTGCGGCATCCCACACTGAGCGATCGTTAGGGCCACCAGGCCGGCCGATACACTCCCGGTCAGTAACCTGCCGGGAGGAGCCACGAGGTGCGCAAGGTACTCATCGCCAACCGCGGCGAGATCGCCGTCCGCGTGATCCGGGCCTGCCGCGACGCCGGCCTGGGCAGCGTCGCGGTGTACGCGGACTCCGACCGCGACGCCCTGCACGCCACGCTCGCCGACGAGGCGTACGCCCTCGGTGGGGACAGCGCGACCGACACGTACCTGCGCATCGACAAGCTGCTCGACGTCGCCGCCAAGGCCGGCGCGGACGCCGTGCACCCGGGCTACGGCTTCCTCTCCGAGAACGCCGACTTCGCCCAGGCGGTCATCGACGCCGGGCTGACCTGGATCGGCCCCACCCCGCAGGCGATCCGCGACCTCGGCGACAAGGTCACCGCCCGGCACATCGCCCAGCGCGCCGGCGCGCCGCTGGTCCCCGGCACCCCCGACCCGGTGGCCAGCCCGGACGAGGTGATGGCCTTCGCCGTCGACCACGGCCTGCCGGTGGCCATCAAGGCGGCCTTCGGCGGCGGTGGGCGGGGCCTCAAGGTGGCCCGCACCATGGAGGAGATCCCGCAGCTGTTCGAGTCGGCCACCCGGGAGGCGGTCGCCGCGTTCGGCCGCGGCGAGTGCTTCGTCGAGCGGTACCTGGACCAGCCCCGGCACGTCGAGGCGCAGGTCCTCGCCGACCAGCACGGCAACGTGATCGTGGTGGGCACCCGGGACTGCTCGTTGCAGCGCCGGCACCAGAAGCTGGTCGAGGAGGCGCCCGCGCCGTTCCTCACCGACGCCCAGCGGGCGCAGATCCACGACAGCGCCAAGGCGATCTGCCGCGAGGCCGGCTACCACGGTGCCGGCACGGTCGAGTACCTGGTCGGCAAGGACGGCACCATCTCCTTCCTCGAGGTCAACACCCGGCTCCAGGTCGAGCACCCGGTCACCGAGGAGACCGCCGGCATCGACCTGGTCCGCGAGCAGTTCCGGATCGCCGACGGCGAGAAGCTGCGGATCACCGAGGACCCGACGCCGCGCGGGCACTCGATCGAGTTCCGGATCAACGGCGAGGACCCGGGCCGCAACTTCCTGCCCGCCCCCGGCACGGTCACCGCGCTGCGGCTGCCCACCGGCCCCGGCGTCCGGGTGGACACCGGCATCTCCGCAGGCGACGTGATCGGCGGCAACTTCGACTCGCTGCTGGCCAAGGTCATCATCACCGGGGAGACCCGTACCGAGGCGTTGGAGCGGGCCCGCCGCGCGCTGGACGAGATGGTCATCGAGGGGATGGCCACCGCGCTGCCGTTCCACCGGCTGGTGGTGCGGGACGAGGCGTTCACCGCCGAGCCCTTCACCGTGCACACCCGCTGGATCGAGACCGAGTTCCACAACACCGTGCCGGCGTTCACCGCCGCCGTCGGCGCCGCCGAGGCGCCGGCCGAACGCGAGACCGTCGTGGTCGAGGTGGGCGGCAAGCGGCTGGAGGTCAGCCTCCCCGCCGGCCTCGGCGGGGGTACGACCACCGCGGCGCCGGCGGCGCGCAAGCCGGCCCGGCGGGGCGGTGGGGCCAGGGCCGGCGCCCCGGTCGGCGGCGACACGCTCACCTCCCCCATGCAGGGCACCATCGTCAAGATCGCCGTCGCCGACGGCGACACCGTGGCCGAGGGCGACCTCGTCGTGGTGCTGGAGGCGATGAAGATGGAGCAGCCCCTGCACGCGCACAAGGCCGGCACGGTGAGCGGGCTCTCCGCCGAGGTCGGCGCCGTGATCAGCGCGGGCGCCGCGATCTGCACCATCGCCTGACCGGTTAGGAAGGGCCCTCCCAGCGCCTTCGGTAGAGGAAGGGGCCCCTCCTAACCGAAACCGGGGATGGGGCGCGGTCAGCGGAGGGTCTCGGCGGCGACCGCGCGGACGGTGGCGGTGAGGGCGTTCAGCACGTCCGACTCCAGCCGCCAGTGCTGCCAGTAGAGCGGGACGTCCAGGTGGCGGCCGGGCGCGAGGTCGACGCAGCGGCCGGCGGCCAGGTCGGCGGCGGCGATCTGTTCGGGCACCAGGCTCCAGCCGAGCCCGAGCCGGATCACCTCGCTGAAGGCCGGCACCGACGGCACGTAGTGCACCGGCGGTTCGAGCGGCCGGCCGACCACGGCCTCGATGAAGCGGTGCTGCACCCGGTCCTTGCGGTCGAACACGATCAGCGGCGCGCCCGCCAGCGCGGAAGGGACGAACCCGTCGGCGAAGTGCGCCGCCGCGAACTCCGGCGTGGCCAGCGGGCGGTAGCGCATGGCGCCCAGCGGCAGCACCCGGCAGCCCTGCACCGCCGCACGCTCAGCGGTGACCGCCGCCGTCACCGAGCCGTCCCGGAGCAGCTCGGTGGTGTGGTCCTGGTCGTCCTGACGCAGGTCGAAGAAGAGCCCCGCCCGCTGGGGCATCCGGGCCAGCACCCCGGGGAACCAGGTGGCGAGCGAATCCGCGTTGACCACCACGGCGACCCGGGTACGACCGCCGCCGGACAGGGGGCCGCGCGCCTCGGCCAGCGCCTCCCGTTCGAGCAGCGCGAGCTGCCCGGCCAGGCGCAGCAGGGGGCGGCCCGCCTCGGTCGCCACACACGGTCGGGTCCGGCGGACGAGCACCTGGCCGACCGTCTCCTCCAGCGCCTTGATCCGCTGGCTGATCGCGGATGGTGTGACGTGCAGCAGCCCGGCCGCTCCGTCGAAGCTGCCCTCCGCGACCACCGCCGCGAGCGTGCGTAGCTGTGCCGAGTCGAGAGCTTCCATCAGCTCAGCTTAACGAGCATAAAAATCTTTAGTTGGACTGGTGGTGGTCGACGGCCCTAGCGTCGTCTCGTGCTCACCTCCGCCCTCGCCGGCTTCTCGGTCTCCATCGCGCTGATCGTCGCCATCGGCGCCCAGAACGCCTTCGTCCTGCGTCAGGGGCTGCGCCGCGAGCACGTGGTGCCCGTGGTCCTCACCTGCGCCGTCTCAGACGCCCTGCTGATCACGGCGGGCATCGCCGGGGTCGGCACGCTGGTGGCCGGTCAGCCCGGCCTGCTGGCCGCGATCCGGTGGGGTGGCGCGGCGTTCCTGCTCTGCTACGCGGCACTCGCCGCACGCCGGGCCCTGCGCACCGGTGCGCTGCTGCCCACCGAGCGGCCGCCCGCCACGCTGCGGGCCACCCTGCTCACCTGCGCCGCCTTCACCTACCTGAACCCGCACGTCTACCTGGACACCGTGCTGCTCCTCGGCGGGGTGGCCCAGCAGCACCCGCACCGTTGGCTCTTCGGTGCCGGCGCCGCCCTGGGCAGCGTGGTCTGGTTCACCGCGCTCGGGGCCGGTGCGCGACGGCTCGCGCCGCTGCTCGCCCGTACCGTCGCCTGGCGGGTGCTGGACGGCCTCATCGCCGCCGTGATGGCCGCGCTCGCCGTGGCGCTGCTGCTGGGGTGATCGTCCGGTATCGGGGGCCGGCGGGAGTGTTTTCCACGACCACCTTCGGCGGAAGCCACCACGAGCGGGAATGATGGCCGGGTGCGGTTCCTTCACGGCGCGGTCCCCGCGCACGACCTGACCTACACCGACGTCTTCATGGCGCCGGCCCGCTCCGACCTGGGCTCCCGCCTCGACGTCGACCTGGCCACCTCCGACGGCACCGGCACCACCATCCCGCTGGTGGTGTCGAACATGACGGCGGTGGCGGGCCGGCGGATGGCCGAGACGGTGGCCCGGCGGGGCGCGATCGCGGTGATCCCGCAGGACATCCCGATCGAGGTGGTGGCGAACGTCGTCGCCTGGGTCAAGCAGCGACACCTGGTCTACGACACCCCGATCACGCTGGGCCCGACCGAGACGGTCGGCGACGCCATCCACCTGCTCCCGAAGCGCTCGCACGGTGCGGTGATCGTGGTCGACGAGGCCGGCCGGCCGATGGGCGTGGTCACCGAGGCGGACACCGTCGGCGTGGACCGGTTCGCCCAGCTGCGGCACGTGATGTCCACCGAACTGCACACGGTTCCGGCGGACGCGGACGCGCGTACCGGCTTCGACCGGCTCTCCGCGGGCCGGCGCCGGCTCGCCCCGGTGGTGGACGACGACGGCCGGCTGGTCGGGGTGCTGACCCGGCAGGGCGCGCTGCGGGCCACCCTCTACCGGCCGGCGGTCGACGACCAGGGGCGGCTGCGCATCGCCGCCGCGGTCGGGATCAACGGCGACGTGACCGGCAAGGCCGCCGCGCTGCTGGAGGCCGGGGTGGACACGCTGGTCGTGGACACGGCGCACGGTCACCAGGAGCGGATGATCTCGGCGCTGCGCGCGGTTCGCAAGCTGGATCCGGGGGTCCCGGTGGCGGCCGGCAACGTGGTCACCGCCGAGGGGGTACGCGACCTGGTCGAGGCGGGCGCCGACATCGTCAAGGTGGGCGTGGGCCCGGGTGCCATGTGCACCACCCGGATGATGACCGGTGTCGGGCGTCCCCAGTTCTCCGCCGTGCTCGACTGCGCGGCGGCGGCCCGCGCCCTGGGCCGGCACGTCTGGGCCGACGGCGGCGTCCGGCACCCGCGTGACGTGGCGCTCGCGCTCGCCGCCGGCGCCTCCAACGTCATGATCGGCTCCTGGTTCGCCGGCACCTACGAGTCCCCCGGCGACCTCTACACCGACGCGGACGGCCGGCGCTACAAGGAGAGCTTCGGGATGGCCTCGGCCCGCGCGGTCAGCGCCCGCACCGCCGATGACAGCCCGTACGACCGGGCCCGCAAGGCGGTCTTCGAGGAGGGCATCTCCTCGGCGCGGATGCACCTGGACCCGGCCCGGCCGGGCGTCGAGGACCTGATCGACGAGATCATCGCCGGGGTACGCAGCTCGTTCACCTACGCGGGCGCGCGCAACCTGGCGGAGTTCCACGAGCGGGCGATCGTCGGGGTGCAGAGCGCCGCTGGCTTCACCGAGGGAATGCCCCTGCCCACGAGCTGGTGACCCCGGACCGCTCCGCCCGGCCGGTGCACGGCCGGGCGGGTGGTCGGTCAGCTCTGCCGCAGCGGCGGCATCGGCACCGGGACGGCCAGTGCGGTGGCGCCGGCTCCGACACCGCCCTCGCAGGTGTACGGGGGCACCGTGCCGATGCCTCGGGTGGAGGGTCGCTCGGCGGCCCAGAACATGAAGCCGAGCATGCCGGCGGTCGTACCGGCGCCGTTCGGGGGGACCGTCTGCACGTACGGGGCGGCGGCCCGCTGGACGGAGGTGGTGTAGTCGACGCACTCGGGCAGCGGCCGGCCGCCGTAGGCGATGTAGATGCCACCGGTGAACTTGGCCGGGGCCAGCGGTGGGACCGGCGGGCTGTACTGCGCCTTGCCGTCGATGTGCTCCTGCCAGCTCGCCTGTGAGCTGCTCGCCGAGGCGGGCCGGGCGGAGACCATCGCGTTGGCGTAGTCGAGCACCGGGCGGTCGGTCCGCAGCCAGTCGGCCGTCGCCTTGCGGTTGAGCGCGATCAGCCACCGATCGCCGGCCGCGACGTCGATCGTGAGCCGGGCCCCGGGCCGGGTGCCGGTGGCGTCGTACGGGTGCACCGCGCGGTAGGCGTCGATGAACGCCTGGAGCCCGGTCAGGTTCGGGTCGGTGTTCTGCTCGTAGTCGATCTCGATGCCGACACCGAGCCGGGTGGCGACGGCGGCGGCGCGCTGCCCGAAGAGCGTGGGGTTCTCGGCGAGCGCGGCGTCCCAGTCGTCGGTGTAGGTGATGCCGCCGATGGAGAGCATCACCCGGACGCCGCGCGAGGTGAAGTAGTTGATGATCTCGGGGGTCATGCCCCGCGGTACGCCGTCGAGCGTGGCCTGGTCGGTGGTCTGACGCAGCAGCGCCAGCGGGTTGACGAAGCTGAGCACGACCAGGTTGACCGAGGGACGGCCGTCACCCCGGTCGACCAGCCAGCGATTCTGGCCGTCGAATTCGGCGACGCTGCGCACCGCACCCCAGGTGCAGTAGTCGTTGCCGCAGTGCCAGGCACCGTGGACCTGGACGGGGGTGGCCGCCTGGACCACCGGGGCCGCACCACCGGTCGGAGCGTCGCCGGGGCCGGCGGTCGCGGCGGGCGGCATCGCCACGGTCAGGGCCAGCAGCACCGCCAGGAACAGCCCGGACCGTCGCATGGGCACCTCCGCGTACGCGAATCGGTGCACTGTGTTTACAGTAAGACCCTCGCATGCGTCAATGTCCGACTCGCGCGACTACTCGAACAGCCGGCGCAGCACCGCGCGGGCCGCCTCCTGCGGGTCGTCCCCGACCCGTGCCGGCAGCGCACCGGCCAGCCAGAGGGTGGCGAACCCGTGCGCGATCGACCAGGCGGCCAGCGCGTCGCGGTCCGTGTCGGCGGGCACGCCGGCCGGCGGCAGGGTGGCCACCCCGGCCCGCAGGGCGGCCCCGGCCCGTCCGCGTGCGGCGGCCAGCTCCGCGTCGTCGGCCCGGTGCAGGTCGGGCCGGAACATCACCTCGAAGTGCGCGCGGTGCCGCACGGCGAAGTCGACGTACGCCACGCCGGCCGCCAGCAGGTCGTCACCGGTGGCCTCCAGGGTGTCGGCCAACAGGTCGAAGCCCTGGGTGGCCAGTGCGGTCAACAGGCCGGCCTTGTCTCCGAAGTGGTGGGCCGGCGCGGCGTGCGAGACCCCCGCCCGGCGGGCCAGATCGCGCAGGCTCAGTGCGGCGGGGCCGGCTTCCTCGACCACCTTCACCGCCGCGGCGAGCAGGGTACGGCGGAGATCGCCGTGATGGTAGCCACGCGTCCCGGTCATGCCGCGATCCTATCTTGTCATTGACAAGATGCCACCTCCACACGCAATCTTGTCACTGACAAGTTCGCGCTGAAGGAGGTTCTCGATGGCACCCCTGATCGCTCTCGTGGTCGGCACCGCACTGGCCCGGCTGGCCGGCCTGGCGGGCGCCACGGCCCTGGACGGCTGGCACCCCGCCCTGCGGGTCGGCCTGGCCCTGATGTTCGTGCTGACCGGCGCCGCGCACTTTGGCGCCGCCCGCCGCAACGACCTGATCGCGATGGTGCCGCCCGGCCTGCCCCGACCGGACCTGCTGGTCACCGTCACGGGCGTGCTGGAGATCGTCGGCGCGGTCGGACTGCTGGTCCCGGCCACCGCCCCCTGGGCCGCCGCCGGACTTGGCCTGCTGATGCTCGCCATGTTCCCGGCCAACGTGTCGGCCGCCCGCCGCGG
This sequence comes from Micromonospora sp. GCM10011542, assembly GCF_042650685.1. Lineage (NCBI taxonomy): Bacteria > Bacillati > Actinomycetota > Actinomycetes > Micromonosporales > Micromonosporaceae > Micromonospora > Micromonospora sp. GCM10011542. The sequence continues at coordinate 301,569 of NZ_JBHSBO010000058.1, forward strand.
ACAGACCCTCGGCGGTCGCCCGGTCACCCGGCTCGGTCGGCGTACCGCGCTGCAGATCGTGTTCGTCGCCACGGCTGCGGTTATTTCGTTTGGGCCCTGACTATCAGGGCGCTAACCTGCTTCCGTGGATCTCGTCACTCTCCAGGAAGCGCCGCTCGGCCGGTTGCTGGTGGTGGCCGGGCACCTCGTCGGGCAGCGGTGGAACCGCTACCTCGCCGAGGAGCACGGGCTCACCCAGGCCGGCATGGTGACCCTGATGACGCTCGCCCGGCACGGCGAGCTGCCCCACCGCGAGGTGGCCGAGCGGTGCTTCGTCCGCCCGGCCACCCTGACCGGCATCGTGGACACGCTGGCCCGCGAGGGGCTGGTCGAGCGGCAGCGCGACGACAGCGACCGACGCAGTGTCCGACTCGCCATCACACCGGCCGGCCGGGAGCGGGTGGGCGCGCTCACCTCCCTGATCCACTCCGGACGCCCCCTCACCTCGGTCGACGCCGACCCGGCGCGAGCCGCGGTGATCCGGGAGTTCCTGCTAGAGGTCATCGGCAGCGGGGAGGACCCGCGGATGACCACACCCGTCGACGAGCCGAAGGGTCCGGCGTGCTGATCCGACTCCTGCGCAGCAATCTGCGCTCCTACTCCAGACCGTTGACGGCGGTGGTGCTCCTGCAGTTCGTGGGCACCATGGCCTCGCTCTACCTGCCCAGCCTCAACGCGGACATCATCGACCAGGGCGTGGCCCGGGGCGACACCGACTACATCCTGCGCACCGGCGGCTGGATGCTGCTGGTCAGCCTCGTCCAGATCGTCTGCTCGATCGCCGCGGTCTACCTGGGCGCGCAGACCGCGATGGGCTTCGGCCGGGACGTGCGGGCCGCCCTGTTCCGGCACGTCAACCGCTTCTCCGCCCGCGAGGTGGCCCGGTTCGGCGCGCCCTCGCTGATCACCCGCAACACCAACGACGTGCAACAGGTGCAGATGCTCGTGCTGATGAGCTGCACCATGCTGGTCGCCGCGCCCATCATGAGCGTCGGCGGCGTGGTGATGGCGCTGCGGGAGGACCTCGGGCTCTCCTGGCTGATGCTGGTCAGCGTGCCGGTGCTGGCGGTGACACTCAGCATGATCATCCGCCGGATGGTGCCGGGCTTCCGGCTCATGCAGACCCGCATCGACACGGTCAACCGGGTGCTGCGCGAGCAGATCACCGGCATCCGGGTGGTCCGGGCCTTCGTCCGCGAGCCGTACGAGACCGACCGCTTCGGCGTCGCCAACGCCGACCTGACCGCGACCGCGCTGCGTACCGGGCGGCTGCTGGCCCTGATCTTCCCGGTCGTCATGCTGGTGCTGAACGTCTCCAGCGTGGCGGTGCTGTGGTTCGGCGCCCAGCGGGTGGACGCCGGCGCGATCCAGGTCGGCGCGCTCACCGCCTTCCTGCAGTACCTGATGCAGATCCTGATGGCCGTCATGATGGCCACCTTCATGCTGATGATGGTGCCCCGGGCCGCGGTCTGCGCCGAGCGGATCGAGGAGGTGCTGGACACCGACTCGTCCGTGGTCCCCGCCGCCGCCCCCGTCACCGAGCTGCCCACCCGGGGCGAGCTGGAGCTGCGCCAGGTGCGCTTCCAGTACCCGGGCGCGGTCGAGCCGGTGCTGCGGGACATCTCCTTCCGGGCCACCCCCGGCACCACCACGGCGATCATCGGCAGCACCGGCGCCGGCAAGACCACCCTGCTGTCGCTGATCCCCCGCCTGGTCGACGTTACCGCCGGCGCGGTCCTGGTCGACGGGGTGGACGTGCGGGAGCTGGCGCCGGACGAGTTGTGGCGCCGCATCGGGCTGGTGCCGCAGCGGCCGTACCTGTTCACCGGCACGGTCGCCAGCAACCTGCGCTACGGCAACCCCGACGCCACCGACGAGGACCTGTGGGAGGCGCTGGAGATCGCCCAGGCCCGCGACTTCGTGGCCCAGATGCCCGGCGGGCTCGACGCGCCGATCGCCCAGGGTGGCGGCACCGTCTCCGGTGGGCAGCGGCAACGACTGGCCATCGCCCGGGCCCTGGTCCGGCGGCCGGAGATCTACCTCTTCGACGACTCGTTCTCCGCGCTCGACCTCGGCACCGACGCGCGGCTGCGGGCGGCGCTGCGGCCGGTCACCGCGGACGCGGCGGTGGTGATCGTGGCCCAGCGGGTCTCCACGATCGTCGACGCCGACCAGATCATCGTGCTCGAGGACGGAAGCGTCGTCGGAGTGGGACGACACGAGGACCTGCTGGAGAGCTGCCCGACGTACGCCGAGATCGTGGCCTCGCAGCAGACGGCGGAGGTGCCGGCATGAGCGAGCGTGACGCGCCGCGGACCGCGGCCGTACCCGAGCAGAAGGTGGCCGCGGACGGGCCGACGCCGAAGCGGCTGCCCCCCGGCCGCCCGGGCGGCGGTCCGCCGTGGATGGCCGCCGGGATGCCCGCCGAGCGGTCGATGAACTTCGGGCCGTCCGCCCGACGGCTGCTGGGCCGGCTGCGCCCGCACCGGCTGCACCTGACCGCCATCGTCACGCTGGCCGTGGTGAGCGTCGGGTTCAGCGTGGCCGGACCCAAGATCCTCGGCCACGCCACCGACCTGATCTTCAACGGGGTGATCGGCCGGCGGCTTCCGGCGGGCACCACGACCGAGCAGGCGGTCGCGGCGGCCCGGGCCAGCGGCAACGACGGCTTCGCCGACATGCTGGCCCGGATGGACGTGGTGCCCGGCGTGGGCATCGACTTCAGCGCGCTGGGCCGGGTGCTGCTGCTGGCGCTCGGGCTCTACCTGGCCGCGAGCGTGCTGTCCTGGTGGCAGGGCTGGCTGCTCAACGGTGTCGTCCAGCGCACCGTGCTGCGGCTCCGTGCCGAGGTGGAGGAGAAGCTCAACCGGCTGCCGCTGCCGTACTTCGACCGGCAGCCGCGCGGGGAGCTGCTCAGCCGGGTCACCAACGACATCGACAACATCTCGACCAGCCTCCAGCAGACCCTCAGCCAGTTGCTCACGTCGCTGCTGACCGTGGTCGGCGTGCTGGGTGTGATGTTCTGGATCTCGCCGCTGCTGGCCCTGGTGGCGCTGGTCGCGGTGCCGCTGTCGGTGCTGGTCACCCAGCGCATCGCGAAGCGCTCGCAGCGGCAGTTCATCGCACAGTGGACGCACACCGGTGAGCTGAACGGCCAGATCGAGGAGGCGTACACCGGCCACGAGCTGGTCAAGGTCTTCGGGCGGCAGCGCGAGGTGGAGGCCGCGTTCCTCGCCAAGAACGAGGAGCTGTACCGGGCCAGTTTCGGTGCCCAGTTCGTCTCCGGGATCATCATGCCGTCGATGATGTTCATCGGAAACCTGAGCTACGTGGCGATCGCCGTGGTCGGCGGCCTGCGGGTGGCCTCCGGGACGATGAGCCTCGGCGACGTGCAGGCGTTCATCCAGTACTCCCGCCAGTTCACCCAGCCACTGACCCAGCTCGCCTCGATGGCCAACCTGCTCCAGTCCGGGGTGGCATCGGCCGAGCGGGTGTTCGCGGTGCTCGACGCCGGCGAGCAGAGCCCCGACCCGGCCGAGCCGGCCCGGGTCGTCGACCCGCACGGCCGCGTCGAGTTCGAGCACGTCTCGTTCCGGTACGACCCGGACAAGCCGCTGATCGACGACCTGTCGCTGGTCGCCGAGCCGGGGCACACGGTGGCCATCGTCGGCCCGACCGGCGCCGGCAAGACCACCCTGGTCAACCTGATCATGCGGTTCTACGAGCTGGACGCGGGCCGGATCACCCTGGACGGCGTGGACATCACCACGATGCGCCGCGACGACCTGCGCGGACGGATCGGCATGGTGCTGCAGGACACCTGGCTCTTCGGCGGCACCATCCGGGACAACATCGCCTACGGCCGACCGGACGCGACCGAGGAGGAGATCATCGCCGCCGCCCGGGCCACCTTCGTGGACCGGTTCGTCCGCAGCCTGCCGGACGGCTACGACACGGTGATCGACGAGGAGGGCAGCAACGTCAGCGCCGGCGAGAAGCAGCTCATCACCATCGCCCGAGCGTTCCTGGCCGAGCCGTCGCTGCTGATCCTGGACGAGGCGACCAGCTCGGTGGACACCCGCACCGAGGTGCTGCTCCAGCGGGCCATGGCGGCGCTGCGCTCGGATCGGACCAGCTTCGTCATCGCGCACCGGCTCTCCACCATCCGCGACGCCGACCTGATCCTGATGATGGAGAACGGCCGCATCGTCGAGCAGGGCACCCACGAGCAACTGCTCGCCGCCCAGGGCGCGTACCACCGCCTCTACCGCTCCCAGTTCACCGGGGCGGCCGTCGACGACGAGCCCGCGGCCCTGGCCGAGCCCGCACCGGCCGGGGCCTGAGCGTGGACCACCATGTCCGCTCCGCGCGGACGTCCGTCCGTCCGCGGCGGGAGACGCAGCGGCCGGCCCCGCCCCGACGGGGCGGGGCCGGCGGGTCAGCCCGGCGCGAGCAGGTCGGCGGAGCGGGTGGCGACGACCCGGCTGACCAGGTCCAGGGCCTGCCGCGCGGGCATCGGGGGGAGGGTACGGCCGTCGCGCAGGCGCAGGGAGAGGTCACCGTCGGCGGCCTCCCGGGGACCGAGCACCCCGAGGTACGGCACCCCACGGCGGGCGGCGTCGCGGATCCGGGCGCCCAGCGAGCCGCCGGCGTCGACCTCCACCCGCAACCCGGCGTCGACGGCCCGGCGGGCCAGCCCGGCCGCGGCGTCGGCCTGCCCGTCGTCGACCGGCAGCAGCACCAGCTGCACCGGCGCGTACCAGGCCGGGAAGGCGCCCTGGTGCACCTCGATGAGGTACGCGAACAGCCGCTCCATGCTGCCGACGAGACTGCGGTGCACCAGCACCGGTCGACGCCGCGACCCGTCGGAATCGGTGTACGACAGGTCGAACCGCTCCGGCTTGTCGAAGTCGAGCTGGATGGTGGAGAGGGTCGACTCCCGGCCGCCCGCGTCGACGATCTGGATGTCGATCTTCGGGCCGTAGAACGCGGCCTCCCCCGGCGCCTCCACGTACGGCACCCCGGCCAACGCGTCCCGGAGCACCTGCTCGGCGTACGCCCACTGCGCGTCGTCCCCGACGTACTTCTCCCCCGGCCCGCGCAGCGACAGCCGGAACCCGGCCGGGCGTACGCCGAGCGCGGCGTGCGCCTGGCGGATCAGCCCGAGGATCTCGGCGACCTCCGCGCCGACCTGTTCCGGCGCGCAGAAGGTGTGCGCGTCGTTGAGCGAGATGGCCCGCACCCGGGACAGCCCGCCGAGCACCCCGGAGCGCTCCGACCGGTACATCCCGCCCAGCTCGGCGATCCGCAACGGCAGCTCCCGGTACGAGCGGCCGCGGGCCCGGAAGACCAGCGAGTGGTGGGGGCAGAGCGCCGGCCGGAGGACGAACTCGTCGTCGGCGCTCAGTCGCATCGGGGGAAACATGTCGTCGGCGAAGTAGCCGAGGTGGCCCGAGAGTTCGAAGAGTGCCCGCTTGCCCAGCGGGGGCGAGTAGACGTGCTGGTGCCCGGAGCGGCGCTCCAGCTCCCGGACGTACTCCTCGACGGCGTGCCGGGCGGCGGCGCCGGCGGGCAGCCAGATCGGCAGCCCGGCCCCGGCCAGCGGGTCGGAGACGAAGAGGTCCAGTTCGCGGCCGAGCCTGCGGTGGTCGATCATGTCGTGCTCCTGGATCGGGTACGACCCGGAGGCGACCTGGTCTCCGAACGCCGCGCGGCCCTCGGGGGCGGATCGCCCCGGGGCCTGGTCGACGGTGGTTACGTCAGAGCGGCGCGCCGGGGACACCCGGCGTCGTGGTCACCACTACCGCGCTGCGCATGCGGCGACGGTACGCGCCGCCCGCACCCGGGCGCATCCCGATTTGCCGGGCCCGGCGCTCGGCGCTGCCGACCCGATGGTCGGCGTCGCGGCGAGGGCGGGCGGGGCGAAGGCGCGGGATGGGGCACGGCGGGGGCGGGGGCGGGCCGCCGGCGCGGGACCCGCCGGCGGCCCGGGGCGGCCCGATCGTCAGGAACGGGGGACCCGACGGTCACGGGGCCGCGCGCCGACAACGGTACGCCGAGGAACGCCGATCCGCCGACCGGTCCGGACGCGACGAGCCCGCCATTCGCCCCGTCACCCGCGGTGCGGCCGGTCGTTGTACTCGGGTGGCCCAGTCGTGTCGGTGATCACGAGCGGACGGGGCCGTCCACGGTGACGCCGAACACGCAGTCAGGCTCGGTACACCCAATCGGCCGCATCCGACGAGGTGGCAGGCGTGCCCGAACTACTCACTGACATCGCGTCGCCGACCTGGGCGTACCTGGCACTGCTCGGCCTGCTGATCGCGGACGCCTTCGTCCCGGTGATCCCCACCCAGGCGGTGATGATCACCGGCGGGGCGCTGACCGTCTACGGCGGGCTCAGCCTGCCGCTCATCATCGGGGTCGGCGCGCTCGGCGTGTTCGCCGGCGACCTGGCCTGTTACCTGCTCGGCCGCGGCGCGCCCGACCGGCGGGAACCCCGGCACGCCGAACTGAGCCGGGCCCGGCGCGTTGCCAGCCGGGTCACCCAGGGTCTACGCCAGCCGGGGCCGATGGTCATCCTGCTCTGCCGGTTCGTGCCGGGTGGCCGGATGGCGGCCTGCTTCTCGGCCGGCCGCAGCCGCTACCCGTACCGGCTCTTCGTGCTCTACGAACTGGTGGCCGCGGTCGGCTGGGCGACCTACGGCGCCCTGGTCGGGCACCTGGGCGGCACCGCGCTCACCGAGTCGGCCTGGCGGCTGGTGATCATCGCCGCCGCGGCGGCGGGCGGTTTCGCCGCGGCCGGGTGGGCGATGACGGTGGTCAGCGCCCGGCACGCCCGCGCCGCGGCCAACCTCCCGGTCGACTGAGTCAGCCACAACCCGGACCGCGGGGATACGGGCCGGCGGCCTCTAGGGGTGGTCCCGGGGATCGATCTCGGTGGCCGTCCCGGATCCGGCTGGGGCGTAGGCGGGGCCAGGCTGAGACATGCCTGAAACCCGGAGCACCGGCCTGCTGGCCCTCGGCGGGATCGCCCTCGCGGCGCTGCTCACCGTGATCGGCCACCTCGAAGTCAACGACGACCTCAGCCCGTGGGCGCTGACCATCAGCGACTTCGCCGTCTCCGATCGCGGTGGCGTCATCGACGTCGCCATGGTGGTGCTCGCGCTCGCCACCGTGGCGCTGCTGCACGGGGTGCGCCGGACCCGAGGACGCGCCGGCCGTACGGCCGAACTGCTGCTCGGCGCGTGGGTGGCCGGGTTGCTGCTGGCCGCGGTGGTGCCGACGAACGAACCGGGCACGACCATGACCACCGCCGCCTACCTGCATCGGTACGCCTCGGTGGTGGCCTTCCTGGCCCTACCGGTCGGCGGCTGGCTGCTCGCTCGCCGTCCGGACCTCGCCCCGGCAGCCCGGATGCTCCGCGGGTTGGTGCTGGTCAGCATCGTCCTGGCGGCCGCCATGGTCTGGTCCGCCTACCCGGGCGACCGGGTGCTGATCGGTCTGGCCGAACGCCTGCTCATCCTCACCGAGGTCGGTGTGCTCACCACGGTGGCGCTCGTCCTCACCCGCGCGACGGTCGATCACGGAGTTGTGGTGCCTCGCGAAAGGGGCGTTGCTCCCCGCAACGGCCACCACAACTCCCGGATCGGCGAGGAGTGGCGGGTCACTCCAGCTCGTGGAGCATGAGCTGGCGGGCCGCCTCGGTGATGGAGCCGGACAGGCTCGGGTAGATGGTGATGGTCTGCGCCAGCTCGTTGACCGTGAGGTTGTTCTCCACGGCCATGGTGATCGGCAGGATCAGCTCACTCGCCTTCGGCGCGACCACCACGCCACCGACCACCTGGCCGCTGGCCGGTCGGCAGAACAGCTTCACGAAGCCGTCGGAGAGGTCGTCCATCTTGGCGCGGGCGTTGCCGGACAGCGGCAGCATCACCTGCCGGGCCGGCACCTTGCCGGCGTCCACCTCGTCCTGGGAGACGCCCACGGTGGCCAGCTCCGGGTCGGTGAAGACGTTCGCCGCCACCGTACGCAGCCGCAGCGGGCGGACCGCCTCACCGAGCGCGTGCCACATGGCGATCCGGCCCTGCATGGCCGCCACGCTGGCCAGCAGCAGCACGCCGGTGCAGTCGCCGGCGGCGTAGATGCCGGGCACGTTGGTCCGCGACACCCGGTCGACGGTGACGTAGCCGCCCCGACCCAGCTCCACGCCGTACTCGGCCAGCCCGAGGCCGGCGGTGTTCGGGATCGAGCCGACGGCGATCAGCGCGTGCGAGCCGGACACCTTGCGGCCGTCGGAGAGCTCCACCTCGACACCATCGGCGGTACGCCGGACCGCGTCGGCCCGGGAGTTGTTGAGGATGTTCATGCCCCGGTTGCGGAACACCCGCTCGATGGCCGAGGCGGCGTCGGCGTCCTCGTGCGGCATCACCCGGTCCCGGCTGGAGACCAGCGTGACCTGCACGCCCATCGCCAGGTAGGCGCTGGCGAACTCGGCGCCGGTCACGCCGGAGCCCACCACGATCAGGTGCTCGGGCAGCTCGGGCAGGTCGTACACCTGGCGCCAGGTCAGGATGCGCTCGCCGTCCGGTACGGCGGTGGGCAACTGGCGGGGCGTGGAGCCGGTCGCGACCAGGACCGTCGACGCGGCGATCGAGTACTCCTCGCCGCCGTCGGCCGGAGTGACGATGACCCGGTGGGTGTGCCCCAGCGCGTCCTCGCCGAGCCGGGCGGTGCCGGCCACGAAGGTGACACCGGCCTTGAGCAGCTTGGCGTGGATGTCGGCGGACTGCGCCAGCGCCAGCCGCTTGACCCGCTCGTGCACCGCCCGCGCGTCGACGGTGACCGCCTCCAGGCCGTCGGAGTGCACCCCGAACTCCTCGGTGTCCCGGTAGCCGGTGACCACCCCGGAGCTGGCGATGAACGTCTTCGACGGCACGCAGTCGGACAGCACGCAGGCCCCGCCCGCGCCGTCGGCCTCCACCACGGTCACATCGGCGTCCAGCTGGGCGGCGACCAGCGCCGCCTCATACCCGGCCGGCCCCCCGCCGATGATCACGATCCGGCTCACAGCGTTCGCCCTTCGTCGATGCTCACAGTGACTTTCTTCTCCCGAACCCACCCGACACGCACCGTCGTATTCTCCCCCACCCGTGTACCGGGCTATCGTCATCGCCGTGCGTCATCACGCCGCCTACGGCTCAAACCTCGACCCTGCCCGGATGCGTGCCTACTGCCCGCATTCGCCGATGGTGGGCACGGGGTGGCTGGAGGGGTGGCGGCTGACCTTCGCCGGAGCCGACGAGATCGGCTGGGAGGGCGCGGTCAGCACCGTGGTCGAGTCCCCCGGTGACCGGGTGTTTGTGGCGATCTACGACATCCACCCCTACGACGCGGCGCAACTCGACGAGCTCGAGGGTGTGACCGCCGGCACGTACCGCAAGCTGCACGTCCGCGTCTCCACCCTCGACGGTGACGTCACCGCGTGGGTCTACGTCTTCGACGGGTACGAGGGTGGCCTGCCGACCTCCTGGTACCTCACCGAGATCGCGAACGCCGCCGAGAAGGCGGGCGCGCCGGACGACTACGTCTCCGAGCTGCGCTCCCGCCCCACCGGCACCGCGTCGGCGTAGCGCGTATCGCACGCCTCCCAGTCTGCTACCGCCACCAGCCGAATCCGTCGTCGGGCCCGGTCGGCGTCGTCAATCACACACCGGTGGCCGGCGTACCCGCTCCCGAAGCCGGAACGACCAGCTCGTACATGTCGGTCCAGCGGGTCTCGCGCAGGCCGACCGACTGGTAGAGCGACAGCGGGGTGGTCGGGTTGGTCAGGTCCACCCCAAGGCCGGCCGCCTGCCGGCCCTTCTGCGCGTAGCGGGCGAAGGCCCGGCGCAGCAGCGCGGCCCCCACCCCCCGCCGCCGGTACGCCGGCAGCACCGACAGGCTTCGCACGAAGCCCTCGTGCTGGTCGAGCGCCTGGTCCGAGGACTGCAACGCGCCGGCCGGGACCCCGTCCACCTCGGCGACGAACCACTCGTCCCAGGCGGTCACGTCGCCGATCCGTGCCCGCCAGCGGTCGTACGGCAGCGGCTCGTGATCGGGTGTGTCCCGGAAGGCGGTGTCGTAGATCCGGTGGAACTGCCGCAGGTCGGCCTCGTCGTCCGGACGGACCGGCCGCACGGTCACCCCGGGCGGGAGGGGCGGCTCGGCGGGCAGGTCGGCGAGCGGGCGGCGCATCCGCACGTACCGCTTGGCCAGCGTGAAGCCCGCCGCGCCGAGGTCGCGCTGCCACTCTCGCTCGGGAGCGAAGACCGCGCACCGGACGGTGAGCGCCGTGAGCCCCCGTTCGGCCGCGCGCTCGGCGACCCGGTCGAGTTGCCGGGCGAGCAACGGGGCGCGCACCGCCCGGCCGCGCTCCGGGTCGACGTAGACCTCCACGAACTCCCGGCCCACGCCGGTGGGATTGTCCACCGTCGCCCAGCCGACGACCGTGTCGTCCGGGTCCAGCGCCAGCCAGGAGTCCCGGGCCGGATCGAAGTACGGTGCGGTGAGCGACGCCTCGACGTCCTCGGCGTCGAAGTCGGGATGACCGATCGCGAAGGTGTCGGCGGCACGCACCACCGCGAGGATCGCCGCAACGTCGTCGAGGGTGGGCCGGCGCGTGGTCCAGCCAGCGGGAAGCGTCACGGCAGGTGATCCTGGCAGCCGCCGACCGAACGCGCCGCCCATTTTTCCGGCGTCCCCGCGCAGCCACCGACCGCAGGCTGGTGGCGCCGTCGACCCGTAGGTCCCTGGCGCGGCCCGACCCGCGGGCTCGTAGCGCCGGCGACCCGCAGGCTCCCGGCGCTGGGGCCGGCGCGGGTCACCGGTCGGGCGAGGCGGCGACGCTCAGCTCGGCGCGGGTGCGGTGCAGCAGCTCCACGAGCTCGGCGCCGTCGGCCGGGCCGAGCGCCGCGAACGCGGGGGCGGCCAACCGGTTGGTCACCGCCTCGGCCCAGAGCCGCCGGCGCACCAGCGGCCCGACCGGCGGGTACGGCGGCAGCCACCCGCAGGCCACCGCGCCCCCCTCCCCCTCCGGCCCGGCCAGCACAGCCTCCAACGGGGTCATCCCGCCCGCGCGCACGGCGAGCAGGTAGGCGCCTGTGAAGTGCTCGCGGAGCAGGCGCAGCCCGGCGGCCGTGCGGGCGCCCGGGGAGAGATCCGGCAGCGGCATGGCCCGCCAGGCGGCGAAGAGCGGCATCCCGCTGGCGTCCGCCGCCGCCACCGCCCGGTCGACCAGCGCGGCGAGGTGCTCGATCCCGGGCCGGCTGCCCAACTGCTGCGCCCCCCAGCGGCAGCACTCGGCCAGACTCGCGGCGGCCACCTCGGCCGGCCGGACCGTCCGGGCCGCCGCGTCCCAGCCGTCGGCGACCGCGTCCGGGGCGATGAAGCCGATCGCGGCGGCGGCCGTCTCGGCCCGGACGTCGCCGAGCGCGCCAGCGCGTCCGCTGATGTAGAAGGCCCAGCCGGAGATGCCGAGCAGCCGGGCCCGACGCAGGGTGCTCGGGCAGCGGCTGTAGGCGTCGCCGAGATCGAGCACGAGCGGTTTGCTGGCGGCGGCGACCTGCTCGGGCGTCATCCCCAAGCCTCCGTCCACCCGTCGTCGTCCATCGATGTCAGTCTGCCGGGCCACCGCCCGCGTCCGCATCCCCCTCTTCGTCGTCCAGCGCCTCGACGGCAGCCTCGACCTCGCCGGCCCGCCGGCGGGCCACGATGACGGCGCGATCGGCGGCACGCCGGGCCAGCTTGGCCCGGCTCAGTTCCTGCTCCGCGACGGCCCGCCGCCGTTCCAGCTCCGCCAACTCCGTCTCGATCTCGTCGAGAGCGGCGGCACCGTCCCGCTCCTGCCCGGTCGCCTCGGTCAGCTCCGCCTCGGCCCGCTCCTGGTCGGTCCGGGCCCGGGCCAGTTCCCGCTCCAGTGCCCGGCGCTGCCGGGCCCGCTCGGCGCGGGCCGCCCGCTGCGCCGCCCGCTCGGCCTGCGCGGCGCGCTCCGCGGCCCGGTCGGGCGTCGCCCCGGGGCGCTCCCGGTCGGTGGCGGGTCTTCGGGAGGGACGTTCCGCGGCCGGCTCCTCGTCTCCGCCGGTGACGAGCCGCAGCTGCGGCCGGGGCACCTCGCCGAAGCCGGCGTAGCTGGTGGCGCGGAGCAGTCGTCCGGCGCGGACCTGCTCGGCCACGTCGGCATCGGAGAGCGCCGCGTTCAGGGTCGCCTCCACCTCACCCAGCGGCAGCTTCCCGGCCGGCGGGGCCTCCGGCACCCCGGCGGCGAGCTTGCGGACCTCGGCGACCAGGGCGCCGACCACAGCCCGGCGCTGTGCGGAGAGTTCCCGCAGCCGGGGACCGCGCAGCTCGCGTTGGGCGGCGCGCAGCGCGTCGGCGAGCTGGGCCAGGTCCGCCACCAGCTCGGGGCGCTCGATGGCGAGCAGGTTCACCAACCAGGCGGCGACCGTGGGACGGCGCAGGCGGGCCAACTGCCGGGCGGTGGCCGGGTCGCCGGCGCGGCGGGCCTCGGCGACGGCGGCGTCCCGGGCGGCCACGAACCGCTCCGGTGGGGTGCGGTAGAGCTGCTGCACCAGCTCCCGGGAGGGGTCGGGCATCGCCTCAGACGTCCACCCGGCTACCGGGTTCCAAGCGCTGGTACTCGGTGCCGGACAGCGCGGTGTACTGCTCGTCGAGCACGCTGTACCCGTTGTCGTTGAGCAGCGCGTCGTGCAGCGCGTACGCGCGTCGCGGGGCGACCGCCCGGATGAAGTCGACCACCTCGGAGAACTTCGACCAGGGCGCGTGGATCGGCGCGAAGAGCGTGTCGATCTGCACGTCGTCCGGCACCACGAGGGAGTCGCCGGGGTGGTAGACCACGTCGTTGACCAGGAAGCCGACGTTGTCCACCACCGGGATGTCGGGATGGATCACCGCGTGCCGCCCGCCGTAGGCGCGGACCGCGACGCCGGCGGCGATGAACGACTCCCCGGCCGCCACCGGCCGCAACGCCCCGGCCGCGTCGCCGAGGGTGGTGGCGAGCGAGGCCGGCCCGTGGATCGCAAACGGTCGTCGGTCGAGCTGGCGGCGGACCGCCTCCACGTCGATGTGGTCCGTGTGCTCGTGGGTGACCAGCACCGCGTCCGCGCCGTCCAGTGCCGCGGGATCGCTCAACTTGCCGGGGTCGATGACCAGCACTCCCCCGTCGTGTTCCACCCGGAGGCAGGAGTGGGCGTACTTGGTGAGCCGCATCGTGACTCCTCGCATATCGAATCGTGACGTCCTCAGCGCAGTCTGCCGGAACCGGGCGGCAGGCGCGGCGCGTCCGAGGTATCGCCATACCGGGCGACGAGGATGGGGGCGGGGATGGACGGACGGGCAGGACGACGATGCGGCACAGCGGCGGCGCTGGCGCTGGTCGCGGCGCTGGCGCTGGTGGGCTGCGGCAGCGGTGCCGACGGGCAGCAGGACTCGGCCGGTGCGCCGGCGGCGAACGGTGACGCGGCGAACGGCGGCGCCGCCGACCGGGACGGTGCCGCGAGCGCGCCGGAGGGGGCCGGGGCCGGTGCCCCGGACCTGCGGGTCGACCAGCGGGCGATCATCTACACCGGAACGATGCGGGTGCAGGTGAACGATGTAGACGAGGCCGCCCGCGACGCCGCGGCGGCGGCCACCCGGGTCGGCGGCTTCGTCGGGGGCGACCAGCGGCGCAGCGCCGAGGCCGACGCGGTGGCGGAGTTGCAGCTGCGGGTGCCGGCGGCGAAGTTCACCGCCGTGGTGGAGGAAATCGCGAAGCTCGGCAAGCAGCAGAGCCGGGAGATCAGCACCCAGGACGCCACCGAGGAAACCGTCGACCTGGACGCCCGGATCACCAGTCAGCGGGCCCGGGTTGACAGCGCCCGTCGGCTGCTGGAGCGGGCCACCTCGATCACCGACCTGGTGTCGCTGGAGAACGAGTTGGGCCGCCGGGAGGCCGACCTGGCGTCGTTGGAGGCGAAGAAGCGGCGGCTGGCCGACCTGACCGCGCTCTCCACCATCACGGTGTCGCTGGTCGGGCCGGCGGTGAAAACCGCCGAGGAGAAGGACGACACCGGCTTCCTGGTCGGGCTCAGAGGCGGCTGGAAGGCGTTCGTGGTCTCGATGACGGTCCTGCTCACCGTGCTGGGCGCGCTGCTGCCCTGGCTGGTGGCGCTCGGCGTACCCCTGACGGTGCTGCTGCTGGTGCTGCGCCGGCGGCGGAAGACCCCGGCGCTGGTCGCTCCGGTCAGCGCACCGCCGCCAGTGCCCGCAGCGCGGTCTGCACCATGACGCGTACGCCGGCCGGGATGGCCCGCTCGTCCACGTCGAAGGACGCGCGGTGCAGGTCGACGTTGGGGCCGGAGCGGCCCACGCCGAGCCGGGCGAGGGCGCCGGGGACGTACTCCAGGTACCAGGAGAAGTCCTCGCCGCCCATGCTCTGCGGCGTCTCCGCGACGCCGTCCGGGCCGAGCGCGGCCGCGGTGGCGGCGGTGAGCACCTGGATCGCCCGGGCGTCGTTGCTCACCGGCGGACGGCCGCGCAGGTACTCCAGGTCGACGGTGGCACCGGTCGGGGCGATCACGTCCCGGACCACCTGCGCCACGATCTTCGGGGCCAGTTCCCAGGTGTCGCGGTCCATCACCCGCAGGGTGCCGGAGGCGCACGCCTCGGAGGGGATGACGTTGTAGCGGGTGCCGGCCGAGGCGTGGCCGAAGACCAGCAGCAGCCCGCTGTTGGCCGGCACCCGGCGGCTGACCAGGGCGGGCACCTCGGTGATCAGCCGGCCGAGCGCGTCGACCAGGTCGACGGTCAGGTGTGGACGGGCGGTGTGCCCGCCGGGGCCGGTCAGCCGGACGGTGACGTTGTCCGCGGCCGCCGTGATGGGGCCGACCCGCAGGCCGACGCGGCCCACCGGCAGGTTGGGGTCGCAGTGCAGCGCGAAGATCTGCGCCACGTCCTCCAGGCCGCCGGCCTCGATGACCTCCAGCGAACCGCAGGGCAGGATCTCCTCGGCCGGCTGGAAGATCAGCCGGACCCGGCCGTCCAGCTCGCCGAGGTCGGCGAGCTGGGCCAGCAGCATGCCGACGCCGAGCAGGATCGAGGTGTGCACGTCGTGCCCGCAGGCGTGGCAGACGCCGTCCACGGTGGACCGGTAGGGCACGTCCTTGACGTCATCGAGGGGCAGGGCGTCGATGTCGGCGCGCAGCGCGATGACCGGCCCGTCGGGTCGGCCGTCGATGTCGCAGATCACCCCGTTGCCCTTGGGCAGCATCCGCGGGTGCAGCCCGGCCAGCGACAGTTCCCGGGCGACCAGGGCGGCCGTCTCGAACTCCGTGCCCGAGAGCTCCGGGTGCGAGTGGATGTGACGGCGGGTGGCGATCAGACCGGGTACCCGGAGCGCGAGAAGGTGGTCCAGGTCGCGGGGCAGCGGCTGGGACCCGGGCGGGGTCTCCGGCCAGGACGACGCCAGCTGGCCGCCTGTCGGCAGCGTCAACGCACTCGTCACGTCGAATTCTCGATCACTAGGAATGGATGGATCATCGGGAACAGCAGACAGCCTAGACCTCCGGCGGTGACGCTGCGCAACCTCGTTACGGTAATGATCAGACCGCACAGCGTCACGAATGCCCTGCTGAGAGCGTTCGGAGATCTGAGGGACAGCAGGTAGATCGCGGTCGAATGCCGTCATCTGCCCCTCACCTCCTACAACGCGTAACCGGTCCGCGCGGTCACGAATCCCCCGCCCTCACGGGCCCTCGTTCCGAATTGTCGCATTAGTCGGTGTGGTGAACTGACACTCCGACAATTAACCGACCACTCTCGGCAACGAGCCGGATCAGACGCTCACACGCGCTCGTATGCGCCGACCGCACATGGTGTGCGTCCCCGGTGACCCGGTCGGGGTACCCGCAAAACATCGCCGACACACCCCGAGCGCCGTCGGGGGCCGCGCCGCCCCCGGACCGGCCGGAGGACCCACCTCGACTGTAGCGCCGACGAGGGCTCCCCGGCCCCCTCCGACCAGCGCAAACACCGACGGGCCGGCCCAGCGGCCAGCGTGCCGCCGGGCCGGCCCGTGCGCCGGTGGGTTGGTCAGAAGCGATCGGTCGGGCGGTAGAGCCCCCACACCTCGCGCAGCGTGCCGCAGACCTCGCCGACCGTGGCCCGGGCCCGCAGCGCCTCCTTCATCGGGTAGAGCACGTTGTCGCTGCCCTCGGCGGCCGCCCGCAACTCGGCCAGCGCCCGCTCGACCGCCCCGTTGTCCCGCTCCGCGCGCAGCCGGGCCAGCCGGTCGGCCTGGGCCGCCTCGATCGTCGGGTCCACCCGCAGCGGCTCGTACGGCTCCTCCTCGTCGACCGTGAAGCGGTTGAGCCCCACCACCACCCGCTCGCCCGAGTCGATCTCCTGGGCGATCCGGTACGCGGACTGCTCGATCTCCCGCTTCTGGAACCCGGCCTCGATCGCGTCCACCGCCGAACCGTGGTCGGCCACCCGCTCCATCAGCTCGACCGCCGCCGCCTCGATCTCGGCGGTCATCGCCTCCACCACGTACGAGCCGGCGAACGGGTCCACGGTGGCGGTCAGGTCCGTCTCGTACGCCAGCACCTGCTGGGTCCGCAGGGCCAGCCGGGCCGCCTTCTCGGTGGGCAGCGCGATCGCCTCGTCGAAGCTGTTGGTGTGCAGCGACTGGGTGCCGCCGAGCACCGCGCCCAGGCCCTGCACCGCGACCCGGACCAGGTTCACCTCCGGCTGCTGCGCGGTGAGCTGCACGCCGGCGGTCTGGGTGTGGAAGCGCAGCATCAACGACTTCGGATCCTTCGCACCGAACTCGTCACGCATCAGCCGGGCCCAGATCCGCCGGGCGGCGCGGAACTTCGCCACCTCCTCCAGCAGCGTGGTGCGGGCCACGAAGAAGAACGACAGCCGGGGTGCGAAGTCGTCCACGGCGAGCCCGGCGGCCAGCGCGGCCCGGACGTACTCCACGCCGTTGGCCAGGGTGAACGCGATCTCCTGTGCGGGCGTCGCGCCGGCCTCGGCCATGTGGTAGCCGGAGATGGAGATCGTGTTCCACTTCGGCACCTCCTTGCGGCAGTACGCGAAGGTGTCGGCCACCAGCCGCAGCGAGGGCTTCGGCGGGAAGATGTACGTCCCCCGGGCGATGTACTCCTTGAGGATGTCGTTCTGGATGGTGCCGTTGAGCGCCGCGCCCGGCACCCCGTTCTCCTCGGCGACGAGCTGGTAGAGCAGCAGCAGCACCGAACCGGGCGCGTTGATCGTCATCGAGGTGGACACCTTGTCCAGCGGGATGCCGGCGAAGAGCAGCCGCATGTCCTCGATGGAGTCGATGGCCACCCCGACCTTGCCCACCTCGCCGTGCGCGATCGGCTCGTCGGAGTCGTACCCCATCTGGGTGGGCAGGTCGAAGGCCACGGAGAGGCCCATCGTGCCGGCCCGCAACAACTGGTGGTACCGCGCGTTGGACTCGGTGGCGGTGCCGAAGCCGGCATACTGGCGCATCGTCCACGGGCGGGAGGTGTACATGGTGGGGTAGACCCCACGGGTGTACGGGAACTCGCCCGGGCCGCCCAGCCGGGAGTCCAGGTCCTCCGGAAGGTCGGCCGCCGTGTAGACGCCCTTGATCGGGAAACCGGACTCGCTTGACCGCCGTTCGCTCATCCCCGGATGGTAGGACGCCCGGCCGCGCCGGCGGGTGAGGGATACCGCACAGTGCGTCCCGGACGGTCGACGACAGGTGAACGGTCGGGCACGTTCTGTCGACTTCGGTAAACGTCCGTCGCGTCGGCTTTCGCATCGGGCGTCGGAACCAGCAAGATAGGGGGGTTGTATCCCAGCCCCCCTCGATTTCCCCCGGTGGCCTTTCTGTGACTCAGATCCCGACGTGGAGCGGCGGACAAGTCAGTCCCGCCAACGGACGCGCGGCACCCGGCACCACCATTGGTGGTCGCTACTCGCTGCGGTCCGCGGTGGGCAACGGCGGCATGGGTACGGTGTGGCGCGCCACCGACACCCTGCTGCGCCGGGACGTGGCGGTGAAGGAGGTCGTCCTGCCCCCGGGGCTGGCCCCCAGCGACCGGGACGCCATGTACGAACGGACCCTGCGCGAGGCCCGGGCCGCCGCCGCCATCCAGCACCCCGCCGTGGTGCAGGTGTACGACGTGGTCACCGAGGGCGGCCGCCCGTGGATCGTGATGGAGCTGCTGGACGCCCGCAGCCTCGCCGACATGGTGATCGAGGACGGCCCGGTCGCGCCGCGCGCCGTCGCCAAGATCGGCATCGCGCTGCTCGGCGCGCTGGAGGTGGCGCACGCCATGAGCGTGCTGCACCGTGACGTCAAGCCGGCCAACGTGCTGATCTGCTCGGACGGGCGCTGCGTGCTGACCGACTTCGGTGTCGCCCGGATGCCCACCGACGTGCAGCTCACCACCCCCGGCATGGTGCTCGGCTCGCCGCACTTCATCTCGCCCGAGCGGGCCATGGGGCAGGAGTTCGGCCCGCCGAGCGACCTCTTCTCGCTGGGCGTGACGCTCTACACCGCGGTCGAGGGGCGGCCCCCGTTCGACAAGGGCGACCCGATCGAGACCATGCACGCGGTGGTCGAGGACCCGCCGGCCCCACCGCAGCGCAGCGGCCCGCTGACCCGGGTGCTGATGGGGCTGCTGGAGAAGGACCCGGCCCGCCGGCTGGACGTGCACACCTCGCGGGCGATGCTGCGCGAGCTGCTCGCCGGCCCGCTGGGCAGCACCGCCACCGCCGTGCACTCGGTGACCGACCCGTACGCCGTGGTCCCGGTGCAGCAGCGCCCGGCGCCCGTCGCGCCGGCGGCGCAACCGGAGCCGACCAAGCAGATCGGCGGCCGGGCGATGCTCGCCCCGGATGAGTCGCTGACCGACCGGCTGGCCGCGCTGCGCCGGGGCGAACGCCCGCAGCCGGCCGCCGCGGCCGGCGCCGGCCTGGACGACACCAGTGCCGACGCGCTCGCCGGCCCGCTGCACACGCCCACCGGCGCGATGCCCGCCCCCGGGCGGACCTACGGCGGCAGCGCCGACGCCACCCAGCGGGTAGACGCCGGGGCGCACCCGGACGCCACCCAGCGGGTCACCTACGGCAGCCGCCCCGAGGCCACCCAGCCGGTCTACGGCGGCGCACCGGAGGCCACCCAGCGCATCGGCGGCACCTACGGCGGCGGCAACCACTGGTCGGTGCCCGGCACCGGCCAGCCGTGGACGTCGCCGGCGACCGCGCCCGGCGCCGACGGCGGAGTGCTGGGCAAGGCCCGCGCCACCGCCGGCCAGCTGGCCACCACGGTCAAGGGTTGGCCGCGCAAGGTGCAGCTCGCAGCGGCCGGCGGGCTGGCCCTGGTCCTGCTGCTCGGCTCGGTCACGCTGTTCAGCGGGGGTGACGACCCTGCTCCCACCGGCACCCAGGCGCAGCCGAGCCCGTCCGCCCCGGCCGACACCGGCCTGGAGATGCAGGAGCACTCCGCCAAGGGCATCCAGGTGATGGTGCCCGCGGGCTGGACGAAGGCCACCGGTGGGGTCTACGTCGACTACGTCGACCCGGAGGACAGCGGCCGGAAGGTGCGTGTGCTCACCGAGAAGTTCAGCACCAGCTCGATGCGCTGGGCCGAGGTCGCCGAGGGCGTTCTCAAGAAGGCGAAGTCCTGCCCGAAGCCGTACAACCGGGTCGCGATGACCGAGAAGGACCTGGCCGGCAAGCCGGCCGCCGAGTTCGAGTACACCTGCGGCGAGGGCGACACGATGCGGCACGGCATCTGGCGCGGCGTGGTCAGCGAGGGCAAGGTCTACTCGTTCTACCTCTCGTCCAACGAGACCAAGTTCGCCGAGAGCAAGCCGATCTTCGACGAGATGGTGCGGACGTTCCAGCTCACCGGGGCCGGCTGAGCCGGAGGGAAGCGCCAGCGGTGATCCGCCGCCGTGCTATCAAGAGGCATGGCGGCGGACACCACTGACATGGACGACATTCGCGAGCAAGCCCGGCGCTGGCTGGCCGACGACCCCGACCCGACCACCCGCGACGAGCTGACGGCAGTGCTCGACCGACTCCCGGCCAGCGCGCCCGAGCTCGCCGACCGGTTCGCCGGGCCGCTGACCTTCGGCACCGCGGGCCTGCGCGGCCCGCTGCGCGCCGGCCCGAACGGCATGAACCTCGCCGTGGTCACCCGCGCCGCCGCCGGTCTGGTCGGTTGGCTCGCCGCCCAGGGAGGCACCGGCCCGCTGGTGATCGGGTACGACGCCCGACACGGCTCCCGGCAGTTCGCCGAGCGGACCGCGCAGGTGGCCACCGGGGCCGGTCGGCCGGCGATGCTGCTGCCCCGGCCGCTGCCCACCCCGGTGCTGGCGTACGCGGTACGGCACCTCGGCGCGGTGGCCGGGGTGATGGTCACCGCCAGCCACAACCCGCCACAGGACAACGGCTACAAGGTCTACCTCGGCGCGGAACTGGGCGGTGAGCTGGGCGCAGGGGCGCAGATCGTGCCGCCGGCCGACGCCGGCATCGAGGCGTCCATCCGAGCGGTCGGCCCGCTGACGGAGGTGCCGCTGGGCCGGATGGGTGAGGTGCTCGGCAACGACATCATCACCTCGTACGTCGACCGGGCCGTCGCGGTGATCGCGCCGGACGGGCCGCGGGACCTGACGCTGGCGTACACCCCGCTGCACGGCGTGGGTGCGGCGGTGCTCACCGCCGCCTTCGCCCGGGCCGGCTTCCCGGTGCCCGGCGTGGTGCCCGAGCAGGCCGAGCCCGACCCGGAGTTCCCCACCGTGTCGTTCCCCAACCCGGAGGAGCCCGGGGCGGTGGACCGGCTGATCGCGCTGGCCGACTCGACCGACGCGGACCTCGCCATCGCCAACGACCCGGACGCGGACCGCTGCGCGGTGGTGGTCCGCGACGGCGCCACCGGCTGGCGGATGCTGCGCGGCGACGAGGTGGGCGCGCTGCTCGCCGACCACCTGATGCGGCGCGGCGTCACCGGGCTGTACGCCACCACCATCGTGTCGTCGTCCCTGCTCCGGGCCATGTGCGCGGCGCGGGGCCTGCCCTACGACGAGACGCTGACCGGGTTCAAGTGGATCGTCCGGGCCGGCGGCGGCAGCGAGCCGCTGGTCTTCGGTTACGAGGAGGCGCTGGGCTACTGCGTCGCGCCGGACCACGTCCGGGACAAGGACGGCATCACCGCCGCGCTGACCGTTGCCGAACTGGCCGCCGGGCTCAAGGCGCAGGGCCGCACGCTGACCGACCGGCTGGACGAGCTGGCCGCCGAGTTCGGGGTGCACCACACCGACCAGCTCTCGGTGCGGGTGGACGACCTGCGGGAGATCGCCACCGCGATGGCCCGGATCCGGGCCGCCACCCCGACCAGCCTGCTGGGCCACCCGGTGACCGGCACCGAGGACCTGCTGCCCGAGTCGGACGTGGTCATCCTGCGTACCGACGCCGCCCGGGTGGTGATCCGCCCCTCCGGCACCGAGCCCAAGCTCAAGGCGTACCTGGAGGTGGTCGAGCCGGTCGCGGACGGTGACGTCGCGTCGGCCCGTGGCCGCGCGGCGCAGGCGGTCGCCGCCCTCCGCGCCGAGATCGCCAGGGCTCTCGGCCTCTAGTGCAAGGAAGGGCCCCCTGTTAACGCCTGGTGTATAGGAGGGGGCCCCTCCTAACCGGGTTCAGTGGCGGGGGCCGAGTGCCTGGTCGACGGCTCGGCCCAGGGCGGCCACCACCAGGCCCACCGAGGGACGGACCACCGAATCGTCCAGGCCGACCTCGCCGGAGAAGCCGGCGCCGGTGGCGATCTCCGCCAACCGCCGGCGGGCGTTCTCGGCGGCCTCGCCGCTCACGCCGAGCGCCGACTCCATCCGCAACACCGCGACCAGGGTGGCCAGCGCGGCGGTCCGCTCGTCCGGGGCCGCCGTGCCGGTGAGCGCCTCGGTCAGTCGCCGCCGGGTGTCCGCCTCCACCGAGGCGTCCACCACGGGATAGCGGTGCACGTGGATGAAACCCAGTTCCGTCTCGTCGACGTCCCGGACCACGCCCTGGCTGCACAGGTCACCGAGGATCCGGTCGCGCAGGCCGTGCCGCAGCCGCTGCACCCAGGAAGCCGGGGTGTGCGGGGTGTCGGCGGCGATCCGGCCGAGCACCTCGTCGGTGACCGGCTCGCCCGTGGGCGTCGGGTTGACCACGGTGAGGGAGCCGTCGGCGTACGCGATCCGCCCCGCCAGGGCCAGCTCGACCAGCACCGCGGCAGCCATGCCCAGGTCGAGACTGATCCGCGGCATGGTCGCCTTGCCGGTCGAGTCGTCGTACGCGAGCAGCAGCAGCTCTTCGGCGAGCGCAACACCAGTCATGGCCCGAGACGGTAGCGGGTCCACGCACCACCGCGCGCGGACCCGCCGGACCCCGCACCGACCGGGTGGGGGCTCAGAACCGGGGCATGCCGCCGAACTGGCGGTCGCCGGCGTCACCGAGGCCCGGGACGATGAACATCGAGTCGTTCAGCCCGTCGTCGATGGCCGCGGTGACCAGGCGCAACGGCAGGCCGGAACGCTTCAGCCGCTCGATGCCGACCGGCGCGGCCAGCACGCAGAGCACGGTGATGTCGGTGCAGCCGCGGTCGGCGAGCAACTGGCAGGAGTGCTCCAGCGAGCCGCCGGTGGCCAGCATCGGGTCGAGCACCAGCACCGGCAGGCCGGCCAGGTCGCGGGGCAGCGACTCCATGTACGCCCGCGGCTCGTAGGTCTGCTCGTCGCGAGCCAGGCCGACGAAGCCCATCGAGGATTCGGGCAGCAGGCCGAGCGCGGCGTCCGCCATGCCCAGGCCGGCCCGCAGCACCGGCACCAGCAGCGGCGGGTTGGCCAGCCGGGTGCCCTCGGTGCCGGTGACCGGCGTCTGCACCGGGTACTTCTCGACGGGGAAGGAGCGCGCCGCCTCGTACACCAGCATGGTGGTCAGTTCGTGCAGCGCTGCCCGGAACGTCGAGGAATCGGTGCGCGCGTCCCGCATGGCGGTCAGTCGAGACTGGGCCAGCGGGTGGTCAATGACGTGTACGTCCACGATCGCTCAACCTACCGGTCCGACGCGGGTGGCCGTGCGGGTGCGGCCGGACCAGCGACGCCGCTCACGCGGGGACGCCCGACCGGCCCGCCGTGAGCAAGATCACTCGGCGCTCCGGTGCGTAGACTTCGGGGCATGACGGCGACAGCGACGTCGGCCCGGTCGGAGCTCTCCGAGCTGGGACGATCCGAGACCGCTCTGCGGACCTTCCTGCACGGCCTGCCCGGCGTGGACCAGGTCGGCGCGGAGCAGCGGGCGACACAACTCGGCACCCGCTCCATCAAGACCACCGCGAAGGCGCAGGCCATCGACCTGGCGATCCGGATGGTCGACCTGACGACCCTGGAGGGGGCGGACACCCCCGGGAAGGTGCGCGCGCTGGCCGCGAAGGCCCTGCGCCCGGACCCGGCCGACCCGTCCTGCCCGCACGTCGGCGCGGTCTGCGTCTACCCCGCGATGGTCCCGTACGTGGCCGAGGTGCTGCGCGGGTCCGGCGTGCACCTGGCCAGCGTGGCGACCGCCTTCCCCTCGGGTCAGGCGCCGCTGGAGATCAAGCTCGCCGACACCCGGGCCGCGGTCGCGGCCGGCGCCGACGAGATCGACATGGTGATCAACCGGGGCGCGTTCCTGTCCGGCCGGTACAAGGAGGTCTACGACGAGATCGTGGCCACCAAGGAGGCCTGCGGGGACGCCCACCTCAAGGTCATCCTGGAGACCGGCGAGCTGGCCACCTACGACAACGTGCGGCGGGCCTCCTGGCTGGCCATGCTGGCCGGCGGCGACTTCATCAAGACCTCCACCGGCAAGGTCCCGATCGCGGCGACCCTGCCGGTCTCCCTGGTGATGCTGGAGGCGGTCCGCGACTTCCGCGCCGCCACCGGACGGCAGGTCGGCGTGAAGCCGGCCGGCGGCATCAAGACCACCAAGGACGCGATCAAGTACCTGGTGATGGTCAACGAGACCGTCGGCCCGGACTGGCTGGACCCGGACTGGTTCCGCTTCGGCGCCTCCAGCCTGCTCAACGACCTGCTGATGCAGCGCACCAAGCTGACGACCGGCGTCTACTCCGGTCCCGACTACTTCACCCTGGACTGACCGTGATGTTCGAATACGCACCCGCCCCCGAGTCCCGCTCGGTGGTGGACCTCAAGCCCTCGTACGGGCTGTTCATCGACGGAAAGTTCGTCGACCCCACCGACGGGGGCAGCTTCAAGTCGATCAACCCCGCCTCCGAGGAGGTGCTGGCCGAGGTCGCCGAGGCCGGCACGCAGGACGTCGACCGCGCCGTCCGCGCCGCGCGCGAGGCGTACGACAGGGTCTGGGGCCCGATGCCGGGCCGGGACCGGGCCAAGTACCTGTACCGGATCGCCCGGATCATCCAGGAGCGCTCGCGCGAGCTGGCCGTGCTGGAGTCGCTGGACAACGGCAAGCCGATCAAGGAGTCGCGCGACGTCGACCTGCCGCTGGTCGCCGCCCACTTCTTCTACTACGCCGGCTGGGCCGACAAGCTGGAGCACGCCGGGTTCGGCCCCGACCCGCGGCCGATCGGTGTGGCCGCGCAGGTCATCCCGTGGAACTTCCCGCTGCTCATGCTGGCCTGGAAGATCGCTCCGGCGCTCGCCGCCGGCAACACGGTGGTGCTCAAGCCGGCCGAGACCACCCCGCTGACCGCGCTGCTCTTCGCCGAGATCTGCCAGCAGGCCGACCTGCCCGCCGGCGTGGTCAACATCGTCACCGGCGCCGGCGACACCGGCCGGGCGCTGGTCGAGTACCCCGGCGTGGACAAGGTCGCCTTCACCGGCTCCACCGAGGTCGGCCGGGCCATCGCCCGCTCGGTCGCCGGCACCCGCAAGAAGCTCACCCTCGAGCTGGGCGGCAAGGCCGCCAACATCGTCTTCGACGACGCCCCGGTCGACCAGGCCGTCGAGGGCATCGTCAACGGCATCTTCTTCAACCAGGGGCACGTCTGCTGCGCCGGCTCCCGGCTGCTGATCCAGGAGAACGTGGCCGACCGCGTGCTGGAGTCGCTCAAGCGACGGATGGCCCAGCTGCGTCTCGGTGACCCGCTGGACAAGAACACCGACATCGGCGCCATCAACTCCGCCGCCCAGCTGGAGCGGATCAAGGAACTCTCCGACGCCGGCTCGGCCGAGGGCGCCGAGCGCTGGTCGCCGCCGTGCGAGCTGCCCGACCGGGGCTTCTGGTTCGCGCCGACCATCTTCACCGGCGTCACCCAGGCCCACCGGATCGCCCGCGAGGAGATCTTCGGCCCGGTGCTGTCCGTGCTGACCTTCCGGACCCCGGCCGAGGCCGTGGAGAAGGCCAACAACACGCCGTACGGGCTGTCGGCCGGCATCTGGACCGACAAGGGCTCGAGGATCCTCTGGATGGCCGACCGGCTCCGCGCCGGCGTCGTCTGGGCCAACACGTTCAACAAGTTCGACCCCACCTCGCCGTTCGGCGGCTACAAGGAGTCGGGCTACGGTCGCGAGGGCGGCCGGCACGGGCTGGAGGGCTACCTCAATGTCTGAGCGGGTCGCGGTACGCAAGACGTACAAGCTCTTCGTCGGCGGGAAGTTCCCCCGCAGCGAGTCGGGACGGTCGTATCTCGTGCAGGACGCGAATGTGTCGTTGGCTTCCCGCAAGGACGCGCGGGACGCGGTGCTCGCCGCCCGCGCCGCCGTGAAGGGGTGGGCCGGAGCCACGGCGTACAACCGGGGTCAGATCCTCTACCGGGTCGCCGAGATGCTGGAGGGACGCCGCGAGCAGTTCGTCGCCCTCGGCGTGCCCGGCGACGAGGTGGACGCGGCGGTCGACCGCTGGGTCTGGTACGCCGGCTGGTCCGACAAGCTCGCCCAGGTGTACGGCGGCGCCAACCCGGTCGCCGGGCCGTACTTCAACCTGTCCGCGCCCGAGCCGACCGGCGTGGTCGCCGTGGTCGCCCCCGAACGCCCGGCGCTGCTCGGCCTGGTCAGCGTGATCGCCCCGGCGATCGTCTCCGGCAACACGGTGGTGGTGGCGGCCTCCCCGAGCGAGCCACTGGCCGCGGTGACGCTGGCCGAGGTGCTGGCCACCTCCGACCTGCCCGGCGGGGTGGTGAACATCCTGACCGGTCGCCTGTCGGAGACGGTGCCGACGCTGGCCGCGCACATGGACGTCAACGCCCTCGACCTGACCGGGGTGAGCGACGCCTCGCTCGCCACCGAGTTGGAGGTGAAGGCGGCGGAGAACCTCAAGCGGGTGCTCCGGCCGGCCCCGGCCGACCACGACTGGACGGCCGATCCGGGCGTCACCCGAATGACCACGCTGCTGGAGACGAAGACGGTCTGGCATCCCAAGGGGGTGTGAGTCCCTCCCAACCTTGAGGTTTTCCGGGGAGCCCCGCCCGCTCCGGGCGGTCAGGCTTGATCCCTCCGCGGGCGGGGCTCCCCGGAAAACCTGACGTGGGCCCGGTCCGTCGAGAGGGTCAGCTCGCGGGTGGTGCTGCCTCTCGGGTTGGTCTACTACGGGGGGTAGGATTCGGGTGTGACTCGGTTGGGTGATCTTGAGCGTGCGGTGATGGACGTGCTGTGGGACGTGGTCCCGGGCACGTCGGACGGGGTGACCGTGCGCGAGGTGGCCGACGCGCTGGACGGTCGCGAGCTGGCGTACACCACCGTGATGACGGTGCTGGACCGGCTCGCCGGCAAGGGCATGGTGCAGCGCGAGCGGGAGGGGCGGGCCTGGCGGTACCGGGCCGCCGCGAGTCGTGAGGCGCACATCGCCCAGCTCATGCTCGACGCCCTCGACCTGGGCGGCAGCCGGGACGCGGCGCTGGTGCGCTTCGCCCGGTCGGTGACCGGCACCGAGGCCGAGGTCCTCCGCGCGGCGCTGGGGGCCGAGGCCGGGTTGACCGGGCCGGGCACCACCGGCGGCGCCCAGGCGACCGCACCGAACTCGGCGGGGACGGGCGCCGAGCTGACCGACCGGGTGGACGGGCCGGCGGCCCGACGGCCGGCCGACGAGGCAGCGGACCGGTAGGGCGACCGCCATGGCCTACGCCGTGCACTTCGCCGCCACGATGCTGGCCTGCTATCTGACCGCGCAGGTGCTGGCCCGGTCCACCTGGACGTGGCGCAGCCCCCGGGTGGCGATCATCTGCTGGCAGGCCGTCGGGCTGGCGCTCGGCCTCTCCGCGATGGGCCTGCCCATGGCGCTGGGGCTGGCCGCGTACGACCGGCCGACCGGCTCCGCGCTGCTGGCCCTCGCCACCGACCTCGGCCACGGCACACTGCCGATCGACCTGGGTGCCCCCCACCTGGCCGCCGTCGGGGTCGGCTTCGGGATCGGGGCGGTGCTGGTCACCACGACCGTCCGCAGCATCCACGGCACGGTCCGCGCCCAGCGCCGGCACCGGGACCTGCTCACCCTGGTCGCCCGCGACGACCCGGCCGCTCCGGGCGCGCTGGTGCTCGACCACCCCGGCGCCGCGGCGTACTGCCTGCCCGGGGTCAAGCCGCGGGTGGTGGTCAGCGCGGGCACGCTCAGCCTGCTCGACCGGGCCGAGCTCGCGGCCGTGCTGACCCACGAGCGGGCGCACGCGCAGGAGCGCCACGACCTGGTCCTGCTGCCGTTCACCGCGCTCCGCCGGGCGCTGCCGTGGTTCGGCTGGGTCCGCGCGGCGCACGAGCGGGTGGCCCTGCTGGTCGAGATGCGTGCCGACGACAAGGCGCGCGAGCTTCACGCCGAGGCCCCGCTGGCCGGTGCGCTGCGCCGGTTCGCCGCCGCCGGCCACCGGATCACCCCGGCCGGCGCGCTCGGCATGGGCGATCGGGACCTCGACGTCCGGGTGCAACGCCTGCTGGTCAGCGACCGTCCGCCCCGCCTCCTCGGCGCCGCGGCCCTGTCGGTCGCCACCACGCTGGTCGCCCTCCCCATCACCCTCTTCCTGAGCTGAGTCCGCGCGCCGCCGCGCGGCGCTCCCCGGGATCGAGCGCAATCTCCTTCGGGACCCCACAACTACTACGCCTTGTCGTAGAGTCTTCTACGACAAGGCGTAGTACTTATAAGTAGCGAAGCTACGTGTAGGGTGGCTACGACAAGCGAGCCGACACTACGGAGACCCGGCATGGACACCCTGCTCCTCGCCCGTCTGCAGTTCGCCACCACCACCTCGCTGCACTTCCTGTTCGTGGTGGTCACGCTCGGCCTGGTCACCCTGCTGGTCGGCCTGCAGACCGCCTGGGTGGTCACCGGCAACCCGGCCTACGAGCGACTGACCCGGTTCTGGGGCCAGCTGTACGTCATCAACTACGTGCTCGGCATCGCCACCGGCATCGTGATGGAGTTCCAGTTCGGCCTGAACTGGAGCGGGCTGTCGCGCTACGTCGGCAACGTCTTCGGCGCGCCGTTGGCCATCGAGACGCTGGTGGCGTTCTTCCTGGAGTCCACGTTCCTCGGGATGTGGATCTTCGGTTGGCACCGACTGCGCAAGGGCGTCCACCTGGCGCTGCTGTGGGGGGTGGCACTCACCGCGTACGCCTCGGCGTTCTGGATCATGGTGGCCAACTCGTGGTTGCAGAACCCGGTCGGCTACGAGCTACGCGACGGGATCGCCCATCTCACCGACTTCGGCGCCCTGCTGACCAACCCCAGCCTCGGCATGGCATTCGGGCACGTGCTCTCGGCCGGGCTGCTGGTCGGCGGGATGCTGATGGCCGCGGTCAGCGCCTGGCACCTCCTGCGGCGCACGCCGGACGTCGCGCTGTTCCGCCTCTCGCTGCGGATCGGCCTGATCACCGCAGCGCTGGCAATCACCCTGGTGCAGGGCTTCGGCTTCGCCCAGTTCGGCCCGGTCGGCCAGGTGCAGCCGACCAAGTTCGGCCAGGGGCCGGAGGCCCAGGCCCGAATCGCAGAGTGGACGACGACGTTCGGCCCCGGCGACTACACCCCGCCCGTGCTGGCCAACGTCGGGCTGGGCTTCATGATCCTGATCGGCTTCACCCTGGGCTGCGTCTGGCTGCTGCTCCCCCTGCTCTTCCGGGACTGGATCATCCGCCTGCGGTTCCCCCTCTGGCTGGTCCTGCTCGCCCTGCCGCTGCCGTTCATCGCGGTGATCCTCGGCTGGATCGCCCGCGAGGTCGGCCGGCAGCCCTGGGTGGCGTACGGACTGCTCCCCACGGAACAGGCCGTCTCCCCGGTCGGCGCCCCGGTGATGCTCGCCTCGCTGGTCGGCTTCAGCCTGCTGCTGGGCACCCTCGCGGTCGCCAACTGGATGCTGTTCGCCCGGCACGCCGCCCGCGGCGCACACGATCCGGCTCTCGGCCGCCCGCCGGCGCAGCCGACCGAACCGGCCCACCCCGAACCAGCCCTCGCCTGAGGAGACGACCGTGGACCTCGCCTGGTACGCCGTGCTCGGCTTCTTCTTCGCCACCTACCTGGTGCTCGCCGGCTACGACTACGGGGTCGGGCTGCTGCTCGCCCGCTCCGCGTCGTCGTCCGACCCGGGCGGGACCGACGGCGGGGCCGACCGGCGGGCGGCGCTGACCGCGCTCGGCCCGTTCTTCCTCGGCAACGAGGTCTGGCTGGTGGCCGCCGTCGGCATCCTCTTCGGCGCCTTCCCGGTGCTGGAGGGTGAATTGCTCGCCGGCTGCTACCCGGCCGTTGCCGGCGCCCTGGTCGGGGTGGTCCTCGTCGTCGCCGGGGTGCAGTTGCGCGGTCGGCCGGGCGACGAGCGGGTCCGGGCCCGATGGGACCGGGTGGTGGTCGTCGGCAGCGCGCTCGCCGCGCTGGGGTGGGGCGCGCTGCTCGCCGCCCTGCTGCAGGGCGTACCGCGGCAGGCCGACGGTCACGTCGCCGGGGTGACGCACCTGGTCACCCCGTTCGCGGCCGCCGCCGGGCTGGCTATGGTCGCGCTGGTCGCGGTGCACGGTGCGACCTTCCTCACCCTCCGGCTGCCCGCCGCCGGGGCCGCCGCGGCCGGCCGACTGGCCCGGCGCCTGGTGCCGATGGCACTCGCCGCGGTCGTCCTGGCCGCGGTCGTGGGCCTGCTCTCCACCCGGGTACGCGACGCCGTCCAGCGACCGGCGCTGGCCGTGCTGCTGCCCGTACTGCTCGTGGGGGCGTTGCTGGCCGCCCGCGCGGCGGTGGCCCGACGGCGGCCCGGCTGTGCCCTGGTCGCCACCGGCGCGGCGCTGGCGCTGCCGGTGGCGCTGGTCGGAGCGGCCCTCTGGCCCTACGTTCTGGTCTCCACGGTCGACCCGGCGGCGTCGCTGACGGTGGCGGACGCCGCCGCGAGCGCGCCGACGCTGCGCCTCCTCGGCTGGCTGGCGCTGCCCCTGCTTCCGGCCCTACTAGGCTTTCAGGCGATGTGCTGGTGGGTTTTCCGGGGACGGACCGACGGCAGGGCACCGGTGTACTGGTGAACCGCCGTCCCTTCGACCCGCGTCTGCTGCGCCGGGTCCCCGCGGCCCGGCGCGATCTGGCGTTGCTGGCGCTGCTCGGTGTGCTCACCGCGGCGCTGATCGTCGGGCAGGCGACCGCGTTGGCCGCCCTGCTGGCCGCCGCGGTGGACGGTCGGTTGGACCGACCGGCACTGGCCGGTTTCGTGGTGGCGGTCGGCGCCCGCTCGGCACTGGTCTGGGCACAGGGCACGGTGTCGGCCCGGGTCGCCGCCACGGTCAAGGCGGCGCTGCGGGCGGACCTGCTCGGCGCGGTGGGCCGGCACGGGCCGGGCTGGGTCGCCGGGCAGCGGGCCGGCCAGCTCGCCACCCTGGCCGGGCGTGGGCTGGACGCTCTGGACGCCTACTTCACCGGGTACCTGCCGCAGCTCGTGCTCAGCGTCACCGTGCCGCTGGCGGTGCTGGCCCGGATCGTCTTCGCCGACTGGAGCTCGGCGGTGATCATCGCGCTCACCCTGCCGCTGATCCCGGTCTTCGGCGCGCTGCTCGGTTGGCAGGCCCAGGCCGCCACCGAGCGGCAGTGGCGCCGGCTCTCGCTGCTCGGCGGCCACTTCCTGGACATGGTCGCCGGGCTGCCCACGCTGCGCGCCTTCGGCCGGGCCCGGGCGCAGACCGAGGTCGTCCGCCGGATGGCCGACGGGCACCGGGTGGCGACCATGAAGACCCTGCGCATCGCGTTCCTCTCCGCGCTGGTGCTGGAGCTGATCGCCACGCTCTCGGTGGCGCTGGTCGCGGTGCCGGTCGGCATCCGGCTGCTCGGCGGCGGCCTGACCCTGCAGACCGCGCTGCTGGTGCTGCTGCTCACCCCGGAGGCGTACCTGCCGCTGCGGGCCGCCGGCAGTCGCTTCCACGCCAGCATGGAGGGTCTCACCGCGCTGGACGAGGCGCTCACCGTCTCCGCCGCGCCGCCCGCCCCGACCGCCGCCGAGGGTGCGGCCACCCCGGACGGGCGGGGCGAGATCCGGTTCGAGTCGGTGACCGTCGCGTACGAGCGCACCACCGCCCTGCGCGACGTGACCCTGACCATCCGGCCCGGCGAGCGGATCGCGATCATCGGGCCGAGCGGCGCGGGCAAGAGCACCCTGCTGGGCCTGCTGCTCGGCTTCGTCACCCCGACCAGCGGCCGGGTCACCGTGGACGGGGTCGACCTTGCCGACGCCGACCCGGACGCCTGGCGCCGGCAGCTCGCCTGGGTGCCGCAGCGGGCCCACCTCTTCGCCGCCTCGCTGGCCGACAACATCCGCCTCGGCGTGCCCGACACGGCACCGGACGCGGTGGCCGCGGCGGTCCGCGACGCCGCCCTGGACGACGTGGTGGCCGGGCTGCCGGACGGCCTGGCCACCCTGCTCGGCGAGCGCGGGCACGGCCTGTCCAGCGGGCAACGGCAGCGGGTGGCGCTGGCCCGCGCGTTCCTCCGGGACGCCCCGCTGGTGCTGCTCGACGAGCCCACCGCGCGGCTGGACACCGCGGCCGAGGCCGTGGTGCTCGACGCCACCCGCCGGCTGGTCGCCGGGCGGACCGCGTTGCTGGTCGCGCATCGGCCGGCGCTGCTGGCCGACGCCGACCGGATCCTGCGGATCGAGAAGGGCCGGGTCACCGAGCTGACGTCGGAGCCGACCGGAAAGGCGACCCGATGACCGTCCCCGCCGAGCCATCCGCCACCGGTGCCGAGCGCGCGGTGCTGCGGTTGGCCCGGCCGTACCTGGGCCGGCTGGTCGGCGCGGGGCTGCTCGCCGCCGCCACCGAGTTCGCCGGGCTGGCCCTGATGGCCACCGCGACCTGGCTGCTGATGAGCGCGGCCGGCCGGCCGCCACTGGACCGGCTCACCGTGGCGATCGTCGCGGTCCGGGCGCTGGCGATCAGCCGGGGGGTGTTCCGCTACACCGAACGCCTCGCCGGGCACGACGCCGTGCTCCGCATGATCACCGACGTCCGGGCCCGGGTCTTCGCCGCCCTGGCCGCCCGGCGCTCCGCCGCACACCGCTCCGGTGACGTGCTGAGCCGGCTGGTCTCCGACGTGGAGGCCGTCCAGGACCTGCTGCTGCGGGTGCTCGTGCCGGGCGCGGCGGCGGCGCTGGTCGGGCTGCTGGCGGTGGCCGGGGCCGTGCTGATCTCGCCACCGGCCGCCGGCGTGCTCGCCCTGGGCCTGCTGGTCGCCGGGGTCGCGCTGCCGGCGCTGGCCACGGCGGTCACCCGGCGCAGCGCCGCCGAGGTGGCACCGCTGCGCGGTGCGCTGGCCACGGACGCGGTCGACCTCACCCACGGCGCCGCCGACCTGGCCGCGTTCGGCGCGACCGGTGCCGCCCTGCGGGCCGCCGAGCAGCGGGCCCACCGGCTGGCCCGGCTGGAACGCCGGCTGGCCGTCACCGGGTTCGGGGTGGACGCGGTCGGCGTGCTGGTGGCCGGGCTGACCGCCGCCGCGGTGGTGCTCACCGCGCTGGCCGCGGACGTGTCCGGGGTGCTGGTCGGGGTGCTGGCGGTCGGCACGCTGGCCGCCGTCGAGGTGGCCCTGGCCCTGGTCGGCGCGGCCCGTCAGTGGACCCAGCTGCGCCCCGGCCTGGCCCGGGTGTCCACCCTGCTCGACCTCCCGCCCGCTCCTCCCCCGACCGCCGCCACCGCCGGCTCCGGCCCGCATGACGTCCGGTTCGACTCGGTGCAGGTGCGTTATCGGGCCGGGGCGGCGCCCGCGCTGGACCGGGTCAGCCTCGAGCTGCCGGCCGGGCGGCGGGTAGCCGTGGTCGGCCCGAGCGGCGCCGGCAAGAGCACGCTGGCCGCCCTGCTGACCGGTGCGCTGCGGCCCACCGCCGGCCGGGTCACCCTGGACGGGCACGACCTGTCGGCGTACGCCGAGGAGGAGCTGCCCCACGCCGTCGGCGGCCTGCTCGCCGAGGCGTACGTGTTCCATGCCACGGTGCGGGAGAACCTGCTGCTCGGCCGGCCCGGCGCGGGCGAGGACGAGCTGATCGCGGCGACCGCCGCCGCCGGTCTGCTGGAGTGGGTACGCGCCCAGCCGGCCGGCTGGGACACCGTCGTGGGCGAGGAGGGCGGGCAGCTCTCCGGCGGGCAACGGCAACGGCTCGCGCTGGCCCGGGCACTGCTCGCCGCGCCGGGGGTGCTGGTGCTCGACGAGCCCACCGAGGGCCTCGACCCGGCCGCCGCCGACGCGGTGCTCGCCTCGGCGCTGGCCGCCACGCCGTCCGGGCACTCGGTGCTGCTGATCAGCCATCGCCTCAGCGGGCTGGCCGACCTAGACGAGATCGTGGTCCTCGACGCCGGCCGGGTGATCCAGCAGGGCCGCCACGCCGAACTGGTCGCCGCTCCGGGCTGGTACCGCGACCAGTGGCTGCTCCAGGCGGCGGCCGAACGCGGGTACCTGGCCCTGGCGCCCTGACCGTCTCCGGGACGGACCAGGGTTCTCCCCGACGGCGGTGCGGTGCCGCCCGTGGCAGGGTGGTGCCATGCCGCGCTGTGACGACGTCCTGGTGGAGGACCACCTGCGGGAGTTGGCCGCCCGGCTGCGGGGGCCGGCCCGGCTCAAGTCCGACCTGCTGACCGAGGCCCGGCACGGGCTGCTGGACGCCGTCGAGGCGTACCGCGAGGGCGGCGTGCCGGCGGCGGAGGCGCAGCGACGGGCGGTGGCCGAGTTCGGCTCCCCGGCGCAGCTGCTGCCCACCTGGCAGGCCGAGCTGGCGGTCGGCGCGCTGCGCGGGTTCTCGCTGCGGGTCCTCGCGGTGGCCGGCGTGCTGGTGGTGGGCGGCGACCTGACCTGGCGCGGGTCGAGCTGGAGCGACGGCCCGCACCCGCCGGACGGCTACCGCCTGCTCTCCACCTCGGTGAACTGGATCTGGATCGGCGCGCTGCTGCTCGCGGTGACGGGGTTGCTGGTGGCGGCCGCGAGCGCCCGCTCGGCACGGCCCGGGCTGGCCACCCTGCACCGGGTGGTGGGCACCGGCCTGACCGGCGCCCTGGCCCTCGGCGTGCTGACCGGCGGCGCCCTCTTCGCCTGGTCGGTCGGTCTCTGGGACGCGGCGCTCACCTGGCCGCCGATGATCATCGGTGCGGTGGTGGCCGGCGCCGCCTACTTCTCGCTCGCCCGCGCGGCCCGCGGCTGGCTGGTGGCCACCACCCGCTGAGAGCGCCCGGCTCACCTAGGCCGGGGCGGTGCCCGGGTCGAGGAAGCGGCCCACCGTGCTGCGGAACTCGCGCCAGCCGGCGCGTTCTCCGGCCAGCGCGCTCCGGCCGGACTCGGTGAGCTCGTACGTCCGCCGTTCCCGCCCGTTGACCGTGCTCCAGCTGCTCGCCACGTGCCCGGCGCGCTCCAGCCGGCGCAGGGCCGGATAGATGGTGCCGGTGGGCAGGTCGAGGTTGCCGTCGCTGCGTGCCCGCAGCGCCTCGATGATGGCGTAGCCGTGCAGCGCACCCTGCTCGAGCACGGCGAGCAGCAGGGCGTCGAGGTGGCCGTGCAGCGCCTGGGCCTTCATGCGTAGCAACGCTACTTGTCGGACGGCCGGACCGCCAGCGCCGACGACCGGCCGTCGGACCACCACGCCGACGGGCACCGGGGTGCGGGCACCGACCGCCACGGACCGCCGACTAGGGTATGTGCCCAGAGTCACTCGCCGGCCGGAGACGCCGGCGGGTGGGCAACCCGAAGCACACGGAGGTCAGCGTGGCCCGCCAGTCGCCTCAACGGCCCGACGCCGACGAGCCCGAGCTCGACGAAACCTCGGGCCCGGTCGAGCCCGACGAGGCCGAGGGCACCGCCCCCGCGTCGGCGGCCGCCGACCGGTCGCTCTGGGAAGAGCTGCGGATCGACCCGGTGGAGATCGCCCTGCCCGCCGGCACCGGCTTCACCCTGCGGGCGTACCGGCCGGCGGGGGAGCTGACCCCGACCGACGTCGCCGAGCGCGACCAGGACGACCCGTTCCTCGCCCGCCGCCAGGCCGTCGAGGAGGAGGACGACGAGAGCGTCGTCATCCTCGACGAGGAGCTGGCTCAGGAGTTCGCCGACAGCGACGAGGAGACGCCGTCGCGCCGTCGCGGGACCGACGAGGACGAGGACGAGGCGGACGACGAGACCGCGGCGGACGAGGCCGACACCGAGGAGGTGCCGGTCTTCCTCAGCCACCGGGGCAAGCTGCTGCTGTTCAAGACGCCTGAGTCGTTGGTCAGTTTCATCCGATCCGGTGCGCCCAACGACCTGTCCCAACTGGACAGCTGGAATGAACTGTCCGAACGGGTGGAACCGGCCGACATCGCCCCGCTCGACGAGGACACCTACGAGCTCGACCTGGTCGTGGAGAACCTGCGCGGCGGGCACGACACGTGGGACTCGACGCTGCTGATCGAGGCCGGCGAGATCGCCCGTGACCTGTCGTACGCCCTGCGCCTGCCCGCTGTGCTGGACATGCTCTCGGCCGGCTCCAGCCTGGACGATCTGGACGAGGCGCTGCGGGCCACGGCCAAAGGTGGGATCGGCGCTTTCCTTGGTCGGCGCCGGTTGAAGAAAATCGGGGCACAAACCGCAAGTCTCGGTTGGCGCACCATTGTCGGCAAGATCTCTGCGGTCGTGGACTGGCGCGACTGACCCGTACCGGGGAGCATCAGTTGCTGGCAGAGGAAAGACCTGTCCCGGGAGGAGGACGACGCCGTGGCGCTCGTGCGCGTGTACTGCGGTCTGGCCTCGGCGGACCCGGCTGACCGATCGGCCTCGGCCGGTCCGACGCTGACGTCCGCTGTGGTCGACGACGCAGGCCGTCTGCTGCATGTCTGCGAGATCGGCGACGACGCGGCTGGCTACGCCCAGCTCGTCGCGCTGCTCGTGGAGCGGTCGGGCGGGCCGAGCGGTGCGGCCATCGCCGCCGACAGCGACGACCACACGGTCACCTCGCTGTTGAGCGCGGCGGGTCGGCCCCTGGCGATCGCCGACGACGACTCGGTGGACGACTTCGCCGAGCGGTTCGCCGACGACGACTCCCTGGAGGAGATGCAGTCGCCGCCCGCCGAGCGGCGGGCGGTCGGTCTGGCCCGCGCGTTGCAGGCCGGCGCGCTCTCGGCGGTCACCCTGCCGGCACCCCGCGACCTCGCCGGCTACAAGCAGGTGCTCGCCGCGCACGCCGCCCTGGCCAGTGGTCGGCACTCCGCCGCCGTGGCGCTGCGCGAGGTGCTGCGCGAGCTCTACCCGGCGGCGCTGCGCGCCTACCCGGACCCCGCCGAGCCGGTCTCGCTTGCCGTGCTGGACGCGCTGCCCGAGCCGGGCATGCTCGGTGGCACCGTCACCCGGGGCCGCGAGGTGTCGGTCGCCGCCGACGCCATCGCCGCGCACCTCGCCGCGGACGGGGTCGCCGACGCCGACGAGATCAACGAGGCGGTCACCGCGCTGCGGGTCGCCATCTCCGAGACCCCCCGCCGAGCCGCGGTCAACCGGGCGCTCACCTCCGCCGTGGCGGAGACGGTCCGGCAGGCCGTCGCCTCCGTGCGAGCGTGCGACGCCGGTTGCGAGGCGCTGGTCAGCGCGCTGAGTGCGCGGGTCAGCACCCCGGCCCCGGCCGCCGGCCGTCGGGCCGCCGCCCGCCGTGGCGAGTCCGTCGCCGACCTGACGGGGCTGTCCACCACCGGCACCGGCCTGCGGGCCGTCCGTCCGACCCCGGTCACCGCCGAGCCCGCCCCCACCGGCGGCCGGCGCAGCCGCCCGGAGCCGGTCGCGGGCAACGCGTCGCCGCCGGCGCCCCGCCCGCTCGGCCCGCCGCCGGTCGCGCCGGCACCGATCACGCCGCCGCCGGTCGCGCCCGCGCCGGTGGCCCCGGCCGCGGTCGCGGGCCCGCCGGTCTCCGCCCCGCCCGGGCGCGCCGAGCCGCTGCCCAGCCGGATCGACGGCCCGACCAACCGGCCGGTCTCCTCTCCGCCACCGCCGCCGCCCGGGATCACCCCGATCGCGCCGTCGCAGCGCGGCGCGGTGCCGCCGGCAGAGGCGGGCGAGCCGTTCCGGCCGACGTTGACCACCGCCGCGATCAACAACGCGCGCGCCGAGCGGCAGCGCACGGTGATCCCACCACGCACGGTGATCCCACCACGTCCCAAGACCAACGGTGAGCCGCGGCCGAGCCACGGACAGCGCTCGGTCGACGAGGCACCCACCGGCGGGTTCAGCGCCACCGACCTGAGCGTTCCGGTGCCGACCCCGCGGCCGGGCCAGGAGTCCGCACCGCCGGGCTCCCGGGCCAACTGGCCGCTGGTCAACAACCCGGAGGACCCGGGCGACAGCTCGGCCAACAACCCGGCCGTCCACTCCTACGGAGGCAGCCGGGGCATCGACGCGCCGACCGACCCGGGCCGCAGCGAGGGTCGGGTCACGCCCCCCTGGCTGGCGGACGACCTGCCGCAGGAGCCGCCGATGCTGCGGCTGGTGGAGCCGCCGCCGCTCGCCGACCGGGCACTGCGCGACGGGCTCAACCCGCCGGCCGACCCGCACCTGGAGACGCCACCGCTGCGGCTGGTGGACCGCGAGCAGGCCAGTCGCCCGGCCGCCCGTCCGGAGCGCGCCGCCGAGCATCGGCCGCCACCTCCGGTCGAGCACCGGCCGCCGCCGGTGGCCGACGAGGGTGACGGCGACCTGCTGATCTTCGCGCAGGCCAAGTCGGCCTGGTTCGTCGGGCACGCCGACGAGGCGGAGTCCGACCTGGACTGGTCGACCACGGCCGACACCGGTTGGCAGGCCGCCGAGCAGGCGGCCCGCCCGGCGGTGGGCGCCGAGACGACGGCCGGGCTGCCCAAGCGGGTCCCGCAGGCCAACCTGGTCCCCGGTTCCCCGCTGCGCGAGGAGCGTCCGTTGCGGATAGTCCGTGACGCGGCCAGCCTCGCCGAGAACACCACGGGCTACTTCCGTGGCTGGCGTCGCGGCCAGGAGATCGGCGGGTTCGCGGTGGGTGGCCGACCGGGCCGGGAGGCCGCCGGCGGCTGGGACTTCAGCCGCGACCACGGCGACCGCGACGACGATCGGGAGTACGAGTACCGCTCCGCCGGCTACCGGTCCTGACCACCGGCGAAGCGCCTCTCACCTGCGTGTTCCTGCCCACACCCGGCTGATTTGACGCCGGGTCGCGGCGGCCGGAAGCATACCGGCGGAACAGCCGGCGGCGGGCGTCGCCGGAGTGGGAAAGGCGACTCATGGCGACACCGGTACCCGGTCCTTCCGTGCTGACCCGTCGGGGTCTGCTGGCCGCGACGGCGGGCACGCTGCTCCTCGGCGGCTGCGGGCGCTCCGGAGCCGCCGACGGCTCGGGAGCGACCCCGGCACCCACCGGTGCCGACCTGGTGGTCGGCGCGAGCCTGGAGCTGACCGGCGCCGGCCCGGCGCTCGGCGTCCTGCAGGAGCGGGCGCTCGCGCTGACCCTGGAGTCGCTGAACACCGAGGGCGTACGGACCGGCCGCCTGACCCGGCGGATCCGCCTGGAGGTCCGGGACAACCACAGCGACCCCCGGCTGGCCGCCCGGCAGGCCACCGAACTGGCCACGGTGGACGGGGTGCACGCCCTGGTCGGCGGCACCCGCACCGAGACGTCGATGGCGATCGTCCCGGTGGCTCAGCAGCAGCGGGTGCCGTTCGTGTCGCTGGGCTTCGGCGACGGGATCGTGCTGCCGCTTCCCGCTCGCACGTTCGTCTTCAAGCTCACCCCGGACGCGGCCGACATGGCCCGCCGGTTGGCCCGTCAGATCGCCGCACAGGGGCTGCGCCGGGTGGTGCTGCTGGCTGCCCGGGGGTTGCACGGTGACACCGGCGTCCGGGCCGTCACGGCTGCCCTGGCGGTCGCCGATCTGGAGCTGACTCGCACCGTCCGACTGCCCGCCACCGGCGAGGAGTTCCGGCGTGCCGCCGAGCGGGTGGCCGCGGCCGACGCCGACGCCGTGCTGCTCTGGGCCACCGCGCCGGACACCGCCGCCGGGGCCCGGGCCCTGCGCCGGGCGGGCTACGACGGCCCGCTCTTCCTGGACGCCGGCGCGGTGGCCGAGGAGACTCTGGAGGGCGACAACGCCGCCGCCGTCGAGGGCGCGTACGCCGTGCACCCGATGTCGCTGGGCGGCTCGACCCTCACCAACACCACCACCACCGCGCTGGATCGGCGGGCCTTCACCTTCCGCTACCTTCAGCGCTACGGCGGGTTCAGCGGCTTCGCCCCGTACGGCTCGGACGCCCTCCAGCTGATCGCGAACGCCGCCGAGCTGTCCGGCAGCGTCGACCGGGGCCGGCTGCGGGCGTTCCTGCAGAACCAGATCACCGAGGGGCTGGCCGGCTCGTACTCGTTCGCCTCGCTGCGGCACGGCGGCATGGACGGCGAGTCGCTGGGCATCTACACGGTAAGCCAGGGCTCCTGGACGCGGGTCTCCTGACCCTCGCACCGACGCCGAGGGGTGCCCGGCTCGGGCCGGCACCTGGACACCATGCAGCGCCCGGTGGCGGCCGAGGCCACCACCGGGCGGAGACCGGGTCGGTCAGGCCGGCGCGACGGCGCGCGAGCGGCGCATGGTGAGCACGTACTCGACCAGCGAGATCAGCACGT
Source organism: Micromonospora sp. GCM10011542 (assembly GCF_042650685.1). Classification (NCBI taxonomy): domain Bacteria; kingdom Bacillati; phylum Actinomycetota; class Actinomycetes; order Micromonosporales; family Micromonosporaceae; genus Micromonospora; species Micromonospora sp. GCM10011542. The sequence goes on from NZ_JBHSBO010000058.1 coordinate 341,719, forward strand.
GCTTGGTCGACTCCCGGTTACGGGCGTCGCAGGCCACCACCGGGACGTCCTGCGAGATCGCCAGCGCGTCCCGGACGTCCTGCGGATCGTGGTACTGCATCCCGTCGAAGCAGTTGATGGCCACCAGGTACGGCAGCCGCCGGTGCTCGAAGAAGTCGATCGCCGCGAAGCAGTCGGCCAACCGGCGGGTGTCGACCAGCACGACCGCGCCGATGGCGCCCCGGACCAGTTCGTCCCACATGAACCAGAACCGGGTCTGACCCGGCGTACCGAACAGGTACAGGATCAGGTCACGGTCGATCGAGATCCGGCCGAAGTCCATCGCCACCGTGGTCGTCGTCTTGCCCGGCACCTGCCGGTTGTCGTCGACGCCCACGCCCGCGGAGGTCATGATGGCCTCGGTGGTCAGCGGCGTGATCTCCGAGACCGAGCCGACCAGCGTCGTCTTACCGACGCCGAATCCACCGGCGATAACGATCTTCGCCGACGTCACGCGCCCGCTCGGGGTCGGCGGCCGGTGCGACATGTCAGAGCCTGCGAAGTCCACTCAGCACCCTCTCCAGCAGTTCAGTGCCCACCGCGTCGTCGGAGTCGTCCAGGATGGTCGGCTCGTGGACCGCGACCAGGCCGTCCGTCGCCATGTCGGCGATGAGCACCCGGGCCACGCCGAGCGGAAGCTGCATCCGCGCCGCGATCTCCGCGAGCGACTGCACGCGTCCGTCACACAGCGCGGCGATGTACTGGTGTTCACGGCCCTGGCCACCGTTGCCATTGGCAGCGGTGGCCCGGCCGCGCACCGTCGTCTCGACGAGCGCCTCCAGCGCGATGTCGAGCCGGGGACGGGTACGACCACGGGTCACGGCGTATGGACGGACCAACGCTCCGGTCGGTTCGTCACGATCGGCCATGTCGCCGCTCACCTCCTTCGTACCCGGCACCGGCTCCCACCAGCGGAGCCCGTCGTTGTCGTCTTGTCAGCGCCGTCGACCTGTCGGTCGGCGTCGCGTCAGCCCAGCATGCCCGCGGCCGCACGCGGCTGCGGGGTCAGTGCGTCGCCCACCCGGTCGACCAGCAGAGCCATCTCGTAGCCGACCTGCCCGACGTCACAGCTGCGGGCGGCCAGTACGGCGAAGGACGAGCCGTCGGAGATGGACATCAGGAACAGGAAGCCATTGTCCATCTCCACGACGGTCTGCAGCACCGCGCCTCCCTCGAAGCAGCGAGCCGCTCCCTGGGTGAGGCTGACCAGACCAGACGCGATCGCGGCGAGCTGGTCGGCCCGGTCGCGCGGCAGGTCCCGTGACGACGCGAGGAGCAGGCCGTCCGCCGAGACGGCGACCGCGTGAGCGACACCGGGCACCCGGTCGGCGAAGTTGGCCAGCAGCCAACCGAGATCCTGCGTAGTTGTCATCCTTCTTGCTCCTTCTGCCCGCTCCCGGCCACTGGGCCTGAGCCAGACTGCGAGGATTGCTGCCCTCCCGGAGTCGCCTCCGGGCTGGTCGGGTTGTCCGAGGTGCTACGCCCTCGCTGCACGCCCCGGTGGTACGCCGAGAGCAGGCCACGGACGGCCTCCGGGGTACGCCGCTGGACCGAGGTGGTGGGCTTCTCCACCGCGCCCGGCACCAACTGTGCCATCGGCTTGCGCTTCGGCAGACCGGTCGGAGTGGTCTCGTTCACCGGGGCCGCGCTGGCCGCCGAGGCGGCACGCCAACCGTCGTCGGCGGCGGTCGACCACCCGTTGGTCTGCGGTTGAGGCCGGCGGTTGGGCAGGCTCTCGGCGAGGCTGGGGCGGGCGCCCCCGTTCGCTGTCGACCCGTTCTCCCGCGGCGCCCCTCCGGCCGTCGCAGTGTCTGCCATCGGTGCGTTACCTGTCGTCCCGGGTGGTGTCTGCTGGGCTGCCCGACCACTGGCCTCGACCGTGGCGAACTGCTGCGTCGCGGTGCCGCCGTTGGCCGTGGGCTGGGCCACCGCGGGCTGGGCCACCGCACCGCCGTTGGTCGCCGGCTGGGCCGCGGTCGCGGCGTCCTCCGGACCGGGCCGACGGGTGCGGAACCAGTTCGACTCGAGCTCCCGGAAGATCGGCAGCTCCATCGTCTCGTCCGCGTACCGCTGCCGGTTCTGGGCCTGTGGCTGCTGCGGGGCCGGCCGGCTCTGCGCGGCCGGCGCGGGCGCCTGCCGCTGGGCGGGCAGCGGAGCCGACGGCTGCTGCTCGGCGCCGGATCGGGTGACCCGCGGCAACTCGGTCGTCATGTCCAGGGCCGCGGCGAGCCGCTCCGGCACGGGCGGAGCCGCGGCTTCCCGGTCGCCGCTCTGCACCGGCGGCCACGCCGGCGGTGCGGCGGGGCCGGGCGCCGGGGCGGGCGGGGCCGAACGGGGCGCGAAGCCGCTGAACGGCTGGGCGGAGACCGGCGGCGCCGAGTACGGCTGGCCGGAGACCGGGGAGGCCGAGACCGGCGACGCGGACACCGGCGGACCGGCGTACGGCTGCCCGGAGGCCGGCGACGCCGAGACCGGCGCGCCGGAGTACGGCGCCGCGGAGTACGGCCGACCGGAGTACGGCTGGTCGGAGGCCGGGGACGCCGAGACGGGCGCACCGGAGTAGGGCTGTGCGGAGACCGGCGGCGGCGAGTACGGGCCCGACTCCGGGCTGCTGGGCAGCTGCCGCGGGATGGTCGGCTGCTGATCGGTGCCGGCCGCGTCGTCCCCGCCGGACCGCCGCTGCGGCAGCGGGTCGATCTGCTGCCCGTTAGAGGTGCGCGGCGTGAACGTGTCGGCGCCGTTGGCCCCGGCCGCGCCGGTCAGGTCCGACCAGGCCGGCATGGAGCGGTACGAGCCGTTGTTGGCGGGGGTGCCGGAGCCGTTGCGCGAGGCGGGCTCGAACGGGCGACCACCGAGGGTGACCTGGTTGCCCGACTCGCTCGGCCGCGGACCGTTGCCCAGCGCGGGCAGCGCGCCGAAGGCCGGCACGGGACCGCCCGGCTGCCCACCGCCGGCGGCGGGGAGCGCGGGGGGCTGCTGCACCCGGCCGGAGAGCGCCCGGGGCACCAGCACCGAGGTGGGCAGGGTCACGTCCGCGAGGGTCCCCCGGCCGTTGCCGGGACGAAGCTCGACCCGGACGCCGTGCCGGGACGCCAGCCGGGCGACCACGACCAGACCCATCATCCGGGACACGGCCACGTCCACCTGCGGCGGCGTGGCGAGCTTCTCGTTGAGCTCGTACAGCTGCTCGCTGCTGATGCCGATGCCGCGGTCCTCGACGTAGAGCGAGGTGCGGTCGCCGACCCGGCGAGCCTCGACCATCACCTGCGAGTCCGGCGGCGAGAACGCGGTGGCGTTGTCGAACAGCTCAGCGACCAGGTGCACCAGGTCGTTGACCGCGTGCGCGGCGACCTCGATGTCCCGGTCGATCACGCCGAACTCGATCCGGGTGTAGTGCTCGACCTCGGACTGGGCGGCACGCAGCACGTCGATGAGGGCCGCCGGCTCGCGCTGCACGCGGGTCGAGTCGGCGCCGGCGAGGACCAGCAGGTTCTCGTCGTTGCGGCGCATCCGGGTGGCCAGGTGGTCGAGCTGGAACAGCTCGGCCAGGCGGTCCGGGTCCTCCTCACCGCGCTCCAGCCGGTCGAGGTGCCCGATCAGGCGGTCGACCAGAATCTGCGAGCGGCGGGCCAGGTTGACGAACATCGTCGCGACGGAGGCGCGCAGCGCGGCCTGCTCGGCGGCGGTGCGGACGGCCTCCAGGTGGACGGCGTTGAACGCCTCGGTCACCTGGCCGAACTCGTCCTTGCTGCGTACCGGCAGCGGTTCGGCGATCTGGTTGGCCAGCTGCACCGGGGAGAGCTGACCGACGACCTGCGGGTCGCGCAGCCGGGCCACCGCCTGCGGCAGGCCGTACTGGGCGACGGAGAGCGCGCCCTGGCGCAGGTCGCGCAGCGAACGGGCCATCGAGCGGGCGACCAGGTAGGCGAAGAGGATGGCCAGCAGCAGCATGCTGAGCAGCCCGCCGGTCTCCAGGAACACCTGGCGCTGCACGTCCGAGCGGAGGTTGTCGGCCTCGGCGACCACGTCGCGGTCGAGCTTGACCTCGACGGCACGGATCAGCTTGGCGTTGGCCGTCATGGCCGCGTCCCACTGGTCCGGTCCGAAGGGCGCGCCGCGCATGTCGCCGTTGGTGTTGCCGTCGATCCAGCCGGTGTAGTTCTGCGCCTCGCGGCGGTCGCCGCCGGCGACGGTCTGGTCGTGGAACTTCGCCTCGTCGCCGTTGGCCACGGCCTTGAAGCTCTGCAGCGCCTGCTGCTGGCCGGTGCCGCTGGCGATGTAGTCGGTGCGCAGCACCGGGGTCAGCTTCTGCTGGACCAGCGCGCGGTGCACGACCACCCGGCGGACGGCGAGGAACTCCTTCTCCCGGGCGACGGCGGCGGCGGCGCGCATCCGGTCGCTCAGGTTGTTGTCACCGGCGAGCTGGGTGGCCGAGTCGCGGATGGCGAGCAGGTCGTTGATCAGACCCTCGTACGCCTGCGTGGTCTCGGTGAGCTTGAGCTTGCCGTTGTACACCTGGCTGCGGATGCCGGGCAGGTCCTTCAGGCTCTGGTCGATCCCGTTCAGCAGGCCGTCGAGGCTCGCCGGCAGGTCATCGAGCTCGCCGCGCTGCCGCGCGTACGGGCCCTTCGCCTGGTCGACCCGGGAGTTCACCCGGTTGTAGGCCTCCTGGTACTGCGCCTTCGGCTGCGTCCCGGTCGCTCCGAGCAGCAGCACGGCGGTGGTCCGCTCGTCCTGCAGGGTGTCGACCAGATCACCCGAATAGCTGGAGAGATTGGCCAGGTCACCGGCCCGGTTGGCATTGTTGAGCGTCTCCAGGTGGTCGACCAGACCACTGGTGCCCACGACGACCGTGGCGATGGTCGGCACGATCATGATGAGACCGAGCTTGGACCAGATCGGCATGTCCCGGAGCCGGCTGGCCGGCCGGCGCAGCCGCGACAGGAAGGAGCCCGCCGTCTTTGGCCGTTTGCTCACGTCACCGCCCTCGCGATTACAGCTTCAACGCGTTGCCCCGGGCAACGCCCAGCGACCGACCCGGCGGGTCGGACCCCCGAGATTCCATCACGCCGCCCCGCAAGAAGAAAGCCCAGGTTGTCACCCGCCGAAGGTGTGATGAGATGTTGATGCGATTTGATAGCAGTCCGTCTGGCCGGAGTAACTGAAGGTAATGGAACATCCGCACCGCGTCGTCCTCCTCGCCGGCCCTTCCGGCTCCGGAAAGTCGTACATAGCGCAGCGAACCGGATTACCGGTGCTCTGCCTGGACGACTTCTACAAGGACGGTGATGACCCTACGTTGCCGCACCGAAACGGCCAGGTGGACTGGGAATCGCCCCAGTCCTGGGATGCCGTGACGGCGGTGGAAACGATTGCCCGACTGGCTCGGGAAGGCCGGGCCGATGTGCCGGTTTATGCGATCGGCGCGGATCGGAGGGTGGCCACCCGTCCATTTGACGTCGCCGGATCGCCACTTTTCGTGGCCGAAGGGATTTTCGCCGCCGAGATCGTCGAGGAGTGCCGCCGCCGGGGGCTGCTCGCCGGGGCGTACGCGCTGCGCCGTCCGCGCGGTGCGACCTTCCTGCGTCGGCTGGCCCGCGACCTGTCCGAGCAGCGCAAGGCGCCCCGGGTGCTGGTCGCCCGCGGGGTGGCGTTGCTACGTACCGAGCCGGCGGTGCTGCGCCGACAGACCGGGCTGGGCGCCGAGGCGGCCCGGGCCCGGGAGGTGCTGCGCGGGGTGGCCAGCCTGCTCGCCGGCCACCCGCACCACTGACGGCTCAGGCCATCAGGTCCGCGTACGCCGGCTTGATCACGTCGTCGATGATCCGCAGCCGCTCGTCGAACGGGATGAAGGCGCTCTTCATCGCGTTGATGGTGAACCACTGCAGCTCCCGCCAGCCGTAGCCGAAGGCGTCGACCAGCAGGGCCATCTCCCGGGACATCGAGGTGCCGCTCATCAGGCGGTTGTCGGTGTTGACGGTCGCCCGGAACCGCAGGTCCCGCAGCAGGCCGATCGGGTGGTCGGCGATCGACGCGACAGCGCCGGTCTGCACGTTCGACGACGGGCACAGCTCCAGTGGGATCCGCTTGTCACGCACGTACGCGGCCAGCCGGCCGAGCTCCCCGCCCGGGGTGATGTCGTCGATGATCCGCACGCCGTGGCCGAGCCGGTCCGCGCCACACCACTGGATCGCCTGCCAGATCGACGGCAGACCGAACGCTTCGCCGGCGTGGATGGTGAAGTGGAAGTTCTCCCGCTGGAGGTACTCGAAGGCGTCCAGGTGCCGGGTGGGAGGGAAGCCCGCCTCGGCGCCCGCGATGTCGAACCCGACCACCCCGGCGTCCCGGTGCCGTACGGCCAGCTCGGCGATCTCCTGCGAACGGGCCGCGTGCCGCATCGCGGTGAGCAGGGTGCCCACCCGGATGGTCAGGCCCGCCTCGGCGGCCTGGGCGGTGCCCTCGGCGAACCCGGCCAGCACCGCCTCGGCCACCTCGTCCAGGCTGAGGTCCCGCTCCAGGTGCTGCTCGGGAGCGAAGCGCACCTCGGCGTAGACCACCCCGTCGGCGGCGAGGTCCAGCGCGCACTCGCGGGCCACCCGGTGCAGCGCCGGCGCGGTCTGCATGACGGCCACGGTGTGCGCGAAGGTCTCCAGGTAGCGCTCCAGCGAGCCGGAGTTGGCCGCCTCGACGAACCACCGACCGAGCGCCTCCGGATCGGTGGTGGGCAGTTCGTGGTCGACCTGCGCCGCCAACTCGACGATCGTGGCCGGCCGCAGCCCGCCGTCCAGGTGGTCGTGCAGCAGCGCCTTCGGGGCCCTGACGATGTCCTCGTACCGGATTGCCATGCTCCGACCCTAGTCAGCAGCCGACGGAAGGTGGGACGGGACCGGCCGGCTACGCTCAGCGGCGTGGACCCGCGCATCCTCGACCGGCTCCGCTGCCCGGTCTGCGGCGAACCGCTCGCCGAGACGACCGCCGGCACCGCGCGGGCACTGCGCTGCCCGCGCCGGCACAGCTTCGACATCGCCCGCCAGGGGTACGTGAACCTGCTCGCCGGTCGCGCCCCGCACGCCGGCGACAGCGCCGAGATGGTCGCCGCCCGCGCGGACTTCCTCGCCGCCGGGCACTACGACCTCGTCGCCGACGCCCTCGCCGCCGCCGCGATCGAGGCCGCCGCCCGGTTCCGCGCCACGACCTCCGCACCTGCCACCACCCCCCTTTGCTCTGCTTCCACCGAGGCAACAGAAGCCGGGCCGGAGTGTCGCGCGGAGGTAAGCAGAGCAAAGGACCCGGAGGAGGGGGTGCCGGCCCGACCGGCAGCGGCAGGCTTCGGGGCGTACCCCCTGGTGGTGGATGCCGGCGCCGGCACCGGGCGCTACATCGGCGCGGTGCTGGCGGCGCTGCCCGACGCCGTGGGCCTTTCCCTGGACGTGTCCAAGCCCGCGCTGCGCCGCGCGGCCCGGGCGCACCCCCGGGCGGCGGCGGCGCTCGCCGACACCTGGCAGCGGCTTCCGCTCGCGGACGCCTCGACCGCGGTGCTGCTGAACGTCTTCGCCCCCCGCAACGGCGCGGAGTTCCACCGGGTGCTCGACCCCGCCGGGACGCTTCTCGTGGTCACGCCGGCCGCCGAGCACCTGGCCGAACTGGTGGACGCCCTCGACCTGCTGCGGGTCGACCCGGACAAGGCCGACCGGGTGACCGGGAGCCTGGGCGGTCACTTCACGCCGGACACCTCCACGGTGCACCGGGCGGAGCTGACGCTGACCCGGCCGGAGGTGGCCACGCTGGTGGGGATGGGCCCGAGCGCCTGGCACACCGATCCGGCCGCCCTCGCCGCCCGACTGGCCGCGCTGCCCGAACCGGTACGGGTGACCGTGGCGGTCCGGCTGGACGTGTACCGCCCCCGGTGACTCAGGTCGAGAGGTCGACCTCTTCCCAGCCCGGGGGCTCCTCGTGGTACGGCCCGCGCAGGACGACCGCCCACTCCAGCGCCCAACGCCGCTGCCCGATCGCGTTGGCGTCGACCAGCCCGGGTGGTCGCCGGCCGCCGCGCTCGGTCTCCAGGTACGCCCAGTCCAGGCAGTAGTGCAGGTCGAGCAGGGCGGCCGCGTCGGCGGGGTGCTGCGGCGCGGTGAGGATCCGCGAGCGCCAGTGCGGGAAGGTCTCCCCCTCGGCGATGTGCGGCAGCCGCTCGACCAGCCGCTCGTCCACGGCGAGGGTCGGGTCGAGCACCTTGGTCAGCCCCAGCACCCAGGCCAGCGCGAACAGCGCGTCGTGGTGCAGCACGAAGGAGCGGTGGTCACCCTTGCCGCCCATCACGAACTGCCACTCCGGCGGGGTGACCATCTCCACCAGGTGCGAGCCGAGCAGCCAGCTCATCGCCGCCTGCGGAGGCATCCCGAAGCAGCGGGCCAGGATCAGGTGCAGCACGGCGATCCGTGCCTCGATCTCCACCGTCGGACGCAGCTCGATGTCGTCGCCCGGCTCCCACACCAGCGGGAACTGTGGCGGCGGCAGCGGGAGGCCGAGCCGGGACAGCTCGTCCAGGCTCGCCTCGCGCACCTCACGTGGGTCGGGGGCAGGTACGGTCACGGCGGATCTTCCTGTCTGCTCGCGACAGCCTCTCGGTGCCGGTGGTCCCCCTGGCCAGGCAGAATAGCGCTCCCGGGTGACCGGCACCACGCCACCCCGGCACCGCTGTCTGCTCAGCCGATCCGCTCGATGACCAGCGGCGTCGCCGCCGGCGCGGCCGGCGCGATCCGGATGCCGCGGGCAGCCTCGGCCAGCGCCGCCGGGATCCGCGCCGGGTCCTCGGCGCGCAGCTCGTAGAGGGGTTCGCCGGCCCGCACCGGGTCGCCGGGCCGCTTGTGCAGCACCACCCCGGCCGGCACGCTGACCGGGTCCTCCTTGCGGGCCCGGCCGGCCCCGAGCCGCCAGGCGGCGACCCCCATGGCGTACGCGTCGACGGCCGCGACGTACCCGTCGGCGTCGGCCCGGACCACCTCGACCTCGGGCGCGCTCGGCATCGGCGCGTCCGGGTCACCGCCCTGTGCCCGGATCATCGCCCGCCAGGAGTCCATCGCCCGGCCGTCGCGCAGCGCCGCCGCGGGGTCGACGTCCGGCAGGCCGGCGGCGTCGAGCATCTCCCGGGCCAGGGCCAGGGTCAGCTCCACGACGTCGGCGGGACCGCCACCGGCCAGCACCTCGACCGACTCGGTCACCTCGACCGCGTTGCCGATGGCCAGGCCCAGCGGGGTGGACATGTCGGTGAGCAGGGCGACCGTGCGTACGCCGTGCGCGCCGCCCAGCTCGACCATCGTGCGGGCCAGCTCGCGGGCGTGCTCGACGGACTTCATGAAGGCGCCGGAGCCGACCTTGACGTCGAGCACCAGCGCCCCGGTGCCCTCGGCGATCTTCTTGCTCATGATCGAGCTGGCGATCAGCGGGATCGCCTCCACCGTGCCGGTGACGTCGCGCAGCGCGTACAGCTTGCGGTCGGCGGGGGCGAGCCCGACGCCGGCCGCACAGATCACCGCGCCGACCTCGCCGAGCTGGCCGATGAACTCCTCGTTGCTCAGCGCGGCCCGCCAGCCGGGGATGGACTCCAGCTTGTCCAGCGTGCCACCGGTGTGTCCGAGCCCGCGCCCGCTGAGCTGCGGTACGGCCGCGCCGCACGCGGCGACCAGCGGGGTGAGCGGCAGAGTGATCTTGTCACCGACACCGCCGGTGGAGTGCTTGTCGACGGTCGGCCGGCGCACGGCGGAGAGGTCCAGCCGCTCACCGCTGGCGATCATCGCGGCGGTCCAGCGGGCGATCTCCGGGCCGGTCATGCCGTTCAGCAGGATCGCCATGGCCAGCGCCGACATCTGCTCGTCGGCGACCACCCCCCGGGTGTACGCGTCCACCACCCAGTCGATCTGCGCGTCCGACAACACACCCCCGTCCCGCTTCACCCGAATAACGTCAACCGCCGCAAACTCACCACTCATCAAAAAGTTCTCTCTAGTCGTATCGAGACAACGGCTTCCAACCGGAACCGACCCGCGGACCCGGACATGGACGGGCCGGGGCCGGCCGTGCCCGGCGGAGGGATCAAGCCTGACCGCCCGGAGCCGGGCACGGTCGGCCCCGGCCCCAAACCTCAACCACCGTCTCAGGGAGCAGACCAGCGCACCGGGATCTCCGCCGGCGGCTCACCCTCACCAGCCCAGAAGATGGTGCCGGTCGCGTCCACCACCACCACCCGCGGCGTCCGCGCCAGCCCCCAGGCGATCGCCTCCGCCGGGTCGCCCCAGCTCGGGCCCTCCTCCAGCACCCCGGTCTCGGCGCCGGCGTCGTCCCCGGCCGACCGCTCCCAGTACGCCGTCCACACCTGCTGGCCGTCGGACATGTCCGGGTGCACGAAGACGGTGCCGCGCCCCCGCCAGGCGGCCAGCCGCTCCGGCACCACCGGCACCGGGGTCTCCCCGGTCACCGCCTCGAGGTCCTCCACGCCGAAGGCGTGCGGCAGCAGCTCGGCCATCCGCAGCGGGCGGCCCTTCGTCTCGACGAGGCAGTCGGCGCCGCCGTTCTCCCAGAGCAGCTGCCGGCAGCGGCCACACGGCATCAGCGGCTCGCCGGTGGCGTCGACGCAGGAGAGCGCGACCAGTCGCCCGCCGCCGGTGGCGTGCAGGCTGGAGACCACCCCGCACTCGGCGCAGAGCGTGACCCCGTACGCGGCGTTCTCGACGTTGCAGCCGACCACCACGCGGCCGTCGTCGACCAGGCCGGCCGCACCGACCGGGAACGTCGAATACGGCGCGTACGCGTGCCGCATCGCCTCGGTGGCGGCGGCGCGCAGCCGCGCCCAGTCGATCTCGGTCATCCCGTCATTCTGCCGCACCGCCATCGTGGCCTGCGGCGGGACCACGTCGCCCGGCCGGCCTCCCGGAAACCGACGTGTCCCGGACGCGGGCACACACCCACGTCCGGGACACCTGTCGAGCTGGTCGGGGGCTCAGCCCTTGACGTACGGCTTGCCGTCGGCGGCCGGCGCCCGGACCCTGCCGACCAGGCCGGCCACCGCCAGGATCGTGGCCAGGTAGGGCAGCATCGCCAGGAACTGGCTCGGGATCGCGCTGTTGATCGCGCCCAGGTAGGTGGCGAGCTGGTCGGCGAAGCCGAAGAAGAGCGCGGCGAGCAGCGCCCCGGTCGGATTCCACCGGCCGAAGATCAGCGCGGCCAGCGCGATGAAGCCCTTGCCGCCGATCATGTTCTTGGTGAAGGAGTAGAGCGCCAGCGTGTACGAGGCGCCACCGATGCCGGCGACCACGCCGGCCAGCAGCACGTTGCGGTAACGCACCCGCAGCACCTTGACGCCGAGCGTGTCGGCGGCGATCGGGTGCTCGCCGACCGAGCGGGTACGCAGCCCCCAGCGGGTCCGGAACAGCCCGATGTGGATCACCAGCACCAGCAGCAGGCCCAGGTAGAGGAAGATGTTGCCGCGGAACAGCGCCGGGCCGAGCACCGGGATGTCCTTGAGCAGCGGGATCTCCCAGTTGCTGAACCGGGGTGCGCTGTTGTACTTCTGCGCGTCGGTCTGCATCAGCCGCTCGTAGAGGAAGCCGGTGACGCCCACCGCGAGCAGGTTCAGCACGATCCCCATGACCGTCTGGTCGACCAGGTAGCGGATCGAGAAGACCGCCAGCAACAGCGAGATGAGCGCGCCACCGATCGCGGCGGCGACCAGGCCCACCCAGACGCTGCCGGAGATGCTGCCGAAGAGCGCTCCGCTGAACGCGCCCATCAGCAGCTGACCCTCGATGGCCACGTTGACCACGCCGGAACGCTCGCACAGCACGCCGGCCAGCGCGCCGAAGATCAGCGGCAGGGCCAGGATGAACGTGCCGCGGATGATGTTGACCAGCGGCATGAAGTTCTGCCCGGTCGGGGCGGCGGAGACCTGCCAGCAGAGGAAGGACAGCACGAAGCCGACCAGCCCGACCCCGAGCACGGCCGTGAACCAGCGCTTGGGCACCCCGGCGAGCAGCGCCGCGCCGGCGGCGATCGTGATGATGCCGAACAGGATCGCCCCGATGGTGCCGTTGATCTCCAGTGCGGCGCCGGCAGCGTTCTCACTCAGCGTGAACCGGGCCTGCTGGTCGGTGGCGAGCGCGCCGAAGAGCACCGCCGAGAGCAGGCCGAGCGCCAGCAGCACGAGGCCGGCCTTGCGGCTACGGGTCCAGAACCCTTCGTCGACGGCGGCGACCGCGACGTCGGGGACAGCCATGGTGGACATGAGTTACCAGCCCTTCGCCAGGCTCGTCTGCAACCGGGCGGCCCGTGCGGCCCGGAGCTGGAAGATCGCCTTCACCAGGGCGGGCGCGGCGATGAAGATGACGATCAGCGCCTGGAGCACGGTGACCAGCTCCAGCGAGATGCCCGAGTACGACTGCATCCGGTTGCCGCCGGCCTGGAGGGCGCCGAAGAGCAGCGCGGCCAGCAGCACGCCCCACGGCTTCAGGCGGCCGAGCAGCGCCACCAGGATGCCGTCGAAGCCGATCTGCGCCACCACCAGCGGAGTGAGTGCGCTGGCCGTCGAGCCGAGCACCATGTTCGAGCCGCCGAGACCGGCAAGGATTCCGGCGAGGACCATGATGAGCACGAACGTACGGGTGACGCTGATGCCGGCGGTGCGGGCGGCGTCGGGGTTGGCGCCCACGGCGCGCAGCTCGAAGCCGATCGTCGAACGGTTGAGCAGCCAGGCCACCGCCCAGGTGGCCACCACCGCGAGCAGGATGCCGGAGTGCACCCGCAGGTTGTCGCCGAGCAGCCGGGGCAGCTGCGCCGAGGTGTCCACCGACCTGCTGATGGCGTCGGTGCGGCCCGGGTCCTGCACGCCGTTCTGCACGATCAACCACGTGAGGAAGTACGTGGCGATGTAGTTGAGCATGATCGTGATGATCACCTCGTGGGCGCCGGTACGCGCCTTGAGGATGCCCGGGATGAAACCCCAGATCGCCCCGCCCAGCGCGCCGGCCAGCACCGCCACCAGCAGGTGCAGGCCGGGCGGCAGCGGCAGCAGGAAGCCGGCCAGCGCGGCCAGGATCACGCCGATGGTGGCCTGTCCCTGGGCGCCGATGTTGAACAGGCCGCCGCGGAAGGCCAACGCCACCGACAGGCCGGTGAAGACCAGCGGCGCGGTGTACGTCAGCGTCTCGGAGATCGGCGAGAGCACCGCCTGCCAGCCGTTGGCGCCGTTCAGCCAGCCGGAGAACGTCTGCGGGTCGAAGACCGCGCCCTTGAACAGGTTGGCGTACGCCTCGCTCACCAGCGTCCAGCTGGCGCTGAACGCGTCCGACGGGCGGGCGGTGATGTACGAGTAGGTGCTCAGCACGTCCGGGTCGGAGACGATCATCAGCACCGCGCCGACCACGATCGCCAGCACCAGCGCCAGCAGCGTCACCGTGAAGGTGTTGGCCGCCCAGAGGTTGTCCAGGAACAGCCGGCCCAGGGTCGGCTGTGGCTGCGGCTCCTCCGGCCCCTTGGGTTTGCTGGTCGTGCCGGCCAACTCGGTGTTGCCGAGCGCGTTCTGCGCCGCCTGCGCATGGCTTGCCGGCTCCTTGTCCGGGGAGCCCGACTGCGGCGGGTTCGGGTTGCTCATGCCTCGTCCTCGCTCGGGGGGCCGCCGGCGGTCGCCGGGCCCCCGTCGGTCACCGTGCCGTCGGCAGCCGGCGTACCGGTCGCCGCCGTGCCGGACTCGGTCGCCGTCTGCGGGCTGATGCCGGCCATCAACAGGCCGATCTCCTCGCGCGGGGTGTCCGGGCCGACGATGCCGATGATCCGGCCCCGGTACATCACCGCGATCCGGTCGGCCAGCCCGATCACCTCGTCGAGCTCGCTGGAGACCACCATGACGGCGGTGCCCACGTCCCGCTCGCGGATGACCCGGCTGTGGATGAACTCGATCGACCCCACGTCGACGCCGCGGGTCGGTTGGGCGGCGATGAAGAGCTTCAGCGGCCGGGACAGCTCCCGGGCCACGATCACCTTCTGCTGGTTGCCGCCGGAGAGGGTGCCGACGGGCGCGTCGGCCGAGGAGGTGCGAACGTCGAACTGCTCGATCCGCTCCCTGGCCGACTTGGCGATGGCGTCCGGCTTCAGGGAGATACCGGCGCCGAACGGTGGCCGGTCGTAGATGTCCAGGACCAGGTTCTCGGCGACGCTGAACTCCTTGACCAGGCCGTCGACGCTGCGGTCCTCGGGCACGTAGCCGACGCCCGCGCGGAGCACCTTCTTGGTCGACCAGCCGTGGATCGCCTGCCCGGCCAGGGTGACCGTGCCGGCGAGCACCGGGCGCAGGCCCATGATCGCCTCGATCAGCTCGGTCTGGCCGTTGCCCTGCACGCCCGCCACACCGAGCACCTCGCCCGCGCGCACGGTCAGGTCCACGCCGTCGACCGCCCGGATCTGCCGGTCGTCGTCGACGACCAGCCCGGCGACCTCCAGCACCGGCTCCCCGGGGGTGGCCGGCGCCTTGTCCACGGTGAGCCGGACGCTGCGGCCCACCATCAGCGCGGCCAGCTCGTCCCGGCTGGCCTCCGGTGAGGCGGTGCCGACGGTCCTGCCGCGCCGGATCACGGTGATCCGGTCGGCGATGGCCTTGACCTCGCCGAGTTTGTGGGTGATGAAGACGATCGACTTGCCGGCGGCCTTGAGCGACCGCATGACGGTGAGCAGTTCCTCGGTCTCCTGCGGGGTGAGCACCGCGGTCGGCTCGTCGAGGATCAGGAGGTCGACGTCGCGGGTGAGCGCCTTGACGATCTCCACCCGCTGCTGGATGCCGACCGGCAGGTCCTCGATCACCGCGTCCGGGTCGACCCGCAGGTTGTACCGCTCGGAGACCTCGGCGACCTCGCGTCGGGCGCGCCGTCGGTCCAGGAAGCCGGCGATGCCGCCCCGGACCTGCTCGGCGCCGAGCATGACGTTCTCCGCCACGGTGAAGACCGGCACCAGCATGAAGTGCTGGTGCACCATGCCGATTCCGGCGGCGATCGCGTCGGACGGGCCCTTCAGCTTCAGCGGCTTGCCGTCGACCAGGATCTCGCCCTCGTCGGGCTGGTAGAGCCCGTAGAGCACGTTCATCAGGGTCGACTTGCCCGCGCCGTTCTCGCCGAGCAGGGCGTGAATCTCTCCAGGCTCCACCGTCAGGTCGATGTGGTCGTTGGCGACCAGCTCACCGAACCGCTTGGTGATGCCGCGCAGTTCGAGTCTCAGCGCAACCTCCTGGAGTGCGAGCGATGGTGCAGCGTAGCTGCCGGTCGACCGGGCCGGGCCGGGCCGGTCGCCGTTGGCGCGCGACCGGCCGCCCCGGCCCCGCGAGGTCATGCCCCGCGGCGCCGGAGCGGCCGGATCGGTCGTACTGTCCCCCGCCGGCCCCCCGATGATCTCACCGGGGAGGTCGGCCGGTCGTCACTTGGTCGGCTGGGCCTGTGAGGTGACGGTGATGGTGCCGGCGGCGATGTCCGCCTTGATCTTGTCGACTTCGGCCTTCAGCTCGGCCGGAACCTTGCTCTCGAAGTCGTGGTACGGGGCGATCGAGACGCCGTTGTTGGCCAGGGTGCCGACGAAGCCCGGCTTGGCCTGCAGCTTCTCGCCACCGGCGGCCTTGACCACGGCCTCCTTGACGGCGTCCGGGATGTTCTTGACCACGGTGGTCAGGATCGCCGAGCAGTCCGGGGTGCTCTCGCAGCCGTCGACGTCCACCCAGATGGTGCTGTACTTGCCGCCCGAGGCCTTGGCCGCGCCGGTGGTGCCGAGGCCCGAGCCGCCGGCGACCGGCATGACGATGTCGGCGCCCTGGGCGACCAGCGCGTCGGAGACCTTCTTGCCCTCGTCCTGCTTGGCGAAGTCGTTGGTGAAGGAGCCCTTCTGGGTCTGCTTGTTCCAGCCCAGCGCCTGGACGTTCTTGCCCTTGGCCTTGTTGAAGTACGCCACCCCGTCGACGAAGCCGTCCATGAAGATGGTGACCGGCGGGATCGGGATCGCGCCGTAGGTGCCGACCTTGCCGGTCTTGGTCATCCCGGCGGCCAGGTAGCCGGCCTGGAAGGCCGCCTGGGCGGTGTCGAACTGCATCGGGTAGACGTTGGCCACACCCGGGTCGGCGTCGACGATGCCGAACACCTGGTTCGGGTTCGCCGTCGCGATCTTCTTGGTGGCGTTCGACATCAGGCCACCGACGGCCAGGATGAAGTCGCACTTCTGGTTGACGAACTGCGTCAGGTTCGGCTCGTAGTCGGCCTCGGCCTTCGACGCGACGTACTTGATGTCGATGTTGGAGTTGGCGGCCTTGGCCTCCTGCAGGCCCTTCCACGCCGAGGCGTTGAAGGACTTGTCGTCGATGCCGCCGACGTCGGTCACCATGCAGGCGCTGTACTTCTTGGCGCCACTGCCGGCGTTGTTGTCATCCTTCGGGGCCTCACCACACGCGGCGGCGCTCAGCACGAGCCCACCCACCGCGAGCACCGAGGCGATCCGCATCCCACGCACCGAGCGCAAGACGTCTCCTTCCCATTGCACACCGCGCCTTGTGCGGTGGCAGCCCATCAGCCGACCTGCGGTGTGCCGCCGGCTGTCCCACGTTACGGACGGGAGCGTACGCCCGCGCCCACCCACCGGCCGACAATCGTGCACGACTGTTGAGCGCCTGTTACCCGGGTGTAACCCTCGGGTGGGGCAGATCACTCTTCGTGCTGGTAGCCGAGCGCCCAGGCGTCGCGAACGTCCGTTTCCGTGGCCGGTCCCCTGCTGCGGACGTTACCGCCAAAAGACCGCCACCGCCGCGTTGACCAGGGTCAGCCCGACGATCGCGAGGAAGTGGCCCCGGTTGACCACGTCCCGCTTCCGGGAGAAGAAGACCATGATGAAGATCAGCAGCGCGAGCACCAGCTTCGTCACAAGTTTCGCCGGGGCCGGCTCGTCACCGTCGCGCAGCGGCGCGGCGAGCCCGAGGCCGGTCAACAGACCGATCACGGACCCCCAGAGCATGGCCGGGTTGATTCGCAGCCGGCCGCTGACGTACTGGGCGATCGAACCGCCGAGCAACAGCGCGAAACCGATGAGATGGACATAGAGGAGGATCAACCGCAGTGCTTCCACGCCGCCCATCCTGCCCCATCAACGACGGTTCGTAGTAGGGGGGCGCGCTCAGCGCGTGGCGACGGCCGCCCGCTCGTCCTGCGGGGTCGTGGTCGGGTTCAGTCGCGGCGCCCTGCTCGACACGCCCACCCGACCGGCACCTGACCGGCGGCTGCGCGGCCGGTCAGGGCAGCCGCCAGACCTGGAAGGTCGGGCCGTCGCCGGGCAGATTGAGCCCTCCGGCCGGGTCCGGCCGCAGCGCCGGCGCGCCGCCGTACAGGTTCTCGACCGCCGGCAGGCCAGCCAGCCGAACCGGAGCGCCGGCCGCCCGCCGGGCCAGTACAAGCACCGCGCCGGTCGGTGCCTCCCGCAGGTAGACCAGCGTGTCCGGGTCGTGGTGCAGCCAGCGCAGGCCGCCGTGGCGCAGCGCCGGCTCGCCACGGCGCAGCGCGATCAGGGACCGGTACGTGGCGAACGTGCCGGCGTCCCAGCTCCGCGGACGGTGCCACGGCATCGGGGTACGCGAGCCCTCGCCGTTGGTCCCGGTCAGGCCCAACTCGTCTCCCGCGAAGATCATCGGAGTGCCGGGCAGGGTGGCGAGCAGGCCGGCGGCGACCTGCTGTCGGGCCGCGTCGCCGACCACGGTGCGGATGCGGGCCGAGTCGTGCGAGCCGAGCAGCTGCCAGGAGTGCACGTACGAGCGCCAGGAGACCAGCGAGCGGTAGGCGTTCATGGTGGCCAGTACCGCGCCGGAGTCCCGCCGGACCACCCCACCGGGGGTGCCGAGGAAGTTCGGCACCGGCCGGTCACCGTGGCACAGCCAGGACCAGACCGGGTCGGTGAAGCCGACGTAGTTCATCGTCCCGTGCCAGCCGTCGCGGTCCAGGTCACCGGTGTGGTCGTGGCCGTGCTCGGCCATCACCAGCCCGTCCGGTCGGGTCTGCGTGACCACCGACCGCAGCAGCGCCGCCACCTCGCGGGTGTACGCGTCGGCGCCCCGCCGTCCGGTCATGTTCGCCACGTCCACCCGCCAGCCGTCCAACCCGTACGGCGGGCGCAGCCAGCGGCGCAGCGGCGAGTCGTCGGCGACGGCGAACCGGCGGCGGAGTTCGACGCTTCCCCAGTTCAGCTTCGGCAGCGACGTGACCCCGTTCCACGACTCGTGGTCGCCGGTGCTCTCATCGAAGTAGTACAGCTCCCGCTCGGGGGCGTGCTCGTGGGCGGCGGCGGTGAACCACTCGTGCCCGTCGCCGGTGTGGTTGCTGGTGATGTCGCCGAGCAGCCGCCAGCCCCGGGCGCGTACCGCGTCGGCCAGCCGGGCCAGCGCGGCGTCCCCGCCGAGCAGCGGGTCCACCCGGTCGAAGCTGGCCGCGTCGTACCGGTGGTTGGAACGGGCCGGGAAGATCGGGGTCAGGTAGACGGTGTTCACCCCGAGCCGGTCCAGGTGGTCCAGCCGCTCGACGATCCCGTCCAGGTCACCGCCGTAGCACTGGTACGGCGTCTCCGGGCCACTCCCGATCACCGGGGTGTCCCAGTCGCAGGGGATGGCCCAGGCCGGTAGCGGCCGGCCGTCCGCCGCCGCGGAGCGGGCGAACCGGTCCGGAAATATCTGGTAGACCACCGCATCGCGGGCCCAGGCCGGCGGCGGAGCGTGGGTCACCAGCTTGAAGTCGCTGGCGTCCGGCACGTCGTGGTCGACCACGCCGGCTGCTGTCAACCACCGTCTGCCCCGCCCGGAGAGCAGGAAGCGGTAGTTGCTGACCGGGTTGCGGGCCTCGACCTCGGCCCGCCACCAGACGTCCCCGACGTCCGCGCGGTCCACCACAGCCTCGGCGAACCTCGGCTCCCCGTCGCCGGTGGTCCGTACGTGCACCTGCCGGACGTCCGCGCCGGCCGGCACCCGGACGAAAACGTCGACGGACTCCCCCAGCCTCGGCTCCTGCTGCGGGACATAGCGGGCGGACCCGTCGTGGTGCGGCTGCACGGCAGGGCTCTCTCTCGTACTCGGGTTGCCTGGGGCTACGGACGCCGAGCGGGCGGGCCGGCCGGAGACCCCGCCCCGGGCCGGCGCAGCCCGCCACCGGCTAGCCCTTCACGGCGCCGGCGGTGAGCCCGGAGACGATGTAGCGCTGAAGGAGCTGGAAGACCAGCACGGTGGGGATCGCGGTGAGCAGCGTGCCGGCCGCGAAGATGCCGAAGTTGCTGTTGCGCTCGTTGCCCTCCAACATGCCGTACATCCCGACCGCGAGGGTCTTCTGCCCGGTGTCGGTGAGGAAGACGTTCGCGATCAGGAACTCGTTGATGGTGCCGATGAACGCCAGTAGGCCGGTCACCGCCAGGATCGGCGCCACCAGCGGCAGCATGATCCGGAAGAAGACCTGGGCGTGCGAGGCGCCGTCCATGGTGGCCGACTCGTCCAGCTCCCGGGGCAGGGTGTCGAAGAAGCCCTTCATCAGCCACGTGTTGACCCCGAGCGCGCCACCCATGTAGAGCAGCAGCAGGCCCCACGGGGTGTTGAAGCCGATCGCCGGCCACAGGTCGGTGATCGTGCCGAAGATCAGGTAGATGGCCACGATCGCCAGGAACTGCGGGAACATCTGGATCAGCAGCAGCGAGAGCAGGCCCGTCCGCCGGCCGCGGAACCGCATCCGGGAGAAGGCGTACGCGGCCAGCGCGGAGAGGAACACCGACGCGAATGCGGCCACCCCGGCGATCAGCAGCGAGTTGAGGAACCACCGTTCGAAGGACGTCCGCTCGAACAGCTCGCCGAAGTTGCCGAACGACACCCCACCGCTCGGCACCAGGTCGGTGGAGGAGAGCGTGCCGAGCGGGTTGAGCGCGGCGGAGAGCACGAACACGATCGGGAAGAGGCTGAACAGCACCGCGAGCACGGCGACCAGGTGCCGCCAACCGACCTGCGCGAACCAGCGGTTGGGTCGCCGTCCGGCGACGTCGCGGTCGACCGCTGGCGGGCGCCCGGCCGTGTCGCCAGTACGCGGGGTACCGGAGAGCGTGGTCACGAGTACACCTCCTCCTGCTTGCGGGTCCGTCGGAAGCTGACCGCGGAGACCACCGCGACGATGGCGAAGATGAACAGCGAGATCGAAGCGGCGAAGCCGAACTGGGCGCCCTGCCCGCCGAAGGCCAACCGGTACGTGTACGTGATCAGCAGGTCGGTGGCGCCGTTTGTCGGGTTGTCCGCTGGGAACGGCGCGCCCTCGGTGGTCAGGTAGATCGCATTGAAGTTGTTGAAGTTGTACGCGAACGACGAGATCAGCAACGGGGAGAGCGCGACCAGCAGCAGTGGCAGGGTGACCGCACGGAAGGACTGCCAGGGCGAGGCCCCGTCCACCGAGGTCGCCTCGGTCAACTCCTGGGGGATGGCCTGCAACGCGCCGGTGGCCACCAGGAACATGTACGGGTAGCCCAGCCAGAGCTGCACCAGGATCACCGCGAAGCGGGCGGTCCAGTCCTGGCCGAACCAGTCCACCCCGACGCCGAACAGGTTGTTGATCAGACCGAAGTCGGTGTTGAACATGTCCCGCCAGACCAGCAGCATCGCGAACGACGGCATGGCGTACGGCAGGATCAGCAGCACCCGGTAGAGGTTGGTCCCGCGCATCCGTGGCGAGTGCAGCGCGAGCGCGACCAGCATGCCCAGCAGGAACGTGCCGCCGGTGGAGCCGATGGCGAAGGCGAAGTTCCAGACCAGCGTGCCGAGGAACGGGCCGGAGATGTTCCGGTCGGTGAGCACCCGGGTGAAGTTGCTCAGCCCGACGTTGACCCTCCAGCCCTGGGCCAGCCGCTCGCCGTCGGCCGCCACGAAGGCGCCCGCGTCCCCGTCGGCGGTCCAGGTCTTGCCGGTCTCGGTGTCGCGTACGCAGTCACAGCCGGCCTCGTACGCGCGTACCGCCTTGCCCTCGTAGGCGCGGGACAGCCCGCTGGAGCGCAGCGCGCCGCCCGCGGTGGGCACCACCAGGTCGGTGATCTCCTTGCTGCGGGCGCTGGCCTGACCGAAGTTCAGCACGGTGTAACCGTCGGCCGCGGTGACCTTGCCGCCCGGGGCGACCGTCACGTCGGCGGCGTCGAGCTGGCGCAGTCCGTTGGCGTCCCCCGCGGAGACCGTGCCGGTGGTGGGGTCGGAAACCAGGAAGACCAGCGGGCCGCTGGCCGGGTCGCCCTTGGTGGCGATGGACAGGGCGTACTCGGCGGAGCCGGGCACCTGGGTGACCGAGGAGGTCTGGATCGCCACGATCGCGTCGTCCTTGGTGCCGCGGTGCCCGTCGCCGAAGTTGGTGAACGAGGTGGTCGCGGTGTACAGCACCGGGAAGATCTGGAAGGCGATCAGGAAGAGCGTGCCGGGGACCAGGTACTTGGCCGGGATGTGCCGACGGGTGAGGTAGAGGTAGAACAGCCCGGCGGTGGTCGCCGCCAGCAGGGCCAGCCCGGCCCACTTCCGGCCGTCGACCAGCGGGAAGGCGGCCCAGAGCGCGATCCCGGCGGTCAGGCCGAGCAGCACGACCTTGGCAGCGAGGCCGGTCGCGGTGATCGGCGCGTCTTGCTGGCGCGCGGTACGGGAGCGCGGGGGCCCGGAGCCGACGGGCCCCCGGCCCGGGGCCTGCGTGGCAGACCCCGGGCCGGACGGCGGCGTACTCATTACTTGATCTGACCGGAGATCGTCTTGCCGGCCGCGGTGATGGTCGTGGCCGGGTCGGCGCCGCCGACCACGGCGGCCTCGGCCTTGCCGAACGGGTCCCAGATCGCGGCCATGGCCGGGATGGCCGGGAGCACCTGACCGTTCTTGCCGGCCTCCTGGAACTTGGCCAGGTCCGGGTCGCTGCCCTTGACCTGGTCGAGAGCGGCGGTCAGCGCCGGCGGCCGGGGCTCGGCGTTGTACAGCGCGACGGCCAACTCGGGAGTGGTGGTGTAGTTGGCCACAAACTCCTGGGCCAGGGCCTTGTTCTTACCCTTGGCCGCGACGTAGAACGCCTGCACGCCCACGAACGGCTGGGCCTCCTTGCCACCGGCGAAGCCGGGGATCGCGGAGATGTCGTACTTGACGCCGGCCTTCTTGATGTCGGCGATGGCCCACGGGCCGGAGACCAGGTACGGGCACTTCTTGCCGTTGAAGGTGGCGATCGAGTTGGTGTCGGCGATGGAGCGCTTGAGCACGCCCTCGCCCTTCTCGCCCAGCGCGCCGATCTTCTTGAACGCCTCGATCGACTCGGGCTTGCCCACGCCCAGGTCCTTCGGGTCGTAGTCGCCGGTGGCGGTGGTGCCGAACAGGTAGCCGCCGGCGGAGGTGTACAGCGGGTAGATGTGGTACGCGTCGCCCTTCTGGCCGATCTGCAGGCAGAGCGTCTCGGTGGTCTTCTTCGCCGCCTTGAGCTGCTTGCCGTTGGCGACCAGGTCCTCGATGGTCTTCGGCGCCTCGGGGGCCAGTTCGGTGTTGCGGATCAGCGCCAAGTTCTCCTGGGCGTAGGGCACGCCGTAGATCTGGCCGTTGAAGGTGACCGCCTTGACGGCGGTCTGGTTGAACCCGCTCTTCTGATCGGCGGCCAGCTGCACCGGGTCGATGGCGCCGTTCTGCACCAAGTTGCCGATCCAGTCGTGCGCGCCCACCACGACGTCCGGGCCGCTGCCCTGCTGCGACGCGGTGACGAAGTTGGTCTGCAGGTCCTTGCTGACGGCCTGCACCTCGACGGTGACGCCGTTCTCCTGGCCGAACTTCTCGGCGAAGGGCTTGAGGGCCGCGGTCCGCTTGTCGTCGGCCCAGATCACGAGCTTGCCGCCGGCGGCCTTGGGGGATTCCTTCGCGGCCGGCTCGTCGCTGTCGCTACCGCACCCGGAGGCGGCCAGCGCCAGGGTGAAGAGGGCGACCACACCCGCGGTACGGATGCGCATCGGGACTCCTGTCGTCACGGCGGGTCGCGGGGGATGCGGCCCGCCAGGGGGAAGGTCTGGAAGTTCTTGCCAACCGGCGCAGCACTGCTGCGCCGCTGCTCTCGCATGTTGCGGGGACGTTAGCAAGACGTTGCAGAGAATGGAAGGGATTGCAAGGGCATACGCAAGAAGTTGCCAGTGGGCTAAAGTGCCGCTCATGCGCGCTCGACTGTCCGACATCGCCCAGCAGGCCGAAGTCAGCGAGGCCACGGTGTCGCGGGTGCTCAACGACCGCCCCGGCGTGGCCGCGGAGACCCGGCAGGCCGTCCTCACCGCTCTCGACGTGCTCGGCTACGAGCGCCCGGCCCGGCTGCGCAAGCGCAGCGCCGGGCTGGTCGGCCTGGTGGTGCCGGAGCTGGAGAACCCGATCTTTCCGGCCTTCGCGCAGGTCATCGAGTCGACCCTGGCGCAGAGCGGGTTCACGTCGGTGCTGTGCACGCAGACTCCGGGCGGGGTCACCGAGGACGAGTACGTCGAGATGCTGCTCGACCGGCAGGTCTCCGGGATCGCCTTCGTCTCCGGCCTGCACGCCGACACGGCGGCGAACCACGACCGCTACCGGGCGCTGATCGCCCGGCCGCTGCCGGTCGTCATGATCAACGGGTACGTGCCCGGCATCGGCGCCCCCTTCGTCTCCTGCGACGACCGGGAGGCCGCCGAACTGGCCGTGGCGCACCTGGTCGCGCTCGGGCACCGGCGGATCGGTCTGATCACCGGCCCGGACCGCTTCGTCCCGGTGCAGCGCAAGGTGGCCGGCTGGCGCTCCGCGATGACTCGGCTCGCCGGGGTGGCCGAGGCCGACCTGGACGACCTGGCGGAGCTGACGCTGTTCGGCGTGGAGGGCGGCGAGGCGGCGGCCGGCCGGCTGCTGGACCGCGGCGTCACCGGCGTGGTCTGCGGCTCCGACCTGATGGCGCTCGGCGCGATCCGGGCCGCCCGCCAGCGCGGCCTCTCGGTCCCCGGCGACGTCTCGGTCCTCGGGTACGACGACTCGCCGCTGATGGCCTTCACCGACCCGCCGCTGACCACCATGCGGCAGCCGGTCGCCGCGATGGCGGTGGCCGCCGTCCGGGCGCTGGTGGACGAGATCAACGGCCACGCCGCCCCGCACTCGGAGTACCTGTTCCGTCCGGAACTGGTGGTCCGCGGGTCCACCGCGGTCGCGCCGGCGTCCGCCCGCTCGGCCACCGGCGGGTCGAACCGGCACCGCCCCGGGCCGCCGGCGCTGGCCATCCCCGCCTGAACCGCGCCGACCGCCGGTCCGGTGGCGGTCATTCCTTGCGCAAGGACTGCTTGACTCTTGCAGTCCTCGGCCGGCATATTGCTCAGACATCCGCGCTGCCACCCGCCGTGGCACGCCGGCTGCCGCCGCACCGGCCCGAGGAAGACGGGGAACGCACCGATGACCGCCAGCACCACCACGCCGCCCCGCACCACCGACGACGACTGGTGGCGCTCCGCGGTCGTCTACCAGGTCTACGTGCGCAGCTTCGCCGACAGTGACGGGGATGGCGTCGGTGACCTCCAGGGCATCCGCGAGCGGCTGCCGTACCTGCGCGACCTCGGCGTGGACGCGCTCTGGCTGACCCCCTTCTACACCTCCCCGATGATCGACGGCGGGTACGACGTCGCCGACTACCGCGACGTCGACCCGATGTTCGGCACCCTCACCGACTTCGACGAGATGATCACCGACGCGCACGCGCTCGGGCTGCGGATCATCGTCGACCTCGTGCCCAACCACACCTCCAGCGCGCACCGCTGGTTCACCGCCGCCCTCGCCGCCGGTCCCGACTCCCCCGAGCGGGCCCGCTACCTCTTCGCCGAGGGTCGCGGCGAGCACGGCGAACTGCCGCCGAACGACTGGGAGAGCATCTTCGGCGGCCCCGCCTGGACGCGGGTGGCGGACGGGCAGTGGTACCTGCACCTGTTCGACCCGGCCCAGCCCGACCTGAACTGGCGGCACCCGGAGGTCCGGGCCGAATTCTCCGACGTGCTGCGGTTCTGGCTGGACCGGGGCGTGGACGGCTTCCGGGTCGACGTGGCGCACGGGATGATCAAGGCCGAAGGCCTGCCGGACGTCGGCTTCAGCACGATGACCACCGGCCAGCGCCAGGTGGAACTGCTCGGCAAGGGCCGACTGCCCTACTTCGACCAGGACGAGGTGCACGAGATCTACCGCGCCTGGCGGCCCATCCTGGACAGCTACCCCGGTGGCCGGATGGCGGTCGCCGAGGCGTGGGCCGAGACCCCGCAGCGACTGGCCCGCTACATCGGGCCGGACGAGCTGCACCAGGCGTTCAGCTTCGACTTCCTCGACGCCACCTGGTCGGCCGACTCGTTCCGCAAGGTGATCGACACCGCCCTGGCCGAGTCGGCCGTGGTCGGCGCGCCCACCACCTGGGTGCTGTCCAACCACGACAAGCAGCGGCACGTCACCCGCTACGGCGACGGCGCCGAGGGGCTGCGCCGAGCCCGCGCCGCCAGCCTGCTGATGCTCGCCCTGCCCGGCTGCGCCTACCTCTACCAGGGCGAGGAACTGGGCCTGCCGGAGGTGCTCGACCTCCCTGACGAGCTGCGCCAGGATCCGGCGTTCCTGCGCACCGGCGAGAGCCGGGACGGCTGCCGGGTACCCATCCCGTGGAGCGGCGAGCTGGCCCCGTACGGCTTCGGTCCCGCCGGCAGCGACCTGAGCTGGCTACCGGCCCCGGCGACCTGGCGTGGCCTGTCGGTGGCCGCCCAGACCGGCGTGGCCGACTCGACGCTGGAGCTCTACCGGGCCGCGCTGCGGATCCGACACGAGCACCCGGCGCTCGCCTCCGGAGCCGGCGGCGTGACCTGGCTGGAGACGGAGCCGGGCGTGCTGGCCTTTACGCGCGCCGCCGGCGCGGCGGTGCTGACCTGCGTGGTCAACCTCAGCGGCGCTCCGGTCCTGATCGACGGGTACGGCGCGCCGATCGCCGCCAGCGAGGCGCTCACCGGGCAGGGCTCCGGCCATCTGCTGCCGGTCGACGCGGCCGCCTGGTTCGAACGGCGCTGAGCGGGTAACTCGTCCTCGACCTGGTCGTCCGTTGTGCCCCGCGCCGACGGGCGACTGGGCTACCGACCCCTTGTGGTGGGGGGTGAGGTGGCGCCGGCGCCGTGCGGAGTCCGCTCCGCGCGGCGCCGGTGTCCGTCCGCGCCGGGTGTGCTGGGTCGCCGCGGTGGGTACCGCACCCAAACCGACGCGGCGGAGGTGACCCATGGTGGTACGGATGGCGCAGTGCACGATCGACGTCGAGGACCTGGACGTGATGACCGCGTTCTGGTCGGCGGCGCTCGGCTACGAGATCGAACGGGGCGGTGACGGCAGCGCCAAGCTCTGGCCCGCCGGGCAGCCCGCCGGCGCGGCCCCCACCGTCTGGTTGCAGGGTTCCGGCACGGCCAAGCGCGGGAAGAACCGGCTGCACCTCGACCTGGTCTCCGACGGTGACCCGGAGGCCGAGGTGCGACGGCTCGTCGGGCTGGGCGCCCGCCGCGTGGACGTCGGGCAGAGCGGCACCGAGAGGTTCACCGTGCTCGCCGATCCCGAGGGCAACGAGTTCTGCGTCCTGGACGCCCTTCCGACGCGCTGACCGCCGGCCGCGTCACTTCGCCGTCAGCAGCGCAGCGATGCGGGTGAAGCCGGCGCGTACCTCGGCCTCGTTCGGCGGCTCGGTCGGCTCGCCGTGGCCCGCCTCGTCGGCGGCGGCGTCCAACTCCTCGTCGATCACGTCCTCGAAGTCGCCGTACAGGTCGGCCCCCTCGACCCGGCTCGTCTCGTCCTCGGCCGCCACCTGCGCGGCGGCGATCTCGCCGCGGATCTCGTCGGCCGAGAGCGCCGGCAGCAGTGGCTCGACCACCGCCATCAGCTGTTCCTCGGCCACCACCGCCTCGGCCAGCGCCAACGCGTGCGGTCGCTCGTACGGGCCGCAGACCACCGGCTCCCACTCGTCGAGGTCACCGAGCGGACCGAAGGTGATGATCCACGGCAGGCCGAGCATCGGCGAGTCGTCCGGCAGGTCCAGTGTCATGAGTGCGCCCACCGGCCCATCATCGTCCGCGAACGCGAGCCCCGATGCCGTTCCCCTCAGTTACCGCCCGTCCGGCGCTCCAGCGGGCACCGATCGGCTGTCACGAGCCTCCCTCGACCGGGGTCTCGACCGGTCAGCCGGGCCGGGCGGCGTCCAGGGCGGCGCGGACCAGGGCGAGCGCCGTCGCGGGCGGCACGCCCAGCCGGACCGCCTCGGCCGCGTAGTTGGCCGCCGCCCGCTGCAGCCGGTCGACGGCGTCGTCCCGCCCGGGGGCGACGAACGTGCCGTTGCGCCCCCGGGTCTCCAGCAGCCCGGCCGCCTCCAGCTCCCGGTACGCCCGCGCCACGGTGTTCGCGGCCAGCCGCAGGTCGGCAGCGAGCTGCCGGACGGTGGGCAGCCGGCTGCCCACCGGCAGTCGGCCGTCGCCGATCAGCTCGGCGAGCTGGCCGCGCACCTGCTCGTACGGTGGCACCGCCGAATCGGAATCAACCGAGATCAGCACCCGCGCCCCTTCCGTCATCCGGCACCGCCCGGCGTGCCGGGGTCGGTGTCCTCGTCCAGGTCCACCGGCGGGGCTCCCTCGGCCAGGTCGACCACCCGTCCGCGCGGGCTCGTCGCACAGAGCGCCGCGCCGAAGAGCACGAGCTGGTTGAGCAGGTAGAGGTAGAGCAGCAGGCCCACCGCACCGGCCACCACCGTGTACGCCGGGTTCCGCTCGGTGCGGACCACGTAGAACCGCCCCACGGTGTTGAGCAGCGTGATCCCGACCGCGACCAGCACCACCACCGGGCGCAGCCGCGACCGGCTCATCCGCAGCCGGGGCACCGCCACCAGCAGCGCGGTGGCGAGCACGGCGTTGACCAGCACGCTGAGCACCGCGCTGACCGTGGTGAGGCCCGCCGAGCCGGTGCTGCGCAGCAGGAAGCGCAGCAGCGACTCCAGCGCGTCCACCGCCGCGACCGAGACGCCGAGCAGCAGGAAGATGCCGACCAGCACCCCCAGGTCGACCAGCCTCCGGATCACCAGGTTGCCGGGCTGCTGGTTGAGCCGGTACATCAGCCGCTGCGAGGAACGGATCGCCTCCACCCAGCCGATCCCGGTGAAGACCAGGATGACCAGGCCGATCACGCCGATCCTGCCGCTGGAGTTGGCGATCTGCTCGGCGTCGAGGAACGGCAGATTCTCCCGCAGGAAGTTGGCCGCCGCGGCGCTGACCTCGTCGTTGTCCTTCAGGATCGCCCCGAAGATCCAGTACGCGACCAGGGCGAGGGCGAACACCGCGAAGAAGCCGTAGTAGGCGATCGCCGCGGCGAGCCGCCCGCCCAGCACCTCGGCGTAGAGCGAGCCGGCCCGCCACAGGTGGTCGAAGAGGGCCGAACGACCCCGCGCGGCGCTCACCCAGCGGTCGATGCCCGCCTCGATGCGGCCCATCACGTTCACGCGGTCATCCTCGCCGATCTCCCGCCGTCGAGTGGACAACCAGCTCCCGGTGCTCGCCAGCCGGCGCGTCGTCGCGGTGCCCGTAGGCGGCCGGTGGGACGCGGTGGCCGACCGTCAGCCGCCGAGGCGGAAGTCCCGGCGCGGCTGCCACCGGGTCTGCCCGCTGTGCGAGAAGAGGGTGAACGCCTCGACCTCGAACATCGCGGAGAAGTCGGCCAGATCCTCGTACACCTTGTCCAGCGCCTCCGGTGCGACGTCCTGCGCCACGGTGACGTGCGGATGGTACGGGAAGCGAGCCTCCCGGTGCAGTTCCGGAGCCGAGGTGATGGCGGCGGCCAGCACCTCGCACTCGCTGATCCCGGCGGCGACCGCGACGAAGACCACCTGCGTCACCGGGCGGAAGGTGCCGGTGCCGCGCAGATGCAGGGCGAACGGGAGGTGCGCCGCGGCCACGGCGGTCAGGTGCCGCTCGACGGCGGGCAGCGTGGCCACCGGGATCTCGGTCGGCCCGAGCAGCGTCACGTGCGCCGGGACCGCCTGCGGGTCGCCCGCCTCGATCCGCCGTCGGGTGAGCCGGGCACCCCAGGGCTCCGGAATGTCCACGGCGATGCCGATCTGGATGGTGTCGCCGGCCGACGGCACTCCGCCGCTGCGATCCACGCTTCGCGCCACCCCTGGAACCACCGACCCGTCCAACCCTTCCGACGCGCTATTCGCCGCGCACCGGCGGAAAGAAGCCGACCCGCTCGTACGCGGCCCGCAGCGTCGCCCCGGCCACCGCACGGGCCTTCTCCGCACCGGCGGCGAGGAGCTTGTCCAGCTGAGCCGGGTCGTCCAGGTAGGTGCTCGTGCGCTGCTGGATCGGCCGCACGAACTCCGCGACCACCTCGGCCAGCTCCTTCTTGAGGTCGCCGTAGCCGCGGCCGGCGAAGGCAGCCACCAGCTCGTCGATGCCGCGCCCGCTGAGCGCGGAGTGGATGGTCAGCAGATTGGAGATGCCCGGCTTGGTCTCCACGTCGAAGACGATCTCCCGCCCGGTGTCGGTCACCGCGGAGCGGATCTTCTTGGCCGACCGGGCAGGGTCCTCCAGGAGGTCGATGATGCCGGCCGGCGAGGACGACGACTTGGACATCTTGGCCGTCGGGTCCTGGAGATCGGTGATCTTCGCGGTGTCCTTGACGATGTGCGGGGCGGGCACGGTGAACGTCTGGCCGAACAGCGAGTTGAACCGCTGGGCCAGGTCCCGGGAGAGCTCCAGGTGCTGGCGCTGGTCCTCGCCGACCGGCACCGCGTTGGCCTGGTAGAGCAGGATGTCGGCGGCCTGCAGGATCGGGTAGGTGAACAGGCCGACACTGGCCCGCTCGTTGCCCTGCTTCTGCGACTTGTCCTTGAACTGGGTCATGCGGCTGGCCTCGCCGAAACCGGTGATGCAGCCCAGCACCCAGGCCAACTGCGGGTGCTCGGGCACCTGCGACTGGACGAAGAGGGTGCTGCGCTCCGGATCCAGGCCGACCGCGAAGAGCTGGGCGGCCGCCACCCGGGAGCGCTGGCGCAGCAGGGCCGGGTCGTGCCCCGCGGTGATGGCGTGCAGGTCGACCACGCAGTAGAAAGCGTCGTGGGTCTCCTGCAGGGCCACCCAGTGCCGCACCGCGCCGAGGTAGTTGCCGAGGTGGAACGAGTCGGCCGTCGGCTGGATGCCGGAGAAGACGCGGGGGCGGGCGGGAACGTCGGGCATGGCGGCAATTCTGTCAGCAAGCACCGGGGTCCGTCATGACGGGCCGGCGGGTCGGCCCCGGCCGGCCGGTGTCGGGGCGCCCACCTCGCGCGCCGCCTCGCGTCGCTGCTCCGGCATGCGCGCGGCGGAAACCGCCAGCCGGGCCACCCGGCGCCCGTCCAGGGCCAGCACCCGCAGCAGCCAACCGCCGGGCGGGTCGGCGGGATGGACGTCGCCGTCGTCGGCCGGCTCCGCGGTCACCGGCACCTCGTCACCAGCCACCGGCAGGCGGCCGAGCGCGGCCATCACGAACCCGCCGACCGTCTCGTACGGGCCGACCGGCAGGACGATCCCGGTCCGCTCGGCGAAGTCGGCCAGGTTGAGCCGGCCGTCCACCACCGCGGGCAGGCCGGCGTGCACCGGGTCGGGCGTGGCGTCGTACTCGTCGTGGATCTCGCCGATCAGCTCCTCGATGAGGTCCTCCAGGGTGACGATGCCGGCGGTGCCGCCGTACTCGTCGACCACCACCGCGAGATGCTGGCGCTCCCAGCGCATCTCGGTGAGCGCGGCCAGCACCCGCTTGCTGCCGGGCAGCCGCTTGACCTCGCGGGCCAACTGGCCCACGGTCACGCACGGGTCGGTGTCCGGCCGTAGCAGCACGTCGCGCAGGTGCACGAAGCCGACCACGTCGTCGTGGGTGCCGTCGGTGACCGGGTAGCGGGTGTGCGTCTCGGCCCGGACCAACCGGGCCGCCTCGACGATGGTCAGCCGGGCGGGCAGGAAGACCACCTCGGTGCGGGGCATCATCACCTCGCGGACCAGGCTCGCGCCGGCCACCAGGACCTCGTCGATGATCCGCCGCTCGACCGGGTCCAGCACCGTGTTGACCGCGACCAGGTCGCGCAGTTCGGCTTCGCTGATCCGCTCCCGTCCGGCCGACCGGCCGGTGCCGAGCAGGTCGGTGACAACTCGGATGGCGCCGTCGGCGGCGCGGACCACCACCCGGGCCACGGCGCGGGCGAGCGGGCCCGGCTCGCGGCCGGGCCGCCCCCGCGCGCGTCGCCGGAGCCCGGTACGGGCCGCTTCCCGCATGACAGAGATGGTAGACATCGGCGCCTTCGCGCACCGGTGTTCCGGCGGAGCAGCCATGTTCGGCTCTGTTTAATCGTGAGAGATTATGATGGAATGAGGATGGCGACGAGCTCGGTCGGGCACCGGCCGCCGCCGTAGGGTGGATCACCGAAGGGCCGCGTTCCGGGCGGGCCCAGGCAGGAGGCAACGACGTGAAACTGCTCGTCACCGGCGGTGCCGGGTTCATCGGCAGCGTCGTGACCCGGATGCTGCTCGACGCGGGCCACGAGGTCGTCGTCCTGGACGACCTGCGCACCGGTCACCGCGAGGCGCTGGCACCCGACGCGACCTACGTCGACGCCTCCATCCACGACGCCGCGCGGGTCGTCACCGCAGACGCCGGCTTCGACGGGGTGCTGCACTTCGCCGCCCTGATCGCCGCCGGCGAGTCGATGGTCAAGCCGGAGCTGTACTGGCGGAACAACACCGTCGGCTCACTCGCGCTGATCGACGCCGTCCGGGCCGCCGGGGTGCCCCGGATGGTCTTCTCCTCCACCGCCGCGGTCTACGGCAACCCGGTCGAGCTGCCCATCCCGGAGACCGCCGTCAAGGCGCCCACCAACACGTACGGGGCCACCAAGCTCGCCGTCGACATGGCGCTCACCTCCGAGGCGATCGGGCACGGGCTGGCCGCCGTGTCGCTGCGCTACTTCAACGTGGCCGGCGCCCACCTCGACGGCGACGTCGCGCTCGGCGAGCGGCACGACCCGGAGACCCACCTGATCCCGATCGCGCTGGAGGTCGCCGCGGGCCGGCGGGAGAAGCTCCAGCTCTTCGGCGACGACTACCCCACCGTCGACGGCACCTGCGTACGCGACTACATCCACGTCGCCGACCTGGCCCGGGCCCACCTGCTGGCACTGGGCGCCGCCACCGGCGGTCAGCACCGCATCTACAACCTGGGCAACGGCAACGGCTTCACCAACCGGCAGGTCGTCGACGTGGTCCGCGAGGTCACCGGTCACCCGCTGCCGGTCGAGGTGGCCCCGCGCCGCGAGGGCGACCCGGCCGAGCTGGTCGCCTCCTCCGCGCTGGCCCGCGACGAGCTGGGCTGGGTGCCGCAGAAGCCGACCCTGCACGACATGGTGCGCGACGCCTGGGCCTTCTACCGCACGCACATCCTGGAGCAGCCATGACCAACCCCACCGGTGACGTCGCCGAGCGGGCCACTGCCGGCTTCCAGCGGGAGTACGGCACCGAGCCCGCCGGCCGCTGGGCGGCTCCCGGGCGGGTCAACCTGATCGGCGAGCACACCGACTACAACGACGGCTTCGTGCTGCCGTTCGCGCTGCCGCTGCGTACCGTGGCCGCCGCCGACCGGCAGGACGGCGAGCGCTGGACGGTCTGGTCCGAGCTGTCCGGCGAGACGATCACGTTCGGCGCGGACGAGGTCGCCGAGCCCGGCCAGGTCACCGGCTGGGGCGCGTACGTGGCCGGGGTGGTGTGGGCGCTGCGCGAGGCGGGCCACCCGGTGCCCGGGGCGCGGCTGGCGATCGCCTCCGACGTACCGCTGGGCTCCGGGCTCTCCTCCTCGGCCGCGCTGGAGGCGGCCGTGCTGGCCGCCCTGCTCGACCTCGGCGGGCTGGAGCTGCCGGCCGAGCGGCAGCCCCGGTTGGCGCAGCGGGCGGAGAACGTCTACGTCGGCGCGCCGACCGGCATCATGGACCAGTCCGCGGTGATCCGCTGCCGCGCCGGGCACGCCCTCTTCCTGGACTGCCGGGACGAGTCCGTCGAGCACATCCCGTTCGACCTGGATGCCGCCGGGCTGGCCGTGCTGGTGATCGACAGCCGGGCGCCGCACCGGCACGCCGACGGCGAGTACGCGGCCCGCCGCAAGTCCTGCGAGGCGGCGGCCGAGGCGCTCGGCGTACCGGCGCTGCGGGACGTCTCCGTCGACCAGCTCGACGCCGCCCTGGCCCGCCTCGACGACGAGGAGACGCGGCGGCGGGTGCGGCACGTGGTGACCGAGGACCAACGGGTGCTGGACACCGTGGCGCTGTTGCGCGCCGGCCGCGTCCGGGACATCGGCCCGCTGCTCACCGCCTCGCACGTCTCGATGCGCGACGACTTCGAGATCACCGTGCCGGAGATCGACACTGCGGTCGAGGCGGCGCTGGCGGCCGGTGCCCTCGGCGCACGGATGACCGGCGGCGGCTTCGGCGGCTGCGTCCTCGCACTGGTCCACGCCGATCGGGCCGACGCGGTGGCCGACGCGGTCACCGCCGCGTACGCCGAGCGCGGCTTCACCGCCCCGGGCACCGTCCCGGTCCTCCCCGCCCCCGGCGCCACCCGCCTCGACTGAAAGGAGGGGCCCCCTGTTAACGCCTGGCGTTAACAGGGGGCCCCTCCTTTCCCGCAGTGCGGGCGGGGTCAGTTCGCCTCGACGATCATGCCGGCGCCGACGGTGCGGTTGGTGGCCTCGTCGATGATGACGAACCCGCCGGTGGTGCGGTTACGGCGGTACTCGTCGGCCAGCAGCGGCACCGTCGTCCGCAGCCGGACCCGGCCGATCTCGTTGAGCCGCAGCTCGCCGGCCGACTCGTCGCGATGCAGCGAGTTGACGTCCAGCCGGTAGTGCAGCCCGCGCACGATCGCGCGCGCCGACCGGGTGGTGTGCTTGATCGCGTACCGGCCGCCCACCTGCAGCGGGCGGGTCTCGTCCATCCAGCAGACCATCGCCTCGATGTCCTGGGCCACTGCGGGCGCGTTGTTGGGCCGGCAGATCAGGTCACCCCGGGAGATGTCGATCTCGTCGGTCAGCCGCACCGTCACCGACATCGGCGGGAACGCCTCCGCGACCGGCCCGTCGGCCGTCTCCACCGCGGCGATCCGGCTGGTGAAGCCGGACGGCAGCACCATCACCTCGTCACCCGGCTTCAGCACGCCCGAGGCGACCTGACCGGCGTAACCGCGGTAGTCGGTGACCGTGGTGGACTGCGGCCGGATCACGTACTGCACCGGGAACCGGACGTCGACCAGGTTGCGGTCGCTGGCGATGTGCACCCGCTCCAGGTGGTGCAGCAGCGACGACCCCTCGTACCAGGGCATGTTCTCGGACCGGCTGACGATGTTGTCGCCGCGCAGCGCGGAGATCGGCACCACGGTCAGGTCCGGCACGTCCAGCTTCGCGGCGAACGCGGTGAACTCGTCGGCGATCCGCTCGAACACCTCCTGCGACCAGTCCACCAGGTCCATCTTGTTGACGCAGAGGACCAGGTGCGGCACCCGCAGCAGCGAGCAGAGGAACGCGTGCCGGCGGGACTGCTCGACCAGGCCCTTGCGCGCGTCCACGAGGATCAGCGCGAGGTCGGCGGTGGACGCCCCGGTGACCATGTTGCGGGTGTACTGGATGTGCCCCGGGGTGTCGGCGATGATGAACTTGCGCCGGGGCGTCGCGAAGTAGCGGTACGCCACGTCGATCGTGATGCCCTGCTCCCGCTCGGCGCGCAGGCCGTCGGTGAGCAGCGCCAGGTTGGTGTACTCGTCGCCGCGCGCCGCGCTCACCGCCTCGACGGCGGCCAACTGGTCGGTGAAGAGCGACTTCGTGTCGTAGAGCAGCCGGCCGATCAGGGTGGACTTGCCGTCGTCGACGCTGCCCGCGGTGGCGAACCGCAGCAGGTCCATCGGTCGGGCCTCCGGCCCGACCGGGGAGCCGGGGCGGGCCTCCGCCCCGTCCGAAGCGAGAGTCTCGGTGGTCATCAGAAGTAGCCCTCCCGCTTGCGGTCCTCCATGGCGGCCTCGCTGACCCGGTCGTCACCCCGGGTCGCGCCCCGCTCGGTGATCCGGGTGGCCGCCACCTCCTCGATGACCTTCTCCACCGTGTCCGCGTCGGAGCGGACGGCGGCGGTGCAGGAAGCGTCGCCGACGGTGCGGTAGCGCACCTGTTCCTTGAACCGCTCCTCGCCGGCACGGGGCCGGAAGAACTCGTTGACCGCGTAGAGCATGCCGTCCCGCTCGACGACCTCGCGCTCGTGCGCGTAGTAGATCGACGGCAGCGGGATGCGCTCCCGGGCGATGTAGTGCCAGATGTCCAGCTCGGTCCAGTTGGACAGCGGGAAGACCCGGATCGACTCGCCGGGGTGGTGCCGGCCGTTGTACAGCAACCACAGCTCCGGCCGCTGGTTCTTCGGATCCCACTGGCCGAACTCGTCACGGAAGCTGAACACCCGCTCCTTGGCGCGGGCCTTCTCCTCGTCGCGGCGGGCACCGCCGAAGAGCGCGTCGAAGCGGTGCTTCTCCACCGCGTCGAGCAGCACCGGCGTCTGGATCCGGTTGCGCATGCCGTCGCCGGACTCGCGCACCATGCCCCTGGCCAGGGCCTCCGGCACGCTCGCCACCACCAGTTGCAACCCCAGCTCGGCGACGCGCCGGTCGCGGTATTCCAGGACCTCGGGGAAGTTGTGCCCGGTGTCCACGTGCATGACCGGGAAGGGGATGTTGGCCGGGGCGAACGACTTCTGCGCCAGCCGGAGCATGACGATCGAGTCCTTGCCGCCGGAGAAGAGCAGCACCGGGCGTTCCATCTCGGCGACCACCTCGCGCATCACGAAGATGCTCTCCGCCTCGAGGGCGTCCAGGTGGGAGACCCGATAGGCCGCTGGGGCGGTCATGACACCGGCTCGATTCGCTGGCTCATCCGATTCCAGACCTTTCCGGTCGGGCATGTCAAGAAAGTGCGCTCAGGCTACCCGGAATGTCTCTGCAGCGCTGCAAGCAACCGAGTGGCGAGATCCTTGCGGCAGACCAGCAGGTCCGGCAGGCGTGGATCCGCCTCGTTGTATTTCAGCGCAGAACCGTCGATCCGGGAAGCGTGCAGTCCGGTGGCCGTCGCCACAGCGATCGGCGCCGCCGAGTCCCACTCGTACTGCCCACCGGCGTGGATGTACGCGTCCACCTCGCCGGTGATCACCGCCGCGATCTTCGCTCCGGCCGACCCCATCGGCACCAGGTGCGCGCCCACGTCCTCGGCCAGGTCGGTCAGGAACACCGGCGGTCGGCTGCGGCTCGCCGCCAGCCGGATCTTCCGCTCGCCGGCCGTCGCCGCCTCCAGCGTCATCGGCGGGTACGCCGGCGGGTAGTCCGTGCCCAGCACCCGGTGCTGCGCCGGCAGCCCCACCGCCCCGGCGACCAGCCCGTGCGGGCTCGGCGCGCTGCGGGCCCAGAGCGCCACGTGCACCGCCCAGTCGGAGCGGCCGTCCTCGGCGAACTCCCGGGTGCCGTCCAGCGGATCGACGATCCACACCCGGTCCGCGGTCAGCCGGGACACCGCACCGGCGTTCACCTCGGCTGCCCAGGCCAACCGCGAGCCCTCGTCCTCCTCGGAGAGCACCGCGTCCCCGGGCCGCCACTTCGCCAGCTCGGTACGGATCAGGTCGTGCGACACCTTGTCACCGGCCGACCGCAACGCTCCGGCGTCCGCGAAGCCCATCTCGGCGCGCAGGCCCAGCAGCGCCTGACCGGCCCGGGCCGCCAACCACCGGGCGAACGCACCGTCGATCATCGGAGGACTGCTCATCTGCCCGCTCCCGTCGCCTCGCCGCGACCCGCGAACGGACCGCCCCGCCGCGACCCGCGTCGCCGGTCGCACCACGCCGAAAGGCGCAGACTACCGACATCTGGCCGCCGCAGCGGTACGCCCCGCCAGGGCCACCGACCGTCGGGACCGACAGGCGGTCAGGCCCCGTGGAACAGGTTCTGCGTCGGCTCCACGCCCTTGACGACCACGGACTCCACCACATCGGCGGCCCGGTCGACCAGGAAATCCAACTCCTTGCGCTCCGCCGCGCCGAAATCCGACAGCACGTAGTCCGCCGGATCCTGCCGCCCCGGCGGCCGGCCGATGCCGAACCGCACCCGCACGTACTCCTTGGTGCCCAGCGACTTGGACATCGAGCGCAGGCCGTTGTGACCGCCCTCGCCGCCGCCGCACTTCACCCGCACCTGACCGAAGGCGATGTCCAGCTCGTCGTGCACCGCGATCACCTGCCCCGGCGGCACCTTGTAGAACTGCGCCAGCGCCGCCACCGGCCCGCCGGAGAGGTTCATGTACGTCAGCGGCTTCACCAGCACCAGCTTGGGGCCGCCGAACCCGAGCCGCCCCTCGGCCACCTCGGCCACCGCCCGCTTGTGCCGGCCGAACTTCGCGCCCACCCGGCCGGCCAGCAGATCGGCCGCCATGAACCCGACGTTGTGCCGGTTGCCGGCGTACTCCCGACCCGGGTTGCCCAGGCCGACCACCAGCCACGGCCCCGCCTCGTCCGTCACCTCTGCGTCCCCTTCGTTACCCGCCGGCGCGCGCCCGCCGGTGGTGTCCCGCCGTCAGCCAGCGGCTGACCCCCGATACGCCGACAGGCGCCCCCGAAAGCTCGGGGACGCCTGTCGCAATGCTTCGGACCGATCAGGCCTCGGTGTTCTCGGCCGGGGCGGCGTCCGCACCCTCGGAGCCCTCGGTGACCTCGCCGACCTCGGCCTCGGCCTCGGCGGTGGCGTCCTCGACCTCGGGGAGAGTCGCCTCGAGCTGCTCGGCGGTCGGCGCGGCCGTCACCGAGGCGACGGTCTGGTCCGCGTCGCCTACCAGCTCGACGCCGGCCGGCAGCTGCACGTCGCCGGCGGTCACCTGGGAGCCCGCCTCCAGGCCCTCGATCGAGGCCTCCAGGTGGTCCGGCACCTTGGTGGCGTCGGCGGTGACCGAGAGGGTGTCGTGGTCGTGCACGATCAGGGTGTCGCGCGCGGCGTCGCCGGTCAGCTGCACCGGGACGTCGACGGTGACCTTCTCGCCCCGACGGACCAGCAGCAGGTCGACGTGCTCGAAGGTGTCCTTGATCGGGTCGCGCTGGATCGCCTTCGGCAGCGCCAGAACCTGGGTGCCGTCGGTGATGTCGATCGCGAACAGCTGGTTGGCGCCACCCTTGCGGATCGCGGCGGCGAACTCGCGGGACGGGAGCGCGATGTGCTTGGGCTTCTCGCCGTGGCCGTACAGCACGGCGGGCACCTTGCCGGCCCGGCGGGTACGACGGGCACCACCCTTGCCGAACTCGGTGCGGGGCTCGGCGCTGATCTTTACCTCGGACACGGGGAAACTCCTGATGCTTTTCGCTGCGGCGGCTTGTCGTCTGGCGGTGCTGGGGCGAGGGGCTCGCTGGGGCTCATGCGTCATGAACGACTGCCCGGAGCACCGCGTCGATGACGGTGCCTCCGTGCGGCGCTTTTCAGCGGCCCGCCGGGCACCCTCGCCGTGGCAACCGCACCAGTCTACCCGAGCGGATTCCGGGGTTTCCGGCAGTCCCCACCCCGCCGTTCCCACCGGCGCGTCGACCGGCGGGAACGGCACTCACCGCGGCGCGACGGTCAGCTCAGCCCACCGAACAGGGTGGTCACCGAGCCGTCGTCGAAGACCTCCCGGATCGCCCGCGCGAGCAGCGGCGCGATCGACAGCACGGTCAGCTTGTCCAGCTGCTTCTCCGGAGTCAGCGGCAGGGTGTTGGTCACCACGATCTCGCTGATCGGGCTGTTCTTCAACCGCTCGGTGGCCGGGTCCGACAGCAGCGCGTGGGTGGAGGCCACCACGATCTCCGCCGCCCCGGACTCCTTGAGGATGTCCGCCGCTCCGGTGATCGTGCCACCGGTGTCGATCATGTCGTCAACGATCAGGCAGACCCGACCCTCGACCTCGCCGACCACCCGGTTCGCGACGACCTGGTTCGGCTTCATCGGGTCCCGGGTCTTGTGGATGAACGCCAGCGGGCAGCCGCCCAGCCGGTCGGTCCACCGCTCCGCCACCCGTACCCGGCCCGAATCCGGTGCCACCACGGTCATCGGCCGGCCCGCGTACTTGCGCTCCACGTACTCGGCCAGCACGTCCATCGCGAAGAGGTGGTCCACCGGGCCGTCGAAGAAGCCCTGGATCTGCGCGGTGTGCAGGTCGACGGTGAGGATGCGGTTCGCTCCGGCCGTCTTCAGCAGATCCGCCACCAGCCGGGCCGAGATCGGCTCCCGACCGCGGTGCTTCTTGTCCTGCCGCGCGTACGGGTAGAACGGCAGCACCACGGTGATCCGCTTGGCCGACCCCCGCTTCAGCGCGTCCACCATGATCAGGGTTTCCATGACCCAGGTGTTGACCCCGTGCGTCACGGACTGCACCACGAAGGCGTCCGACCCGCGCACCGAGTCCTTGAAGCGTACGAAGATCTCGCCGTTGGCGAACTCGTACGCGTCGGCCGGCGTCGGCGCGACGCCGAGCACCTCACCGATCTCCCTGGCCAGCTCCGGAAAGCCACGTCCGGAAAAGAGCATCAGGCTCTTGCGGTTTTCGGCGACGATGCTGCCCATGGGCCCGTCTGCTCCCGTTTGTCGGTGGTACCCGGCGCGGTGGTGGTGGGCCGGGGACTATTCGGTTGCAGTATCTCCCGAGCCGGACGCGCCGCCCACTGGCTTCGCCCGCTCGTGCATTGCCTCACTGTCGCTTGCGGCTCCGGCCGCACCCGACGCACCCTCGGCGCCCCGGGCCCGCTGCGCGGCCTCCGCCGCCGCGGTGCCGGCGCGCCGCTTCACCACCCAGCCCTCGATGTTGCGCTGCCGGGCCCGGGCCACGCCCATCGCCCCGGCCGGGACGTCGTCCACGATCACCGAGCCGGCCGCCGTGTACGCGCCGTCGCCCACCTCGACCGGCGCCACGAACATGTTGTCCGCCCCGGTCCGCGCGTGGCTGCCGATCACCGTGCGGTGCTTGTTGACACCGTCGTAGTTCACGAACACCGACGCCGCCCCGATGTTGGTCTGCTCGCCGATCGTCGCGTCACCCACGTACGTCAGGTGCGGCACCTTCGAGCCGGCCCCGATCTCCGAGTTCTTCACCTCGACGAACGTGCCGACCTTCGCCTTGTCGGCCAGCCGGGCCGCCGGCCGCAGGTACGCGTACGGCCCGACGCTGGCGCCCGCGCCGACCTCCGCGCCCACGGCGTGACTACGCACCACGGACGCGCCCGGGCCGACGATCGTGTCCACCAGCGTCACGTCCGGCCCGACCTGCGCGCCCGCGCCCACCACCGTGGTGCCGCGAAGCTGGGTGTTCTGATCGACCACCGCGTCCCGGTCCAGCGCGACCGTCACGTCGATCCAGGTGGTGTGCGGGTCGAGCAGGCTCACGCCGGTCCGCATCCACGCCTCGTTGACCCGGTCGCGCAGCAGCCGGCGCAGCGCCGCCAGCTCGACCCGGTCGTTGCAGCCGAGCGTCTCGACGTGGTCGACGGCCACGTGCACGGCCACCGACTCCCCGGCCGAGCCGAGCAGCCCGAACACGTCGGTCAGGTACTCCTCGCCCTGGTCGTTGTCGGTGGAGAGCTTGCTCAGCGCGTGCCGCAGGCGTAGGGCGTCGAACGCGTAGATGCCGGCGTTGATCTCCCGGATCGCCCGCTGCGTCGCGTCGGCGTCGCGCTCCTCGACGATCTGCTCCAGCCGGCCGTCCGCGTCCCGGACGATCCGACCGAGCCCGGTCGGGTCGGGCACCTCCGCCGCGAGCACGGTGGCCGCGGCGCCGGCCTCCTCGTGCGCCGCCACCAGCGCGCCCACCGTCTCGGGGCGCAGCAGCGGCACGTCGCCGTTGATCACGACGACCGTGCCGGCGGTGTCCGGCACCGCGTCCAGGGCGATGCGAACGGCGTGCCCGGTGCCCAGCTGCTGGGCCTGGAGCACCGGCGTGGCCTGCGGGGCCACCTCACCGAGGTGTGCACGGACCTGATCGGCCCCGTGGCCGACCACCACGACGGTGCGGTCCGCGGCGAGTGGCGCCGCCGCGCTCAGCACGTGGCCGAGCAGCGTCCGGCCGAGCAGCGGGTGCAGCACCTTGGGCAGTGCCGACTTCATCCGCTTGCCCTCACCGGCAGCGAGCACGACGACGGTACGGAGGTGGGGCTGGGGCACGGCGTGGCTCCCGTCGGGACGCGGACAGTCTCGCGGCCATGCTAACCACGGCGCTCCGGGCCTTCGCGCGTTACCCCCAGCCAGCCCTAAAACGGGCTTTTGCTGACAGCTCGGCCGCCAGGGTTCGAACCTGAAATACGGGTACCAAAGACCCGGGTGTTGCCAATTACACCACGGCCGAAAGTTTCACAACAGCTTAGCGCCTCGCACCGCGGGCGCCCCACCCTTATGTGATCACCCGGCGTGGCTCGACGCGACCAGCACCCCTCCCGCGACGGTCGGAACGCGGCTCGGCGGCTGCACCGGGCCACCGCTCCCGCCGCCAGCGACGGGGGAAGAAGCGCAGGTCAGCATGCCTTTCGGAGGGCCATTCAAAACTTCCCCGTGCGATCTACGGTCCCGTAAGTTACGGTGACGTAGGCGTAGCTTCGTGATCGTTTCCGTCCCCTCTGCGAGGTGCCATGTCCACCGCTCTGCTGGAACCCAACGCCGCCGGCCCCGGCCCGAAACCGCTCACCGACGGCACCCAGTCCCCCGGGATCCTGGCCGCCCTCTGGGCCTTCGTGGTGATCCCCTTCGTGGCCCTGCTGGTCGCCGTACCGATGGCCTGGGGTGGCTGGCTGGGCTGGACCGACGTGGTCATCGGGCTGGTCTTCTACGTGGTCTCGGGGCTGGGCATCACGGTCGGCTTCCACCGCTACTTCACGCACGGCTCGTTCAAGGCCAAGCGGTGGCTGCGGGTCGCGCTGGCCGTCTCGGGTTCCCTCGCCGTGCAGGGCGACATCATCCAGTGGGTGGCCGACCACCGGCGTCACCACGCCTTCTCCGACCTGGAGGGTGACCCGCACTCGCCGTGGCGCTTCGGCACCAGCCTCTGGGCGCTGACTCGGGGCCTGTTCCACGCCCACGTGGGTTGGTTGTTCCGGCGCGAGCTGTCCAACCGGCAGCGGTTCGCCCCGGATCTGCTCGCCGACCGCGACATCAACCGGGTGGACAAGCTCTTCCCGGTGCTGGTGTCCGTCTCACTGCTCGGCCCGGCCCTGATCGGCGGCCTGGTGACCTGGTCCTGGCAGGGCGCGCTGACCGCGTTCTTCTGGGCCGGCCTGGTCCGGATCGGCCTGCTGCACCATGTCACCTGGGCGATCAACTCGGTCTGCCACGTCTACGGCGAGCGACCGTTCGCCATGCGTCAGGGCGACCGGGCGTCGAACTTCTGGCCGCTGGCGATCCTGTCGTTCGGCGAGAGCTGGCACAACCTGCACCACGCCGACCCGACCAGCGCCCGGCACGGCGTGCTGCGCGGCCAGGTCGACATCTCGGCCCGGGTGATCTGGCTGTTCGAGAAGACGGGCGCGGCGTCGCAGGTGCGCTGGCCGAAGCCCGAGCGTCTGGCGGCGAAGCTGGTGAAGCCGGTCGCACCCCGGTAAAACCGGGCAGTGGTCCGCGAGGTCGCCTGGCAGGATGGCCGGGTGACCGAGCTAAGCGGGGCAACCGTCGGACGGCACGGCGAACGAGGGGCCGGG
The DNA here is from genome assembly GCF_042650685.1 of Micromonospora sp. GCM10011542. NCBI lineage: Bacteria > Bacillati > Actinomycetota > Actinomycetes > Micromonosporales > Micromonosporaceae > Micromonospora > Micromonospora sp. GCM10011542. The sequence goes on from NZ_JBHSBO010000058.1 coordinate 384,594, forward strand.
CCCGACCCGGGTACCGTCGGACGGCCCGGCGGGGCGGTCACACCGCCGGCCAGTGAGGCGACCACGTGAACGCGCACAGCGGAGGCACGATCCCACGGCAGGGCGTCACCGAGCGCCAGCGAGGCGGCGACATGGCCGAGGTCAGCGATGGTGGCGGTCGACGGCGGGCGGTGCCCGCACCGGCCGCCAAGCCCACGTCCCGGGTACGGATGTCGGCGGCGCAGCGGCGGGAGCAGCTCATCGCGATCGGCCGGCAACTCTTCGCCGAGCGTGGTTTCGACGCCACCTCCATCGAGGAGGTGGCGGCCCGGGCCAAGGTCTCCAAGCCGGTGGTGTACGAGCACTTCGGCGGCAAGGAGGGCCTGTACGCGGTGGTGGTGGACCGCGAGGTCCGGGCGCTGCTGGACCGGATCACCACGGCGTTGACCGCAGGGCATCCCCGGGAGCTCCTGGAGCAGGCGGCGATGGCCCTGCTCGGCTACATCGAGGAGGAGACCAGCGGCTTCCGGGTGCTGGTCCGCGAGTCGCCGCTGATGTCGGCGACGGGCAACTTCAGCAGCGTGATGAACGACGTGGCGCACCAGGTCGAGCACATCCTGGGCGCCGAGTTCAAGAGCCGGGGGTACGACCCCAAGCTGGCCGAGCTGTACTCGCAGGCGCTGGTGGGCATGGTGGCGCTGACCGGCCGCTGGTGGCTCGAGGTACGCAAGCCGCGCAAGGAGACGGTCGCCGCGCACCTGGTCAACCTGGCCTGGAACGGGCTGTCGCACCTGGAGGCGAAGCCGACCTTGATCACCTCCCGCCGACACTGAGCCGGCCGCCGCGGGCCGGCACCGGCGGGCTCAGCGGCTGTGTACCTCGGAGATCGGGTGGTGGCGATTGCGGCGTTCCTCGGCGGCGAGTTCCGCGCTACCGACCTTGTCGTAGAGGCCGGTGCCGAGCAGGATCAGCCCGAAGACCATCGACACGAGGACCGTCGACATCGAGAAGTTGAGGAAGTTCGCCTCGGTCTGCAGCACCGACATCATGATGATGCTCGTCACGAGGAACACCACCCCGGCGGTCAGGTTCATGTAGTGACCGAGGTTGCTCCGCCGGGAGGCGCCGATGATCAGGACGATGCCGAAGACCACCGAGGCCAGCGAGAAGGCCAGGTTGGTCCGCAGCCCGAGGGCCCAGTGGCTGCCGCGGTTGAAGAGCGGGTCCCCGAACGTCTCGGCGACGCCCCAGACGCCGAAGACCAGGATGTAGAGCCCGATCAGCCCGGCGAGGACCCGGTAGAGCGGCCGAGCCGGATGGTTCACGGGAAAGTGCGGCATGCCCTGATCCCTCCGCCCGATTGTCCGGTCGGAAGGAATTGTCACCCGGATCAACCGGACATGTCAGGCGAACCCCAAAGCCGGCCGGGGTCCGCCCACGGGCTGGACCAGCACGGGTTTTCGCCGGAGCAGCTCGGGCTCCGGCGAAAACCCGTAAGCGAGAGGAACGGAAGGATCAGAGGACCAGGCGAGCCTTCTGCCAGGCCTCCGACTCCTCCTCCGAGCCGACCTTGCCGTACATGCCGACCATCAGCAGCACCAGGGCGACCACCATCACGACGATCACCGTGGTGATGCTGAAGTTGAAGATGTTGGCGTCGGTCCGGATGAACGCCAGCCCGGCCAGGCTGACCACCATCAGGACGTACGCGAGCCACTGGTTGATCGCCACGTCGATGTTGCGGCCGAGCGCGGTGCCAGCCAGCACGACGAGCCCGAGCAGCACGCAGAGCAGCGAGAAGCCGAGGTTGGTGCCCTGGCCGAAGACCCGGGTGTCGTCCTGCGCGAGGACCTCGTTGCCGGCGCTCGCGATGATGCCGAGCACACCGAAGACCACCAGGTACAGACCGGTCAGCCCGCCGATCGCCCGGTAGATCGGCCGCGCGGGGTGGTTGACGGGGGTGTGGGCCATCTGAGTCTCCAACGCCGTGGGGTGAGGTGTCGCCGACGATTGTCCCGCATGTGGCGGTGTGACGCCGCACACGGGGCCCCGGGGCGGACGCCACGCGTCGCTCAGCCCTCGGGGAGGTCCTCCGCCAGGGCCAGCCAGGTCTCCTCGATCCGCTCCCGCTCGGCGCGCAGGTCCTTGAGCTGGGTGTCCAGCTCGGCGACCCGGGCGTAGTCGGTGGCGTTGGCGGCGAGCTGGTCGAGCAGGGCCTTCTCCTGCTGGTCGGACTTGCTGAGCTGGCGCTCCAGCCGCGACAGCTCCTTGCGGGCCTGGCGTGCCTCGGCGGCGGACATGCCGCTCGCCGTCGGGGTGGCCGGTCCGGCGGCCGGCGTGGCGCCGGACGGGGTCGGCCCGCCGCGCTCGGCGGCCCGGGCGAGGTACTCGTCGACGCCGCCGGGCAGGTGCACCAGCCGCCCGTCGCCGAACATCCCGTACGCCGATTCGGTGACCCGTTCGATCAGGTAGCGGTCGTGGCTGGCCACGATGATCGTGCCCGGCCAGGAGTCGAGCAGGTCCTCCAGGGAGGCGAGGGTGTCGGTGTCCAGGTCGTTGGTGGGTTCGTCGAAGAGGAGCACGTTGGGTTCCCCGGCGAGCAGCCGCAGCATCTGCAGCCGGCGGCGCTCGCCGCCGGAGAGGTCGCTGACCGGCGTCCAGAGCCGCCGGTCGTCGAAGCCGAAGACCTCGGCGAGCTGGGCGGCGGAGACCTCCCGGTCACCGAGCTGCACCCGGCGGGCCACCTCCTCGACGGCTTCCAGCACGCGCAGGTGACCGGGCAGCTCGGCGAGTTCCTGGGAGAGGAAGGCCGGCCGCACGGTGGAGCCGGTGACGAGGCGACCGCCGTCGGGGCGGTTGACGCCGGCGAGCATCCGCAGCAGGGTGGTCTTGCCGGCGCCGTTGGCGCCGAGGATGGCGATCCGGTCGCCGGGGCCGACCTGCCAGGTGAGGTCGCGCAGGATCTCCTTGGGGCCGGCGTGCAGGTCGACGTGCTCCAGGTCGTACACCTGCTTGCCGAGCCGGGAGGTGGCCATCCGTTGCAGGGACATGGTGTCGCGCACGGGCGGCACGTCGGCGATCAGCGCGTTGGCCGCGTCGATGCGGAACTGGGGCTTGGAGGTACGGGCGGGCGGGCCACGGCGCAGCCAGGCGATCTCCTTGCGGAGCAGGTTCTGCCGGCGGGCCTCGGTGGCGGCGGCGACCCGCTCGCGCTCGGCACGGGCCAGGGTCCACGCGGCGAAGCCGCCCTCGTACGCGCGGACGACCTGGTCGGCGACCTCCCAGGTGGTGGTGCAGACGGCGTCGAGGAACCACCGGTCGTGGGTGACCACGACCAGGGCACCCCGGCGGGCGACCAGGTGGCGGGCCAGCCAGTCGACGCCGCCGACGTCCAGGTGGTTGGTGGGCTCGTCGAGGATGAGCAGGTCGGATTCGCGCACCAGCAGCGCGGCGAGGGCCACCCGGCGCCGCTCACCACCGGACATCGGGCCGACCGGCTGGTCCAGGCCGAGGTAGGGCATACCGAGGCCGTCGAGGATGGCGCGGACGCCGGCGTCGCCGGCCCACTCGTGCTCGGCGCCCATGCTCTGGTCCAGCCAGGCGGTGCCGAGCACCACGTCCCGGACGGTGGCGTCGGGGGCGAGCTGGAGCGTCTGGGGCAGCCAGGCCACCCGCAGGTCGCGGCGGTGGGTGACCCGGCCGTCGTCGGGCCCCTCCTGCTTGGTGAGCAGGCGCAGCAGGGTCGACTTGCCGGCGCCGTTGAGGCCGACCACGCCGATCCGGTCGGCGTCGTCGAGCCCGAGGGAGACGTCGGTGAGCAGCGGCCCGGCTGCGCCGTACCCCTTGGACACCCGGTCCAGGTTGACGATGTTGGCCACGCTCCCACCCTCCATGATCAAGGCGTCCGGGTGCCGGCGGGCACCTGGACGCCTGACCCAAGGGTACGCGGACCCTCCGGCCACCCGCGCCGCGCGCCCGCACGGCCCCCGACGGCGACTCGGCCGTGCGCGGTGGATCTTGGGCGGTCAGACGATCCGGGCGCCGGCGACCGGGCCGTGCGCGAGCCGGGCCTCCCGGCACACCCCGGCGGCGGTCAGCTCGGCGGCGATCCGGTAAGCCTCGGCGGCGTCGGTGGTGAGGAAGACACAGGTGGGGCCGGAGCCGGAGACGATGCCGGCGAGCGCGCCGGCCGCCTCGCCGGCCTTGAGGGTGTCGGCCAGGGCGGGGCGCATGGCGAGCGCGGCGTCCTGGAGGTCGTTGCCGAGCGTGGCGGCCAACACCCGGGGGTCGCGCTGACGCAGCGCGCCCAGCAGCGCGTCGGTGCTGCCCAGCGGGGCGCCCGCGGCGTCGGCCTCGCGCAGCCGGTCCAGCTCACGGTAGGCGGCCGGCGTGGACAGACCGCCGTCGGCGATCGCCACCACCCAGTGCCAGGACGTGGGGCGGGCCAGCACCGGGCTGACCGCCTCGCCGCGACCGGTGCCCAGCGCGGTGCCGCCGTGGATCAGGAACGGCACGTCGGAGCCGAGGTCGGCGGCGATGCCGCCCAACTCGTCGCGGGACAGCCCGGTGCCCCAGAGCGCGTCACAGGCGACCAGGGTCGCGGCCGCGTCGGCGCTGCCGCCGGCCAGCCCACCGGCGAGCGGGATCTGCTTGCGCAGGTGCAGCCGGGCGTGCGGGAGCACCCCGGCGTAGCCGGCGAGGGCGTGCGCGGCGCGGATGACCAGGTTGGTGTCGTCCAGGGCCAGCTCGCCGGTGCCCTCGCCCTCCATGGTCAGGGTGAGCGTGTCACCGCGGCGGGCGGTCAGCTCGTCGTGGATGGAGATGGCGTGGTAGACGGTGTTCAGCTCGTGGTAGCCGTCGCGGCGCAGCGGGCCCACCCCGAGGTGCAGGTTGACCTTGGCGGGCACCCGGACCTTGACCGGCCCGCTGGCCGCCCGCCGCTCGTCCTCGTCGTCTCCGCGCCAGGCCTCGGTCACGGGGTGATGTCCCGAACGTGCAGGCGGATGTCGAACGGCTTGGTCACGGTCAGCTCCTCGGCGGAGTCGGCGGCCAGCTCGTACCGGCCGTCGACCAGGTCGTACGCGTACACGTGCAGCGGATCCGGCTCGATCCGCCAGTAGTGCCGAATGGCGGGCACGGCGCCAGCCTACTGGGCGGCCGGCGCGGGGGCCGGGGCCGACGCGGCGATGGCGGCGAACTGCTCGACGGTGAGTGACTCGCCCCGGGCGCCGGGGTCGACGCCGGCGGCGGTGAGCGCGGCGGCGGCCCGGTCCGCGCCGCCGGCCCAGCCCGCGAGCGCGGCGCGCAGGGTCTTGCGGCGCTGCGCGAACGCCGCGTCCACCACGGCGAAGACCCGTTCCCGGGGTACGTCGGTGCGGGGCGGCTCCCGGCGGGTGAAGGCGACCAGGCCGGAGTCGACGTTGGGCACCGGCCAGAACACGTTCGGCGGCACCCGGCCGGCGGCCCGGGAGCGGGCGTACCAGGCGAGCTTGACCGACGGGATGCCGTACACCTTGGAGCCGGGGCCGGCGACCAACCGGTCGGCGACCTCCTTCTGCACCATCACCAGCCCCTGCCGCAGGGTGGGCAGCTCGGCGAGCAGGTGCAGCACGACCGGCACGGCGACGTTGTACGGCAGGTTCGCCACCAGCGCGGTGGGCGCCGGGTCGGCCAGTTCGGCGGCCCGGATGCGCAGCGCGTCGGCGCGGTGCACGGTGAGCCGGGCGGCGTCCGGCCCGGCGTGCCGGGCGGCGGTCTCCGGAAGGGCACCGGCGAGCACCGGGTCGATCTCCACGGCGTGCACGTGGCCGACGACCGGCAGCAGGGCCAGGGTGAGCGAGCCCAGCCCGGGGCCGACCTCCAGCGCCACGTCGTCCGGGGCCAGCCCGGCGGTGGTGACGATGCGCCGGACGGTGTTCGGGTCGTGCACGAAGTTCTGGCCGAGCTTCTTGGTGGGCGCAACGCCCAACCGGGCGGCCAGCTCCCGGATCTCCGCCGGGCCGAGGAGACCGGTCATGCGGAGGAGCGTATGCGCCGCCGCCCGCCGCCGGTTAGCAAGGGGCCCCTGTACAACGCCAGGCGATAAGAAGGGGCCCCTCCTTTCACCACGGGCCGAAGACCCGGTCGCCGGTGGCGGAGATGGCGGCGCACAGCTCCTCCAGGTCGGTGCCGGTGGTGGCGGCCAGCGCGCGCACCGTCAGCGGGATCAGGTACGAGGCGTTCGGCCGGCCCCGGTGCGGCGTCGGGGTGAGGTACGGGGCGTCCGTCTCCACCAGCAGCTGGTCGACCGGGGTGAGCGCGGCGGCCTCGCGCAGCGCGGCGGCGCTGGCGAAGGTGACCGTGCCGGCGAAGCTGAGCAGGTAGCCCCGGCGGACGCACTCGGCGGCGAAGGCGGCGTCGCCCGAGAAGCAGTGCAGCACCACGGTGTCCGGGGCGCCCTCGTCGTCGAGGACGCGCAGCACGTCCGCGTGCGCTTCCCGGTCGTGGATCACCAGCGCCTTGCCGTACCGCTTGGCGATGGCGATGTGCGCCCGGAAACTCTCCTCCTGGGCGGCGCGGCCCTCGTCGCCGGTACGGAAGAAGTCCATCCCCGTCTCACCGACGCCCCGGACCCGGTCGCGGGCGGCGAGGGCCTCGATCTCGCGCAGCGCCTCGTCGAGGTCGGCCAGCCGGGGCGCCTCGTTGGGGTGCAGGGCCACGGTGGCCAGCACGGCGGAATGACGGTCGGCGGTGTCCGCGCCCCAGCGGGACGAGGCGACGTCCACGCCGACCTGCACCAGCCGGTCGACGCCGACCCCGGTGGCCAGTGCGATCGCCGTGGCGATCGGGTCGTCCGCCGACCCGCCACCGGGCACGCCGGCCTCGCTGACGGTGATGTCCAGGTGGGTGTGGCTGTCCAGCACCGGCCGGGGCAGCGGCTCGGGGGCGGGCGGGAACTCTCCGGCCCGCCGGGCGGCACGCTCGCGGCGGGTCTCAGTCGACTCGGTCATCGTCGACAGCATCACACACCGGCCGCGTCCATCCGGCCGCCACCCGACGTTCACCTCGGCTACGCCGGGCGACTCTACGGTCACGGCGTGAGCGAGCGAACCATCGGGCACGGCAGCGTGGCGTCTCGCGCCGGCGCGCAGCGAAGCGGAGCGGCGGCGTGAGTGTCACGCCGCAGGCGAGCGGCGCCGCCAGCGAGCGGACCGGGCTGCGGGTGGCGTACGGCGGCGCCGTCTACCCGGCCGAGGATATCGCCCGCGGTGCCGCGTACGAGTTGTTCAGCGCGGACGAGGTGCCCGGTTTCGAGTGGGCGCCCCGGCCGGGCAGCGCACTGCCGTGGCATCGGTTCGTGCACGTCACCGAGGTGACGGCGGTGCACGGCGCGACGGAGCCGGCCGAGGAGCCGGAGGCGCCGCTGATGGTGCCGGTGCACCGGGAGCGGGGCTGGGCGCAGCTGCACCAGCTCAGCCAGCAGCCGGACGCGGCGGGTGACCCGTTGCTGGCCGCCGCCCGCGCCTCTGCGGCGGTGCGGCGGGGCACGCGGATGGTGAAGGTGCTCTCCGCGCGGCAGCTCGCCGGGTACGTGCGGGGCTGGCTGCCGCACGGCTTCTGCTACCGCGAGCACGACGTGGCGCACCTGCGTACGCCCGCGGCGACCGCGCTGCTGCGTACCGACGGCGAGGTGGACCGGGACAGCCTGGAGGTGGCGTACGCGCTGCGCTGGCGGGCCGCCGACCCGGGCGACTACGACGTGCCGGTGGGTGCGGAGCACCGCGGGCTGACCGCGCTGGCGCCCCGGGACCGGCTGGGTCCGCCCGTGTTGGGCACCGGTTTCGTGCCGAGCAACGGTCAACTCATTCCGGAGTTCGTCACCCGGGACTTCGCGGACCTGCCGATGCCGGCGAACGCCGCCCTGATCGCCTACCCGGCGGAGGGCGTGGAGGTGGTGCTCTACACCTATCAGGCCGAGCAGCGCGGTTGGCTGCGGATGGTCGGCCCGCAGTGGCGGCACCTGCTGGCCGCGGCGCCGGGCCTCTCCCCCGACCAGGAGTACGTGCCGACCGGGGAGGCGCCGCGCTCGACCCAGCTGGTCGGCATCCACGGCGACGGTGAGTACGAGGCGGTGGCCGACCTGCCCGGCGGGTTCCGGGTGCTGGCGATGACCCGGGCGGCCCGCTACCCGGTGCAGGCGGTGGCCCGGCGGGTGCGGTTCGCGCGGTGGCGGGGCGTGCCGTGCGTGGTGCTGCGGGAGGAAGCCGGCTGGTTGCGGCTGCGGTTGCGGCACCCGGATCCGGACGCGGTGGCCGTCACCGGGGCGCAGTGCCACGACCGCGGCGTCTACGAGACCTGGGCGCCGGGCGCCGAGGTGACCGACGACCAGGTGCTGGACAGCCGGTACGTGCTGTGACGCGGGTCGGTCCCAGATCTCTCCTGGCGGGGCCGGTCAGCCCAGACCGGCGCGCGGGCGGCATATCGCCGGGTGACGTGGGAAAGCGCGGAGCGGCCAACTTCCCACGATCAGGAGATCCACATGCCCTTCATCACCGTGGGGACGGAGAACTCCGCGCCCATCGACCTGTACTACGAGGACCACGGGTCCGGTCAGCCGGTCGTGCTGATCCACGGCTTCCCGTACAACGGGGCGACGTGGGAGAAGCAGGTACACGTGCTGCTCAACGCCGGATACCGAACGATCACCTACGACCGGCGCGGCTTCGGCAACTCCGCCCAACCGGCGTTCGGCTACGACTACAACACCTTCACCGCCGATCTCGACGTGCTGATGAGCGAGTTCGACCTGCACGACGTGATCCTGGTGGGCCACTCGATGGGCACCGGCGAGGTCACCCGCTACCTCGGCCAGTACGGCTCCCAGCGGGTCAGCAAGGCCGTCCTGCTCAGCCCTCTCGCGCCGTTCCTGCTGAAGACCAAGGACAACCCGGAGGGCGTGGACAAGAGCATCTTCGACGGCATCCAGCAGAACATCATCAAGGACCGGTTCGCGTACCTGACGTCGTTCTGCAACGACTTCTTCAACCCGGACCAGAACATGGGCAAACGGGTGAGCGAGGAGGCGTACCGGGCGCACTGGCAGATCGGCGCGATGGCCTCCGGCAAGGCCACCCACGACGCGGTGAACTCCTGGCTCGAGGACTTCCGGGGTGACCTGCCGAACATCGACGTCCCGCTGTTGATCATGCAGGGCGACCAGGACCGGGTGTTGCCGCCGCCGTCGACCGGCGTCCGGTTGGGCCCGCTGCTGCCGAGCGCCAACTGGATCTACATGCAGGGTGCCCCGCACGGCATCCCGTGGACGCATGCCGACGAGGTGAACAAGGCGATCATGGACTTCATCCGTCAGCCGGCCATGGCCGGCCGCTGACTCGCCGCCGGCCGGTCGGCGGGGTGCGGCGCGGCCCCGGGGGTTCCCCGGGGCCGCGCCGGCGTCCGTCGCGTGCCTAGCCGGCCAGCCGGGCCAGTTCCTCGTCGACGATCGACGGGTCGAGCTTGCGAAACACCGGCTTCGGCGCGGCGAGCGGCCGGCCCACCTCCAGCGGCACCGACTCCCAGCGCGCGCCGACGGTGTAGTCCCCGGTCAGCACCGGGTACGCCGGCCCGCCGTCGAGGTCGTCCACCTGCTCGATGACCGGCATCGGAGCGTGCACGCCGGTGCCGCCGAGCAGCTCGTGCACCTTCTGCGCGGAGTGCGGCAGGAACGGGGTGAGCAGCGTGTTGGCGTCGCTGACCACCTGCAGGGCGACGTGCAGGATGGTGCCCATCCGCGGCTTGTCGGCCTCGTCCTTGAGCTTCCACGGCGCCTGGTCGGACAGGTACCGGTTGGCCTCGGCGACGACCTTCATCGCCTCGCCGATCGCCTGCTTCTGCCGGTGCCGGCCGATCAGGTCACCCACCGTGGCGAAGCCGGCCCGGGCCACCGCGAGCAGCGCCTCGTCGGCCTCGGTGAGCCCCGCCGGGTCGATCGGCGGAATCGCGCCGAAGTTCTTGGCCGCCATCGAGACCGACCGGTTGACCAGGTTGCCCCAACCGGCGACCAGCTCGTCGTTGTTGCGGCGGAGGAACTCGGCCCAGGTGAAGTCGGTGTCGTTGCTCTCCGGGCCGGCGGCGGCGATGAAGTAGCGCAGCGCGTCGGCGTCGTAGCGCTCCAGGAAGTCCCGGACGTAGATGACCACCTTGCGGGACGAGGAGAACTTGCGTCCCTCCATGGTCAGGTACTCGCTGGAGACCACCTCGGTGGGCAGGTTGAGCCGACCCAGGTCGCCCGGCTCGCCATCCCGCGAGCCCGCACCGGAGTAGCCGGAGAGCAGCGCCGGCCAGATCACCGAGTGGAAGACGATGTTGTCCTTGCCCATGAAGTAGTAGGCGAGGGCGTCCTTGCCCTCGGTGTCGGCGGACCACCAGCGCCGCCACGCCTCGGGGTCGCCGGAGCGGCGGGCCCACTCGATCGAGGCCGACAGGTAGCCGATCACCGCGTCGAACCAGACGTAGATCCGCTTGTCCGACCGGTCCCGCCAGCCGTCCAGCGGAATCGGCACGCCCCACTCCAGGTCCCGGGTGATCGCCCGGGGCTGGAGGTCGTCGAGCAGGTTCCGGGAGAACCGCAGCACGTTGGGCCGCCAGCCCTCCCGGGTGTCCAGCCACTGCCGCAGCACGTCGGCCAGGGCCGGCAGGTCGAGGAAGAAGTGCTCGGTCTCGACGAACTTCGGGGTCTCCCCGTTGATCCGCGACTTCGGGTTGATCAGGTCGATCGGGTCGAGCTGGTTGCCGCAGTTGTCGCACTGGTCGCCGCGGGCGCTGTCGTACCCGCAGATCGGGCAGGTGCCCTCGATGTAGCGGTCGGGCAGGGTACGACCGGTGGACGGCGAGATGGCGCCCATGGTCGTCTTCGGGACGATGTAGCCGTTGCGGTACATCCCCTCGAACAACTCCTGCACCACGGCGTAGTGGTTGCGGGTGGTGGTGCGGGTGAAGAGGTCGTAGGAGAGCCCCAGGCCGTGCAGGTCCTCGACGATCACCCGGTTGTACCGGTCGGCCAGCTCCCGGGGGGTGACCCCGTCGGCGTCGGCCTGCACCTGGATCGGGGTGCCGTGCTCGTCGGTGCCGGAGACCATGAGCACGTCGTGGCCAGCCATCCGCATGTACCGGGCGAAGACGTCGGAGGGAACGCCGAAACCGGAGACGTGGCCGATGTGGCGTGGGCCGTTGGCGTACGGCCAGGCCACTGCCGCGAGAACGTGACTCATGAGCAGCAAGCCTACTGACCTGCCTCGGGCGACCGCGAACCAATGGGGGTGCCGGGCCGGCGGACCGGCCCGACCACCTCGCCCATTGGTCCGATTTGTCGCCGACACGCGGCCCGGCTGCCCGCTCCGCCCCCGGCACCGGTGTGCAATGAGCGTCGTGACTGGCAGAGGAGCGGCCCGGGACCACGACGACCGTCCCACCGGGCCGGCGGCCGGCGACGACGCCGGCCCGGCCCCGGGTGGCCCCCGGGGCGGGGCGGTGGCGCCACAGCCCCGGCCGGTGCCCGGCACCGACCCGATGCGGGACGGCTCGACCCGGCCGTCACCCACTCCGACCCGTGCGGCCCCGCCGGCCGCGGCGCAGGACGCCACGACGCAGGCCGGTTCCGTGGTGGAGGTGGAGACGACCACCGGCGCACCGGTGGACGCGCTGCCCCGCCGGGTGCCGGTCCGGCAGCAGAACCGCCGGCACCGTCGCGGCCGAGCCCCGGACGGGGGTACCCCCGGGGACGACGCGGGCTCCTGGGCACCGATCGAGGAGGTGCACTGGGACGGCACCCCGGTCCGGGAGGAGACACCGCAGGAGCGGGACCGGACCGCCGACCAGCAGGCGCGGCGCCGGCCGGCCCGGCCCACCCATCCGCCGGACCCGCTGCCCGGGCTCGCCGCGCTGCTGGTGCTGAGCCTGGTCGCGTCGTTCTTCGCCTGGGTGAGCGCCGGCCCGTTCTGGCTGGCCGTCGGGCACGCCCGGACCGGCACGGTGGTGATCGACGACTGCACCGGCGGCGGGCTCACCCAGCGGTGCCGGGGCATCTTCGCCGCCGACGACGGACGGTTCCTGGCGCACGGGGTACGGGTCAGCGGGGTGCCCGCCGGGCGCGACGCGCCCGGCACGGCGTTGCCGGCCCGGATGACCGGCCCGGACGGCGGCACCGCGTACGCCGACACCGGCGTCGGCCGGCACCTGCGCTGGCTGCCCGGCCTGCTGGTGGTGCTGGGCTGCGCTTTCGGCATCGCCCGGTGGACGGGCGCGACCCGGCTGGCCGGCCGGCGGAACCGCCGCTGGGCGGTGACCGCCGCCCTCGCCGGGCCGGCCCTGATCACTCTCGGCTTTCTCGCCGCCGCCTGGTGACCCGCCGACGGATCGGGTGCGGCCTCAGGCGTGGACGATCGTGTAGACGTCCCGGCGCCGCATGGCGTACTCGGTGGCCACGTCACTGATCGCGTCGCGGCGCGACCGGCCGGCCGCCTCCCGCTCGGCGACGGCGGCCCGCAGGGTGTCGTCGTCGGGGCGCTCCGGCGCGCTCGTCGGGGCACCGGCCACCACCAGGGTGATCTCCCCGCGCGGCTCCCCCTCGGCGGCCCAGCGGGCCAGCTCGCCGAGGGGCCGGCGGAGCACCTCCTCGTAGGTCTTGGTCAGTTCCCGGCAGAGCGCTGCCGGGCGGTCCGGCCCGAACGCGCCGGCCAGGTCGGTGAGCGCCGCGCCGATCCGGTGCGGCGCCTCGAAGAAGATCAGGGTGCGCTCCTCGGCGGCGAGCGCGCGCAGCCGGGACCGCCGGGCGCCGGGAGTGCGGGGCAGGAACCCCTCGAAGCAGAACCGGTCGGAGGGCAGCCCGGAGACGGCCAACGCCGTGGTCACGGCGCTCGGCCCGGGAGCGACGGTGATCGGCACCCCGACCTCCAGTGCCGCCCGCACCAGTCGGTAGCCGGGGTCGGACACGCTCGGCATTCCCCCGTCGGTGACGAGCGCGACCGTGTAACCGCCGAGCAGCACCTCGACCAGCTCGGGGGTCCGCCGCTCCTCGTTGCCCTCGAAGTACGAGACGATCCGCCCACCGACGGTGACGTCGAGGTCCCGGGCCAGCCGGGTGAGCCGCCGGGTGTCCTCGGCGGCCACCACGTCGGCGCTCGCCAGCACCTCCCGGAACCGGGCCGAGGCGTCGGCGGGGTTGCCGAGCGGGGCGCCGAGCAGGATCAGGCGGCCGGCCTCGGACATTTCACCCACGAGATGGTCTCCTTCATCGACAGGGCGTACCGCTATTGGGGACGACGGGCGCCACCGGGCACCTTCGCAGCCTACGATCGCCGGGTGACGAGTGCGTCGACAGCACACAGCGCGAGCGCCGACCCCGCCGATTCGATCGAGGTGACGGCGGGCGACCACCGCTCCGACCCGGGGCCGGTGCCGGCCCCCGCCGACGGTTCGGGGGTGGCCGGGGTGGTCCGTCGGCGGCTCAGCACCGTCGACGCCCGGCTCGACCGGAACTCCTGGCTCGCCACCGCCGTGGTGGTGGCGATCGCGGCGATCCTGCGCTTCGTCGGCCTGTCCGGCCCCAAGGGCAAGATCTTCGACGAGACCTACTACGCCAAGGACGCGTGGGGGTTGGTCGACCGCGGCGTCGAGTGGAACTACAAGGACAACGGCCCGTCGTACGTGGTGCACCCGCCGCTGGGCAAGTGGTTGATCGGCCTCGGGGAGTGGGCCTTCGGCTACCAGGACGCGGAGTCGAAGATCTCCGTACCCGGGCACCTGATGACCACCGCGCCGGAGTTCGGTTGGCGGTTCTCCGCGGCGGTGGTCGGCACCCTCTCGGTGCTGCTGCTGGTCCGCATCGGTCGGCGGATGTTCCGCTCCACGGTGCTGGGCTGCGCGGCCGGCCTGCTGCTCGCCCTGGACGGCTTCCACCTGGTGCTCTCCCGCACGGCGCTGCTCGACATCTTCCTGCTCTTCTTCGTGCTGGCCGCGTTCGGCGCGCTGGTGCTGGACCGGGACGCCCGGCGCCGCCGCTGGGCGCGGGCGCTGGACGCCGGCCTCGATCCGACCCGACCCGGTCCGGCCGGTCGACCACCCACCGGCTGGCGCACCTGGCCGTGGTGGCGGCTGGCCGCCGGGGTGCTGCTCGGCTGCGCCTGCGCGGTGAAGTGGAGTGCCCTCTACTTCCTGCCGGCCTTCGCGCTGCTGGTGCTCTTCTGGGAGGTCGGCGTCCGCCGCTCGGCCGGGGTCCGCCGACCGTGGCGGGACGCCCTGCTCGACGAGCTGCCCTGGCTGGTGCTGGCCGGCGCGCTGATGGTGCTCACCTACGTCGCCACCTGGTCCGGCTGGCTGCTCAGCGACGACGGTTACTACCGGCTCGCGTCGACCTACCCGAACGCGCCGCTGAGTGACGCCCCGGTGGTCGGTCCGCTGATCAACCTGTTCGAGTACCACCGGGCGGCGTACGGGTTCCACACCGGGCTGGACGACCCGCACAAGTACCAGTCGTGGCCGTGGCAGTGGCTGCTGCTCGGCCGACCGGTGGCGTTCTACTGGTCCGGCGCGGGCTCCTGCGGCGCGCCGAGCTGCGCCTCGGAGATCCTGCTGCTGGGCACGCCGCTGCTCTGGTGGTCGTTCCTGCCCGCCCTGGTGGCGCTGGCCTGGCTGGGCGCGGCCCGACGGGACTGGCGGGCCGGCGCGATCCTGCTCTGCGTGGCGGCCGGGCTGCTGCCCTGGTTCTGGTTCGCCCTCGACGGCCGGACGATGTTCTCGTTCTACGCCGCGCCGGCGCTGCCGTTCCTGGTGCTGGCCGTGGTGTACGTGCTGGGCGCGTTGATCGCTCCGGCCGGTGCGGACGTCGGCGAGGTGCGGGCGCTCACTCCCGGCGAGGCGGGCTACGAACGCCGCCTGGTGGGCAGCGTGGCGGCCGGGGCGTACGTGCTGCTGGTGGCGCTCTGCTTCGGGTACTTCTATCCGATCTTCGTGGGCCATCTGATGCCGTACGCGCAATGGTCGGCCCGGATGTGGCTGGACGGCCGCTGGATCTGACCGCGAACCGACGAGATCGGGCCCGCACGCCATGGCGTGCGGGCCCGATTCACATAGGTGCGCGCCCCGATCGCCTGCCACGGGGGAAGCGGGCGATTGGGGCGCGCATGAAGAGCTTAACCACCGCGTACCACCGGCACAACGGGTCGACTTGGGTCAGATT
This sequence comes from Micromonospora sp. GCM10011542, assembly GCF_042650685.1. NCBI lineage: Bacteria > Bacillati > Actinomycetota > Actinomycetes > Micromonosporales > Micromonosporaceae > Micromonospora > Micromonospora sp. GCM10011542. The sequence goes on from NZ_JBHSBO010000058.1 coordinate 399,787, forward strand.
TCCGACGGATGGCAACCGGGACGACGCTCCCTCTCCGGCCGTTGACCGTGGGTGACCCGGCGTGGACCCTGCGCTGCCCAGAGGCCATGTCCGGAGGGTCCGCGGCACCCCGTCGATCGCCTCGCCCGCGGTGTGCCCGGTGTCCGGTCGGCACCCGGATGATCATCTAATGTGGATCTCACTACACTGCGGGCCGTGATCAACTTCAGACGATCGGCGGCCGTCCTGCTCGGACTGCTGGCGACCGCCGCGCTGACCGGACCGGTCCCGGCAGCCGCGGCGGACGAGGAGCCGACGGCCGAGCCACCCCGGGTCGAGCTGGTGCTCGACGTCAGCGGCTCGATGCGGGCGGCAGACATCGACGGACGCAGCCGGATCTCGGTGGCTCAGCAGGCGTTCAACGAGGTGGTGGACGCCCTGCCGGAGGAGACCCAGCTCGGCATCCGGGTGCTCGGGGCGAGCTACCGGGGCAAGGACAAGAAGGTCGGCTGCCAGGACACCCAGCAGATCGTCCCGGTCGGGCCGGTGGACCGGACCCGGGCCAAGGCCGCCGTGGCCACCCTGCGCCCGACCGGGTTCACGCCGGTCGGGCTCGCCCTTCGGTCCGCCGCGCAGGACCTGGGCACCGGGTCCACCACGCGGCGGATCGTGCTGATCACCGACGGGGAGGACACCTGCGCCCCGCCGGACCCGTGCGAGGTGGCCCGCGAGCTGGCCGCGCAGGGCACCAGCCTGGTGGTCGACACGCTCGGCCTGGCGCCGGACGAGAAGGTCCGCCGGCAGCTGCTCTGCATCGCCGGGGCCACCGGCGGCACCTACACCGCGGCGCAGAGCGCCGACGAGCTGACCGACCGGATCAAGCAGCTGGTCGAGCGCGCCGGTGACACGTACACCCGGACTCCGACCGTGGTCGGCGGCGCGAGCGCCTGCGACTCGGCGCCGCTGCTCGCCCCCGGCGTCTACAGCGACCGTGAGGCGTTCTCCGAACACCGGTGGTACCGCGTGCCGGTACGCCCGGGGCAGGAGCTGCGTGCGTCGGTCAGCATGTCGCTGGACCGGCCGGTGAACCGCGACTACGGGGTCCTGCTGCGGGCCACCGCCGCCGACGGCCGGGAACTGGTCCGCGGCGCCGACGCGGACAGTGGCCGCGCGGACGTGATCTCCGCCGGGCTGCGCTGGTCGGCCACGGCCGACGACGAGGACGCCGACGAGACCGAGCGGACCGCCGTCGAGCCGGCCACGGTCTGCCTGGTGGTCAGCAACTCCCTGGCGCCGCGCCCGGGCACCGCGGTGCGCCCCGGCATGCCGGTGGAGCTGACCGTCGACGTGGTGGCCGCCGCCCCGGCGCCCGACGGCCCGGACCTCGGCCGCGGCTGGGTGCTGCTCGCCCTGCTCACCCTGGCCGGCCTGGTCACCCGCTGGTGGGTAGCCACGTGGAGGGAGAACTGACGATGCGTACCGCACTGTTGAGATCGCTGGCGGCGCTGCTCGTCGCCGGTGGGCCGGCCCTGCTGCCCGCGACGGCCGTCGCCGCCCCCACCCCCTCCCCCGGGGCCACGCCCGTCACCCGGGCCGGTACGTCGTTCCTCACCGCCACGCCGATCACGGCCGGGCAACCGGTACGGGTGGACGCCTCCACCGGCGACCACCTCTACTGGTCGTTCACGGCCAGGGCCGGCCAGGTGCACGAGATCAGCGCCACCGTCACCTTCCCCAAGGCCCGCAGCGGCGCCTCCACCTGGACCGTAGACGTCTTCGACGGACTGCGCCGCCGGCAGGCGTGCACGGCGGGGGCACAGACGACCGCCGTGGACGCCTCCGCGGCGAACGTGGCGCTCGGCTGCACGCTGCGCGAGGTGCGGCCGTGGGCCGAGCCCTGGTCGGCCGATCCGCTGCCCGGCACCTACGTCGTCCGACTCTCCGTGGTCGACCTGCCCGAGCCCGACCTGGGCGCACCGATCGACGTGGACCTGCTGGTGGGCACGGTCGACGACCGGAGTGCCTCGGCCGACGACGGCGAGCTGGCCGCGCCCCTGGTGCCGAACACCAGGGCCGGTTCGGTGCTCAACGCCGTACCGCCGGCCGACCCGGACGCCGACGACGAGGGTGACTCCGCCGCGGACTGGCTCCCGAACCTCGGCTCGCGATGGATCTGGACCGGCGTCGGCGGCGTGCTGGCCGCCGTCGCCGGCGTGGTGGGTTTCGGCCTGACCCGGCGCCCCCGGCGCGCCTGACCCGCACGACCGCCCTGGTGGCCGCCGCCGACCGGCGGCGGCCACCGGCGCGTTCAGCCGCGGCGTGGGCCGCGCGGCAACCAGCCGATGAACCGGTCCTGCAGCGACGTCACCGGCGTGCTGCGCAGATCCTCGGACGCGGCCGCGAGGCACGAGCCCAGGTAGACGCTGAGCATCGCCCGGTCGACCCCGTACTCCTCCAGCAGCCGGCTGCGCTTGGTCGCGCACGGCCACTCCTCGCCGCAGGAGCCACAGCTCCAGCCGGGCGTCGTCGGGACATGTTCGTCGACCCGTGCGCCGGGCGGTTCCGCGCCTTCGGTCATCGCACGTCCTCTCCAGATACTGGTCGGACAGGCGACTGCCGTGCCTGGCCGAGCGAATGATGCTCGCCTCCCCGGTGCCAACCGGGAAGCGCTTCGGAACCCTCCGGCGTTACATCCTTGCGGTACTTTCACCCCCCATGGCAGTCGGAAAATTGACGGTTCGCCAGGTCACAGCGTGGCGGCCGGTTCGGACAGGGCGGCCGGCGGCCGAGCAGGACCGGGTCCGGGCGTACCTCGGGGGAGGCGCCGATGCGTGACCTGCTACCCGCCACCGTCGCGGTGGCCGTCGCCGGGCCGGACGACTGGGCCGGGGATCTGCTGGCGGCCGAGCTGGCCTGCCTCGGCGAGCGCGCCGTGGCGAGCCGCCGGCGCGACTTCACCGCCGGGCGCGTCTGCGCCCGCCGGGCCATGGCCGGGCTGGGTCTGCCACCGGCGGCCGTGCCGGCCGCCGCCGACCGGGCGCCGGTCTGGCCGGCCGGCCTGGTCGGCGCCATCACCCACACCGAGGGCTACTGCGCGGCCGCCGTCGCCCGCCGCGCCGACATCCGGTCCGTCGGCATGGACGCCGAGCGGCATCGCGAGCTCAACGCCGGGGTACGCCGACTGGTGCTGCTGCCCGAGGAGGAGGAGCACTGCGCCCGGCTGCCCGGCGGGACCTTCTGGCCGGTGGTGCTCTTCAGCATCAAGGAGACCGTCTACAAGGTATGGCATCCCGTCGTCGGCAGCTGGCTCGACTTCCACGACGCCCGGGTGGAGGTGGACGCGGACGCCGGCACGTTCACCGCGCGGATCGCGCCGGCCCGGCTCGACGCGGCGACCGTCGCCGATCCACCGGCCACAGTGGCCGGAAGGTTCGCGCTCGCCGACGGGCTCGTCCGCACCGCCGCGATCCTGACTCCCCGCTGACTCGTCAGGAGCCCGTGGCGCCGGACCGGATCGGACTGGTCCGGATCGGTCACCCCGACGTCGCGCCACCGGTGCTGCCCCAGTCCACCGACGACCGTGCCGGGCGCGGCCCGGCCGGAGCGGTGGGACGGCGTCCAGCGCGACGGTCGGCTGGTCCGTGGCGCACGGTAGCGTCGGCGGGTTCGGAGAACCGCGTGTGCCGAAGTCAAGGAGTACGGTGACCCACCCCCAGCCCCCCGCCGGGCCGCACGACCCCCAACAGCCGAATGCGGAGCCGCCGACGCAGGCAGTCCCAGCGACACCGCAGCCACGCTCGGCCACCGACCCGACGGTCCCCCACCCGCCGGTCTCCGCCCCACCGCAGCCGCCGTTCGCGAGCACTCCCGATCCGTCCTACGCCGGCGCGTCGCAGCCGCCGTACGCCGCCCCGCCGCAGCAGGCCGTGCCGGGGCAGCCCTGGCCGCAGCCGCCGTTCGCCGGCACCTCGTACCCCGCCGCCGGCCCCGGGGCGCAGACGGGCACGCCGGGCTACGGCCCGGGCGCACCCGGCTACCCGCTCGCCGGGACGCCCGCGCCGGCGCAGGGTTCCAAGAAGACCGTGGTGGTCGTCGCGGTCACCGCCGCGGTGCTGGCCCTGCTCTGCTGTGCCGGCGGCATCGTGGCGGCGGTCATCGGCTTCAACCGGGCCGCCGAGCAGGCGGTGGAGGCCAGGCCCACCCCCGCCGTGACCCGGAGCGTCGGTCAGACGCCGGGCGGCAAGACGCCGCCCTCCCCGGCCGAGCCCTCGGCGGCCAGCGGCGAGACGCGGGACATGTCGGTCGGCGAGACACTGGTGATCGACGACAGTGACGGCACCGTCGAGATCACCGTGACGAAGTTCAGCACCTCGACCAAGGCGTGCAAGTCCTACGGCCTGAAGCCGGACGAGGGCATGTACGTGATCGCCACCGTCACAGTGAAGGTCACCAAGGGCAGAGGGTCGATCAACCCGCTCTTCTTCCAGTGGGTGGCCCAGGACGGCACCGAGACCAACGCGATCGGTGGGGCCCTCTCCGGCTGCGGCAAGCCCCTGTCGGCGGGCAACAACCTCTCCACCGGCACCAAGCGCACCGGCAGCGTCGTCTTCGACGTGCCGAACACCAGCGGCGTGCTGGAGTACCAGCACCTCTTCGAGACCGCCGGATCCTGGAAGCCGTGACGTCGCGCGGGGTCGGCCCTTCCGGCCGACCCCGCCCATACCGCCCGCGTGTCGGAGTCGAGGCCGGTCTCCTCCGTCCGCTGCCGACCCACCGGCGTGCGAGAGGCGCCAGCGGGTACGCGACGCGCGTCAGACCGTCGAGAGCAGGTCCCACGGCTGGTCGATCGATCGGAGACTGCGATGCGGAGAACATCGTGGCGACCGCGAGCACACGATGCGGTCGAGGCGAAAGTGACGATCCGGCGCCCGGTGGGTGAGGTCTTCACGTTCTATCGCGACTTCCGGAATTTGTCACGGTTTCTGGGCGATGTCATGGCCGTCGAACAGGTCGGCCCGGCGGAGTCCCGATGGAGGATCCAGGGCCCGCTGGGCGTTCGGCTGACGTCGACGATGAGGGTGACCGAGGAGCGTTCGAACGAGGTCATCGGCTACCAGACCCGCTCCCTGCCCGGGCTGCGGACGTACTGGACGGTCCACTTCACCAGCGGCCCCACGGGCGACGAGACCGAGGTACGCGAGGTGATGCGGACGCCGCTGGGACGGCTCGGGCACCGGGTCCTCGCGTTGCTGGGCAAGCCGCCCGCCGGGGAGGTGCCGGCGAACCTGCGCAGACTGCGGGAAGTGCTGGAGACGGGGAGGGTGACCACCCTGGACCATGCGGTGGCGGGCAAGTTCAGCTAGCGCGCCGGGCAGCTTCAGGCCGAGCCCTTCGCGGTCCAGGTTTTCCGCCCCGGAGGGTGGGGACGCGGGCGGTGCGGACGGCATCCGATCCGCCGCGATCACAGGAGGCGACATGAGCGTGGAGTGGGCAAAGGACGGGGTCGAGCAGGTGGGCGGGCCGGAGAACGCCCGGCTGGGCGACATGAACCAGGATGAACGGGCGGAGGCGGAACGGGTGATGCGGCGCGACGAGATCCAGGGCCGGCATCCGGGCGAGCACGTCCAGGAGGACGCCCGGGACGTCAGCGGCGACTTCAGCAGCTGACGTCGCAGGCACCGACACTCCTCGCGGAACGCGGCCCTGCTGCGTGCTCTCCATCACACCTGGGTATCAGGTGACCCAGGGTTGACGGACGGACCGGACGGAATCCGGCGGTAACTCGTCACGGCATGGAAAAGGCCGTCTCCGACGAGCGAAAACGGCCTTCAAACTGGGTGGAGTTGAGGGGATTCGAACCCCTGACCCCCTCGATGCGAACGAGGTGCGCTACCGGACTGCGCCACAACCCCTCCACCGGCGAACCGGCTTCGGTCCCACCCGGCTTTCACCGGGCGGGCCGGCGACAAGGCTAACAGGTCGCCGGCCTCCACCGCGAATCCGCCCCCGGCGCGATCCCCCGCCGCACTCAAAGATCCACTCGGGTTCCTGGAAATCGGGCCTTCCGGCCGTGACACCCCGAGTTCCAGGAAACCGAGTCGATCAAGGCGCCGGCGCGGCGGCCAGGTGGGGCGGCGGCGGTCACGCCGGGTGGGAGGTGCGGCCCGCCTCGTAGGGGCGGCCCCGTAGGCCGCCGGAGCGCCGGTAGGAGACCGAACCACCACTAGCCGCGGCCGGCAGGTCGCCGGGGCGGTCCAGGCCCATGGCGGCACGGCGTACCACCTCGCGCTGGGCGGCGAGGCGGCGCTGCGCCTCCCGGCGGGCCGCGGCGCGGCGGGCCTGCTCGCGGCGCACCTCGGCCTGCCGGGCGGCCAGCCAGGCCGCCTCGCGGGCCCGCGCACGCCGCCGCCGGCGGTCGGCCAGGGCCCGACCCCGCAGGTGTACGACGTACGCACCCAGCAGCAGGAAGGTCACCGTGAAGCCGATCCAGAAGCCCGGGCTGACCAGCAGCACGCCGATCAACTCGACCACGTTGAGCAGCAGCAGGGCGGCGAGGACCCGGCGGCGGCGGTAGACGGCGGGGGTGTGCGGCCGGCCGGGCGGCGGCCGGCGGCGGGAGCGCTTGGCGGCGGCCGGCACGGCACGCAGCCGGCCGGACCGGCGACCCGCGGGCGGCGCGGACACCGGCGCACCCAGCAAGCCCGTAGTCGCATCTTCACTGAGCGTGACGACGAGCGAGCGCGGTGGGTGGACGGGTCGCCGTCCCGGCACAGTACGACGCCGCCGGCGGCGCTCGAGTACCCGCGCCGTCGACTGCGCCCGCTCCGCCACCAGCCGCTCGGTGGCGTCGTACCGGCGGACCAGCGCCGGGGCCAGAGCGAGCAGGCCGGCGGCGGCGAGGACGGCGAGGAGCACCGAGGTCGGCACCCTCACCCCTCCCGTCACCGAATTCGGAGCAACCACCGCCCGGCCGCAGGATCTTCCACCGATCGCGCTCGGGTGCGTGGATCGTCCGGACGGGCAGCGCTTGCCGCAGCTTGCAGTTACTTGAGGTTACGGCGCACCGACCGGGATGCCGCTGCGCCGCGCCGATCCCGTCCGTGGGACGGCTCACCGCGCGGCAGCGCGGATCCGATGCCAGCGGGCCAGCAGGCCGCCCTCGGCGGCAATGTCCTCACTGGTCATCGCGTATCCGATGTGGTCGCGCCACGCGCCGTCGATGTGCATGTAGCGCACGTGGTACGCCTCCTCGCGGAAGCCCAGCTTCTCCACCACGCGCCGCGACGGCCGGTTCTCCGGCCGGATGTTGACCTCCACCCGGTGCAGTCCACCCGGGCCGAACACGTGGTCCACGGCGAGCGCCAACGCGGTCGGGATCACCCCCTGGCCGGCCACCCGGGCGTCCACCCAGTAGCCGACGTAGCCGGAGCAGAACGCGCGCCGCACGATGCTGCCCACGTTGAGGTGACCGACCAGCCGATCCCGGTCGCCCTCGCGCAGGCAGACCGCGAACGGCATGCCCTCACCCTCGCGGGCGGAACGCCGCTGGTCACGGTGCACCCACCGGAACGCGGACGGCGAGTTCAGCTCGTCCCAACTGCCCGGCAACGACGACTCCCAGGGCGCCAGCCAGGCCCGGTTGGCCCGGCGCACCTCCGACCACGCCGCCGCGTCGGAACGCCGGTAGGGGCGCAGCAGCACCGGCCCGTCGACCAGCACCGTCGGCCAGCCCGGCGCGCGTGCGGGCCCGAAGAGACTCACCCGTCCAGTCTCCCGTGTGGGACCGGGCCACGCGCAAGTGGACGCTCCACGTTCACCGGCGGCGGTCCAGCAGCAGGACGTCCACGGTGGAGCCGGCGGCGGCCGTGGTCACCCGCTCCCCCAGCACCAGCAGCCCGTTCGCCTCGGCCAGCCCGGAGAGGGTGAACGGCCCCCCGCTCAGCGGCTGGACCGTGTAGCCGCCGCCGCGTCGCTCGGCCACGTGCGCGGGCCGGAACTCGCGCAGCCCGCCCGGGGACGACACCGTCTCCAGCAGGTGCGCCCGTACGCTGGGCCGGAACACCGGCTCGGCGCCGGCGAGCAGTTGGATCGCCGGACGGGCCAGCACCTCGAAGCCGATCAGGGCGGCGCCGGGGTCGCCGGGCAGGCACACCACCGGCACCTCCTCGGCCCCGACCGTGCCGAAGCCCAACGCCGTACCGGGATAGAGCGCCACGTCGGTGAAGGTGACCGGCCCCGCGCGGTTGCCCTCCCGGCGGGACAGGATCCGCCGCACCATGTCGCCGGGGCCGGTGCCGGTGCCCCCGGTGGTGATGATCAGGTCGGCGCGCAGCGTCTGGTCCTCGAGCAGCCCGCGCAGGCCCTCCGGGTCGTCGTCGCAGATGCCCACCCGGTACGCGAGCGCGCCCACCTCGGCCGCGGCGGCGGTCAGCGCGTGCGAGTTCGCGTCCACCACCTGGCCCGGCTGGCTGCCCCGGCCCACGTCGACCAGTTCGTCGCCGGTCGCCACGATCACCACCCGTGGGCTGGGCCGGACCACCACGTGCCCGATGCCGGTGGCGGCGAAGACCGCGACCAGCGCCGGCGAGACGTACGTGCCGGCGCGGGCGAGCAGCGTGCCGGCCGGCAGCTCCTCACCGGCGCGGCGTACCCCGTACCCCCGTTTGGGGGCGCGGAAGATCTCCACGGCGGCCATGCCCTGGTCGGTCCACTCCACCGGGACCACCACGTCCGCGCCGCCCGGCAGCGGCGCCCCGGCCGCCACGGAGAAGCACGCACCCGGCGTGAGCCGGACCGGCCGCCAGCTCGCGGCGCCGAGATCGCCGACCACGTTCAGCCGGATGCTGCGCCCACCCGGCGCGCCGGAGGGGGCTGGGACGTAACCCGCGCCCCGGCCGCCTCCGGAGATGTCCTCCCAGCGGGCCGCGTACCCGTCCACGGCCGCCTGGTCGAAGGCCGGGAACGCGTGCGGCGCGACGACGTCCTCGGCGAGGACGTTGCCGTGCGCCTGGGTGAGGTCGAGGTCGAGCGGAGGCAGCGCGCGTAACCTGCGCAGCACACTGCCCAGGTAGTCGGCGAGCGGCGTCAACTCGTTCGCGGCCGCCTCGGCGTCGGCCGTCGCGGTCATGTACCAGATCCGCCCGCCGTGTCGGCGTTGACGAAGTCGGCCAGCCAGGAGCGGAACTCGGGGCCGAGGTCCTCGCGCTCGGCGGCGATCTGGACCACCGTCTGGAGGTAGCCCAGCGGCATCCCCGTGTCGTAGCGGGTGCCCCGGTAGACGATCGCGTGCACCGGGGTGCCTTCGGTGCGCAGCAGCTCCATCGCGTCGGTCAACTGGATCTCGCCGCCGCTGCCCGGCTTGGTCCGCCGGATCGCGTCGAAGATCGTGCCCGGGAGCACGTACCGGCCGAGCACCGCGAGGTTGCTGGGCGCCTCCTCCGGCTGCGGCTTCTCCACCATCCCAGTCACCCGGACGACCTCGCCGATGTCGCTGAGCTCCGCCTCGGCGGGCTCGACCGACGCGATGCCGTACCGCTTGGTCTCGGCCGGGTCCACCTCGAAGAAGGCGAGCACCACGCCACCGGTGCGGGCCTGCAGCTCCAGCATCGCGGGCAGCAGCGGCTCGGAGGGCTTGACGAACTCGTCGCCGAGCAGCACCGCGAAGGGCGCGTCGCCGACGTGCGACTCGGCGTACCCGACGGCGTGGCCGAGCCCGAGCTGTTCCGGCTGACGGCAGGTGTAGATCTCGGCCAGCTCGCTGGGCCGGCGTACCGCGGCCAGCCGCTCGGCGTCGCCCTTCTCCTCCAGCCGGGCCTCCAGGTCGGGCCGCCGGTCGAAGTGGTCCACCATCGACGTCTTACCCCGGCCGGTGATCAGCAACACGTCGCCGATGCCCGCCTGGGTGGCCTCCTCGACGATGTACTGCAGCACCGGTCGGTCGACCACCGGAAGCAGCTCCTTGGGCACCGCCTTGGTGGCCGGCAGGAAACGCGTGGCCAGACCGGCGGCCGGGATGACGGCCTTGACCGCCCGGGGACGGCCGGTTGCGGCGACCGTCGATGAGGGGTTCGCTGAGTGCTCCGACATGTCGCGAGACTATCGGCCACGGCTCTGCCGCGGCGGGTGTGGCCCGGAAGACGCGCCGCCACCCGAGCCGGGCCGGGCGGCGTCCGGCCCGGCCCGCGCCGCGTCGGGGCCCGCGTCCGCCGGGTCCGCCGACCCGTCGGGCGGCTCCGGGCGGGCCTGCGCGGGCGCGGGCCGGGCGACCGGCGCGACCCGACCGGCGCGGGGCAGGCCGTCCGGTGGGCTCACCGCCGCGGCCGGAACCGGGATCTCCCGCACCGGCACCTCCGGCCGCACCTCGGCCACCCGGTAGGTGTCCCGGCCGGCGGCCTTCGCCGCGTACAGGGCGTCGTCGGCGGCCTCCAGCACCTCCCGGCCGGTGCTGCCGTGGTCGGGGTAGACGGCGATGCCCACCGAGACCGTCACCACGATCGACCCACCGCCACCGTGCGCCTCGACGATGATCGCGGTGTCGCGTACGGCCGCCCCGAGCCGTTCCGCGACGATCGCCGCGCCCCGGGCGTCGGTCTCCGGCAACAGCACCACGAACTCCTCGCCGCCCTGGCGGAAGGCCAGGTCGACCTCGCGGATCTCCCCGCGCACCCGCCGGGCGAACTCGGCCAGCACGGTGTCCCCGGCCGCGTGCCCGTAGGTGTCGTTGACGTCCTTGAACCGGTCCAGGTCCAGAGCGAGCACGCTGAGCATCCGGCCGAACCGGCTGGCCCGCTCCACCTCCCGCCGGATCGACTCGCGCAGGTAGCGGTAGTTCCACAACCCGGTGAGCGCGTCGGTGAGCGAGAGCCGCTGCGCCTCCTCGTGCACCCGCACGTTGTCCACCGCCACCGCCGCGTGCCCGGCGAAGGTCCGCAGGGTGACCAGGTCGTCCTCGTCGAACTCGTCGGCGCCCAACCGGTCGTAGAGGACCAGCACGCCGAGCGCCGCCGCGGTCGCGCCGCCCTCCTCAACGGCTCCTTCGCCGTCGCCGGGCCGCGCCGCGCCGCCGACGCCGGAAGCACCGGCGGACGCTGGAGCGGTGCCGGACGTCGACGCGGTGTCGGACCTCGGAGCTCCGCCGGGCATGGCGGAACCGGCCGACGCCGAAGCGGCGCCGGAGCCGCCGGGTGTGGCCGGCGTGCCGGGAGCGGCGAACGGGACCGCGATGTACGTCCGGCAGCGCGGCTCGCCCGCCGGGACCTCGGACGGCTCCACCCGACCGCGCTGCGGCACTCCGGTGGCGGCCACCGCCCCGACCACGCCGGTGCCGACCGGCACCCGCAGGGTCGGCGGCCCGACCTCGTCGCTCTCCGGCCAGCGCCCGTCCAGCCCCTCGGCGCACTGCGCGACGAGCACGCCACCGGCCTCCACCAGCAGCACGGCCCCGGCCCGGGCCCCGGTGGCCGCGATCGCGCTGTGCAGGATCACCCGCAGGATGCGTTGCAGGTCGTGTGTGCTGGCCAGGGTGTCGCCGAGCACCGCGAGGTGCCCGCGCAGCTGGTCCCGGCTGCTGGTCAGCGCCGCCACGTACGAGCCGGTCTCGCGGGTCATCCGGTTGAACGCGGCGGCAAGCCGGCCCAGCTCGTCACGGCTGCGCACCGGCACCCGGGTGCTCAGGTCACCGTGCGCCACCCGGTCCACCGCGCCGGCCAGCTCGACCAGGGGTCGGGTGGTCACCCGGGCCAGCCGCCAGGCGGCGAGTACGGCGAGCAGCCCGGCCAGCACGACGACGGCGGCCAGCGTCGCGTACAGCCCGGGCGGCTGCTCACTGGGGACGGAGAGCACCAGGGGCAGCGGCTGCCCGGCGGTCGCGCCGATCCGCCGCACGTACCGGCCGTCGCCGGTCTCAGTGACCCGCTCGCCGTCGAGGCTGCCGGCGGCGGCCAGCACCGCGTCGCGTACCTGTCGGGACTCGGTGGTGTGGGTGACCCGGGCGGACGTCGCGCCGTCGTCGAGCAGGGTGACCGCGACGCCGGTCGCGGCCGCCAGCCGGGCCACGAAGGCCGGATCGACCAGCTGCGCGGCGGCGACCGTACCCAGCAGGTTGCCGGCCCGGTCGCGCAGGTCGACCCGGGCGCTCAGCGCGCCGACCGGCCCGGACGCCGCCGGCGCGGAGCCGGAGCAGTCCCGCCAGGGCATCGTCGGCGCGCCGGGAGAGGCGTAGGTGACCCGGCCCGTCACGTCGGTGACCAGCACCGCGGCGGCCAGGCCCCGAGCGACCACCTGACTGGCGGTGGCGGCCCGGTCGTCGGTGAGGGCGACCGCGTCGGCGGCGGCGCGCAGTTGCTGGCAGAGCGCGTCGACGGAGGTTCGCACGGCGGACGCGGCCACGGCGAGGCGTTCGGTGGAGCGACTGCGATCGACGGCGGTCACCGTGGAGGCGACGAAGAACGCGCCGAGCAGGACCGGCCCGAGCACCACCGCGAGGAAGGCTGCCGTCAACCGCCCGCGTAGCGTCACTCGGTCCCCCCGGAAGTTCCGCCTCCGATGCTGCGATGCTGACACAGAGCCACGGTGGGAGCGGCGTTGCGTCAGGAGTGTTGCGTGCCGGAATTTTCTTATGAAGCGGAAGTGACGGCTGTGGCGAAGCGGAACGCCCGCGTCGCGCTGCTCGCCCACCGCCGCGCGCTGACCGGTCCGGCGCGGGCCGCCGCCGCCGGGCGCGTCCAGGCCGAGCTCGTCGCCCTGGTACGCCGGCTGCGTCCGAACCGCATGACGGCGTACGTGCCGGTCGGCTCGGAGCCGGGCGGGGCCGACCTGCCGGCGGTGCTGCGGGCCGCCCTGCCGGCCGGCGCCGAACTGCTCCTGCCGGTGCTCCGCGACGACCTCGACCTGGACTGGGCGACCTACACCGGGCCGGACGGACTGGCCGCCGCCGGGCGGGGTATCCGAGAGCCGACGGGCCCGCGACTGGGCGTGGGCGCGGTCACCGACGCCGACCTGGTGGTCGTACCGGCGTTGGCGGTGGACCGGCGCGGCCGGCGGCTCGGACGCGGCGGCGGCTCGTACGACCGGGCGCTGGCCCGGGTATCCGCGGACACGCTGACCGTGGTCCCGCTGCACGACGGCGAGCTGGTCGAGACGCTGCCCACCGAGCCGCACGACCGCCCGGTACGCGCGGTCGTCACCCCCGCCGACGGGGTGCGTACGCTTGACGCCGGCCCGGACACGCCGCCGGGTGTCGTGCCCCACACGTCTGCTGGACGAACCCGGGGCGGATGACGCACCATTGGCACTCGAATACGTCGAGTGCCAACCGGCCGAGCTTTCCGGAGGAGAACGTGCCCACGTACCAGTACGCCTGCACCGCGTGCGGTCACCAGCTCGAGGCAGTGCAGTCCTTCTCTGACGAGCCGCTGACCGAGTGCCCCACGTGTACGGGACGGCTGCGCAAGGTCTTCAACTCGGTCGGCATCGTCTTCAAGGGCTCCGGCTTCTACCGCACCGACTCCCGCTCGTCGGGCGCCGACGCGCCGACCGGCGGCACGGCCAGCAAGCCGACCAAGTCCGACTCGTCCTCGTCGTCGTCCTCGGGTAGCGACTCCGGGTCGTCCTCGGGCTCCTCGAACGGTTCGTCCTCGGGGTCCTCGTCGTCCTCGGGGTCCTCGTCGTCCTCGTCGAGCGGTGGGTCGAGCGGCAGCAAGGCCCCGGCGGCCAGTTCCGCGTCCTGACGCCGACCTCCACGCCCTGATCACCCAGCCCGGCCCCGTCATTCGGCGGAGCCGGGCTTGATCGACTCAAGATCGCCGACATGGGGACATCCTCGCGACCTGGACACCCCTACATCGCCGACACGGAGTCGATCATCGAGGCTTGACGGATCATCGGGGCCGTCCCGCCACGTCTCGCGCGGTCGACGCCTTTAGCAGGTCAGGTCTGGCCGTGGGCGTTGTCCACAGGCTGGAGAGTTGTCCACAGGGCCGGGCCGACGGCCGGCTGACCGGGCACCGACCGCCCTAACCTGCTGCCGCGGGTGTCGCTGCGACGCCCGGGATGGGAGGCGGCACATGGCGACCGCAGATCCGGATTCGGCAACGGCCCTGCGCCCGCTGCGCCGGCCACGCCTGCCGGGCGGGCGGGTGCTGCTCCGGGCCGGCCTGGTCGCCGCATTGCTCGCCCTGGCCGCCGCCGTCCTGCACACCCCGACGGGGCGCCCGCCAACGACCCGCGCCGCGCCGTCTCCTCCCCGCACCCCGGCCGACGCGCAAGAGGCGGTCGACGGAGCGGGACCGACCGGCCAGGACGGAGCGGGACCGACGGGCGCGGGCAGGGCCGGGCCGACCGGCGCCGAGGGGACGGTCGGCAACCCACGATCCTCAGCCGGGCCGCTGCCGCTGCCCAGCGGCGCCGTCGGGGTGCCGGTTCGACTGGCCGAGCCGGCCGCACTGGCGGTGGTCCGCCCTGGGGCGTTGGTCGACCTGCTCGCGGCGCCGCCCGGCGGGGCGAGCACCGAGGCGGCTCTGCTCGCCAGTCGAGCCCTGGTGCTGGACGTACTCGGAGCCGGCGCCGCCGACGGGACCTCGGCGCTCTACCTGGCGCTCAGCCCCGACCAGGCGAGACACGCCGTCGGCCTGCCCGAGGGCAGCCGCTTCGCGATCGTCGTCCGCGGCTGACCGCGCGCGCCGGGGTCAGTCCCAGTGCGGAGGGCGCTCGGCGAGCAGCCAGTCGTCGTTGCCGCCGGCCCGCTCGCCCCAGCCGCGGTCGGTGTCGTCGGCGGTCTGCTCGGGCAGCACCACGAAGTCGTCGCTCAGGTCGACGGTGCGGTCGTCGTCGCCGCGCGCGCCCTGCGTACCCGGGTCGGTGCTCACGAGCGGCAAGACTAGCGCAGGTCACGGCGCCAGGATCGCCGCCGACGGTGGCGCGCCGGGCAGAAGCCGGCCGACCACCGGCCGCGTTGGTAGCGTCGGACGGCGTGACGACCCCCAGCGGTGGCAGCTCCCCGGACGACTACTGGCGACGACCCGGGACCGGCGGCGCGGGGACGCCCGCCCAGCCTCCGCCCGATCAGGCCCCGATCGAGCCTGGGGCCACACCGGCAGGCACCCAGCCACCCCAGACATCGACGGGCGGGTACACCGGGCCGCCGCCGAGTGTGCCGCCGCCGGCCGGTTGGCGTCCGCCCGTACACCTGGAGCCCGCACCGCCCCGCCACCTGCCGCCGCAGGACGCGGCGGACCTCGACGCCTCGGAGCAGCGCGCCCAGCGACTCACCTACGGCCTCGGCGCGGCGGCCGGTGTGGTGCTGGTGGTCCTGGTCTGCCTGCTCTGCTCCCGGGTCATCTTCTGATCCGAGAGCAGAGCGGCGGCCTGCGGCGGACCGGTCAGAGGGTGGTGCCCCAGACGGCGTCGGCGCCGGAGTGGCCGGTCAGGTAGACGTAGACCAGAGCGGCGATGGACAGGGCCACGATCGCCACGCCCAGCACCGGGGTGACCAGCGCCGGCAGCCGCGGTACGCGGGGATGCCCGCTGGTCGCCACGAGCAGCAGGATCACCGCGATCCCGAGCGGCACGACGATCCGGAACAGGATGTCGCCGTACCGGGAGTGCTCGAAGATCTGGTTGAGGATCTGGCCCTGGAAGCCCCGGGCAACCAGCGCGTCGGTGAACGCCTCACCGGACTCGACGGCCACGAACGCGGTCACCGGCGCCACCACGGCCAGGATCCCCGCCGCCCAGTCCAGCCGGGACCGCCACCGGGGCAGCCCCACGTATGCGATGGCGAGGACCGCCAGCAGAGGAACGAACACGACGACCGCGTGGACCACCAGGACGTGTGCCGGTAGACCCAGGATCTCCTCGAACATCGACACCTCCGGGTGGATCATGGTCAGGGCGTTGCCAGCGTACGACCCGCCGGTGGTCCCGCCCAGCTCTTGATCAGTCACACGCGCGCCGGACCGGTCAGGTTCACCAGCGCCCCCGACCGGGTACGTCGACACCTGTGGCCGGGGCCACCCCTGCCCGGAGGTCGGTTGTCGGCGCTGGTGGCGCGTGGTGTCATTGGCGCATGTCGACTGCCGAGGAGCTGCTCCGATCGAGGGGTCTGCGGGTCACCCGACCGCGCCTCGCGGTGCTGGACGTGCTCGCCGGCGGCGGGCACCTGGAGGTCGACGAGATCACCCGGCGGGTCCGGGAACGCCTCGACTCGGTCTCCACCCAGGCGGTCTACGACGTGCTGGGGGCGCTCTCCCGGGCCGGTCTGTCCCGCCGGATCGAGCCGGCCGGCAGTCCCGCCCGGTACGAGGCGCGGGCCGGCGACAACCACCACCACGTGGTCTGCCGGGGTTGCGGCGAGATCGGCGACATCGACTGCGCGGTCGGCAGCGCCCCCTGCCTCGACCCGAGCATCGCGCACGGCTTCGAGGTGGACGAGGCCGAAGTGACCTTCTGGGGCCTCTGCCCCACCTGTCAGACCCGTCGCTCCGCCGACGACTGACGCACTGACACCGGCGGGTCGACCACCTCCAACCGTCCGTACGGCACGGTGGCAATGCGCCGGCCGTGGCACTCTTGGTCGGTGGACTCCGATGACCTCGGCCTCTTCGGTCCGGGATCGGTCACGTGGAAGGTGCACGAGGAGCCGATCCTGATCGTCGCCGGCCTGCGTTCGCTCTACCTGCAGGCGCTGCACCCGAGGGCGATGGCCGGGGTGGCGCAGAACAGCAACTACCGCACCGACGCCTGGGGACGCCTGGTCCGCACCGCCACCTACGTGGCGACCACCGTCTACGGCACGACCGCCGAGGCGGAGACCGCCGGGGCCCGGCTCCGCAGGCTGCACGCCGGGATGCGCGCCAGCGACCCGTCGACCGGCGAGGAGTTCCGGGTCGACGACCCGGACCTGCTGCGCTGGGTGCACGTCACGGAGGTCGAGTCGTTCCTCAGTACCGCCCGCCGCGCCGGTCTGCCCCTCACCGACGACGAGGTGGACGGCTACTACACCGAGCAGCGCCGCTCCGCGGCTCTCGTCGGCCTGGACCCGGCGGCCGTCCCCGGGACGGCCGACGAGGTGGCGGAGTACTACCGCGCCGTGCGGCCGGAGCTGCGGATGACCCGGGAGGCCGCCGAGACGGCGCTGTTCCTCACCGCCCCGCCGCTGCCGTGGAAGCTCAGCCTGCCCGCCCGCCTCGGGCTCACCCTCGGGCCGCCCCGCTGGGCGTACCTGGGCATCGCCGGCACCGCGTTCGCCCTGCTGCCGGCCTGGGCCCGCCGGATGTACGGGGGCCTCGGGCTGCCCACCACAGAGCTGTCGGCGGACCTGACCGTGCGGGCCCTGCGGCTGGCGCTCGCGGCGGTGCCGCGCCGCTACCGGGAGGGCCCGTTGCAGCTGGCCGCCAAGGAGCGGGCCGAGCGCCTGGCCGGCGACCCGCTGACCCGCTGACCCGGCCGATTCCGCTCACGAGATCAGCGGCACGGCGCGCCGGCCCGTCAGTCCTGGCCGGGGAGCGGCTCGACGGTCCGTTCGACGGCCGCCCACGGCTCCTTGCCCGGCGTCTGCGCGCCGACGGGACAGCTGCGCCGGTAGTCGCACCAGCTGCAGCGCGGGCCGGGCGCCACCGGGAAGGCGTCGTCCGGATCGGCGCCGTCGGTGACCGCCCGTTCGGCGGCCATGATGTCGCGGGCGGTCTCCTCGGCGCGGGTGACCTGCCGGGCCAGCGACTCGGCGGTGTGGTCGTGCCCGGCGACAGTGCCGGTCGGCAGGTGGTGCAGCTCGACCCGGCGGCACGGCCGGCGGAACACCCGCTCGGCCGCGTACGCGTAGAGCGCCAGCGCCTGGGAGCCGCGCGCGTCGTCGGCGTCCAGCCCGGTGCGGCCGGTCTTGTAGTCGACGATCACCAGTTCCGGGCCCTCCGGCCCGGGGCGGGAGTCGATCCGGTCGGCGCGACCGTTGAAGGCCAGCACCGCGGTCTTCACCGCGACCACCCGTTCGACCCCGAGCGGATCCGCACCCGGCTCCAGCGTGTCGACGTACGCCTCCAGCCAGCCCAGCGCGCGGCGATAGGCGGCCCGCTCCTGCTCGTCGTCGCGGTAGCCCTCGCGGACCCAGGTGCCCTTGAGCAGCGTGGCCAGCACCTCCGGGCGACGCCGGTCGGCGGGCAGCGCGTACCAGTTCTTCAGCGCGGTGTGCACGCTCGCGCCGAGCGAGTTGTGCGCCCACGGCGGGCCCTTCGGCGGCGTTGGGCGGTCGACGTAGGAGTAGCGGTAGCGCCGGGGGCAGTCGGCGTACGTGCCGAGCTTGCTCGGCGTGCACACGAAGAGCCGTTCGGGCATGCCCTCGAAGCCGAGTTGCTCGGCACCGCCGGCACGGGGCTGGGGCGCCCGACCACCGGCGGCGGGTCGTCCGGCTGAAGAGGCTCGTCGCACGCCTGCGATCCTGCCATCCACCCCCGACATCCCGGTGGCCCGGTCACCGCCGAGTCAGGCCATGTTCACGTAGAGGGTGACGAAGGCGGCCACCGCGTCCGCGATGAGCTGCACGGCGATCGCCGCCAGGAGCAGACCGGCGATCCGGGTCAGCACCTCGATCCCACCCGGACGCAGGATCTTCACGATGCCGCCGGAGAAGCGCAGCACGATCCAGACCGCGACCATCACGGCGACGATCGCGGCGGCGATGGCGGTGAAGTCGGTCAGCCCGTCGGCCTGCTGGACGAAGAGCATGGTCGCCACGATGGCGCCCGGGCCGGCCAGCAGCGGGGTGCCCAGCGGCACCAGCGCGATGTTCGAGGTGACCTGCTGGCTCGGGTCGTCGGCCTTGCCGGTCAACAGCTCCAAGGCGACCAGCACCAGCAGCAGCCCACCGGCGGCCTGCAACGCGGGCAGGTCGACGTGCAGGTAGTCGAGCAGCGTCTGCCCCGCCACCGCGAAGATCACGATGACGCCGAGCGCCAGCGCGACCGCCTGCCAGGCCGCCCGGTTGCGCTCCCGGGCCGGCAGCGGGCCGGTCAGCGCGAGGAAGATCGGCATCATGCCCGGCGGGTCGGTGATCACCAGCAGGGTCACGAAGACTTCGCCGAACAGCTTCAGATCCACGTGATCAACCTATCCGCGGCACCAGCAGCGGAAACGCGGATCAGCCCGAAGCGACCTCGGTCACCCCACCGGCCTGCGCGACGATCCGCTCGTACGCCTCCGTCCCGGTGGTGAACGCCCCGAGCTGGACCGTCTTGTGGGTGCCGTGGAAGTCCGAGGAGCCGGTGACGAGCAGGCCCAGCTCGGCGGCGAGGGCACGGACGTGCGCCTGCTCGGCGGGGCTGTGGTCCTCGTGGTCGGCTTCCAACCCGGCCAGCCCGGCGGCGGCCAGCTCGGCGATCAGCTCGTCGGGCACCACCCGGCCGCGCCGGGTGGCCCGGGGATGGGCGAAGACCGGGACGCCGCCGGCCGCCCGGACCAGCCGCACCGCCTGGAACACGTCGATGTCCTCCTTGGGCAGCCGGTACCGCTCGCCCAGCCAGTCCGCGCCGAACGCCTCTCGGGTGCTGCTCACCAGCCCGGCCCGGATCAGCGCCTGCGCGATGTGCGGGCGGCCCACCGTGCCACCGCCCGCGCCGGCCAGGATGTCCGTCCAGCGCACGTCGATGCCGTCGGCCCGCAGCAGCGCGACCATCCGCTCACCCCGCTCCTCGCGGGCGGCCCGCACCCGGGCCAGTTCGGCGACCAGCTCCGGGTGGTCCGGGTCGAACAGGTACGCCAGCAGGTGCAGCGGCACCGCCGGGTGGGCGCCGGACCAGCGACAGGACAACTCCGCGCCGCGTACCAGGCTGAGCCCCGGCGGCAGCGCCGCGACGGCTGGCGCCCACCCGCCGGTGGTGTCGTGGTCGGTGATCGCGAACACGTCCAGCCCCGCGTCGGCGGCCGCCCGGACCAGCTCGGCCGGGCTCAACGTGCCGTCGCTGGCCGTGGAGTGCGTGTGCAGGTCGATCCGCCGAGCCGAGCCGGTACGCGAGGTCATTCGCCCGACGCTACCGACTTCCCCGGCCCGGGCGGCGCCCGGAGGCGTCAGGGGCCGGTCACCACGACCGGGCGCTGCCCCTGCCCGGCACCGGCGACCGGGACGGCGCTGGCCGGCTCGCCGGCGAGCACCCGGTCGACCGCGACCCGGACCAGACCGCCGGCGGCGTCGACGTAGGCGGCGTCGGAGCCGGTCGGCCAGGCGACCGCTCCGGTCACGGTCGGGCCGGCCGGCACGACGGGCGTGTCCGGACCGAGCCGGTTCAGGTCGATCAGCAGCGCACTCTCGGCCTGGCCGGCCCTCCCGTTCGCCAGCAGCCACCGCCCGTCGGCGGAGACCCCACCGGCCCCGTCCTGGCTCAGCAACGCGCCGCAACCGGTGCGCTGCGGCCTCAGGTTGCGGGTGGGGTCCAGCACGGCCAGGCAGGGCCGGGGCGGAGTGCCGGCCATCACCTGGCCGATCAGCCGGCCGTCGGGCAGCGAGCCGTAGACGTTCAGGGTGCCGCGGTCGGTCCCGGAGCGCAGATTGCCCGCGCCGGGCCGCCAGAGCACGTACCCGGGGTTCGTTCGGTCGATGCGGACCAGCACGCTGTCGCCGACGAACCCGACGGGTACCGCGGTTGCCGGAACGGGCGTACGCACCGGTCCGATGAGCTGGGTGCCGACCACCCCGGCGACCAGCAGGTCGGGCCCGTCGCGCCAGGCGACCTGCCGGCCGTCCGTCGCGACGGTGATCGCCGCCGCGCCCGCCAGCAGCACCTGCACCAGGCCGTCGCGTTGCACCACCCAGAGCGACCGGCCGGCGGCGGCGGGCGCACCGACCACCAGCCATCCGGACTGGTCGGGCAACTGGTGGGCGCGCTCGGCGCGACCGACACCGGGCAGGTCCAGCCGTCCACCGTCCGCGCCGGTCAACGTCGTACCGACGATGAGGTCGACCGCCGCCCGGGCGGACGGCACGGGCTCCGGACCGGCGACGCTCGCCGTCGGGACCGGCCGTCCGGAGGCGTACGGGTCACCGATCACTACGGTGGGAGTGGCCGGACGACCCGAGTCACCGTCGAGCTGCACCATGCCGGCGCTGACCACCACGGTGGCGGTCGCCGCTAGGGCCAGCCCGGCCGCGGTGCGCCGCCGACGGATCCGCTTGGCCCGGCGGATGGCCTGACCGGCCGGGTCGGCGACGAGCGGGCGCGCGACGGCGACCCGGCGCGAGAGGGTCTCCCGCACCGCCTCCTCCATCTCGTCGCGTCGCACCTCGTAAGGACGCGTCGGGTGGCCCGTCGGGTTGTCGGGCCGGCCCGGAATGACGCTCACCGGTGCTCCCGGGCGCCCGTGCCGACCGGCACGGCCGGCGGTGCGGTGGACAGGTCGGGCGCCGGCTCGACCAGGGCGGGCTCGGATGCGGGCCGCGCGGCCGGCGGCTGCTCCGGCTCGCCGAGGCGCGGACCGACGCTGCCAAGATTCGACACCTTCCGGGCCCGACCGGCCGTCACGTCTGCGGCGCTCCGCTCACGTCCGGGGGCGGCACCCGTGGCCCGGCCACCGGTACCCGTCGCGACGGCGTCCACGACGCCAGCGCCGGGGGCACCGGCCGGGCCCGGCGTACGGCGGGCGGTGGCGGGCCGAACCGGCCGGCGGCCCGGAGCGGGCGTGCTGGCAGGTGCGGCGCCCTCGGGCAGGCCCGGCGCGTCCGCGCCCATCCGCCGGCGCAGCGTGGACAGGGCACGGGAGGTCTGGCTCTTGACGGTGCCCGGGGAGATGTTCAGCAGTGCGGCGGTCTGCGCCTCGGACATGTCCTCGTAGAAGCGCAGCACCAGCACCGCCCGCTGCCGGGTCGGCAGGGCCGTGAGATGCCGCCAGAGCAGGTCGCGGTCGAGCTGCTGCTCGATCTCGTCCACGCCGGCCCGCTCTGGCAGCACCTCGGTGGGACGCTCACCGTGCCAGCGACGCCGCCACCAGCTCGTCGACGTGTTCACCATGACCCGCCGGGCGTACGGCTCGATTGCCTCGATCCCGCCGAGCCGCTTCCAGGCCAGGTACGTCTTGGTCAGCGCGGTCTGCAACAGGTCCTCGGCGGTGGCCCAGTCTCCGGCCAGCAGGTACGCGGTACGCAGCAGGGCGGCGGAGCGGGCCGCGACGAACTCGCGGAACTCCTCCTCCAAAGGGTCCCTGCTCGCCACCGCCCACCTCCACGCCCCGTCCGTTCTGGCAGGTTGCCACGGCCGGGGCGCTCCGGTCGACGGCGAAAGGTGTGCACCTACTCCGATTTTCGGACGGAAACCTTCATGCTCCGTCGTCGGCCTTGGCCTCGTCGGCCTCCTTGCCCAGCCGGGCCTCCACCGCCTGCGGCTCGTACATCTCCTCGACCACACGCAGGTAGAGCTCGTTCGGGTTGGGCAGATTCTTGATCTCGCGGAGGGCCTGCTCCTGGCCGGCGGACTCCAGCACGAAGGTGCCGTAGTTGAGCGCGCGGCCGGTCGGGGTCTGCTCGTACTTCATGTCGGTGACCCGGACCAGCGGCATCATGGCGACCTTGCGGGTGATGATGCCGTTGACCACCATGACCCGCTTGTTGGTCAGGATGAACCGGTCGTACCACCAGTCGGCGACCTTCCAGGCCACCCAGCCCATCACCGCGAACCAGAGCAGCACCGCGATGGTGGTCAGCGCGCCGACGTCCTGCCCGGCGAGGAAGCCGGACAGGTAGCCGAGCACGAAGGTCGCGGCGATGCCGATCAGCAGCGGGTTGGTGAGGTGGATCCAGTGCCGCTTCCACTCGCCCCGGTAGCGCTCGGTGGGGAAGAGGTAGCGGGCGACCAGCGAGCTGGGCTCGTCCTCCAGCGGCAGCACCCGCCGGGGCGCGGTGCCGGCCGCGTCGGCGCGCAGCCCGGCCAGCTCCTCCTCGGAGATCTGCGGCGGTTGGTAACCCGCCTCCGGATCACGGATCCAGGCCCGGCCGGACCGGCCCTCGCCGGCGTAGCCGGGCCCCTCGCCGTAGCCGGCATCGTCCGATAGGGACGGCCCGTCGGAGAAGCCGGCGCCGGTGCCGTAGCCCGGGCCGTCGTCGGGCCCGACCCGGGGAATCGGCTCGGTGTCGCGCTCGCGGCGCTCCCGGTCGGGGTCGTCCGGGTCGAAGGGTGGTCCGGAGGGGCTGCCCATCGGCGGTTAGGCGACGAGGCTGGTGAAGAAGTCGCCGAACCCCTGGGCGATATCCATGATCCCGCCGCCGAGCGACTTGAACACGTCCGCCGCGGAGTTTGGCCGGTAGGCGACGAAGAAGATCAAGAATGCGATTCCGGCCCAGGTGAGGACCTTCTTGACCATGGCGGGCCATCCTCTCGCGCGGCGCCGGGTCCCATTACCGCAGCGGCACCCAGAGTATCAGTGTGGTGTCGTACAGTGAATATCTGCGTCCGTCTTCCGTCATTCCGGGACGGCTTGTCAAGCCTTCCCGTGCAGGTACGGGGACGGTGCGCCGTACACGAGCTCGGGGGGAGTCCACTCGGTCAGGTCGTGCAGCACGACATCTTCCGCGAGCAGGTGCCCCGCACTCGCCGGCCAGGCTATCGCATGCAGCCACATTCCCCGAGCCTCGCCGGCGTACGCACTTCGATCCGCCGGAGAATTGACCAGCCACAGTGGAGTCGGATGTCCGGCCACCCGGATCCGGGCCTGCCCGACGTGCTCCGGGTGCCCGGGCCCAGGGTCGGTCAACGCCCCGGCCAGTTCCGGTCCCGGGTCCGGGCCGGCCAGCCCCGCCAGCCGGGTGCCCAGCCCGACGCCCGGCTCCTCCGCGACGAAGACCAGGTCGGCCGGGCCGCCACCGAGCGGCGCCGGGCCGGCGCAGGCCACGGCGGTCGCCCGCACCCCGGTCAGGTCGTCCCCGGCGTACGCCACGCCGGTCAGTGTCCAACCGGGCGGCAGCGGCCACGGGCACCACAGCGGCGTGCCGGGCGCGCCGGAGCCCGCGGTGATCCGCTCGACCACACTCGCCACGATCTCCGCTCCGATGTGCTCGGGCACGTGCAGCGGCGGCACCGGTCCACACCGCAGACACCTCGACTCGCTGTGCATCAGATCCGGCGCCCGCACCGGGCCCCCGCATCTCGGACAACTCACCGCGACACTCACAACCCCACCGTCCGCCCACGACACCGGCACGTCAAGCGGACCGCCCGATCCGGCACCCGGGGTGGCCGGCCGACACGCCGTGGCGGCGACCCGTCCGTGGGCGCGCCGGACCGGGCGCGGGCTCAGTCCGGCGGCGGACCGGCGTGCGTACGGATCCAGGCGTGCATGGCGATGCCGCTGGCCACGCCAGCGTTGATCGAACGGGTCGAGCCGTACTGGGCGATGGAGTAGAGCCGGTCACAGGCGGCCCGGGCCGGATCGGAGAGGCCCGGGCCCTCCTGCCCGAAGAGCAGGACGCAGTCGCGCGGCAGGACGCCGGTCTCCAGCGGCTGCGAGCCGGGCAGGTTGTCGATGCCGAACACCGGCAGTCGTCGCTCGGCCGCCCACCCGACGAACTCCTCGATCGTCTCGTGGTGCCGCACGTGCTGGTACCGGTCGGTCACCATGGCTCCGCGCCGGTTCCAGCGTCGCCGACCCACGATGTGCACCTCGGCGGCGAGGAACGCGTTGGCGTTGCGGACCACCGTGCCGATGTTGAAGTCGTGCTGCCAGTTCTCGATCGCGACGTGGAAGCCGTGGCGACGCCGGTCCAGGTCCGCGACGATCGCCTCCTGCCGCCAGTAGCGGTAGCGGTCGACCACGTTGCGCCGGTCGCCGTCGGCGAGCAGCTGCGGGTCGTACCGGGGGTCGTCCGGCGGGTCCCCCGGCCAGGGGCCCACGCCCACGTCGAGCTGGTCGTCGGTCACGGTCATCAGAGGGTACGGGCCACCGCGCCGGCCAGCGCGCCGACCCCGGGGCG
Source organism: Micromonospora sp. GCM10011542 (assembly GCF_042650685.1). Classification (NCBI taxonomy): domain Bacteria; kingdom Bacillati; phylum Actinomycetota; class Actinomycetes; order Micromonosporales; family Micromonosporaceae; genus Micromonospora; species Micromonospora sp. GCM10011542. The sequence goes on from NZ_JBHSBO010000058.1 coordinate 424,706, forward strand.
GTGGCGGGTCGGCGGGTGCCGGTCAGCGCAACCCGAGTGCGCCGCCCAGCCGCTCCAGGAAGCGCCGGTCGGCCGGGCTCAGCGGGTGCTCCGCCGAGCGCTCGCCGGGCGTGGGCACCGCCCGGCACACCCGGGCCGCGACGGACTGCACCCACTGGCGGTACGCGGCCGAGTCGGCGGGGTCGGCGCGCCGTTCGAGGACGCGGACCGCCGCCCGGCAGGCGGAGAGCAGGTCCACCAGATCGGTGAGCCGTTCGGCGGGGGCCGGGGGGCCGTCGTGTCGGGCGTAGATCGCGGCGACCACGGCGCGGACCAGGTCACTGTCGAACGCCCGGCCGGCGGCCACGGCGTCCAGGCCGGCCAGCCCCTCGGCGACGCCCCGGACCGCCCGGCCCGGGCCGGGCGAGGCGGCGGCCACGATGACCCGGCCGGGCAGGCCGGTCAGCAGATCCCACTCGGCGGCGGAGTAGACGGCGGTGGTCAAGGGTGCGGCACGGCGACCGGCAGAGGGCGGCTCTCCGGCGACGGAGTGGCTCATCGGAACCTCCGGCGCCAGCATATGCCCCGAAAGTGGGAAAAGGGCTCCTTCCCCACCAGAACGCGGTGCGGGAAGGAGCCCAGGGCCGACCGGCGGTGCGTTCAGCGCGGCTCGGGGAAGCTGGGCCGCTCCGGGTCCACGCCCTCGGGCACGGCGGCGGCCGCGTACTCCCGCTTGGGGACCATCACCCGGCGGCGGAAGACACAGACCATGGTGCCGTCCTGGTTGTAGCCGCGGGTCTCCACCGACACCACGCCGCGGTCGGGCTTGGAACCGGACTCCCGCTTGTCCAGCACGGTGGTCTCGCCGTAGATGGTGTCGCCGTGGAAGGTGGGCGCCACGTGCCGCAGCGACTCCACCTCCAGGTTGGCGATCGCCTTGCCGCTGACGTCAGGCACCGACATGCCGAGCAGCAGTGAGTAGATGTAGTTGCCGACCACCACGTTGCGCTTGAACTGGCTCGCCGTCTCGGCGTAGTGCGCGTCCATGTGCAGCGGATGGTGGTTCATCGTGAGCAGGCAGAAGAGGTGGTCGTCGTACTCGGTGACGGTCTTGCCCGGCCAGTGCCGGTAGACCGCGCCGACCTCGAACTCCTCGTAGTAGCGGCCGAACTGCATCCTGGTAACCCTTCGACGGGCGGCGATGGAGTTCGGCACAGCATGCCTTACCGCTTGTTAAGGCGACCGCGGGGGCGCGAGCCGGGCGGAAATGTCACACCGGTCACTCGCGAGGGGAGACGCAATGAGCGGCGGGGCCCTCCCCGGCACCCGCCGCCCACGCTCTGATGCGGAAGATTCTGCCGTACGGCACCGTAGGTTTAACAGAGACCGGCGTCACATTTACCCTTTTGTAACACTACCCTCCGTCACGAATGGTGACCGTGGGAGCGATCTCCGCCGACGGGATACCTCCTCGTCAGGCGTCAAGTTACCGATTCGTACCGGTCGATCCGGTGGATCTCCTTGGGAACGCTCCCATCACGGCTGGTCACGCAAAGTACGGCCTGCACTTGCGTTCCGCACCTCGGGACCGACAGATACGGGTCGATGACCGCGGGTGCACGCCGACCGGCTCCCGGGCACGTTTCGCGCACGGCCCGGCGGGAATTCGATACGGTCAGCCCTGGTTCTACGGGTCGTAGGTAAACCGCGGTGATCGGAGAGTGCAATGGCAACCGTTGAGCTGACCTCGGCGAACTTCGACGAGGTGACCGGCAGCGACGGCATCGTCCTGGTCGATTTTTGGGCCGACTGGTGTGGTCCGTGCAAGCGGTTCGCCCCGGTCTACGAGCGCTCCTCGGAGAAGCACCAGGACATCGTCTTCGGCCAGGTCGACACCGAGGCCCAGCAGGAGCTGGCCGCGAAGTTCGACATCCGGTCGATCCCGACCCTCATGGCGGTCCGCGACGGCGTCATCGTCTTCGCCCAGCCCGGCGCCCTCCCCGAGTCCGCGCTGGAGAACCTGATCGAGCAGGTCCAGGCGCTGGACATGGACGACGTCCGCAAGCAGCTCGCCGAGCACAAGCACTGAGCCGTCCCCTGACGGCACTGAGAGGCCGGGCCCCGACGGGCCCGGCCTCTCGTCGTACCGGGCAGTCGGGTCTGTCCGTCGGAGGGACCCGACGCGGCTGATACATCCCGTATCGTCACGACCCGATGGAGACCTTGACCACCCGTGGTCGCGCCGCCCGGCTGGGAGCGACCGCGATCGGCCTCGTGCTGCTGCTGGCCGGCACCGTCTGGGGCACCGACGACAACTTCCCGTTCGGCCCGTTCCGGATGTACTCCACCTCCAACCCGCCCGACGCGCCCGCGCCGGACACCCGGGTGGAGGGCGTCGATACCAGCGGAGCCGTGCTCGACCTCGACCAGAACGCGACCGGCATCCGCCGCGCCGAGATCGAGGGGCAGCAGGACCGCTACGCCGCCGACCCCACGCTGCTCGCCGAGGTCGCCGATGCGTACGCCGAGCGCCACCCCGGCGCCGCCGCGCTGGTCGAGGTGCGCATCGTGATCCGCTGGCACGGCATCCGCGCCGGTCGCCCCACCGGCCGGCACACCGACCAGACCGTGGTCCGCTGGCAGGCGCCGCGGTGAGCCGCTGGTTGACCGAGCCGGTGCCACGCGGCCGGGTGGCCGCCTTCCGGACCCTGATCTACCTCTTCGTCGCCGCCGACCTGGTGATCTTCACTCCCTGGGTACGCACCCGGGCCAGCGTCCCCGGCGAGCTCTACCAGCCGCTGCTGATCGGCCGGATGCTTCCGCTGCCCACGCCCACCCCGACGCTGGTCGCGGTGATCTTCTGGTCGCTGCTGCTGCTCGCCCTGCTCGCCGCCACCGGCCGGGCGCCCCGGCTGCTCGGCTGGGCGGTCTGCGCGCTGTACCTGGAGTGGATGATCATCGCGATGAGCTACGGCAAGGTCGACCACGACCGGATCGGGCTGCTCGTCGCGCTGGCCGTGCTGCCCACCGCCGGTCGGGCCCGCCACGGCGACGCCACCCGCACCGAGGCGGGCGGCTGGGCGCTACGGGTCACCCAGATCGCGGTGATCTGCACGTACTTCCTGGCCGCCTGGGCCAAGCTGCGCTTCGGCGGGCTGGACTGGCTGACCGGCTCGGTGCTGGCCCGGGCGATCATCCGGCGCGGCACCGACTTCGCGGACCTGATCGCCCAGGTGCCGTACCTGCTGATCGTCGCCCAGTTCGGCATCGTGGCCTTCGAGCTGCTCAGCCCGGTGGTCTTCCTGCTGCCGGCCCGCTGGCGGCTGGCCATGGTCGGCTTCTTCTACTCGTTCCACGTGGTCACCATCGCGACCATCACCATCTCGTTCGCCCCGCACCTGGCCGCGATGACCAGCTTCCTGCCGCTGGAGAAGGTCCGCCCGCTGCTCTGGGCCCGCCGCCTCACCGGCCGGCAGGGACCGGACCCGGCCGAGGTTGACGCGGAGCCGGTCGAGGCGTCGCTGACCGCGCCCGCTCCGTTGGTTGATCAGGCGCCGGTGGTGGGGCGGCCGGCTGGGCCGTAGAGGCGTTCCCGCGCCTCCTGCGGCAGTGCGCAGGCCGCGGTGCCACCCGGCAGCCGGTGCCGATTGCGGGCCACCCAGCGGTACGCCGGCCAGGCCGCCGCGCGCGCCGGGGGAAACTGCAGGCCGGCGCCCGCCATCCGCCAGAGCGGGCCACTGTCGCGCAGCAGCTTCGCGATGGCGTCCGGGCCGGCGGCCCGGGAGCCGTCCGCGCCGACCCACTGCACGGCCTCCTCACACTCGGCCGCCGTGAGACCCAGCGCGTCGAGGTCGGCGAACTGCCACGGCAGCACCCGCGCCCCGGTCGGGATGCGGCGCTCGATGAACTGCGCGCACTTCGTGCAGAACGCGCAGTCGCCGTCGTAGACGAAGGTCGACGTCTCCATGCGCTCCATCCTCCACCCCGGACCGCACGATCGGGCACGGGTGTCCGGCGAGTCACTTGCGCTTCACTCGTACGCGTGTTCGAATAGTGGCCATGCGCTGGGACAACCTCACCGCTCCCCCGGCCGAGGGAGTTCCCGAGCGGGCAGCGCCAGCGACGCCACCCCTGCCGCTGGCGCTGCCCGGCGCCATCGCCCGCACCTTCGACACCCCGGAGTTCGCCGGGATGACGTTCTACGAGGTGCAGGCCAAGTCGATCATCAACCGGGTGCCCGGCACGTCCCGCGTGCCGTTCGAGTGGACCATCAACCCGTACCGGGGCTGCTCCCATGCGTGTGTTTACTGTTTCGCGAGAAAAACTCACACCTTTCTCGACCTCGACGCCGGGGAAGACTTCGACCGGAAGGTGATCGTGAAGGTCAACGCCGGCGAGCTGGTCCGGCGCGAGCTGGCGGCACCGAAGTGGCGGGGCGCGCACGTCGCGATGGGCACCAACGTCGACTGCTACCAGCGGGCCGAGGGGCGCTACCGGCTCATGCCGCAGATCATCGCCGCCCTGCGGGACTTCGCCAACCCGTTCTCGATCCTGACCAAGGGCACGCTGATCCTGCGCGACCTGCCACTGCTGCGTCAGGCCGCCGAGGTGACCCGGGTGGGCATCTCCTACTCGGTCGGGTCCGTCGACGAGCAGCTCTGGCGCACCGTCGAGCCGGGCACGCCGCACCCCCGGCGTCGCCTCGACGCCGTCCGGGCGCTCGCCGACGCCGGGTTCTCCGTCGGGGTGCTGATGGCACCGATCCTGCCCGGGCTCAGCGACAGCGACGAGTCGATCGACGCCACCGTGTCGGCGATCGCCGCCGCCGGGGCGGCCAGCGTGACCCCGATGGCGCTGCACCTGCGCCCCGGCGCCCGCGAGTGGTACGCGCACTGGCTGGCCCGCGAATATCCGCACCTGGTGCCCCGCTACCGCGAGCTGTACCGGGCCGGCGCCTACGCGCCGCAGGCGTACCAGCGGGAGTTGACCGCGCGGGTGCGGATCGCGTCGCGCCGGCACGGGCTGCACCGCGGCGAGCACGGCGACAACCGCCGGCTGCCGGAGCCACCACCGCCGCCGGCCGCCGAGCAATTGTCGCTGCTGTAACGCGGGCGGCGTTACAGTCGGCGGGTGCGTACCGCTCAGCAGATCCTCTCCGAAGCCGCCGTGATCGCCGTCGTGGGCGCGTCACGTGACCCGGACAAGTCCGCGCACAGCGTGCCGTTGCAGATGCAGCGGCACGGCTGGCGGATCATCCCGGTCAACCCGTACGTCGACGAGCTGTTCGGCGAGCGGGCGTACCCGACGCTGGCCGACATCCCGCACCCCGTCGACCTGGTGAACGTGTTCCGGCCGGCGGCCGACGCCGTGCAGGTGGTCCGGGACGCGGCGGCGATCGGCGCCCCGGCGGTCTGGTTGCAGCAGGACATCGTCTCGGCCGAGGCGCGGCGGATCGCCGAGGCGGCGGGGATGGACTACGTCGAGGACCACTGCCTCGCCGTCGAGCGCGCCGTGGGCGCCTTGACCCGACTCGGCTGACCTCCGCTCAGGGCCGGATCACCACCACGACGCGCTGGCCGTAAGGGTCGGTCACCACCATTCGGTCGTCGCCGTCGACCGCCATCAGCCAGCGCTCGCGGGCCGGCCGGTCGCTCCACACGGTCTGGACCGGGGGCACCTCGACGAGCGGGATCCCTTCCGGCTCCCGGCAGGACCGGTCGGCGCAGATCCGCAGCGTGGCGCGGCCTGGCCAGGGGTCGGAACCCACCCGGAGGTAGAGGCCTTCCGGGCGGACAGGCTCGACCACCACGTCCCAGACACCGCCCCGGGGCCGGTGAACGGTGGCCAGCGGCTGGACGTCGTCGCACCCGTGGCCGGTCCGGCAGTCCAGAACGTCACCGAGGTCCAGCAGTGCGAGGTCCTCGGGCGTCGGCATGCCCAGGGGTCCTGGACCCTCGAGCGGCGCGATCTCGGGTCGCGCGCACGCCAGGGTGGCGCACCAGCCCACGGAGACCGCACCCGTAGACGGGGAGCGGAAGACGACCACCGGCCGGCCGTTCTCGTCGATCCGGACCACCAGCCTGGTGGGGCGGGAGCCGTCCCGGTCGCTGAGCGAACCGGCCACCAGGCCGAGGCTGGCGACCCGGGGGTTCACGCAGAAGACGTCGGGGCAGCGGATGAGCTTCAGCTCGACATGGCGGGCGTGGTCGGGGGTCGGGGCTGCGGGCTTGATCTCCATGGCGCTGGCGAGCAGGATCTCTCCGGCGGGGGCCAGGGTGATCGCCGCCGCTTGAGTTCCGCGCAGCACCGCCAGCCCGCCCTCGCCCCGCCGGCAGATCCGCTGGACGTCGCACTGCTCCAGCTCGTGCTGGCCGAGGGCGTAGACGGAGCCGTCCGCTCCGAACGCCGCTCCCCCGTACGGTTCGTACATCATCACGGACAGGTCGGTGCGGCGGCGGGTCCGGCACGTGTCGTCGAGGCAGTCGTCGAACCAGCTCTGCCCGACGAGGATCGGCCCGCGTCCCGCCGGCCAGCCCACCGCGATCATCCGATGCGCCCGGTCGGACGTGTTCACAGTGACCTCGGGCAGTCGTTCCGCGGCGACGACGCCGCCGACCAGACCGGCGGGCAGCAGGACGGCAGCGAGTCCCAGTGGAACGGTGAGTCGACCGAGCCGCCGGGTAAGCCCATCGGCCGCGGGCGCCGGCTCCTCGGGGCTGGGGGCCGACGGCAACGACCGGCCGGCCAGGTTGCGATGGGCCACGAGGAGGGTCGACGCCTGGAGGGCCACGACGGCGACGAGGGTCGCGTCCCGCAACAACCAGGCCAGGACGCCCAGGAGGTGGTCGGTCACCTGCTCCTCGAGGCGGGCGAAGGCCCAGCCGTGGAGCAGAGCCGGTGCCGCGACGCCGAACAGGAGTGCAACACCGAGGCCCAGCGCGTTGCCGCGTACGCCCACGAAGGAAGCCCGGAACGCCTCCCTGCCGCGCCGGCCGTCCAGCACCGCAATCGGCAGCACGAGCGCGAAGCGGACCAGGAGCGCGGCGACCGGCAGGGCGAGCAGCGCGGCCACCACCCAGACCAGTTCCTCGGCGGCGGGCAGCACCATCCCGAGCAGGAGAAACGCGACGAGCAGTGTCCCTACCCCGGCGAGCAGAGCGGCGCAGACCGTGGGGAGGGCCCGGAACGCGCGGCGTAGCGGACGGTCGAGGGGTGCCATGGCGGCGACCGCGGCGGTCACCGCCCAGGCCCACACGACGGGCTCGAGGAGAGCGCCGACGACGCCGGCCGGCGGGACGAGCATTCCGTTGACCACCCGCTCCGGGTCGACGCCGGGCAGCGGGAGCAGCCCGGCGAGCACTCGGAGCAGCGACCACGGTACGAGCACCAGCACGAGCGTCGTGAGCGCGAGGCGGCGGTGTGGGATCGGCACGGGGCGTACCGTACGGCGCGGCCGCCCCCTCCGCTGTCCCGGCCGTCAGAGCTTGTACTCCTTGAGCAGGCCGCGGCTGATGATGGTCTTCTGGATCTCCGAGGTGCCCTCGCCGATGAGCAGGAACGGGGCCTCCCGCATCAGCCGCTCGATCTCGTACTCCTTGGAGTAGCCGTAGCCGCCGTGGATGCGGAACGCCTCCTGGACGACCTCGGCGCAGTACTCGGAGGCGAGCAGCTTGGCCATGCCGGCCTCGACGTCGTTGCGCTGGCCGGCGTCCTTGAGTCGGGCGGCGTTGACCATGAGGGCGTGGGCGGCCTCGATCTTCGTACCCATCTCGGCGAGCTTGAAGGCGATCGCCTGGTGCTTCGCGAGCGGCTGGCCGAAGGTCCGGCGCTGCTGGGCGTACTGCACGGCCAACTCGAAGGCACGGATGGAGATGCCGCAGGCGCGGGCGGCCACGTTGACCCGGCCGACCTCGATGCCGTCCATCATCTGGTAGAAGCCGCGACCGACCTTGTCGGCGCCGCCGAGGATGGCCGAGTCGGGCACGGTGACCCCGTCGAGCACCATCTCGGTGGTCTCGACGCCCTTGTAGCCCATTTTTTCGATCTTGCCGGGGATGGTGAGCCCGGGGGCGGTCTCGCCGAAGCCCGGCTCCTTCTCCAGCAGGAAGGTGCTCATGTTGCCGTACACCGACTCGGCGCCGGTGTCGGTCTTGACCAGGGTGGCCACCACCGACGAGTACGCGCCGTTGGTCAGCCACATCTTCTGCCCGTTGAGCACGTAGCGGTCGCCGTCGCGGACCGCTCGGGACTTGATCGCGGAGACGTCGGAGCCGGTCTCCGGCTCGGACATGGAGAACGCGCCGCGCACCTCGCCGGTGGCCATCCTCGGCAGCAGTCGGGCCTTCTGCTCGGCGGAGCCGTGCTGGGAGATCAGGTACGCCACGATGAAGTGGGTGTTGACGATGCCGGAGATCGACATCCAGCCCCGGGACAACTGCTCCACCACGAGCGCGTAGGTCAGCAGGGACTCGCCGAGACCGCCGTACTCCTCATCGATGGTGAGGCCGAACAGGCCCATCTCGCGCATCCCGTCGAGGATGTCGGTGGGGTACTCGTCGGCGTGCTCCAGCCGCTGGGCGTGCGGGATGATCTCCTTGTCGGCGAACTCCCGGACCGTCTCCAGGATCGACCGCTGCACATCGGTCAGGCCGGGCGTCTGGGCGAGTCTGGCCATCTCAGCCTCCGGGGGTTGGCGCATTACTCGTGGGTAACTGAACGCTCGGTCAGTATCGGCCTCGGGAGCGGGCGCGGCCAAGGTGACCAGTCCACACAACCGCTGTGAAAAGGTTCACCGCTGCGGGTAGCGTCCGGCAAGAGGGACTTTTCCGGCGCCGGCAGGAGGGGGAAGGCCGTGAGCTATCCGCCGCCATCGGGACCGCCGGGGGACGAGCCGCCGCCGTCGCCCTACGAGCCACCCCCGGACCAGTCACCGTACGCGCGGCCGACGTCCGGCCAGTCGCCGTACGGGCCGCCCCCGGACCAGTCACCCTTCGGCCCACCGCCGGAGCGCTCGCCGTACGGGCCTCCGGCGGACGATCCGTCGCCGTACGGGCAGCCGGTGTCGCAGCCGCAGGGGCACTGGGGGCAGCAGCCGCCGTACGCCCCGCAGGGCCCCTACGGTCAGTACGGCCCACCGCCGTCCGGCCCGGGCCGGGGCACCAACGTGCTGGCGATCCTGTCGCTGGTGTTCGCCTTCGTCTTCGCCCCGGCCGGAGTCGTCCTCGGTCACCTGGCCAAGCGGCAGATCCGCACCAGCGGCGAGGAGGGCGACCAGCTCGCCACCTGGGGGCTGATCCTCGGCTACGTGTTCACCGGCCTCACCCTGCTCGCCTGCTGCGGCTGGCTGGCCCTGGTGGCCATCGGCAACACCACCGGGGACAGCGGCGGCTACTGACCCTCGCCCGCCTCAGCGGAACTGCGCCTAGCGGACGCTGTTGCCGCCGTCCACCACCAGCATCTGTCCGGTGATGTACGAGGCGGCCGGCGAACAGAGGAAGCTGATCGCCGCGGCCACCTCGTCCGGGGTGCCCGGCCGACCGACCGGGGTGCCGAGCCCCTGCTTGATCTCGGCCATGGTGGACGCCGCGGTGTAGATGGTGCCGGGCGCGACGGCGTTCACGGTCACCCCGTCGGCGATCATCTCCATCGCCAACGCCCGGGTCAGCCCGACCACCCCTGCCTTCGCCGCGGCGTACGCGGCCTCGGTGGGCAGGGCGTTTACCGCCCCGGCGGTGGCCGCCAGGTTGACGATGCGCCCCCAGCCCCGCTCGGCCATCCCGCTGATGAACGCCCGGCTGCACAGGAACGCAGTGGTGAGGTTGCGGTCGATCTCGCCGCGCCACTCGTCGTAGGTCAACTGGGCCACCGGGCGCAGCACCTCCGGGCTGGCCCGACTCGCCAGGCCGGCGTTGTTGACCAGCACCTCGACGTCACCCAACTGCTCGGCGACCGCGTCGGCCAGCGCGCCGACCTCGGACTCGTCGGTCAGGTCGGCGACGAAGCCGGTCACCCCCAGCTCGCCGGCCCGCTCGTGGATGCGGCGGGTGGTGGAGACGATGGCCACCCGGGCGCCCAGGTCGGCGAGCCGACGTGCCGTGGCGTACCCGATGCCGTCCGGACTGCCCGCCCCGGTGACCAGAGCGACCCGCCCGTCGAGCCGCATGGTCACCGGCTCGGCGAGCGGGACCGGCTCGTCCGGGCCGACGGTCCCGGCCGGCGCGGCGGCGCGGCTACGCCGGGCCAGGCCCGGGCGGCTCGCGTCCCGCCTCGGTCGGCTGCCGGAACGGTCCGCGGCGCGCGCGTCGAATGCCATGCCGAGATCCTGCCCGCTCGAACCGGGCCGGGCAACGCGGCACCCGGTGACAGGGGCATCGGGTTTGCGCCGCGCTGGCTACCCTGACCGCGCAACCGACCTGACGGAGAGATCGCATGACCCAACCCCCGCCCCCCGGCGGCTGGCAAGACCCGGCATGGTCGGGACAGCCCCTCGCCGACCCGACGCTCCCGGTGAGCGGCCAACCGGTTCCCACCCAGCCGACGTATTCACCGACCGAGCCGTACGCACCGGCCGACCCGTACGCACCGAACCCGTACGCAAGCGCGGCGCCACCCGTGCCGGCCCAGGCCGGCCCGTACGCCGCCCCGGCCGGCTACCCACCACCGGTCGGCTACCCGGGCTACGGGTACCCGCCCGCCCCGAAGCAGAACGGCCTGGCCATCGCCGCGATGGTCGTCTCGATCATCGGCGCTGTCGGCCTCCTCTGCTACGGCCTCGGCGGTTACATCGGCGTGATCGGCGCGATCCTCGGCCACGTGTCCCGCAAGCAGAGCAGGGAGCGCGGCGAGAGTGGCGAGGGCTTCGCCACCGCCGGCATCATCGTGGGCTGGATCGCCACCGCCGTGGCGGTGCTGGCCACCATCGCCTGGGTGATCTTCTTCGTCTGGCTGGCCAACCAGGACCCGTCCAGCTACGACAGCGGCACCAACTGAACTCGGCGGGCCGCCCCGGGTACGATCCCCGGGGCGGCCCGGCCGCTCACTCCGCCGGCGGGGTGAAGGTCGACGTGCGGGTCATCCCGGCGGCGCGGCCCTTCGCGGCGATCACCAACGCCATCTTGCGGGACGCCTCGTCGATCATCTCGTCGCCGAGCATCACCGCGCCGAGCCGGCCACCCGCCTCCGAGGTGTAGTGCTGGTACGCGTCGAGAATCAGCTCGGCGTGGTCGTAGTCGGCCTGCGCCGGCGAGTAGACCTCGTTCGCGGCGTCGATCTGGCCGGGGTGCAGCACCCACTTGCCGTCGAAGCCCAGGGCGGCGGAGCGCTTGGCCACCTCGCGGAACGCGTCGACGTCCCGGATCTGCAGGAACGGCCCGTCGATGGCCTGCTTGTCGTGCATCCGGGCGGCCATCAGGATCCGCATCAGGATGTAGTGGTACGGGTCGCCGGGGTAGTCCGGGATCAGCGCGCCGACCACCAGCGACTTCATGTTGATCGACGCCATGAGGTCGGCCGGGCCGAAGATGATGGTCTCCACCCGGGGCGAGGCGGCGGCGATGGCGTCCACGTTGACCAGTCCGGCGGCGTTCTCGATCTGCGCCTCGATGCCGATGCGGCCGACCTCCAGCCCGAGCGTCTTCTCCAACTGGGTCAGGGTCAGGTCCAGCCACTGCACCTGGGCCGCGTTCTGCACCTTGGGCAGCATGATGCAGTCCAGGTTCGCGCCAGCGCCCTCGACCACCTCGATGACGTCCCGGTAGGTCCACGGGGTGGTCAGGTCGTTGACCCGGACCACCCGGGTCTTGCCGGCCCAGTCGCCCTCGTTGAGGGTGGCCACGATGTTCTTGCGGGCGTCCGGCTTGGCCAGCGGGGCGACCGCGTCCTCCAGGTCGAGGAAGACCTGGTCCGCCGGGAGGCCCTGGGCCTTGCCGAGCATCTTGACGCTGGAACCCGGTACGGCGAGGCAGGACCGGCGGGGGCGACCGACAGCGGCCATGGATGCGCTCCTTCCAGCGTCCGGCGGGCACGCCGACGCCACCTGACGAAAGATCTGAGAACTTAACGATCCCAAAGGGCGTGGTGACGTCACGGTAACCTCGCGCCATGACCGGGGTGAATGGACCTGTGGAAGATCTCACTGGGCGTCGGCTGGTGGTGGTGACCGGGGCCAGCTCCGGCATCGGGCTGGCCGCCGCAGTCGACCTGGCGTGCCGTGGTGACCAGGTGGTACTGGTTGGGCGGGACCCGGCCCGGTTGCAGGCCGCGGCGGAACGGGTACGGGAGTACTCGGGCGAGCGGCCGGAGCTGTTCCGGGCCGACTTCGCGGTGCTGGACGACGTGCGCCGGCTCGCCGAGCGACTGCGGGCGGCGTACGACCGGATCGACGTGCTGGCCAACAACGCCGGCGCGATCGCGCTCCAGCCGCTCACCACCGTCGACGGCTTCGAGCTGTCGATCCAGGCCAACCACCTGGCCCCGTTCCTGCTCACCAACCTGCTCGCCGACCGGGTCGGCCGGCTGGTGGTCACCGCGTCCGGCGCGCACCGCAGCGGAAGGCTGGACCCGGACGACCTCAACGCGCCGCTGCGCCGCTACCGGCCGATGGTCGCGTACGGCACCAGCAAGCAGGCGAACATCCTGTTCACCGCCGAGGCGGCCCGCCGCTGGCCGGGCATCCCCGCGCACTGCTTCCACCCCGGGGTGGTGCGCACCCGGTTCGCCAACGACAGCCGGTTGGTCGCCCTCGGCATGCGGTTCCTGCCGCTGCGCAGCCCGGAGAAGGGCGCGGAGACCCTGGTCTGGCTCGCCAACCAGGCCCCGGCCCGGCTGGTCGACGGCGGCTACTACCACAACCGTCGGCTCCGCCGACCGCTGCGCAAGGCCAGCGACCCGCAGCTCGCCGCGCGGCTCTGGACCGCCAGCGCCAAGGCCGTCGGCATCGCCGGCTAGTGGCCGCCATGCTGCTGCTCGTCGCGCTGGTCGAGTTTCCCGCCGGGTCGGAGAAGGCGGGCAGCGATACCCATGTGCTCGAGGTGCACGAGGTCTAGCCGGTCCGCGTTGGCCCGGCGCCGACACGCCAACCGCCGTCAGTCGGCCAGCGGGGCCGGGTCGGCCGGCAACGGGGTGGGCGTGACCCGGCGACCGGCCCGGGCGCCACCGAGCACCACCACCGCCACGCCGACCACCAGCAGCGCCAGCCCCGGCAGCGCGTACGTGCGGGGCAGCTGGCCCAGCCAGACCCAGCCGAGCAGGGCGGCGCCGGGCGCCTCCAGCAGGATCAGCACGCTCACCGTGGTCGCCGAGATCCGGTGCAGGGCGTAGTTGAACATCGAGTGGCCGAGCAGTTGGGCACCCGCCACCAGGGCCAGGATGGCCAGCCAGGTGTGCCCGTCGAACCCGGTCAGCCGCACCCCGCCGAGCAGGCAGACCACCAGCAGGATCAGCGCGCAGACGCCGTAGCAGATGGTGGTGTAGGTGGCGGTGCTGATGCTGGCCCGGGCCCGCTCACCGAACGCGGTGTAGACGGCCGCGAACATGCCCCCGGCGACCGCGAGCAGGTCTCCGGCGACGGCCCGGCCGGAGATGCCCACGTCCGCGCCGGTCGCGATCACCGCGCCGCCCACCGCCACCGCGATGCCGATCCAGACCACCGGGGGCAGCCGGCGGCCCTGACCTCTGGCGATCAGCCCCTGCCAGACCGGCTGGGTGGCGCCCAGCGCGGTGGCGGCGGCCACCGAGGTGAGCTGGGCACTGGGCATCCAGGTGGCGAAGTGCGCGGCCAGCGCGACGCCGGAGAACACGCAGAAGAGCCCCTCCCGCCGGCCCGCTCCCGTGGTCAGGGCGCGGAACTCGGCGCGGCGCCGGGCCAGCGAGAACGGGCCCAGCACGGCGACCGCGAGCAGGTTGCGCCAGAACGCGATCGCCAGAGCGGGGGCGGCGGCGAACGCGATCAGCGGCGCGGACGACGAGACGGCGACGACGGCCAGCGCGACCGCGCCGGTGGTCAGCGGGTCCAGCGGCGGGCGGTGGGAAGGTGGAGACACGGGAAGCAATCCTCACACGAACGCGACCACCACGGACCGTCAGCGCTCCGTTACGATCATGTCCGTCCGCGCCGCCGCCCCTCGACTGCCCGGAGGCGCTCCCTCATGTCCCGCTACCAGGCGGTGCTGTTCGACTTCTTCGGCACGCTGACCCGCTCGGTGCAGCGGGGTGCCGCGCACCAGACCACCGCCGACCTGCTCGGCTGCTCCACCGACACGCTGACCGACGTACTGGACCGGACCTTCTACCAGCGCGCCACCGGTCGGCTCGGCAGCGCGGAGGCGACCCTGCGCTGGGTGTGCGCGCAGGCCGGCGTACACCCCAGTGATCGTGCCGTGCGCGCGGCGGTGGCCTCCCGGCACCGTGCGGTCCGCGCGGACACCCGGTTGCGGGCCGACGCGGTGCCGGTGCTGGCCGCGCTGCGCCAGCGCGGGCTGCGCACCGGGTTGATCAGCGACTGTACGCACGAACTGCCGGCCTTCCTGCCGCAGCTCGCGGTCGCCCCGCTGCTCGACGTGCGGGTCTACTCGGTGCAGCTCGGATGCTGCAAGCCGGACCCAGCGCTCTACCTGGCCGCCTGTCAGCGGCTGGAGCTCGCCCCGCAGGACTGCCTCTACGTGGGCGACGGCGGCAGCCAGGAGCTGACCGGGGCCGAGCGGGCCGGGATGAGCGCGGTTCGACTGGCCGCGCCGGACCTCGGTGGGCACATGGTCTTCAACGCCGACGTGGCGTGGCGCGGCCGGGTGCTCGGCACGCTGCGCGAGGTGCTCAAGCTGGTCGACACCGCTGTCGTGGCCACCGGCGTCGTCGCACCCTGACCACGCGCCGGGTCAGCGGCGGCGGACGCGGTGCAGGCGGAACGGCTTGCGGGTGGCCCGGACGGCCGGGGTCTCCCGGGGCGACTCCGCCTGTGCATCGGAGGGCAGCGCGGCACCGGCGACCGGTTCGCCGGCCGGGGTGAGCCGGTTCACCGCGCAACCGTCGGCGACCCACCGGGCGACCAGGTCGGCGGTCGGGCCGGGCGCGTTCAGCCGCTTCCCGGCCACCAGCGGCGCGGTGGTCTCCCACTCCTCGGTGCCCGGCCGGACCCGGCTCACCCGCGCCGGCCAGGTGACGATCCGCCCGCCGTGGTCGCCGCGCAGGCTGACCTGCGCCTCGCTCGCGTCGGCCAGGCCCGGCGCCGCCTGCTCGCCCGGCCCGCTGACCACGTAGAGCGCGCTGTCGAGCGGGGCGCACCAGAGTGCGAGGGCCGGCCCACCGGACACGCTGACCCAGGCCACCGCGGCCTTCTTCATCGCCTCGTCGACCAGCGGCGTACCGGCCGGAGTGTCGTCGTCCGTCACACCCGCATCCTCCCGCACCCGCGCACCGGTCAGCCGACGAAGGGTGGCACGGCGATCTCACCCCGGGCCACCGGCACCACCTGCCCGGACACCGTGGCGCCGACCGCCACGCCCTGCACCGCCGTGACCGTGCAGGTCAGCGCGGACGGACGGTTCATCTCCACACCCTGGCGCACCGCGTAGTCGGACCGCCCCTCACCAGGCAGCAGACCGGAGGCGACCAGCCAGACGCCGAGACCGAGCGCCGCCGAGCCGGTGGCCGGATCCTCCGGTACGCCGACGCCCGGCACGAAGACCCGGGCGTGCGCGGTTTGCGCGGCGGCGTCCCAGGAGAAGACGCTCACGTGCCCCACCCCGTACCGCTCCGCCGCCGCCGGGTTCACCCGGGCCCGGGCCACCGCCTCCGGGTGGACCGGCAGGTACGGGAACTCCAACCCGCAGCCGGCCACCCGCGGCGCCGGCCCGGCGTGATCGGCCGCACCGAGCCCGGCGATCTCCAGCAGCGGCTCCGGGTCCAGTTCCGGGCCGAGCGTGGGGCTGCCGCCGGTCAGCGTGGCGCCGGAGGCGGTCACCTCGACCGGCAGCACCCCGGCTCCGCACTCCTGGGTGACCAGCCCCACACCGAACATCCCCCGGCGGCTGGCGGTCACCGCCGCCCCGACGCTGGGGTGGCCGGCGAACGGCAACTCCTCGACCGGCGTGAAAATCCGGGCCCGGTAGGTCGCGCCGACCTGCGTCGGGGGCAGCACGAACACCGTCTCGGACAGGTTGAACTCCAGCGCGAGCGCCTGCATCTGCTCGGTGGCGAGCGCCTCGGCGCCGAACACCACGGCCAGCGGGTTGCCGGCGAACGGGCGGTCGGTGAAGACGTCCACGATCTCGTAGGCCAAGGTCGACATGTTGATAAACACTAGGCGCTTAGGCTGGTGCCCGTGAGCACGCCGACCCGGGTCTACATCGCCCGTCTCGCCGGAGTCGCCGTCTTCGATCCGAACGGCGACCAGGTGGGGCGGGTCCGCGACGCCGTGGCGCGGCTGCGGGCGACCAAACGTCCCCCCGAGGTGGTGGGGCTGGTCGCCGAGATGCCGATGCGCCGGCGGATCTTCCTCTCCATCAACCGGATCACCTCCATCGACGCCGACGCGGTGGTGCTCGGCTCCGGCACGCTCAACCTGCGTCGCTTCGAGAAGCGCCCGAACGAGCTGCTGGTGCTCCAGGAGCTGCTGGACCGGCGGGTGCAGCTGGACCCGGGCGGTCAGCCCGGCACGGTGGTCGACGTGGCGATGGAGTGCAGCCGGGGCGGCGAGTGGTCGCTGAGCCGGGTCGCGGTCCGGGAGCAGGCCAACCGGCTCACCCGCCGGGGCCACCTGCACCAGGTGGAGTGGGACCGGGTGCGCGGGCTCAGCGGCATCGCCGACACCCGGGGTACGGCGAACCTGCTCGCCGTCCTCGAGGACATGCGCCCGGCCGACCTGGCCAACGCCCTGCAGGACCTGCCCGACCTGCGGCGCAACGAGGTGGCCGCGGCGCTGGACGACGAGCGGCTGGCGGACGTGCTCAGCGAGCTGCCCGAGCACGACCAGGTGGAGATCCTCGCCGCGCTGGACCGGGAGCGGGCCGCCGACGTGCTGGAGGAGATGGACCCGGACGACGCGGCGGACCTGCTCAACGAGCTGCCGCCGCCGGAGCAGGACGTGCTGCTGGACCTGATGGAGCCGGACGAGGCCGACCCGGTGCGCCAACTGCTCAAGTACACCCCCGGCACCGCGGGCAGCGTGATGACCTCGGAGCCGGTCATCCTGCCGCCGGACGCCACCGTGGCGGAGGCGCTCGCCCGGATCCGGGAACCGCAGCTCTCCCCCGCCGTGGCGGCCCAGGTCTTCGTGACCCGGGCACCGCAGAACACGCCCACCGGCCGCTACCTGGGCATGGTGCACTTCCAGGCGCTGCTGCGCGAACCGCCGGCCGACCTGCTCGGCAAGGTGGTGGTCAACGACATCGACCCCCTGCGCCCGACCACCCCGCTGCCGGAGATCACTCGCCGGATGGCCACCTACGACCTGGTCGCCATGCCGGTGATCGACCGGAACAACCGGCTGGTCGGCGCCGTCACCGTCGACGACGTACTGGACCACTCGCTGCCCCGGGACTGGCGGGACCGGGACGCCATGGGCGCCCCGGGCGCCACCGGCCCGGCGCCGGACGGCGCGGATGGCTGACCAGCGCAGGGCCGAACGGCTGGACCAGCCGCGCGAGCCCCGCAGTCTCAAGCTGCCGCGGTTCGACCCGGAGGCGTTCGGCCGGTGGTCCGAGGGGATCGCCCGGAGCATGGGTACGGCGAACTTCATCGTCTACATGACGGTGGTGATCGCGCTCTGGTTCGGCTGGAACACCCTTGCGCCGGCGAACCTGCGCTTCGACCCGTACACCTTCACGTTCCTCACGCTGGTGCTGTCGTTGCAGGCCAGCTACGCGGCGCCGCTGATCCTGCTGGCCCAGAACCGGCAGGCCGACCGGGACCGGGTCGCGCTGGAGGAGGACCGGCGGCGAGCCACCGCGCAGAAGGCGGACACCGAGTACCTGGCCCGGGAGATCGCCGCGCTGCGGATCGCGCTCGGCGAGGTGGCCACCCGCGACTTCCTCCGCTCCGAGCTGACCCGGCTGGCCGAGGAACTGGACGAGGCGGGGCAGCGCCGGCAGCGGCTGGAACGCCGCCAGCAGGAGCGGGGCACTCCCCGGGCGACCGGCGGTGAGAGGCTGGACGAACCCGGCGGTGAGAGGCTGGACGAACCCCGGGACGAGGTGGACGGCGACTTCGCCCGCGACCGCCGCCCGGACGGCGCCGCAGGCCGCCCACCGGACGGCTGAGCCTTTGCCACAGCGGTCATCGATTCGCTCACACCGGCACCCGTCAACGGCCGACGCGGATACCCACCGACGTAGCATTGCGGGCATGTCTGCACCCGTCAGCACCGTCGAGGACGCGATCCAGGCCGCCCTGGCCACCGTCAACGACCCGGAGATCCGCCGGCCCATCACCGAGCTCGGCATGGTCAGCTCCGCCACGGTCGGCGCCGACGGCGTCGTACGGGTCGGCCTGCTGCTCACCGTCGCCGGTTGCCCGATGCGGGACACCCTGAACAGGGACATCACGGCGGCGGTCGGCGCGGTGCCCGGCGTGAGCGGCGTCGAGATCGAGTTCGGCGTGATGAGCACCGAGCAGCGCCAGTCGCTGCAGACGAAGCTGCGTGGCGGGGGCGCCTCCGAGGAGCCGGTGATCCCGTTCGCCCAGCCCGGCTCCCGCACCCGGGTGTACGCGGTGGCCAGCGGCAAGGGTGGCGTCGGCAAGTCCAGCGTGACGGTCAACCTCGCGGCCGCGCTCGCCGCCCGCGGGCTCTCCGTCGGCGTGGTGGACGCGGACATCTACGGCCACTCGGTGCCCCGGATGCTGGGCGCGGACGCCCGGCCCACCCGCGTCGAGGACATGATCATGCCGCCGCAGTCGCACGGCGTGAAGGTCATCTCGATCGGCATGTTCACCTCGGGCAACGCGGCCGTGGTCTGGCGTGGCCCGATGCTGCACCGGGCGTTGCAGCAGTTCCTCGCCGACGTCTACTGGGGCGACCTGGACGTGCTCCTGCTCGACCTGCCCCCGGGCACCGGCGACGTGGCCATCTCCCTGGCCCAGTTGCTGCCCAACTCGGAGATCCTGGTGGTCACCACCCCGCAGGCCGCCGCCGCCGAGGTGGCCGAGCGGGCCGGTGCGATCGCGCTGCAGACCCACCAGCGGGTGGTCGGCGTCATCGAGAACATGTCCTGGCTGGAACTGCCGGACGGCTCCCGAATGGAGATCTTCGGCGCCGGCGGCGGCGCGACGGTCGCCGAGTCGCTGAGCCGGACGATCGGCGCTCAGGTGCCGCTGCTCGGGCAGATCCCACTGGACACCCGGGTACGCGAGGCCGGCGACGCCGGCAACCCGATCGTGCTCGCCGAGCCGGAGTCGCCGGCCGCGCAGGCGCTGGGCAGCATCGCCGACCGCCTGGCGCTGCGCCGCGAGTCGCTGCTGGGCAAGCCGCTCGGCCTCAAGCCCGCCGGGCGCTGAGGCGCCGTTCCACCGCCAGCCCGCCGGTCCCTCGACCGGCGGGCTGAGCCGTACCTCGGGCACGGCCGACGGCCTGGGAATGGGTTCGCCGGGGAGTGGACCGGCTTGATCAACTCGCTATCAAGGAAGTCGCGGTGTCCCGCGCCGATCGACAGACCGGTTTCCTTGAAGTCGAGTTGATCACGCGCAAGCTCCGAAGAGCGCACCGGGCGGACGCGAGTCGGCCCCGGGGCGGGTGCGGGTCGGTCAGGTGGCGTCGTCGTAGCTGGCCCGGGGGGCCGGTGCCGACGGGGTGCCGGTGGCCGTGGCGGGCCGGGTTCCCTTCGCCCGCGGGTCGGCGGCGCTGGCAACGTCCTTCAGCTCGTTGTGCACGCCGGTGACGTCCGAGCGCAGGTCGTCGTAGACGCCCTGCAGCGGCTTGCGGATCGCCGCCTCGTCCTCCTCGCTGAGGAGGTGCTTGCGGATGAACGCCTTGGGGTGCAGATCCTCGAGCTGGATGTCGGTGCCCAGCTCACGGCTCAGGTCACCGGTGGCGTTGCGAGCCATGGCCCGCAGGTTGCGCACCATGCGCAGGCCGTCGGTGATGACCGCCGGCAGCCGGTCACCGAAGATCAACAGCGCCAGGAGCAGCAGCGCACCGATCTCCCACACGTTCAGGTTTTCGAGCATCCCGCAGGCCTCCTATCGGCGTCAGCAGCAAGACTACGCACGTCGGACGCCGATCGGGGAGGGGGTGACCCGGTCCTCACTTCGCGTCCGCCGCCAGGGTCACCGAGGTGTTCTGCCGGGTGGCGCCGCGCCGGTACTCGACCGTGACCACCGAACCCGGGGCGAACTTACGCACCAGGGCGATGAGGTCCGTCGGCTCGGTCATCGGCCGGCCGTTGAGCTTCAGGACCACGTCGCCGGCCTTCAGCCCGGCGTCGGCAGCCGGCCCGGACGGCTCCACCGCGCCGAGTCGCACGCCGCCACCGACGCCCGCACCCGGGCCGCCGACCTGGGCGCCGATCACCGTACGCCGGGCCTTGCCGGTGCCGATGATGTCCTGGGTCACCCGCTTGGCCTGGTTGATCGGAATGGCGAACGCGAGGCCGATGTTGCCCGCCTCCTGCCCGTCGGCGACCAGCGACTTGATCGTCGAGTTGACCCCCACCACCCGGCCGGAGCCGTCCACCAGGGGGCCGCCGGAGTTGCCGTGGTTGACCGCCGCGTCGGTCTGGATCGCCGCGTAGTAACGCACCGGGCCCCCCGGCTCGCCGGCCTGCATCGTCCGGTCCAGGGCGCTCACGATGCCGGCGGTGACCGTGTTGGCCAGCGACAGCGGCGAGCCCATCGCGAGCACCGGGTCGCCGACCGCGAGCGCGTCGGAGTCGCCGAACTCCACCGGCCGCAGCCCGGTGCGTTCCACCTTGATCACCGCGATGTCCGATTCCGGGTCCTGACCGACCACGGTCGCCGGGGCGGAACTGCCGTCGTTGAAGACCACCGAGGCCTTGCCGGTGCCGCCCGCGACCACATGGTCGTTGGTGATCACATGACCGTCGGCGCTGGCGATGAAGCCGGAGCCCTCGCTCGTGCCGCCGAGGCTGGCCACCCGCACGGTGACCACGCTGGGCAGGACCCGTTCGGCCACGCCGGCCAGCGACTCGGGCTTGCGCTGGGCCAGCGCGGGCGCCTGGGGCGGCTCGGCGCCGAGCACCGTACCCACGGCCCCACCGCGTACCGCGAACGCGTAGCCCAACGCACCGCCGAGGGTGCCGGCCAGCAGCGCGGTGATCACCGGGATGAGCAGCAGTTGGCGCAGCGTCGGCCGGCCGGGCGCGTCCGGGTCGGTGACCGGCTCGGGCTCCGTACCGGCCTCGGCCACCGCCGGGACGACCACCGCGGCCGGTGCCGCCGGGTCCCGCCACGGGTCGGCGAGCGCGTCCGACCACCAGGGCGACGGACCTGAGGGGGCGGGCCTGCTCGACGGTGCCGCGGGTGCGCTCCACGGCCCGCTCGGCGACGCCGCGGGCGGGGTGCCGGCCCCCGGCGTGGTCGGCGACCCCGTCGGCGGGGTCCCGTCCCCCGGCGGTCCCGCCGGAGCCGCAGCCTCACCGGCCCGGCGCCAGTCCCAGCCGTCGGTCACGTCGGTGCCTCCCAGTCCGTCCCCGGATCCCGTCCCGCATCACCCGGCCACGTGCCGGCCCGGTCGCGGCGGACGGGATACCGCTTCCAGGATTGCACGGATGCCCGTAGTGGAGTCAGCGGTTGCCCCCGGTGATCGCGAAGGGCGGAGGCGCGGCTGCGCCCGCCGACCGACGCCTCTACGCTCACAGTGCCAACCCGCCCCCCGCACCACGCACCGCCCGGAGGTGCCCCATCGCCACGGTCGCCGGTTCCGGCAGTTCGACGACCCAGGCTCTGCAGTTCGCCGAGTCGTACGTCAACGAGGATCTCGTCCTGCGCACGGCCCGCAGTCTCGCCCACGAGGTGGGGCTGGACGCCGTCACCCCCGGCGCGGGGGCGGCGCTGCGGCTGCTGGCCGCCGCCGGCAGCGCCCGGGCGGTGGTGGAGATCGGCACCGGCACCGGGGTGAGCGGCGTCTGGCTGCTGCGCGGGATGCGCGCCGACGGCGTCCTCACCACCATCGACGTCGAGGTGGAGCACCAGCGGATCGCCCGACGGATCTTCGCCGAGGCCGGCTTCGCCGCCGGTCGCACCCGGATCATCACGGGCCGCGCGCTGGACGTGCTGCCCCGACTCGCCGACGGCGCTTACGACCTGGTCTTCGTGGACGCCGAGGCGACCGGCTTCCACGCCTGCGTGGACGCGGCGCTGCGGCTGCTGCGCCCCGGGGGCGTGCTGGCGCTCAACGGCACGCTGGCCGGCGGCCGGATCGGCGACCCGGCCGCCCGGGACGCGGAGACGGTGACCGTCCGCGAGACGATCAAGGCGATCCGCGAGTCGGAGCACTGGATCCCGGCGCTGCTCCCCGTCGGGCACGGACTGCTGGCCGCCGTCAAGTGCTGACCCGGCCGGGCCGGACGCCGGCCGGGTCGACCAGGCGGCGGGTCAGCCGAGGGTGGCCAGCCAGCGCAGCAGTGAGCGCACGCCCCACCCGGTCGCGCCCCGGGTGAGTTCCGCGTCGTCGCCGTCGGCCCAGGACGGGGCGGACATGTCCAGGTGCAGCCAGCGGTCGCGCAGCTCGCCCGTGAACTCGCGCAGGTAGAGCGCGGCCACCACCGACCCGGCGCCCTGCGTCGGAGCGCTGTACAGGTCGGCCAGCTCGCTGCCGAGATAGTCGACGTAGTCGGCGGGCAGCGGCAACCGCCAGGCCCGCTCACCGGCCGCCTCGACCGCCGCCAGCACGTCGGCGGCCAACTGGTCGTTCTCGCTGTAGAGGGCGGCGGTGCGCTTGCCCAGCGCCACGGCGTTCGCCCCGGTCAGGGTGGCCAGGTCGAGCAGCAGGTCGGGCTTGAGCTCCCGGACGGCGTACGCGATCGCGTCGGCGAGCACCAACCGGCCCTCGGCGTCGGAGTTGGTCGTCTCGCTGGTCGTCCCGCCGTAGTGCCGGACGATGTCGCCGGGACGGAACGCCGAGCCGCTGACCATGTTCTCGGCCAGCGGGGCCAGCGTGGTCACCCGTACCGGCAGCCGCAGCGCGGCCGCGCCGAGGGTGGCGGCGACGACCGCCGCCGCGCCGCCCATGTCCTTGCGCATCAGCTTCATCGCCGACACCGGCTTGATGGAGATGCCACCGGTGTCGAAGGTGATGCCCTTGCCGACGAGCACCACGTGGGTGCGCGCACCGGCCGGGTGCCAGTCCATCTCGACCAGGCGGGGGCCGCTGGCCGAGCCGCCGCCGACGGCGAGGATGCCGCCGAAACCCTCGGCGGCCAGTTCCGCCGGCTCGCGTACCCGCAGGTGCAGGTCCGGCACCCCGGCGGTCGCGGCGGCCACCTGAGCGGCGAACCACTCGGGGTTCTTCATCGAGGAGGGAGTGTTGGTCAGGTCGCGGGCCAGCCGGGTCATCCGGGCGGTGGTCCGTGCGGTCTCGACCGCGGCCAGGTGGGATTCGGGATCGGCCACCAGCAGGTCGGCTCCGGCGAGCGCGGGCGCGTCGTCGGCGTCCGTGAGCCGGAACCGGTACGAGGCGAGCAGCAGCCCCTCGCAGAGCCCCCGGACGGCGGCCGGGGCGACGTCCGCCGGGAGCGCGATGGTGATGTGCGTCTCATCTGCCGTGGCGCGGGCCAACGCGGCACCGGCCCGCCGCCAGTCGCTCTCGCCGCCCTGGCCGACTCCGATCAGGACGAGCACGCCCGGGGTACGCCCCGGACGCAGGTGGGTGCGGACCTCGCCGGCCCGCCCCGTCGACCGCGCGGCCGGGACCAGCGTCGCGGCCTCGTCGGCGACACCGTCGGGCAGCACGGTCGCGGGCGCGATCGGCACGGCCGGGGCGTCGCCGCCCACCGCCGTTCCGGCCGGTCGAACGGGCAAGACGAGAGTGTCGAGCCGGTCAGGCTCGGCTACCAGACGGATGGCGAGCACGCGGGACCGTACCTCCAGGAAAGATCGCGGAACGGGGCTCGGCCCGCGTTCCGCACGGATGAAGACCCTGAGCCACCGGCAGGGCCGGTGGCTCAGGGTCCGACGAACGTCCCGCGCGGCGTACGCCGAGCGGAGCGCCTGTCGCTCAGCCGGCGGCTGCCTTCAGCGCGTCACCGAGCGCGTTGGCCTCGTCGGGAGTCATCTCGACGACGAGCCGGCCACCGCCCTCCAGCGGGACCCGCATGACGATGCCCCGACCCTCCTTGGTGACTTCCAGCGGACCGTCGCCCGTCCGCGGCTTCATCGCCGCCATGTTGTCTCCCCTCAGACCTACACCAGGGTCGGTGGGTTGCCCCACAGCCACTTCGTCACGACCACCCGCAACCGTCGCGGGGGTGTCGATAAACGATTTTCCCTGATGAACACCGCCGGACCCAAACCGGAGCAGCATTGATGTAACAGCATCTAGCTTATCTTGAGAAGGCCTGTCACAATGTGCGGTCATGCAGGCACGGTCGGCACTCTTCGACCTGTACGGCGACCACCTCCGACCGCGGGGTGGCCGCGCACCGGTCGCCGCCCTGGTCAAGCTTCTGGCGCCGTTGGGTATCGCGCCACCGGCCGTGCGGACGGCCGTCTCCCGGATGGTGCGCCAGGGCTGGCTCGACCCGCTCCGGTTGGTGTCCGGACCCGGATATTCGATCACACCGAAAGCCGCCCGGCGACTGGACGAGGCGGCGGCGCGGATCTACCGGACCGGCCGGGTCAGCTGGGACGGGCGGTTCGACCTGCTCGTCCTGGAGGCCCCGCCGTCGCGGCGGGAACGGCAGCGGCTCGCCGCCAACCTGAGCTTCCTCGGCTACGGCACGCTCGACGAGCAGACCTGGGTGGCCACCCGGCCGGGCGAGGACGTCGACCTGCTGCTCGCCGAGGCCGGCGTCCGGTTCGAACGGTTCACCGCCTCGCACGCCGCCGGCACCCCCGGCGCGATGGGCGTGGTCCGCCGAGCCTGGGACCTGGCCGAGATCGGCCGCGCCTACGAGCGGTTCGTCGCCGAACAGCGCCCGCTGCTGGCCGGGGTGACCGTGCGCAGCACCGACGAGGAGGCGTACGCGGCCCGGTTCCGGCTCGTGCACGCGTGGCGTACCTTCCTGTTCCGGGACCCGCAGCTGCCCCCGGCGCTGCTGCCCGAGCGTTGGCCCGGCACCGCCGCGGCCAGCTTCTTCGACCGGCACGCGGCCCGCCTGCGTCCGGCCGCCGACCGGTACGTCGAGCACTGTCTCGACGCCGGCAACCGCATCGCCCGACAGAAGGGTCGTTGAACACGTGACCGAGCCGCTGCTGGTCGACCGGACCGACGCCGTCGTCACCCTCACGCTGAACCGCCCGACGGCGATGAACGCCCTCGACGTGGCGCTCAAGGAGGCGCTGCGCGACACCCTGGCCGAGCTGGAGACCGACCGGTCCTGCCGGGCCGTGGTGCTGGCCGGCGCGGGCGGGTCGTTCAGCGCCGGGCAGGACCTGCGCGAGCACGTGTCGACCCTGGAGTCGGGCACCGGCAACCCGCTGGACACCGTGCGGGCGCACTACAACCCGATCGCCGCCCGGCTGGCCAACCTGCCCAAGCCGGTGGTCGCCGCGGTGCGCGGGATGGCCGCCGGCGCGGGCGCGTCGCTGGCCTTCCTCGCCGACATCCGGATTGGCGGGCCGACCACCAGCTTCCTGATGGCCTTCGCCAAGGTCGGCCTGGCGGCCGACACCGGCGCGTCCTGGACGCTGCCCCGGCTGGTCGGGCACGCCAAGGCGGTGGAGCTGCTGCTGCTGGCCGAGCCGGTACGCGCCGAGGAGGCCTGCCGGCTGGGGCTGCTCAACCGGCTGGTGGACGACGACGAGAAGGTGCTGCCCACCGCGCAGGAACTCGCCGCCCGGCTCGCCGCCGGCCCGACCGTGGCGTACGGGGCGATCAAGCGGCAGCTCTCCATCGCCGACGCGGGCACCCTCGCCGACGCCCTAGCGGCCGAGGCGCAGGCGCAGTCGATCTGTGGTGCCACCGCCGACCACCGGGCGGCCACCATGGCCTTCGTCGCCAAACAGAAGCCGGTCTTCGAGGGACACTGAACCGCGGCCCGCGCACCGGGCCGGTGTGGTCAGTCGTCCTCCTCCGGGTCCTGGTTGGCCTCAGCGCCCAGCACGAACGCCTGCATGGCCAGCTCGTCGCCGGACGGGGAGACGAAGGCGGGCAGCTCCCGGGGGCCCAGCTCCTGCACGTAGGACCAGAACAGCCGGACCGCCTCGGCCGGGGTGCCGGCCTCGATCGGCAGGTCGAGGCTGACCAGCCAGGTGCGCCGCAGCGGCGGCGGACCGAGCCGGTCGGCCAGCTCCCGGAAGGCCGCCGGGTCGAGCGCGGTGACCGGCCCGTCGAGCGACAGCCGGTCGGCCGGGACCGGCTCGTCGAAGGCCCGCCGGGTGTACGCGACGACCAGCGTCGCCGGCTCGACCGGAGACTGCGGGTCGTCCGGGTCCTCCCGGTGCCGCTGGACCGGTGCGGTGACCCGGCCGAGCGCCACCAGCCGGGGTGGCGTGTCGGCGAGCACCGCCACCCGGTCACCCGGTGCGGGTCGGCCCACCTCGGTCAGCCCGGTCAGCTCCAGCGTGTCGTGGTGCACGAGCCGCTCGGCCTCGTACCGCTCCGCCGGCAGCAGCACCGCCCAGGTGCCCGTCGGATCGGTGCGGCCGGTCCCGCCGGCCCGGTGCGCGGTCTCGGTCGTCATGTCTGACATCCCATCACGCCGTCGGCGGGACCGTGACGTGACAGCCGGCGAGGTGGTCGTCGACCATCCCGGTGGCCTGCATCAGCGCGTACGCCGTGGTGGGGCCGACGAAGCGGAAGCCGCGCTTTTTGAGCGCCTTGGCCATCGCGGTCGACTCCGGGGTGATCGCCGCGACCTCGGCAAACGAGGTGGGGCGGGTCGGCCGGGGCGCCGGCGCGTACGACCAGAGCAGCGCGGAGAGGCCGTCGGGCAGCTCCAGCGCCGCACGCGCGTTGGCGATGGCCGCTTCGATCTTGGCCCGGTTGCGGACGATGCCGGCATCGGCGAGCAGGCGGGTCACGTCGGCCTCGCCGTAGCCGGCGACGGTCGGGATGTGGAACTCGTCGAAGGCCAGCCGGAACGCCGGACGCTTGCGCAGGATGGTCAGCCAGGACAGGCCGGACTGGAACGCCTCCAGGGTCATCCGCTCGTAGAGCGCGTCGTCGCCGTGCAGCGGCCGGCCCCACTCGGTGTCGTGGTAGACGGCGTAGTCGGGGGTGCTCGCCCCCCAGGCACAGCGCGGCAGCCCGTCGGCGCCGATCACCAGGTCAGTCACCCCCTCACGCTAGGCCAACCCCCCGACACCCCATTGCCAGTGGCCGCCGGGCTGCCTATGGTGCTGGTTACCGACCGGTAGGTCGGGGTCACCGCCCGGTCTCCCGACCGGGAACGGCGAGTGGAGGCGGCGCGATGAAGGAGTTCCCCGACGTCATCGCCTGGTCGATCCCGGCGTTCCTGTTGCTGATCGTGCTGGAGCGGGTCTCGTACCTGCTGCACCGCGACGACGACGAGGTCGGCTACGGCGGTGCCGACACCGCGACGAGCATGGCGATGGGGCTGGGCAGCGTCTTCACCGACCTGCTCTGGAAGGTGCCGATCGCCGCCGCGTACGCGCTGCTCTACGCGCTCACCCCGCTGCGGGTGGCCGAGGTCTGGTGGAGCTGGCCGCTGATCCTGCTCGCCCAGGATTTCTGCTACTACTGGTCGCACCGGGGGCACCACGTGATCCGGATCCTCTGGGCCTCGCACGTGGTGCACCACTCGTCGCAGCGGTTCAACCTCTCCACCGCGCTGCGCCAGCCGTGGACCGGTCTGACCAGCTGGGTCTTCTACATCCCGCTGATCCTGGCCGGTGTGCACCCGGCGGTGGTGGCCTTCTGTGGCTCAGTCAACCTGCTGTACCAGTTCTGGATCCACACCGAGCGGATCGACAAGCTCCCCCGCTGGTACGAGGCGGTCTTCAACACCCCGTCGCACCACCGGGTGCACCACGCCTCGCAGGGCGGATACCTGGACCGCAACTTCGGCGGCATCCTGATCGTGTGGGACCGGCTCTTCGGCTCGTTCGCCGCCGAGCGGGAGCGCTGCCGGTACGGGCTGACCAAGAACATCGCCAGCTACAACCCGCTGCGGGTGGCCTTCCACGAGTACGCCTCGATCGCCCGCGACCTGCGCGCCGCCGTGGGCTGGCGGCAGCGGGCCGGGCACCTGTTCCGCTCACCGGGCTGGCGACCGGCCGACGCCGCCCCGGACACCGGGCGGCTGCCGGAGACCGCAGCGTCCGGCCCGGCGGCGTCGGTCACCCCCGCCACCTGACGGCGTCCGCTCAGGGCAGCCGGCCCTGCTCGACGAGCCGACCGAACTTCTTCAGCGCCTGGGTGAGGCTGACCTTCGAGCCGGGCCAGAGCAGCGGCCAGGCCACCCGGCCGGCCGGGCCACCCGGGAGGTGGAACCATTCGTGCCAGACCACCTGGGTGCGGTCGCGTTCCATCTGGGTGCAGCGCAGCACGCCCGGGCCGCGTAACAGCCGGCCGCAGTGCACCACGCCGATTTCGTACGGCTGGTCCACCCGGGTCACACGCATCTCGTCGCGCAGCACGGCCGGACCGATGGTGGTGACCGCCTCGATCAGGCTGCCCTCGCGCCCGTCACCCTCGACCACCTTCACGGTGGTGAACGGGATCCAGTCGGACTGACGTTCCCAGGCGAGCAGCGCGGCGAAGACCCGCTCCGCGGGGGCGTTGACGACGACCGAGGCGGTCACCTCGCCGGCACCCGGTTGGGCGGCCTCGCGGAAATCGTCGGCGCCGTCCCGACCGTTCACGCTGACTCCGACCGGACGACCGTGCCGTGCTTCCCGGCCGCCGGCTCGTCGTCGAGCGGTTGGCCGGCGCTCGGCTCGTCGCCCACCGGGGCGACAGCCTCCGGGTCGACCGACGAGGACGTGGACCCCGTGTCGGTCCCGGCCTCCACGGGGGTGGCCGGCTCCTGCGGCGCGGTGGCGTCAGCCGCCTGCTCCCGGGCCCGGCGCAGCGCCTCGGCATCGGCGGTCCGACCCTCGCGCAACGCGGTGACCTCCGCCTCCAGCACGCCGATCAGTTCGGACTTGTAGCCGATGTCGTAGGCGGCCCGACGCATCGCCTGATCGACCTGGGCCATCCGGTACCCGCGCAGCGCGGTGTCGAAACGGACCTCACCCACGTCGGACTCGCGCAGCGGCCGGGTGCCCGGCAGCGGTACGGCGCGACCGTCCGGCTCGGCGGGCGCGAGGCCGGGATCCTGGCCGGTGACCAGCACCGTCACACCGAACACCACCGCCGCGACGGTCAACGCCACGACCACCAGGAGCAGAAGCTGACCCATGCAGTGATCGTGGCACGTCGGACCGGCCCGGAGCGAGCCCACCACTCGACCGGTCCCGATCGGCTCCGCCGCCCGCCCGGTGCCGTCCCGGGTCGAGGGGCTAGCGTCGGGACCGGCCGGCGGGGCGGTCGACGGTACGGACTCTCGGGAGGCGGGCATGGCCGGGGCGCTTCGGCTGGGTGGGCGGACGTTCGCCCCGGGTGAGCTGGTGGTGATGGCGATCGTCAACCGGACGCCGGACTCGTTCTTCGACCGGGGATCCACCTTCGCCGCCGACAGTGCGCTGCGCGCGGTGGAACGGGCGGTGGACGAGGGCGCCGAGATCATCGACATCGGCGGGGTGAAGGCCGGACCCGGCGCCGACGTGGACGTCGCCGAGGAGATCCGGCGCACCGTGGACACCATCGCCGCGGTGCGGGCCGCGTTCCCGCAGGTGGTGATCTCGATCGACACGTGGCGGGCGGAGGTGGCGGTGGAGGCCGTCGCGGCCGGCGCCGACCTGCTCAACGACACCTGGTCGGGCGCCGACCCGGCGCTGGCGCAGGTCGCCGCGCAGACCGGCGCTGGCCTGGTCTGCTCGCACGCCGGCGGGCTGGCCCCACGGACCCGGCCGCACCGGGCCGCCTTCGACGACGTGGTGGCCGACGTCATCGCGACGGTGACCGGGCTCGCCGAGCGCGCGGTGGCCCTCGGGGTACGCCCCGACGGGATCCTCATCGACCCGGCACACGACTTCGGCAAGAACACCCGGCACTCGCTGGAGATCACCCGCAGGCTGGACGAGCTGACGGCCACCGGCTGGCCGCTGCTGGTGGCGCTGTCCAACAAGGACTTCATCGGCGAGACGCTGGACCTGCCGGTGGCCGAGCGGTTGGAGGGCACGCTCGCCGCGACGGCGGTCTCGGCCTGGCTGGGGGCGCGCGTGTTCCGGGCGCACCAGGTACGCCCGACCCGTCGGGTGCTGGACCTGGTCGCGGCGATCCGGGGCGACCGTCCGCCCGCGGTGACCCGCCGGGGGCTTGCCTGACCGGTGCGGGGGTCAGGTCCAGCGCAGGATGTTCCTCCGCCAGGCGTAGAGGATGCCGAGCGCCAGGACCGCCACGAAGATCGCCATCTCCACCACGGTGACCAGGCCGAAGCCCGGCCGGTCGAACACCACCGCCCAGGGGAAGAGGAACACCGCCTCCACCGCGAACAGGACGTACAGGTAGGCGTAGACGTAGTAGCGGATCTGCATCTGCGCCCAGTCCCCGCCCACCGGGTCGAGCCCGCACTCATAGGCGGTCCGCTTGCCCGGCGGATCAGCCGGACGGGCAGGGCGTAACACCCGGTTGGCCGAGAACGCCGTAAGGAAGAAGAGAACGCTGGCGAGCAGAAGCAGCCCGAGCGTCGCGTACGAGCCCAGGTAACCGGTCACGTTCGGCAGCCTACCGCCCCCGCCGGAGCGGTCGTATCGAACACGTTACGGATTCGTTTCCCGATGGGACTAGTGCTCTGGGGCAACTGTTACGAATATTGGACCCTCACCCATTGTCAGCGGAGGACAGATGGCCCGCCTGGACGTACCGCCCGGCACCCGGGCACCGGGGCGGCGGAACGCGCCCCTGCTGGCGACCTCCCTCGCGGTCGGCATGCTCGCGGCCATGGCCGTCGGGCCGGCCCTGGCGAGCGCGGCGGTGCCGGACGCCAGTCCGATCGCGGCGGCCACCGACCCGGTGACCGAGCCGGACCCCCCGGAGATCGAGCCCACCTCGGCCGAGCCCACGCCGACCGAGGAGCCGACCGTCAGCCCGTCGCCGACCGAGCCGGCACCGGAGACCACCGCACCCCCACCGGTGACGACTCCACCCGCCGCGCCGACCACTCCACCAAGCGTCCCGGTGCCGACCACCACCGCTCCCGCTCCGGGCACCACCACCCGGGCGCCCACCGCAGCGCCCCCGGCGCCCCCGGCACCGCCGGTTCCGCCGCCCGCGCCGGGGCCGAACGCCCCGGCGCCGAACCCGCTCGGTGTGCAGATCACCACCGAGGACGTCACCCTCTCCGGGGCGTACTGGAACGCGGCCAGCACCCCCACCACGCTGCGGGTCACGGTGACCAACACCGGCACCACGGCCGAGCGGATAAGGCTCTCCTACACGCTGCCCGCCGGCCTGACCGACACCGGGACGAAGGGCTGCGCCGCCACGGGAGCGGGCGCGTACCGCTGCGGTGCCTGGACGGCCCCGGCGGGGGCCAGGTTCAGCACCCTGATCCGGCTGCGGGTCGCCGGCAACGCCTGGCGGCAGATGCCGCTGAGCGGGTCGGCACGGGTCACCGCGACGGCGCCCGGGGTGGCCGGCACGGCCACCGACGACCAGGGCTTCGCGGTGCTCTTCCCGCCCGGCCCGCCGGTGCCCGGCATCTCGCTGGCGGCCGACGAGGTGGCCTTCGACATCAGCGGTGGCGCGAGCACACTCGCCGTCCGGCTCGGCAACACCGGCAAGGTGGACGCCGCCGGCCGGGTCGAGGTGGTCCTGCCGGCCGGGGTGCGCGTGCCCGTCCCGCCGGCGGGGTGCGTGGGGGTGGACCCGACCCGCACCCGGTGCGACGCGGGCACGGTTGCCGCCGGGAAGGCCGTCGAGCTGCGGCTGCCGGTGGAGGCGACCCCGCAGGCCCAGCGGGAGGCCCCGCTGTCCGGCGCCGCGATCGCCCAGCTCGACCCGCGCAGCGGCCCGGCCCGGCAGGTGCAGATGAGCTTCCGGATCACCGCGGCGGCGGCGCTCGCCACCCCGGTGGCCTCCCCTCCGGCGCCGACCGGCTCCCAGGGCGTGCTCGCCGGCGGCGGCGCCGGTGACGGCGACCGGATGAGCTCGGTCCAGCGCACCGCCATCATCCTGATCGCCGTCTCCGCGCTGCTCGTGGTGCTGGCTCTCACGCTGGCCACCACCTCGCTACGGCGCCGTCTCGCCGACCCGGCCCCGGGGCCGACCACGGCCGCCACCGACTGACCGGCCCGCACCGACCGACCGACCGGCCGGCCGGCATCCCGCCGCGCCACCCGCGACCGCCGGCCCAGCGCCGGCGGTCGTGGGCGCTTGGCGGTCTCCGGAGGCCCGGGGTCGGTGATCTGGATTACGGCGGGCACGGCGAAACGGTGTAAAACGGTGCATTCGTCGACCCGATCCGGTCCCGGTCCACGGACCTCCGGGGAGGACGGGGGGCCTGTGCGACGTAGGCTCTCAGGTGAGGAACGACAGCGGACCGGACCACCCTGGGGCGGTGCGGTACACCGGTGCGTCAAGGAGGTCCCGTGACCGGGCAAGGCGAGGTCACCATCATGTTCAGCCGCCCGCGCGAGCGCGCGCAGCGAAGCGAGGTGCAGGCGTGACCAAGCAGATCCGTCAACTCGACCGGGTGGTCATCCGGTTCGCCGGTGACTCGGGCGACGGCATGCAGCTGACCGGCGACCGGTTCACCTCGGAGACGGCCCAGCTCGGCAACGACATCTCCACGCTGCCCAACTTCCCCGCCGAGATCCGGGCGCCCGCCGGCACCCTGCCCGGCGTGTCGAGCTTCCAGGTGCACTTCGCCGACTACGACATCCTGACCCCGGGTGACGCGCCGAACGTGCTGGTGGCGATGAACCCGGCGGCTCTCAAGGCCAACCTGGCCGACCTGCCGCGCGGCGCGGACATCATCGTCAACACCGACGAGTTCACCAAGCGCAACCTGGCCAAGGTCGGCTACCAGGTCAGCCCACTGGACGACGACTCGCTGGCCGGGTACGTGGTGCACCCGGTGGCGCTGACCTCGATGACCATCGGCGCGCTGGCCGCGCACGCGGTGTCGAAGAAGGACGCCGAGCGGTCGAAGAACATGTTCGCCCTCGGTCTGCTCTCGTGGATGTACTCCCGGCCGTACGAGTCGACGCTGCGCTTCCTGGAGCGCAAGTTCGCGGCGCGTCCGGAGCTGGTCGAGGCGAACGTGGCGGCGTTCCGGGCCGGCTGGAACTTCGGCGAGACCACCGAGGACTTCGCGGTCCGCTACGAGGTCAAGCCGGCCAAGATGCAGCCCGGCACCTACCGCAACATCACCGGCAACGCCGCGCTCTCGCTGGGCCTGGTCGCCGCCGGCGTGCGCTCGGGGCTGCCGGTCTTCCTCGGCGCGTACCCGATCACGCCGGCCTCGGACATCCTGCACGAGCTGAGCAAGCACAAGCGCTTCGGTGTGCTCACCATGCAGGCGGAGGACGAGATCGCCGCGGTGGGCGCCGCGCTGGGCGCGTCGTACGGCGGCTCGCTGGGCGTGACCACCACCAGCGGACCGGGTGTGGCGCTGAAGAGCGAGACGATCTCCCTCGCCGTGGCGCTGGAGCTGCCGCTGGTCATCGTGGACGTGCAGCGGGCCGGCCCGTCGACCGGCATGCCGACCAAGACCGAGCAGGCCGACCTCAACATGGCGCTCTACGGCCGGCACGGCGAGGCTCCGGTCGCGGTGATCGCGCCCAGGTCGCCGTCGGACTGCTTCTTCGCCGCGCTGGAGGCCGCCCGGATCGCGCTGACCTACCGCACCCCGGTGATCCTGCTGTCGGACAACTACGTCGCCAACGGCTCGGAGCCGTGGCTGCTGCCCGACGTCGAGTCGCTGCCGGACCTGCGGGTGGAGTTCGCCGCCAAGCCCAACGGCGAGGACGGCACCACGTTCCTGCCCTACCTGCGCGACCCGGAGACCCTGGCCCGGCCGTGGGCGATCCCGGGCACGCCGGGGCTGGAGCACCGGATCGGCGGGCTGGAGAAGGCCGACAAGACCGGCGACATCTCGTACGACCCGGCGAACCACGACTTCATGGTGCGTACGCGGGCCGCCCGGATCGAGACCATCCCGGTGCCGGACATCGAGGTCGAGGACCCCGACGGCGACGCCCGGGTGCTGGTGCTCGGCTGGGGCTCGACGTACGGCCCGATCGGCGCGGCGTGCCGGGGGCTGCGTCAGCGTGGCCTGTCCATCGCCCAGGCGCACCTGCGGCACCTGGCCCCGATGCCGGCCAACCTCGGCGAGGTGCTGCGCTCCTACGACCGGGTGGTCATCCCGGAGATGAACCTGGGCCAGCTCGCCCACGTCATCCGGGCCCGCTACCTGGTCGACGCGATCAGCTACAACCAGGTCCGCGGCCTGCCGTTCACGGCAGCGGAGCTG
Source organism: Micromonospora sp. GCM10011542 (assembly GCF_042650685.1). Lineage (NCBI taxonomy): Bacteria > Bacillati > Actinomycetota > Actinomycetes > Micromonosporales > Micromonosporaceae > Micromonospora > Micromonospora sp. GCM10011542. The sequence goes on from NZ_JBHSBO010000058.1 coordinate 459,331, forward strand.
GAGACGACGCTGGAAGAGGTCCTGAAGAATGTCTGAGCCCGTCGCCCTCAAGCTCACCGCCAAGGACTTCAAGTCCGACCAGGAGGTGCGCTGGTGCCCCGGCTGCGGTGACTACGCGATCCTGGCCGCCATCCAGCAGTTCATGCCGGAGCTGAACATTCCCCGCGAGCGGACCGTCTTCGTCTCCGGGATCGGCTGCTCGTCGCGATTCCCGTACTACATGAACACCTACGGGATGCACTCGATCCACGGCCGCGCGCCGGCGATCGCCACCGGCCTGTCGGTGTCCCGGCCGGACCTGTCGGTGTGGGTGGTCACGGGTGACGGTGACGCGCTCTCCATCGGCGGCAACCACCTGATCCACGCGCTGCGGCGCAACGTCAACCTCAAGATCCTGCTGTTCAACAACCGGATCTACGGTCTGACCAAGGGGCAGTACTCGCCCACCTCCGAGGTCGGCAAGGTCACCAAGTCGACGCCGGCCGGCTCGGCGGACGCCCCGTTCAACCCGCTCTCGCTCGCGCTCGGCGCCGAGGCGAGCTTCGTCGGCCGCACCATCGACTCCGACCGCAAGCACCTGCAGTCGGTGCTGCGGGCCGCCGCCGAGCACCAGGGCTCCGCGTTCGTGGAGATCTACCAGAACTGCAACATCTTCAACGACGGCGCATTCGACCAGCTCAAGGAGCCGGCCACCCGCGACGACTACCTGATCCGGCTGGAGCACGGGCAGCCGATCACGTTCGGTGCGACCGGGCAGTTCTGCGTGGTGCACCCGCCCGGCGGGTTCGGCCTGGAGGTACGGGAGACCGCCTCGGTGCGACCGGAGGAGATCGTCGTGCACGACGCGACGGTCGCCGACCCGGCGTACGCCTTCGCGCTGTCCCGACTGCCCGGTCTGGACCTGCGCAACACCCCGATCGGGGTGTTCCGCTCGGTGGACCGGCCGTCCTACGACAGCGTGGTGCAGGAGCAGCTCGCGGCCGCCAAGGCGAAGGTCACCGAGACTCCCGAGCAGCAGCTCGCCGGCCTGCTCGGCAGCGGCGACACCTGGACGATCATGTAACCCGTACCGCAGCGTCGAGAGCGGCCGTTCCCTACCGGGGACGGCCGCTCTCGTCGTAGCGTGGCTCAGCGCTGGGCGTCGGCCGGCGCCCAGAGGTTGTCGATCTCCTTCTCGGCCGCCGCAAGGCTCGCCTCGTGCAGCGGGATCAACTCGGCCATCGCCGGGACGACCGGCGCGAGGGTCAGCTCGGTGGCGATGAAGCGCGGCTGCAGCCCGGTGGTGGACAGGCCGTGCGGCAGCCAGGGCTCGGCGTGGTCCCAGCCGTTGCGCGGCGTGCCCTCGCCGTAGCCGCCACCCCGGGTGGCCAGCACGATGAACTCCCGGTCACCGAGGAGGCCGGCCCGGGTCTCCGGGTCGTAGGCAAGCCCCGGCGCGATCAGGTGGTCGACCCAGGACTTGACGCTGCTCGGCGCGCTGTAGTTGTAGAGCGGGAGCCCGAGCAGGACGACGTCGGCCTGCTTGATCTCGTGCACCAGCCGCTCGCTCAGCTCCCACGACTCGCGCTGCGCCGGGGTGTGCTGCTCGGCCGGCACCATCCGGGCCAGACCGCCCGCCGCGTCCAGGTGCGGCAGCGGCTCGGCGCCCAGATCGCGGTAGGTCACCGTGCCGTCGGGGTGTGCCGCGCGCCAGGTGGCCGCCGCGCGGGCGGTGAGCCGCCGGCTGACCGACTGCTCTCCCTGGATGCTCGAGTCGATGTGCAACAGGTGTGGCATTATTTCTCCTCCAAGGATCGTCTGTGTAGCACCAACTATTTATAGCAGGCAGATGTTTCCTCGGATCGGTAGAGTGGGTCACATGTCCGCCGCCCCGCTCGACCCTTCGGAGCACCGTTCCGGGGCGCTGCTGGACCATCTGGCGCGACGGATGCGGCTGCGGTCGGAGTCGGTGCTGGCACCGCTGGGCCTGCGTCCGCGACACCTGGTGGCGCTCACCGTGCTGCGCGCCGGCGGCGGAATCAGCCAGCAGGCGCTTGCCAGCACCTTGGAAATGGACGGCACCAACATCGTGGGGCTGCTCAACGACCTGGAGGCGGAGCGGCTGATCGAGCGACGCCGCTCCCCCGAGGACCGTCGGCGACACGTCGTCGAGCTCACCGACGACGGTGCGAAGCGCCTCAGCGAGGCGGAGTGCGCCCTGGCCGGTGCCGAGAACGAGGTGTTGGGAGCGCTGGAGCCCACCGAGCGGGAGACGCTCTACGAGTTGCTCCGGCGGGCCACCACCGGGCCGATCTCCTGTGGCGAGGCGGTCCGCGAGGAGACACCGCCCGACACCTCCTGCTGACGCAGCCGGGAGGACCGGATCAGGACGCCGTAGCCGGCGACGGACCGCCGGATCTGGACGGGCGGGTCAGACCGCCGTCGTGGACGTCGGCCGGTCGTCGCGGACGTGCACCAGCATGTCGCCGGTCTCGATCACCGCGCCGGCCCGGTCGGCCAGCGTGACCACCTTGCCCCGCCGGACCAGGGCGATCACCAGCGATTCCAGCTCGCGCGGCGAACGCCCCACCTCGTTCCGCTCGGCCGAGCGCATGGCCAGCGCCATGCCCTGACCCGGGGTGAGCAGGTCCTCCACCACGTCGATCAGGGGCGGTGCCGAGGTGGACAGGCCCAGCAGCCGGCCGGCGGTGGCCGAGGAGACGATCACGTGGTGCGCGCCGCTCTGCTTGAGCAGTGGGGCGTTCTCCGCCTCACGGGCCGCGGCGATGATCCGTACCTGCCCGGCGGTGAGTTGCCGCACGGTCAGCGCCACCAGCACCGAGGCGTCGTCGCTGTCGGTCGCGATGATCACGGCCTTCGCCGTCTTCACGTGCGCCTCGTTGAGCACGGACGACCGGGTCGCCGAGCCCTCGATGGCCACCAGCCCGGCGGCGGTGGCTCCCCGCAGGGCGGCGCCGTTGCGCTCCACCACCACGATCCGGGACCGGTCCAGACCGTTCTCGAGCAGAGCCGAGACCGCGCTGCGGCCCTTCGTGCCGTAGCCGCAGATGATGACGTGGTCCTTCACGCTTCTCCTCCACCGCGACAGGCGACGGCCGGTCCGGTACTGCTCGGTCAGGACTTCCAGGGTGGTGCCGACCAGGATGATCAGGAAGAGCACCCGGGCGGGAGTGACGAAGAGGACGTTCACCAGCCGAGCCGACGGCGCGAACGGGGTGATGTCGCCGTACCCGGTGGTGGAGAGGGTGACGACCGCGTAGTAGAAGCAGTCGAGCAGGGTGAGGCCGTCCTCGTTGACGTCGCGGTAGCCGTCCCGGTCCAGGTAGACCACCGCGACCACGGCGAAGACCAGACCCAGGGCCGCGGCCAGCCGAAGGCTCAGGGCGCTCAGCGGGCCCCTGCGCTGCGCGGGAAAATGGATCACCGTCGAACCTGCTCCGCCACCGTCGCCTGCACGCCCACAACATAGCGGGTACGGCGCGATCCGCACCCCCGGGTGGTCGATGCGGACAGCCCGCGGCCACCCCGCACCCGACTACCCGTTGACAGCGACGAACCGGTCAAGGCCGGCAGACAGAGGGGGTACGACCCTCGTGACGACAAGCGGCGAACGGGCCGCCGGAGCCGACGACGAGTACACCGGGTACGTCCGGTCCCGGATGGTCCAGTGGCGACGGACGGCGTACCTCATGTGCGGGGACTGGGACCGGGGCGACGACATCCTGCAACGGGTCCTCACCGACCTGTACCGCAACTGGGCGCGGGCGCGCCGGGCCGACCACCTGGATGCCCTCGTCCGCACCATGCTGCTGCGGCGGCTGATCGACGAGCGTCGCCTGCGCTGGTCCCGGGTTCGGCTCGGCGCCGCGCAGCCCGAACGGGCGGCGAGCGGCACCGACCCCACCGACCGGATCACGCTCGTGGGCGCGCTGCGCCAGGTCCCGCCCCGGCAACGGGCCGTGCTGGTGCTGCGCTACTTCCAGGACCTCAGCGTCGAGGAGACCGCCCGAGCCATGGACTGCTCGACGGGCACGGTGAAGAGCCAGGCCGCCAAGGGGCTGGCGACCCTGCGCACGCCCGAAGCAGGTGCAGCCACCGGCGCCCCAACGGGACAGCGGCGAACCGGCCACCGTGCGCGGCACCGCCGTCGGCCCCGTCCTGAACGGCTCGACCAGCACCGTCGTCACCTACACGGGCGCGGATGCTCCGGAGGCGATCCTGCGCTGGCGGTACGCCCCGGACGGCTGGGCGCAGCTGCGCCTGTACGGCGGCACGGGGGACGTGACGGCGACGGCCGCCCGGGTGGCCCGTTCGCTGCGCTTCGGCGACGACCCGGTCCCGCTGCCGGGAACGGTGACCGGAGTTCCGGCCGGACTACGCCCGATCACGGTCGACGTCACCGAGTCACTGGAGCAGCCGGGGTCCTGGTACGCGAACACGACGTGGTCCCCGGAGCCGGCCAGCGCGGAACCCGGCCGGCAGCGGGCCCGCACGCTCACCGTCGCTGTCTCCCGCTACCGGTCCGTCACCGACCCCTTCGACAAGGCGAACGTCGACCCGAACACGACGGTCGACGGGCATCGGGCGAAGTTCGGCGGGCTGCGCGGCAACGAGTCGCTGACCGTCTACGACGTCGGCGGGGCGACCGTGACGATCAACGACGACGCGCTGCTGCCCGCCGGCGGCACCCGGGCGCTGTTCCGTACGGTGCGGCTGGTGCCCGAGCCGGCCACCTGGCACACCCACCTGCTCCGCTGAGGGCGACGGGCCCGCGCCGTCGGACGGCGCGGGCCCGCAGGGTCGGCCCGGACCGGCGGGAACGGGCATGATGGGGGTGACCCGGACGACGACCGCGAGAGTGAGGCCCGCATGTCGTTGCTGCGACGAGTGATCGGCGGGGTGCTGCGCCGGCTGCGCCAGGGCCAGGGCCGCACGCTGCGCGAGGTGGCCGAGTCGGCCGGGGTCTCCGTGCCCTACCTGTCCGAGGTCGAGCGCGGCCGCAAGGAGGCCTCCTCGGAGGTCCTCGCGGCGATCTGCCGGGCGCTCGGCATCCACCTCTCCGACCTGCTCGAGGAGGCCCGCGACGACCTGCGCCGGGTCGAACGGCGCATCCCGGCCGCGCCCCGGGCGGCCCTGGCCCGGCTGGAGCGGGTGCCGTCGACGCGCGACGAGACCGGGCCGACGCTCCGGATCGGCTTCCAACCGGCCGAGGCGACGCCGCCCGTGGCCGCATCTCCCACCGCCCTCGACCACCTGGCCGAGGCGGCGTCGCCCGTGGCCGCCGCCCCGACCACCGTCCGCCACCCGGCCGGGCCGGTGCTGCGGCTGGGCGGGCCGATCCTGCACGTCGGCGGTCCGGCGTCGCCCGTCGGGTCGACCGTCGGCGGGGCGGAGCTGCGGGTCCGGCTGATCGCCTCCGCGCCCGCCGGGCGCCCCGGTCCGCGTACCTCCAGGCTGCTGGCCCGCCGCCGGGCCCGGGCGGGCCGGCGGCGGCTGACCGCGGTGTAGGCCGGCCGGGTTCTGCCCTGGGCGGATCTGCCGCCGGCAGAATCCCTGGGCCGCGACGACCGCCGCGCGCACGCTGGAGGGGCCGGTCCCCCGGGCGGTCCCGCCGCCCGCCGGCGCGGTGGAAGGCGGACGCGATGATCTCCTACGGTGTGCGGATGCTGGACGGCGGGCAGCCGTCCTTCGGCGACCAGGTCTTCGAACGGCTGCTGCGGGAGCGGATCGTCTTCCTCGGCAGCGAGGTGACCGAGGAATCGGCCAACCAGATCTGCGCGCAGATCCTGCTGCTCGCCGCCGAGAACGCCGAGCGGGACATCTACCTCTACATCAACTCGCCTGGCGGCTCGGTCAGCGCGGGCATGGCGGTCTACGACACGATGCGGTACGTCCGCAACGACGTGGCCACCCTGGCGCTCGGCTTCGCCGGATCGATGGGGCAGTTCCTGCTCTGCGCGGGCGCGGCCGGCAAGCGGTACGCACTGCCGCACTCGCGGATCATGATGCACCAGCCGTCGGGCGGAATGGGCGGCACGGCCTCGGACATCACCATCCAGGCCGAGAACATGCTGCACGTCAAGCGCACCATGCAGGAGCTGACCGCCCAACACAGTGGACGGACGCTGGACGAGATCCAGCGCGACTGGGACCGGGACCGTTGGTTCACGGCCGAGCAGGCTCGCGAGTACGGCCTGGTCGACGAGGTGGTCACCCGGGCCGAGCAGCTTCCCGGGTGAGCGGTGGCGGTGGCCGGCGATGGTCCCGCCGGCCACCGCTCTGGCTCTGACGCCGCCCTCATTCCCGTGCGCCGCCCCGGGCCCCGGACGGGCACCACGGCGACCCGCACCGAGGCCGGACGCGACCCCCTCGATCCGCATCCGGACACCGGCACGGGATGGCCGCCATGGTGCCGGCCCTCGATGTTTCGGAGCCTATTCCCGCACGTGGGAATGTGCGCGCGGTGCCGCTGCAGCGCATTTGCCGGGAATCTCGTTACAGCGAAGATCATTGATTGAGCGGTCAGGATCATCGACCACCCTGAACCGACGAGGCTCTTCGCCCTGCTGTCGTCATACCGACAATTTTTTCCCTCGGAGGCCTACGGGGCTGCGGCCGGTGGTAGCGCTCTGGCATCGTGCGGCGTGGTTGAGGCGGGCAGACCGATCCTGTGACGGCGGTGCCCGAAATGGATCACTGGCCCAACTTCCGCCTGGCTTCCGCCCAACTTCGGTCTCGGGCACGGATGTGACCAAGGGAAGAAGCACCTGGGAGAGAGGAGGCGAGTTGCGTGACCAATAAAGATGATGTCAGGCCGGCCGGATCCCGCTGGTCGCGCCGCGCCGCGTTCACTGTCTTCGGGGTCAGTGGAGCGCTGGCTGTGGCGGGATATGGTGCGGCACGCCTGCTCACTCGGGCTTCCTCCTCCGTGCCGGAGTTCGACCCCTACTACGCGGGGGATCAGGCCGCGACCCCGGCGAGGCCCGGTCCGCAACCGTCCCTGGGATCGCGCGCGGTGACGCGGGAGAACTCCCGAGCCGGCACCAGGGGCTTCAGCATCGCGAACCAGCGGTTCGGCGACGACAAGCAGGCTCAGATCGCCGGATACGCCTCGGCGACGAGTGTGGCTCCTGGCGAGGACCTGGATTTCCACGTGTCGGTCGCTCCGGCTCAGGAGTACCGAATTCAGGTATACCGACTCGGCCACTACGACGGGATGGGCGCACGCCTGATCACGGCGAGTCCCTGGCTGCCTGGGCGTACGCAGCAGGCACCCAGCGTGGACCCGGAGACCGGGATGGTGCGCTGCGACTGGGCGCCCGGGTGGCGGCTACGGGTGGACCGGAGTTGGGTGAGCGGCTACCACCTGGCATTGCTGACCAGCGCGGAGGGCTGGTGCCGGTGGGTTCCCTTCCTGGTGCGTGAGCCGGAGCCCGCCGCGGCCGGGTTGGTGATCGTGCCGACCAGCACCTACCAGGCGTACAACATGTGGCCGGAAGATGGAAGCACCGGGGCGAACCTCTACTACGGCTTCGACCCATCCCGCCAGAAGATCCCCACGCTTCGCTCGGCGGCGGTCAGCCACGACCGGCCCTACGGCAACACCGGACTGCCCGCCCTCGCGGACCGTGACATCGGCTTCGCACAGTGGATCGAGCGGATCGGCGCCGACGTCAGCTACGCCACGAGCGAAGACCTGGACCGCGGACGGGTGGATCCGGCCCGGTACCGGGCGGTGATCTTCTGCGGCCATGACGAGTACTGGACCGTGGAGATGCGCCGAAGGGTGGCGGCAGCCCGAGACAGCGGGACCAGCCTCGTCTTTCTCAGCGCCAACAACTGCTACTGGCGTATCCGCTACGGGGCAGCGGACGGACAACCGGACGAACGCACCGTGGCCTGCTCGAAGACCATGAAGTTCTCGGACGGACGTGTTCCCCTGATGACCCAGTGGCGTCGCGCCGGAAGTCCGGAGCAGTCACTGATCGGGGCGCAGTACGTGAGCGTGGTCGACGGCTACGCGGACCTGGTGGTCCAGGACAGCAAGCACTGGTTCTGGGCGGGTACCGGGCTGCGGGACGGCGACACAATCCCCCGCGTCGTGTGGGGCGAGGCGGACCAGGTGATGCCCGGCGTCACCGTACCGTCGCCACGGGAACACACGGTGCTCGCCAGATCCCCGTACCGCCGCAAGGGCAAGACGCAGAACTCAGACACGACGCTCTATCAAGCGCCGTCGGGCGCCTGGGTCTTCGCCGCCGGCACAATGGGGTGGACGGCAGCGCTGCAGGCCGAGGGGTTCGCCGACGAGCGACTCCAGCAAGCCACGCGGAACCTGCTCGACCGGGTCCTCGCCTCGCCCGGCGACCGGCACGGCCGGCCAGCCGTTGCCGCTGCTCGTGTCGAGGACGGCGCCCGTTCCCTGCTCAGATAGCTCGTCACCCACCTGTGGGCTGTGAACGGGTGCCTTCGGGTCGAGGAGCAGCCAGGGCGGGACCTGACCCGCTCGCCACCCTGGCGAGAGTGCGCAGCCTGCGTGCCACAGCGAAGGCAGCCTGCTGGGTCTCGTTTTCTGATCGGCCGGCGGAGATCGCGTTGGCCAGCGCGGTCAACTGGGTGGCCGGAAGCATGGCATCCCCGAACGCGTCGATGTTCAGCGTCAACTCCGTACCGGACCTCGGGTCAGTGGCAGTCAAGACCGACGATCGGTCGTCGTAGCGGACCGTGGCGAGGCTGAGGTCGACCTGTTTCTTCCGATAGGCGATGAGCAGTGTCAGGGCCGTCCCCCGAAGCCAACCGCGATATGTGGCATGCGCAAACGCGAAGTACGCGCTGGCGCAAAGAACGTAAATCCCGATGAGCAGCACCCCATAGAGGAACACGCCCTCAATCGCCCGCATCCACCATGGCCCCCGCAGGGCTGTCCACGTGAGGGCACCCACGAGCAGCAGAAACGCCGCGCAGACCACCGGAATCAACCCCACGCAACTGAGGAGCACCCTCATCGCGAGCGGGTGGCCGACAGATAGCCGCATCCTGGCGGGGCGGGACATCCCGTGAGCTTAGGTCCCGCCGGCGACGAGGTGGAGCCTCGCAACGGCCCCGGCTCGATTACTGCAGCCGCGCCAGGAGGATGGCTGTCCGCTGACGTCGGCCCCGCTCGTCACTCAGTTGGTCACTCAGCATTCGTGCCGTGGCACGATCATGCTCGTGCCTGCTTGCCGATTCTCCGTCCCGCTGTCATCAAGAAGCCGCCGGTGAGTCCGCTTGGCAGCCTCGTGTGCATCGACCTGGTCACCCTTGCGGCATCGCTGGCCCTGCTCTGGGTCTGCATCCGTCTCCCTGAGGGCATCCAGCGATTACGGCACCGCCTGACCAGGAGGCGATCCCGCCGGTTACGAGATCATCCGTTGCTTCAGGCTCCGCCGGGGTGGATCGCAGAGAAGAGACTCTGTGGCGGCCTGAGCTCTACGACTAACGGTGCAGCCGGTGAAGCGCCAGCAGAACTCCGTTGGGGGCGGGCAGCGCCTGGCGAATGTCCGTTGTAGCGTGCGCGGTCATGACGTTGGCGCTCCGGCCCGCCATGCCTGCCGTCGCCGATCCTCCAGCCGCCAGTGCGGGCACTACCAGAAGGGAGGGCCGCCGCCGACCTGCCATGCCCGATGCTCGTCTTCTGCGGACGCCCCCTCTGAGGCCCCGCTGGCGGCTCCTGGTTGCCGCGATGCTGGCTATCGCACTGTGCGCTGGGTATCTGTCGGCCACCATCGGCCATCGCCTCGATCACGGCAGCTCGTGGTGGCACGGGGCTGACGCCGAGTCCCGCACGGAAGGGCCGAGGACGGAGGTGCGGTTCGCCTTCAATCCGGGAAGGCAGGTCACGTTCGGCGCGTCGATCCGCAATCCCGGTCCGTGGCCGGTGACGATCACCGGCATCAATGACGGTCCTGCGGATCAGCAGGTGTTCAAGATCGCCCGCCTGGCGGTAAACCGCGCCGATGAGGCCACTGCCGTCGGGTTCGACCCGGCTGCGGCGGCACCCTTCCGCTCGACCACGGTAGCCGCGGGCATGGAGCTGCCGGTCTTCGTTACGATCACGATCCCGGACGTGGAGATGGCTCCCGGATCAGGGGTCTTCTTTGATGACCTTGCGGTCGACTTCAGAGTGCTCGGCCTGCCTCGTCACCAGCGGGTGCCGATGGGCTTCCGCTTGGTGGTCCACTCTGCAAACGGCTACGTCCCACGGTGACCGTCAAGGGTCCAGAGCGGTCTTGGGAGTGGAACAAGATCAGAGCGGCCTAGCGTCACGACCCGTCACGACGCCCGTGCCGTCGATGGCCGGGAGGCCGCTCAACACCTGGACGCGAGCAGGACGAAGATGGCGAGGCGATCGGCCACGCAACGGGACGTAAGCCCCGGAAGGCGGATCAATGATCGTGATCAAGGCTCTGACCTGGTGCCCCCGGCAGGATTCGAACCTGCGACACACGGTTTAGGAAGTGGCTAGCGCCCGCGACTGGCCACGTCGGTCTACCAGGCCAAATGACCCGACTCATACCCGGCTTGCCCTCGAACGTTCCGCGCGTGTTCCGGATCTTGTACTACCGGGGCCAGAACCGGAACGCCCAGCCAATCCGACAGGATCGGCCGGGCGTTCTCGCATTCACGAGCGGCGGCAGCAAGATTTGAACCCGCGGGGCGGGCAGCAAGTGGACACTGGTCCACCCCGGTGCCCACCACGTCACCCTCGCCCCGCACGGGCAGCGTCTAGCGCGGCCGTCCCCGCACCAGCGCCCAAATCCCACAGGTGAAGATCACCATGGTCCACCAGAACATCTTGGCGATCGGCGAAGCACTACGAATCACGCTCGACATCACGCATCACCTCCTCCCCTCCGCGTCACTCAGCTGTTGTTGATCATGCTCAGGCCGCTCGGTCAAGGTCAACTAGCCATCCGGGCAACACTGGCCCCTTTTCGATGACGGCGTTTGGCCTGGTGGGTGGGCCGATACCCCGCAAGGTCGACGCTGCAACCGTGGCGCGATCTCGACCGCTAAGACGGCGGTCCTCTACGCAAGTCGCGAGCTTTAGCCGGTCGGCTGCGACGGTGGGGTGGGTTGCTGTACTTCTGTGCGGCGACCAGGTCGAGACGGAGCTTCGACCCCGCTGACGGAGCTGGACCCACACTGCCGTTATGTGTCGGTGGATGCCGGGCGGCGCTGATCCGTACCTGGCGCCAAGCGTCCTCTGATGCGTAGTAGCGGCCTGCATCAAAAAGGGCTTGCTGCTTTGTTGCTGCCTCTGGCACTGGCGTGGCCACATTTGCTCGCTGGCCGAAGACCGATGAGTGGCGCCGGCGGCGACAGTCGTGCGCTGTCACCGCCGGCATGGGCTTCCTGGGCTGGCTCAGCTCTAGCGAGCAGCCACTCGATGGGCCCTGTCAGGCCATGCTGGGGGCGGTGGCCTGCGGAGCGTCCTTCGGGTCGGCGCCGTACCGGTTACCTCCCCGCGTGCCGTCCTTGGCGAAGAACACGAGCAGGACGATGCCCCCCACGAGAGGCACGAGTCCGATCAACAGCCACCAGCCCGAGTGGTCGGTGTCGTGAAGTCGCCGCACGGCAACGGCCAGGCCCGGCAGTAGCAGGGCCAAGCTGACGATGATCCCGATGACGCCGGTAGAGCTGGGATCCGACCCGATGTCGGTCCCTAGCGCGCCGTCCAGAACTGCGGCGACGCCGCTGAGGATCAGGGTGAAGAGGAAGAACCACCAGTATTCGGACCGGCGAGCTCGACCGCCAAAGCCGGCGTACTGGGAGAGGACGGATTTGATGGCATCAACGGGGGACATACATTCTCCAGTGCGATGAGAGATTCAGACCTGCAAGGTCAACTCCGACGCAGCCAAGCAGACGGCCGGCGGGCGGTCAATGGCCGTTCGGCTGCCCCTGCTGGTTGGGGCCTGGGACGTGAACCCTGAAGACCAAGATCATGCGCTGCCTCAAGCGCTACATCGCCCGTGAGACGTTTCGCCTGCTCGCGTCCGAGCCTTTGGGCCAGGCATCCTTGCCGGGTGCCACCGCTACTGACCGAGGACGAATACAAGGCAACGATGGGGACCTCACCCCGTGACAGTGGGTCTCGATGAAGCGCCCCCTGGATGGCCGAGGGGAGGCCTCTCAGCAGGGAGTTGTGTCGCTCCGCACTGCTCTCCGGCGTTCGGCCGTTGGCCTGGCACTCGGAGCTCTCCTCGTCCTGGCCTTCTCATGGATCTATTCCGACGGCTTGCTCGCGATTCTCGGTGCGTTGACCTTCCTGCACGGCCAGAATGACCGGCGTTCAAGCTGGGCGCTCGGCGCAGCGTTGCTGACTGCGGTGCCGGCCGCCCTTGCTGCTGCCGTGCTGCTGAAGGGGTGGCTACCGCAGCCTTGGGACGGCATCTCGTTCGCCGGACTCGGCGTCCTGCTCGGAAGCGTCACCTACGCCGCCGTCACCCAGACTCGATCCGAGACACCGCAGGCAGCCCCTTGACAGAAGATCGGAGCGTCCAAACGCCGGCAGCCGGCCGGTCCGGTCTCGGGACTTGCGTGACAACTCGGTATCAGGACCCGGGTGACACGGCTTGGGGGTAGCTGGGGCCTGGGCGACCAATCACGATGAGCGAGTGATCGAGCGGGGGATCGAGCAACGACCGATGAACATCGTCCGTCGGCGGGTGATGGCAATCGTGCTCACCGGCCTGGTCGTCGTTGCGGTGCCAGCCGTGCTCGTTGCCTGGCGCAATCCGTGGCACTACGTACACCTCATGCCGTTCGGCCGCTCGTCAGTCGTGGCGGCTGTGCTGTTCGCCGCATCGGTGCTGCTCGGCGTCGCGGCGTGGCTCGTTCTGCGGCCAGCACTCGCGCGGGCAGCGGCTGTGGTCGCGACCGTCTTGGCGTTGATGGCGGCCTGTAGCGGCGTCGAGTTTTTGGGGCCGTCGCTCTACGGCATGGAGCCAGACGGGGATAGCAGAGTTGTAGCCCTTTCCTCAGGCGGTTCGTTCGAGGTGGTCCTGCTGCACTACCCCGAATTTATGACCGGCTTTGATGTCTTACGTATCCGGTCGCGGGCGGGGCTGAGGAGTCGGGAGGCCAATCAGGACCTCGCATGCTTCGCCACGCCATTCGATGGACTTGGCTCCGAGGGCACCTTCAGCACCGCTCGATTCCTGAGCGACCACGAGATTGAGGTCCGCACCGAGGCAGGCCAGCCCTGGACGACCCGGTTTGACCCGCGCACCTTCCTGGCCGTCTCCACCCTGTCCCACGGCTGTCAGTAGGCGGCGGTGTATATCGATATTCGGCCTCCTCATCGCGTGATGGTTGCGGACAACGCGGGCTAAGGAGACCGGGATTGGCGCTGGTGGTGTTGTCGATCGTGGAGCAGCGGTATCGGGGGCGGTCCTCGCCTGCATGGTGTGTGAGCTGGGCCGGCATTATCCGCGGTGGGGAACTCACCGGATTGCCTTTGAGCTGGGCCGGGGTGTCCGGATCCGGTGCCGGCGAACGGGCTGGAGCCTCTACCGCCCGAGTAGTCCGGGCCCCTGCACGATCCGCACCACGTGCCGAATCTCGTCAAGACGCCGCCCGCCGGTTATGTCGCCTGCGTCAATACGGCATCCGCCGCGGTCACCCCGGATCTGAAGCTATGTCCATACCGTACAGACGGTCAGGCGTTGGCCGCCTCCGCGTCCACCCCACCCGAGCTGCAACATCTCAAACGGCGGCTCCGTGCCAGTCAGGTTTCGCCTCGGACCGCCGAGCATGCGGCCGAGCTGGGCAAATACCGCTGCAGGACGACTCTCGGCCAAGCTCACGCAGGGACCTGCGGCCCGATCTTGGCCGACCGCCACCCTCTGCGCCGATGTCCGGCCACCGAGACGACCGGCCGTGCCACCCCAAATTGGCTGGTCAGAGTACATGTCTGTCGATGTGGAGCGAGCATGGGTCAGGCTATGGCGGCCCAGACGTGCGCGTTCGGTGACCGGGGCGACGACTGGCCGCCTCAAGTTTCAGAGACGCTTGAGCAGCTCAGCCTTCTTCTCCGTGAACTCCTCGTCCGTGAGGATGCCAGCGTCGCGGAGCGAGGCGAGCTTCGCGATCTACTCGACAACATCCGGCTGAGCTGCGGCCTCGGCCGGTGCCCCATGCTTGCCTCGCTGGATCACCGAAGAAGCAAGGTCCAAAATCTTCTCGGTCACGCCAGGCTGGGCTGGGAGGGGCTCCGAAGACTCGGCTTGCGCGGAGGCATCGGTTACGACCTGCTGGCGCTTGAGTAATACGGAGAAGATCATGAACAGCTTTTCCGGCAACTCAATGATGGACTGATTGCCGTCGGCCCAGGTCACGCGGACGGTGTGCCCGGATTTCATGGAAGCCCCGAGGCCGGCACCGACAGCCCTACCGATCATCCCAGGCAGAGCAGCCTTCGCGGCAGCCTGGCCCATGACGCTGGCGATACCTTCCGTGGTCGAGAGTTCCTCCCACTCGAGCACGGTCTCGGCGTTGAGCTTGGGCCGCTTGAATGGGTTGCGTGGGTGCTGGATGGTGAGTCCGCCCTGGCCTGAGAGAACGCTGCCGCTCGCCAGGTGGCCGCCCACGACGCGTCCCTGGTTCGTCAGCGCCTGCAGAATTGCCACTCGCGAACCGTAGAGCAAGCCTTCGGCCCCACGCAAGATCCGTCGTCGCCACGCCGGCTGCCGACCGCATCGAACGCTTGGTCGCCCAGGCTGCTGTGGGTGGAGGTACGCGGTCGCTGGTGGAACGGGGCATGGGGCCGCATGGCCCGGCGGACATCTGGCTGGTCTTCAACGGCCGGCTCTGGCTGATCTTCGAGGTGCCCCCGGCAGGATTCGAACCTGCGACACACGGTTTAGGAAACCGATGCTCTATCCCCTGAGCTACGAGGGCGCGAGCGCCTAGTCTAGCGACCTGGGGTTCACCGGGGGTGGCAGGGAGTGGCCCACGTTCACCCACGTTCTCCGCACCCCGTTTTCCCAGCCCAGGAGCACGCTCGGAGCACACGGACACCGGTTTGCGACCGGCAGTCGGCCGCGGTGATCCGCGTTGGCACTGGCTCACCCGGGTTGGCATTTGCTGGAGAGCACGCACCGCGCACATCACGCAAGATCATGGCGTGCCGCGCGCTCCCCCTGGCATGGGAGCCGCCAGCCGACAGGAACCAACCTCGCCAGCAACCGTCCGCGGGCTTCGAGCGCTGACTCAGCCACGAGGCCGACGCGGGGCGGCATCAGCTGAGCGGGGGCGGGCGAGTCGTTGCCCAGAAATCTCCGGCTGGTCTCGGGCGCGCGGGCCAGTGCTGGCCTTGCCCGCGCTGTAGCGGTCTGACCAGCCCGCCGGATTTGGCCACCGGTCAGACTTTCGCTTGGACCGCGAAAGCTTCAGCGCGGCAGCGGCACGGCGCTCTACCGGTTCGTCGCCGCACGATCAGTTCTTCCCCGGGTTCGGCCTTCACCGCCCCGTTGGTGTTTCTGAGTCGATCAACCCCTCGTCTCGGATCCCGAAAGCTGGGAAACGATGGCTCGAGTCAACGTCGCCAGTAGGCGCTCGAGCCCTCCGCGTTCGCTGTCGGTGAGGTCACGAAGGACAGCCGCCTCGTTAGCCAGATGATCCTCGATGAGCCGATCGATCAACGCCACCCCGGCGGGAGTCAACCCCACCACTCTGCCGCGCGCGTCGGCTTCGAACACCGAGCGCGACACGAACCCTCGGGCGATCAGCCGGTCCACACGCTTGGTCACCGCCCCGGTGGTCACGAGCATCCGCTGGCTCAGCTGCCCGGCCGTGAGCGTGTACGGCTCACCCTCCCGGCGCAGCGCCGCAAGCACGTCGAACTCGCCGTTGCCCAGATTCGCCGCGGCGAATGGCGGCCTCAGGGCCGCGTCGAGCAGGTCGGCCAACTGTTGGATCCGACCGATGATCAGCAGCGGGCTGGGGTCGAGGTCTGGTCGCTCACGACGCCACTGACCAACGATTTCGGCGATGCGGTCTCCATCCACGATTGCATCTTACCTTCCATGGAAGGTAACTTACTTTCCGTGGAAGATAACTCGTATCGTGCCGCGCCTCCGGTGGTCACGGCCTTCGTGGACCCGTCCTGTCCGTTTGCTTGGATCACCTCGCGCTGGCTGATGGAAGTGGCGCGGATGCGTCCGATCACTCTGCGGTTCGAGGTCATGAGCCTCGCGGTGATCAACGAGCATCGAGATCTGGAGCCCTGGTACCGCGAGTTCAACGACCGGGCGTGGGGGCCGGCGCGGGTCTGCGTGGCAGCAGTCGCCCATCACGGCCCCGACGCCCTGGCGCGTCTGTACCCGGCGCTCGGGCACCGGATCCACGACGAGGGCGACAAGAACTTCGACCGCGTCGTCCCAGCGGCCCTGACCGAGGCGGGCCTTCCCGCCGACCTGGCCGACGCCGCCCACCGCAGCGACCTCGACCCGCAGATGCGCGCGAGCACCTCCCGCGCCCAGAAACTCGTCGGCGAGGATCTCGGTACACCGACGGTGGTGGTCGACGACGTGGCCTTCTTCGGCCCCGTGCTGACCTCGATCCCTCGGGGGGACGAGGCCGTGCGCGTCTTCGAGGGCGCCCGCCTGCTCGCCGCCTGCGGAGCCTTCTCCGAACTCAAACGCGCCCGGGCCAATGGCCTCAGTTTCGCGTAGCCCCGTCCTGACCCCAGGGAACGAGCCCCGAGCCGCCGCCGTGGACCTTCCGGTGACCGCAGACCTGGAACGCGGCTACGGCGACGTCGCCGAAACGGTGCGCGCCGCGATTTGCACCGGGGCGGTCGGCGGCAACCTCGATGACGCCATGAGAAGGAATACCTGCCCCATGACGATCGACGTGCGCACCCCCGATCGGCCTGCTTCTGCCTCTGACGCTCCCCTGCGACAGGCCCGCAATTCGGCTGCTTTCTGGGCCGCCACCGGCCACGCCCGCGGCCACAGGGTGATCCGCCGCCGCGGCTTCGTCGCCGTCGTCGGTGACGAGCGCGCGGGTCTGCGCGTCCTGATCCAGAAGCCCGACCTGTGGCGCGAGGAGGTAGCTGAGATATCCGATCTGGCCACCCGGGCAGCCGGTCCGGTGGACGCCGAGGACCCGTTCAGCTCGACCGATCTGAGCCACCTACGCATGCGCAACTGGCAGATGCCGATCATGCTGCGCCAGCCCGGCGCTGTTGCCGAGCCCGCGATGAACGTGCTCCGGGCGCCGAGCGAGTCGGACCTGAGAGCGGCTGAGCGAGCCGTGATCGCCGCTTTCGCGCTCGCCAGATTCGAGCCCTACCAGGGCGGTGAGATGTTCCCGATTGCGTTGATTCACCAGCCAGGTGTGGACGTGTTCATCGCCAGTCTGGATGGCGAGATCGCGGGGGTGTGCGTCACCGTCGTGGACGGTGGGTTTGGCAGCCACTACTGGGTCGGAACCTCGCCGGCGTTCCGTTCCCGGGGTGTGGGCCGTGCGGTCATGCTGGGTTCCCTAGCTCCGATGGCAGGCCTGCCGGTCACACTGACCGCTTCCCGGCTGGGCAGGCCGCTGTACGAGTCGCTGGGCTTCGCTGCCACGACGGCTTCGACATGGTGGTCTTCCCGGTAGAAGTCTGGCCGCTCGCGTAGGCACCCACTTGAGACAGGCAGCGCGTTCGCCCGCCCGACGTCCTCGTCACCGAGGCTGAGTCCTTGAGCGGTCCGCAATCATGCGGACGCCTGCGGCGATGCTCTATCCCCTGAGCTACGAGGGCGCGAGCGCCTGGTCCAGCGACCTGGGGTTCACCGGGGGTTGGCAGGGAGTTGCCCGCGTGCACCCGGTCACCCGAGCCTGAGATCAAGTGCTGAGTTCGCACGCAGGATCCGGAGGATTGGCTGGTGGGGGCTGCGGCGCGGGGTCCTTCCGTCGGGTTGATTGATCGACGGCCGGCCATGTATTTTCACTTGTCATGCCGAGCGATACGGGGGCTGGGCGGTGGAAGATCTGCTCGTGCATTCCATGTTCCTGCTGACGATGCCCGGCGCCCGATGAGGGCCGACGGCGAGACCACCGCCGGGCGGGGAGCCGTCATCCGGGTCGCCGACCTGGTCAAGCGGTTCCGCTCGGGTGACGGGACGATCGTCGGCGTGGACCGGGTCACCCTTCAGGTGCCGGCGGGCGCCACCGTCGCGGTGACCGGCCCGAGCGGTTCGCAAAAGTCCACCCTGCTGCATCTGATCGGCGCGATCGAACGCGCCGACGAGGGCCGCATCGAGGTCGATGACGTGGAGGTGACCGGCCTGTCCGGCCGGCGGCTCGCCCACTACCTGCTGGCCGACGAGCCGGCCGGCAACCTGGACTCCGCCACCGGCACCGGGATCATGGACCTGCTCTGGCGGCTACGCGACGAATACGGGCAAGACCCTGCTCATGGTGACCCACGAGGCGTCGCTCGCGGACCGCTGCGACCGGACGTTCGCGTCCACGACGGACGGACCGTCTGACACCGGCGCGGAAACGGGGTGCGGTGGTCGGAAACCGCCAACGTCATGGGTTCGTACAACGCTCATCGACAGGTCGATCAGAAGGAGTGGGATGAACTCACGACGCCGTTCCGGCCGGCCGCAGGTCGACCCGTACTCCTGAGCGGAGAGGTCCCACTCATGTTGCGGATGGTCTGGTCCCAGCTACGGCACACGCCCGGCCGGAGTCTGGCGGTGTTCGCCGCCGTGCTGGTCGCGACCACCGGGTTCACCGTGCTCACCGGGGCCGCCGCCACCTCACGGCTGGTCGCCCGCGGCTCCATCGACGGCCAGTTCCGGCCGTCGTACGACATCCTGGTCCACCCGTCGGCGCCCGTCGGTGGCCCGCTGCGTCAGGACCGGCCCACCGCGGCCTACGGCGGCATCACCCTGGAGCAGTGGCGGAGGATCGAACGCGTCCCCGGGGTCGAGGTGGCCGCCCCGCTGGCGGTCCTCGGGCTCGCCGACATCCGACCCGGCCTGCCGGTGGACGTGACCGACCAGGTCGACCGGACAGCCGAGCGGCAGGTCATCGAGGTCGCCCTCCGCGTCAGCGCGGACCGTGGGCTGAGCACGCTCGCCGCCGCTCCCACCTACGTTTACGTGTCCCGTCGGCCCCTGCTGCCACTGTCCGTGATGGACGGCGGCCAGCGTGTGTTCGTCTACTCCGACGGCACCCGCATCGACCAGACCACCTCGGCCGCCGAGTGCCCCGGCACTGGCGGAGGTGGCCCCTTGGAGGTGCAGCCCGACGGGCGGCGTCTGCAGGTGTGCACGACCGCCACGGGCAGCTTCGATCCGGGCAACCGACGAACCAAGGCCAGCGTGTTGGAGGCCTACCAGTTGCTCTCCGACGGCACCTTCCGGGCGGCCAACGTGATCACGCTCGGCCGCCCCGTCGCCGCCATACCCGCCACCGCTCGACTGGAGACCCGGCTACCCGCGGTGGTACCGATGCTCGTGGCCGGGATCGACCCGACAGCCGAGGCGCGCCTGGCCGGCCTGGACCGGGCGGTACGCCAGGGCCGCTACCTGACCGGCTCCGACACGATCGGCCCCGCAACCCGCAGCACATCGGCGTCACCGTTCACGCCGACCGGCCCGGCCGGCCGGACACTGCCGGTACTCGCCGCTACGGACCTCGCTCTGGACGAGCAGATGAACCTCGCCGTGTCCCGACTCGCGGGCCGGACCGCCAGCCAGGTGCCCGGTTCCACGACCGAAGCACTGTGGCCGCTGCTGCGCGACTCGGCGAAGGCACCCCCGCAGGCAGCCGCGCACGACCTGGGGCAGCTCTACCGCGCCCGACTCGACACCGCCCTGGCCGACAACGGCCCCCTGTCCGGCGTCCAGACCCTGCTGCGACCGGCACTACCGGCCTACACACCACAACCCGACGGCAGCGGCCGAATACTGCTCCGCTCCGGTGAACCCGGTTCCACCGACCAGGCCATCGACGACCTGTGGCGGGATGCCTGGCTCAACGCCGGCGGTGTCGGCACCGGGGAGCCGATCAGTCTGATCGGGCGGAGCGAGGAGTGGTCGGTCACCCCCGTGGGCAGCTTCGCAGCCGACGCCCTGCCCACCGTCGGTGGCGCCGCCCAGCAGGCCCTCGACCTGTACCGCCCGGCCCCACCGGTGGGCGCCGACCCCCGTACCCGGCAGCTGCTCGCCGACCGTCCCCTACTGCCCGGCGACGACCCGCTGGGCTACCCGCCCCGCCCACCGCACCTGCTGACCACCCTGACCGCCACCGATGACCTGTACACCAGCGTCGGTTCACCGGTGGCCGACACACCACTGAGCTCCGTCCGGGTCCGGGTGGCCGGCATCGACCGGTTCGACGAGGTGGCCCGGGAACGGGTCCGGCTCGTGGCCGACGAAATCGTCCGGCAGACCGGGCTGACCGTCGAAATCGTGCTCGGCGGCTCCACCGTACGTAGCCCCGTGCTGCTGCCCGCCAACCCACTCGGCCGCCCCGACCTGACCCTGGCCGAAGCCGGCACACGCAAGGGCGTGGCTGCCGAGATCGTCACCGCCGTCGACCGCAAGAACATCATGCTGCTCGGACTGCTACTGGTGGTGTGCGCCCTGCTCGTCGGCAACGCGGTGTCCACCGCCGTCCGCTCCCGCCGACGAGAACTGGCCGTGCTGGCCTGCGTCGGCTGGCCCGGCTGGCGACTGAGCCTGCTGGTCCTCACCGAGACCACCACCCTCGGCCTCGCCGCGGGCCTGCTCGGCGCCGGCCTGTCCAGCCCGCTCGGCCACCTGGCCGGCGTCGAGGTCTCCGGCGCCGTCGTCCTCCTGTGCGTACCGATCGCGGTGTTTCTCACCGCGGTGGCCGGCGCGCTACCGGCGATCCAGGCCGCCCGCACCCGATCGGCCGAGTTGCTCCAGGCGGCCCCCGCGCGGGCCCGACGCGCCGCCCCACGGCGTACCTTCGCCGGACTCGCCGCCGCCAACCTGGTACGGGCACCCGCACGCACCCTCGCCGGAGCGGTCAGCCTCGCCGCCGGCGTAGGCGCGGTCACCTTGATCGCCGCCTCGCTCTGGGCGTTCCAGGACGGCATGGTCGGCTCCCTGCTCGGCCAGGCCGTCTCCGTGCAGGTACGTGGAGTGGATCTGATCGCGGTCGGTGGGGTGCTGCTGTTCGGGGTGCTGGGCGTGGCCGACGTGCTCTACCTCAACGTGCGGGAACGCTCCGCCGAGT
Source organism: Micromonospora sp. GCM10011542 (assembly GCF_042650685.1). NCBI lineage: Bacteria > Bacillati > Actinomycetota > Actinomycetes > Micromonosporales > Micromonosporaceae > Micromonospora > Micromonospora sp. GCM10011542. The sequence continues at coordinate 480,583 of NZ_JBHSBO010000058.1, forward strand.
TCGCCACCCTCCGGGCCGTCGGATGGCCGGACTCCGCACTCAACCGGCTGCTCGTCTACGAAGCCCTCGGCGTGGGAGTGCTCGGCAGCGTCCTCGGGACCGTAGCGGGCCTCGGATCGGTGGCCCTGCTGGTCGGCCGCCTCGACGGCCGGTTGGCGATCCTGTCGCTGGCCGTGACCGCCGGGGCGCTGCTGCTGACCGTGCTCGCCGCCCTGGTCCCGGCGATCCTCATCCGACGGCTCCCGACCGCCACCCTTCTCACCGAACGATGACGACCAGCGGAGGGGACGACCAGCCGGCGGCCGGATCCAGCGTGCCCGCACTTCCGCGGCAGTGGTCAGTTGCCGGCGCGCGCCAACCGGTCCTCGAAGAATGCCCGGGGGGTGTCTACGACCTGGCCGGTCCGCGACGTTGATAGTGCGTGACGTTCGAGGAGTACGCGTTCGCCCGTACCTCAGCGCTGGTGCGGCTTGCCCGGTTGCTGGCCGCACGTCGTCGAGGCGTTCCTCAGGGGTTGGGGGAACGGCTACACCGAGTCGGATGGTCTGGCGGTCCTCGGCGGATACCAACGGGCCGGCGACCTCGAGCGCCCGTCCACCTGGTGACGACCAGGGCAGGCTGGTGGGCTCGCCTGCCCGACCCGCGCCGCGGCCCGCGGTCGCGCAGCGATGTCCTCATCCGGCACGAACGTGTCAAATGCGCGGAAGGCCCCCTGGCTACCGCTTCCGGTTTTGCACGATGGAGGCCACGACCAAGCGAGTCAGTGAAGGGGCGATCGGCATGAGGCGTCGAGAGAGCAGGAGACGGCAGCTGTGGCAGGCAGCGGCGATGTCGCTGACAGCGGCGGCGTTCGCGGCAGCCGTGGTACGGGCCCGGCGGGCTGCCCGGGACAAGACGGGCGACGAGGATTCCGCCCTCCGGACCGGTGCGTTCGATGCGACGACCACGTACGTGTCACCGCCTGCTGTCGAAAGCACCGACCCCGCTCGATCGGGAGCGGCGTCCCGCTGAGGGTGTCGGCCGCCGGCACGGCACCGCGGGGTGGACGGCACCCCGGCTGCCGTGCCGGCAGGCCGCAGAGGAGGGCAGGAAGCAGTGACCAACTGGAGCAGTGACCCGGACCGCGTCCGTACGGACATCGAGCGGACCCGGGCCGACCTGAGTGACACCGTCCAGGCGTTGGCGAACAAGGCGGACATGGGGGCGGAACGGGTCACCGAGTTGCCGAACCGGGTCGGGCAGGACGTGACACAGCGGGCCCAGACGATGCAGGAACGGGCAGCCGGTGCCCTGTCCGACGTCCGCACGAGGACGAGCGCGGGTCTCGGCGGCGTGGCCCGGTCCGTGCAGCAGCGCGGGCGGGCACTCGGCCGCGGCGGGACACGGCGACCGAAGGCCGCCATCGGCGAGATCTCCGGCAACGCGCGGCATCAGGACGGATCGGCGCTGGGTTCACGGTCGGGTGCGGTGGGCGCGGTCCGATCAGCCATCCGCCGTCGTCCGGCCATCGTCGCCGGGGCAGCGGCCGCTGCCGCGGTGGCTGTCGCCGCGCTGGTGGGGCGTCAGTTCCGGCTGGGACCGGGGTTCGCGATCCGCCGCCGGTGCTGACGCGGCGGCGTCACGCCTGGCCCGCCGGGTTCCGGCACTCGGCGGCCGGCCGGCGTCAGCCGACGGCCCGGCCCGTCCGGGACCCGGGGGATCCGATGTCGTTCAGGTGGCGCAGTCCCTCCGCCCAGGAGCGGCCCAGGCTCGTCTCGTGGTAGGCGATGCCGTGCTCGGCGCAGAACCGCTGGATCAGCGGCCGGGCGCGGCGGAGGTTGGGGCACGGCATGCTCGGGAACAGGTGATGTTCGATCTGGTAGTTGAGGCCGCCGAGCGCGGTGTCGAGGAGCCACCCCCCGCGCACGTTGCGGGACGTGAGGACCTGCCGCCGCAGGTAGTCGAGGTTGTCCTCGGCGCCGAGGATCGGCATGCCCTTGTGGTTGGGAGCGAAGGAACAGCCGAGGTACAGGCCGAGCACGCCCTGGTTGACGAGGATGAACGTGATCGCCTGCGCGGGGTTCAGGACGAGGAACACGGCAGCCAGGTAGCCGCCGAGGTGCAGGGCGAGCAGCCCGGCCTCGACCGGTCGACGCGCGAGGCGGCGTCGGCCGAGGACGGCCCGCAGGCTGAGGGCGTGCAGGTGCAGGCCCTCCAGCAGCAGCAGCGGGAAGAAGAGGTACGCCTGGTGCCGGACGAACAGTGCGCCCAGGCCCCGCTGTCGCCGCGCCTGGTCAGCGGTGAAGGACAGGGGGGCCACGGTGATGTCGGGGTCCTTGCCCTCGGTGTTCGGGTGGGCGTGGTGCCGGTTGTGCTTGTCCACCCACCAGCCGTAGCTGATCCCCGTCAGCAGGTTGCCGTGCAGGATGCCGATCAGATCGTCGGCCCGGCGTGAGCGGCCGATCTGCCGGTGCCCCGCGTCGTGGCCGAGGAACCCGGCCTGCGCGATGACCACCGCGAGGGCCACCGCCACTCCGAGCTGCCACCACGATTCACCCAGGACGAAGAACAGGGCCCACAGTCCGGCGAAGGAACCGACGACGAGGCCGATCCGCACCGCGTAGTAGGCGGTCCTCCGTTCGAGCAGACCCGCCGCGCGGATCTGCCGGGACAGGTCGGCGTAGTCGCTACCCCGCTGGCCGGCGCCGAGGCTGATATCGCTCACGATTGCGCTCCCGCTGTCGGTGGCTGGCCGTTCGCCGGCCGACTCCCGCGTCACTCTCCTCCATCTTCTGGGTTGGCCGGAGCCGTGACCCGCGGATTGAACCGATTGAACGCCGGTCGCCGCCGGTCAGGGTGCGATGCGGAGCCTTCGGATCCGGGTGTCGTCGTAGTCGCCGAAGCGGAACCGGAGCCCGGCGACCGGGCTGCCCGGGAAGTCGCCGCTGATCGTGGCGGTCACGATGGTGCCGGCGGGCGTCTGCTCGACGTCGGTGATGTCGTACGACACCAGCGGCACCTCGCCGCGCCACCGCCGGATGGCGTCGATGCCGCGGTACTCCCTCCCCTCGTCCTCGACGACGGCGTCGTCGGCGAACAGGGCGAAGTAGGCGTCCTGGTCCCGCTGGCCGGCCAGCTCGAAGTAGCGGCGGATGATGTCCGGTGCGGTGTCGGTGGCAGCCATGGTCGCTGTCCTTTCGGAGGAGGGTCAGACGGTCGGGATGGTGCCGCCGTCGATGACGTGTTCCGCTCCGACGATGGCCGAGGCGCGGTCGGAGACCAGGAAGCCGACCAGGTCGGCGACCTCGCTCGGATGGGCCGGGCGACCCAGCGGGATCCCGCCCAGGGAGGCCATCAGCTGGTCGAGGGCGGTGTCGCGGTCGACGCCCTGCCCGGCGGCGAGGCGGTCGATCAGCGCGTCGGCGGCGGTGGTCTGGATGAAGCCGGGCGCGACGCTGTTGACCCGTACGCCGTGCGGCGCGAGCTCGTTGGCCAGGCCCTTGCTGTACGCGGTCAGCGCCGCCTTCGCGGCCGCGTACCCGAGGGTGGCCTCGTACATCGGCTTGCGGCGTTGGATCGAGGAGACGTGCACGATCGCGCCCGAGCGCTTTTCGATCATGGACGGAACGAGGTGCCGGTCGAGCCGGACCGCGCCGAGGAGGTTGAGGTTCAACTCCTCGATCCAGTCCTGCTCGGTGAGCGCGGCGAAGCCACCGGCCGGGGCGTGCGAGCCGCCGACGACGTGCACGATGATGTCGACGCCGCCCGCGCCGAGCAGCCGCTGCGCCACCAGGTCGGCACCCGCGACGGTCGACGTGTCGGCGGCGATGAACCGGTCGGCGTACTCGTACCCCTCCGGCTGGGTGCGGGCGGTGGCCCACACGTCGGCGCCGGCCTCGCGCAGCCGGGCGGCGATCGCGGCCCCGGCACCCTTCGTTCCCCCGGTCACCAGGGCGCGTCGGCCGTGCAGTGAATCGCGCGCGGACAGTGTCTCGGACATCGGTTACCCCTGTCGTTGCAGCATGAAGCGGACGTCCTGGGGACGCCGTATAGTTGCTTCGGAATCAGAACCTACTGACTTCGACACTAGCACCCACTCGGGAGAGGGCAGATCCGTGGCAGGGAAGATCCGGCTGGAGGACCGCGAGTGCCCGCTGTCCAGCGCGCTGGGGCACGTGGGCGAGTGGTGGACACTCCTGATCTTGCATGACGCATTCGACGGCTACACCCGATTCGAGCAGTTCCAGGCCAACCTGGGCGTCTCATCCAGCATCCTGACCAGCCGACTCAAGACGCTCACCAGTCAGGGGCTGCTCGAACGGCGCCGCTACCAGACCCGGCCGGACCGCTACGAGTACGTCCTCACCGAGCTGGGCCGCAGCCTGCGTCCCATCGTGGTCGCCCTCGCCGCCTGGGGGAACTCCCGCCTCGGGCCCGGCGAACGCAGCATGATCCTGGTCGACCGGAACACCGGCGAGGAGGTCGACCCGGTCATCGTCGACCGGACCACCGGACGCCCGCTCGACGCCGAGAACTTCGTCTTCGCCGCCGGCCCGGCCGCCAGCGAGGTCATGCGCAAGCGTTACGAGCACATCCCGACCCGGCCGGTCCCGAACCAGCACCGTCCCTGAGCGGCCGGCCGGACGAAGACCCGGACCCCCGCGGAGCACCGGGCACTTCGCCCTGGAGAGCCACCTGGACGTCATCGCCGGCTACGTCCGAGGCTTCCTGGGCCGAACCGTCGGCTGAGCCGGCACGGTCAGGTGTCGGGGGTCGGCGGTCGCCGTGGCGACCGCCGGGACCAGAGCGCCAGGCCGACGATCTGACGTACGGCGATGATCGCCGCCGCGCTGATCAGCTGATCCCAGCCGGGTCGCAGGCTCAGCCGTAGCAGCCCGGCGGCGATCCAGAAGTCGAGTGCCACCATCAGGGCCAGCCGCCCGTCGCGCACGGTGAGCAGGACCAGCCCGCCGGTCAGCAGGCCGGCCAGGACACAGGACAGCGCGGCGTACTCGATGAGGACACTCATCGGCGGTCCCCGCGCGACCGGCCCACCGGCTCCGGCGGTGCACCGGAACGGTCGTCGGTCTGGGCCAGTTCGTCGCGTTGCTGTTTGCTCTCCTTGGCGAGGAAGAAGTTCAACGCGGTCCGGATCGCGGCGATCGCGGCGAGTTCGGCGATCTCGAGCAGGGTCGGCGCGATGGCGGTACGCAGGATGTCCGAGGCAAGCTGGAACTCCAGCCCGAGGGCGAGGAACCGCCCGAGCCGCAGCCGTACCGGAATGAAGCTGCGGGTCCGCCGGTCCCGGAAGCCCACGAGCACGAACTGGCCGAAGGCCAACACGGCGCCGACGAAGATGACCACCGCCCCGGTGGCCTCCACCACCCGGACCAGGACGTCGACGACGTCCATCAGCCAGGCTTGGGGGGGATCGCTCAGGCCCGTCGCGCTGGCCAGGCTCCAGGGCGCTCCGAGCGCACCAAGGTCCAGCACGAAGGGGACGCTACTACCTGCCTGGAATGTCCGTTCGGTTCTCGCGGAAATGCCGCCGTGCCAGGGCGGCCGGGTGGCGCGTTCCACGATGCGGCGCTGGCCACCGGTCCCCGCCAGCAGCGGTGGGACGAGGAGATGGCGCAGTCGCGGGTCGAACCGATGGCGTGCCGCCGGCGGGTGAAACCGCCGGCGACACGCCGCCGTGGATCAGAGAACGATCTGGTGCACCCGGTCGTCGACGCCACGTACCGCCAGCCAGGCGCTGCCGTTGGCGCCGGCCGCGGCACCCGGGGCGCCCCGGAACGCGTCGGTGGCGAACTCGCCCCGACGGAACCAGCCGCCCCACGCCCCGTCGACCAGGTTGCGCTGCCAGAGCCGGTTGTCGGCGGCCAGCGCGAACAGGTAGACCCGACCGGAGGTGGCCAGCAGGGTCGGGCTGCCGCTGGTGGTGCCGCCGAGCGCGGTCCAGGCCGACCAGGTGGCGCCGGTCCGGCTGCGCCACCACACCTCGTCGGTCCGGCTGCGGACCGCGACGTGCAGCACGCCGGCATCGTCGACGACCGCGCTCGGGCGGCCGTGGATCGGCCGGTCGTCCGGCGCGCCGATCCCGGTCCAACCGGTGGACGGGGTCCGTGACCAGAGCTTGCCGTCGGCGCCGCGCGCCACGATCGTCCACTGCGTCGGACTGGTCCACGCCACCGTCGGCGCGTCGGTCACCGTGCCGCCGAGGCTGCTCCACGGCCCCCACGCGCCGGCGACGAGGCTGCGCCGCCACACCGCGTTGTCGCTGCCCCGGACGAAGACGTCGATGCGACCGCCCGCCGACCCGTACGCGGCCGGCTGGCCGACGATCCGGCCGCCGACCGGACCACCGAGCGAGGTCCAACCGGTGCCCCAGGTGGTGCCGGAGCGGGTGTTCATCGCCAGTGCGCCGGAGGCGCTCCGGACGAAGGCGGCGGCGTGCGTGTCGTCCACCCGCACCAGCGCCGGACTTGCGCTGGCCGTGCCGCCGAGGTCGACGCCGGCCACCTGGTCGGTGCCGGTCAGGGCGAGCATGGCCACCCCGTGCGCCGGGACCTGCACGGTGTACGAGCCGGTGAACGGCTGGACGCCGGCGGTGCCGGGGGCGGCGTCGACGTCGGCGCGGGCCCACAGGTCGCGGACCGCGACCGGACCGCCGAGCGCGACGTCGGCGAAGTTCACCGTGATCGCCTGGGCGGTGTCGTGCCGGTTGAGCAGCGCCACGGCCCGACGGCCGGAGCCGGTGAGCACCTTGCTCCAGACCTGCGCGTCGACCCCGGTGTCGGCGACCTTCACGCCCTGCCGGACCAGCGGGTCCTGGTCCACCCCGACGATCTCCGGGTTGGTCAGCGCCGAGATCATCTCGCCGGGCAGGCCGCGCGGGTCGGATCCGATCACCAGCGGCGCGGCCATGATCGCCCACATGCCGAGCTGGGTCCTGGACTCGTCCAGGCTCATCTCGTACCCGCCGGCGGGCAGCGGTCGCATCGGCAGCAGGTAGTCCGGGTCGTTGTAGTGCCCCGGCCCGGTGGCCGCCGGGTGGTACGCGTTGACGTCCATGTTGCGCAGCACCCACGGGAACGCCCACTGCGGGGTGGGATCGGTCAGGTTCACGTCGGTGTAGGTGCGCCACGAGTCGGCGATCGTGGGCGCGTAGGTGTAGCTCCAGGTGGAGAGCTGCTCCGGGGTGTACGGGCCGCCACCCCAGTCGGAGCTGACCGGGTTGCAGATGTTGAGCAGCATCGGCCGGGGCGACCGGCGTACCGCGTCGGCGAGCTGACGGAAGGTGGTCTCCGGGTCGAGGCCGGCGGCCCGCCCGCAGAGCCAGTCGGCCTTGAGCGCGTCGAAGCCCCAGCCGGCGAACTGGTCGACGTCGGCCTGGTAATGGCCGTTGCTGCCGAGCCCGCACTGGCCCGGCAGGTACGGGCCGGCGTCGGTGTAGATGCCGGCCTTCATGCCCTTGGAATGGATGTACGCGGCCAGCGCCGCCATCCCGCCGGGGAACCGGGCCGGATCGGCGACCAGCTGACCGGCGCCGTCGCGGGGGGTGGGCGCCGCCCAGTTCCCGTCGATCCAGACGTAGGTGTAGCCGGCGTCGCGCAGGCCGCTGCTCACCATGAAGTCGGTGACCGAGCGGATCTCCGCCTCGGTGGGGTCGCCGCCGAGACCGAAGTAGGTGTTCCAGCCCTGGTACGGCGTCGGGGCGAGCCCACTGTTGAAGTAGGTGGGGGCGCCCTGGTCCTCGGCCCCGGTGTCGTCCACCCGGCCCGGGCGGGGCCCGGCACCGGGTGTGCCGACGGGTGGGGTTTCGGTGGCAGGTGGGCCGGCCAGCGCCGGCGCGGGGCCGACCAGGCCCAGGCCGAGCACGGCCAGGGTGGCGGTCAGCGGTCGGATCAGGCGCATGGGTACTCCTGTCCCTCGGGGGTGGGGGTGCGGTGGTGCCGCCGGCCTCAGTCGCGGTGCAGCACGATGAGGTCGGCGTCGTGGGTCGGGCTCCAGTGCACCGGCAGGCCGACCGCGGTGAGGTGAGTGCCGGAGTAGTGCCGCTCGCCGTCGGAGTAGCGGGCGGCCGGGTCGAGGCCGCGCAGCGGCAGCCGGACCGGACGCGACGGCAGCAGGCCGGCGCCGTCCAGCCGCCCGGTGTGCCAGGCCAGGACGACCACCCGGCGCTCGTCCGGGGCGGTGTACTGCACCGCGCATCGGGCCTGGTCGGGCCCGCCGATCAGGTGCACCTCGCCGTGCGTGACGACGTCCCGGATCTCCTTGTACCGGGCGATCCAACCGGCCGCCTCGGCCCGCTGTTCCGCGGTCCAGGACCGGATGTCCGCGCCCACGCCGAGCACGCCGGCCATCGCCAGCACGAACCGGAACGCCAGCGAGCGCGGGCGCAGGTCGAACATGCCGGGCGCGTCGGTGACCCAGGAGCTGAGCAGGTGCGGGGCGTTGGCGTGCAGGAAGCCGTACTGGATGGCCAGCCGGTCCAGCGGGCCGGTGTTGTCGCTGGGCCAGAAGACGTCGGCCCGGGCTGCCATCGCCAGGTCGGCGCGCCCACCGCCACCGGCGCACGACTCGATCAGCACCCCCGGGTGGTCGTGGCGCAGCCGCTCGTAGATGCGGTGCAGGTTGGCCACGTGCGCGCCGTCTAGGTCGAGCGGGCCGGCCGCGCCGGGCCGCCCCGGCTCGGTACGCGGGCGGTTGAAGTCCCACTTCAGGTAGTCGATGTCGTACCGGCGCAGCAGACCGTCCACGGTGGAGTGCACGAACTCGGCGACCTCCGGGCGGCCCAGGTCGAGCAGGTACTGGTTGCGTACCGGGGTGAGCGGCCGGCCGTCGACGGCGTAGACCCACTCGGGGTGCTCGGCGTAGAGCCGCGAGCGCGGGTTGACGCACTCCGGCTCGACCCAGAGCCCGAAGTTGAGCCCCAGCGCCCGGACGTCGGCGATGAACGCGTCGAACCCGGCGGGGAACTTGGCCGGGTCGGGCGTCCAGTCGCCCAGCCCGCCAGTGTCGTCGTTGCGGCCGACGAACCAGCCGTCGTCCACCACGAACGTCTCGACACCCAGCTCGGCGGCGATCTCGGCCAGCTCCAGCTGACTCTTCGCCTCGACGGCGAAGTAGGTGGCCTCCCAGGAGTTGTAGAGCACCGGCCGGGGGGTCAGCCGGTCGGCGGCGAGCTGGCGCTGGTGGGTGTGCCAGACCCGGGCCAGCCCGTCCAGGCCGTCGGGGCTGTACGCCCCGGTGACCACCGGCAGGGTCAGTCGGTCGCCGGGACCCAGCTCCAACGGGCCGTCGACCAGCTGTCGGCCGGCCCGGACCCGGGTCAGACCGCCGGTGTCGCGCTCCGCGCCGATCTCCCAGGAACCCGTCCAGGCCACCGCCACACCCCAGGTCGGGCCCGCCGGCTCGGCGGCGTCCCGGACGGCCAGCCACGGTACGTGCAGGTGCCCGGGCACCCCCTGGGCACTGCCGATGGTGAACGCGCCGTGGCCCAACTCGACGTGGGAGAGCTGGAACTCCTGCTCCCACTGCCCCCACTGATGGCTGAGCAGCGCGCCGTGCGGAGTGGGTACGCAGAACCCCGCCGAGCCGGCCCGGACCAGCTTCAGCGGTCCGCTGCCGGCGTTGGTCAGCTCGACCCACCGCTGCACCACGTCGGTGCCGGCGGGCACCCGGTAGTGCACGGTGGCCCGCAGCCCGGTGACCGGGTCGGCGAAGTCGACCGCCAGCTCGCGCCGGTCGGGGTCGGCCACCTCGCCGGTGTACCCCAGGCCCACCCGGCGGTCCCCGGCGGCGGTCTCCACCACCAGGTCGGCGCCGGTGAACGGTCGGTCGGCGTCGGTCGCGTACTCGATCGCCGCGGCGTCGCCGGCGGTGAGGAACGGCACCGGGCCGTCGTAGGCCACCGCCGACGGCCCGTCGGAGACGCCGTGCGGCCCCCAGGCCACCAGCTCCAGCCACCGGCCGTGCGCCGGCACGGCCACCGTGTATTCCGTCTGCGCGCCGCGCAGAGTCCAGCGCCGGCTGGCGCCCGTCAACGTGGTCACTTGACCGCTCCGATCGCCAGGCCTGAAACGAAGTGCCGCTGGAAGCGCAGGAAGACCGCGACGGTCGGGACGGCCGCGATGACCGTGCCCGCGGCGATCACGTTCCAGGAGGAGACGAACTGCCCCTGGAGGCCGAGCAGCGCCGGGGTGACCGGCATGTTGTCGTCGGTACGCAGCACGGTGATCGCCCAGAGCAGGTCGTTGAAGATCCAGGTGAAGGAGAGCGCACCGAGGGCGGCCAGCGCGGGCCGGGTCAGTGGCAGCATGACCCGAGCGAAGATCTGCGCCGGGCCGGCACCGTCGATGGTGGCCGCCTCCTGGATCTCGCCCGGCAGGTCACGCATGAAGCCGTGCAGGACGAAGGTGTAGAAGCCGAGCCCGAAGCCGACCTGCACCGCGATCAGCGCCCAGAGCGTGTCGTAGAGGCCGGTCAGCTCGCTGAACTTGGCCACCGGGATGAGCAGGATCTGCGGTGGCAGGAGGTTGCCCGCGAGCATGAGCAGCAGGATGGTGCGCCGGCCCGGGATCCGGTAGCGGCTGAGCGCGAACGCGGCCACCGCGGCCAGGGCGAGGCTCAGCGCCACCGACGGGATGGTGACCAGCAGGCTGTTGACCAGCGCGCGCAACTCGCCACCGTCGGTCCAGGCCTGACGGTAGGTGTCCAGGGTGAACGACCGGGGCAGGCTGCCGACGCCGTGCGCCGCGATGTCGTCGAAGGACCGGGTGGACATCACCACCACCCACAGCACAGGCGCCAGCCAGAGCAGCGAGAGCAGGATCATGCCGGTGTGGAAGGACCCGGTGCGGAGCTTGGAGATCACGCTTCCTCCCGGAACGCTCGGACGAGGTAGCCGAGGATGACCGCCAGCGCGAGCACGAAGATCACCACGGCGATCGCGGAGGCGTAGCCGAGCCGCAGGCTCTGGAACGCGGTCGAGTACATGTACGTGCTCAGCAGCTCCGACGAGTGGTACGGCCCGCCCTTGGTCAGCGACCAGACGATGTCGAAGGAGCGCAGCGAGTCGATCACGATGACCGAGAGCACCACGGCGTTGACCCCCTTGAGCTGGGGAATGGTCACGTGGCGCAGTCGTTGCCAGGAGTTCGCGCCGTCCATCCGGGCCGCCTCGTGCAACGCCGGGTCGATCGCCTTGAGCCCGGCCAGGTAGAGCACCATGACGTAGCCGATCTGCCGCCACAGCGCGGGCAGGATCACCGCGTACAGCGCGGTCTGCGGGTCGGCGAGCCACGGCCGGATGAGGTGCTCCAGGCCGATGCCGCGCAGGACCGTGTCGGCGATCCCGTCGGGCTGGTAGAAGACCCGCCAGACCAGCGCGGTGACCACCAGCGAGAAGACGACCGGGGTGAACAGTGCGGCGCGGTAGAAGCCGACCCCCCGGCGCTCGCGTTGCAGGACCAGGGCCATGCCGAAGCCGCCCAGCACGGAGAGCCCGCCGAAGAGGACCAGCCAGATCACCGTGTTGAGCAGCGCACCCCGGAAGGTCGCGTCACCGGCCAGCTCGACGTAGTTGTCGACGCCGACGAAGGCCGGCGGCGCCATGCCGTCCCAGCGGGTGAGTGAGAACCAGAAGCCCTGCAGCGCCGGCCAGAACACCCAGATGCTCTCGACCGCGAAGGGCACCAGGACGAACGCCACCAGCAGCGGCGACAGGCCAGCCGACCGTCGCCGCCGCCGGGTGGCGACCGGGGTTGTCGCAGGTGTGGAGATGGTTGCCGTCACGTCAGCCCTTGAAGACCTTCTCGGCGCTGGTCTGCCACTCGCGCAGGATCGCGTCGATCTGGTCCGGCTTGTCGATGAACTTGGTCAGCGCGGTGTCCGCGGTGGGCTGGAGGGCGTCGCTGGAGTCGCGGTTGAAGAACTGGGTCAGCTCCTTGGCCTCGTTCAGCATCGCCTTGCCCTTGACCACCAGTGGCGAGTCGGACGCCTTGGCCTTGGGGTTGGCCGGCAGCACGATGCCGGAGCTGGCCTTGACGTACGCCTCCTGGGCCTCGACCCCGGCCAGGTAGCTGAGCAGGGCCTTGGTGCCGGTCGGGTTGGCGGTCTTCGCGCTGGCGAAGAAGCCGTCGGTCGGCGCCTCCTCGGCCAGCGGCACCGCCGGGTCGATGATCGGGAACCGGAAGAAGTCCAGGTCGCCGAGCGCGTCCTTGGGCGCCGCGTCGGCGAAGAAGGTGCCGATCAGGAACATGCCGGTCTTGCCGGCCAGCAGCGCGGTGGTCGCCTCCTGGAACGGGTACGCCTTGCCCTTGGGGTCGAAGTAGGGCAGGGCCTCGCGCCAGCGGGTGAAGACCGCCTTGACCTTCGGGTCGTCGAAGCGCTGCTTGCCGGCGAGCAGTTCGCGGTGGAACGGGGCGCCGTTGATCCGGATGTTGAGGTAGTCGAACCAGGCGGAGGCCACCCACGGGGTGTCGCCCAGGCCGATGCCGATCGGCGGGATGCCCTTGCTCTTCAGCGTCTGGCACAGGGCCAGGAACTCGGTCCAGGTCTTCGGCTCCTGCACGCCCCACTTGGCGAAGTTGGACTTGCGGTAGAAGAAGCCCCACCAGTAGTTGTTCATCGGCACGAAGACCTGCTTGCCGCTGGCGTCGGTGGAGAGGGTGCGCAGCGACGCGGGGTAGTCGCCGAGCGACTTCCAGACGTCGGAGACGTCCAGCAGCAGGTTGCGGCTGGCGTAGTCGTTGGCCACCGAGCCCGCGTACCAGGTGTAGAGGTCCGGCGGGTTGGCCGAGGTCAGGTAGGTCGGCAGCTGGGTCCGGAAGGTCTCCGAGGCGATGGTGTTGAGGCTCGCCGTGCCCTTGCCCTGCGCGTTGAAGTTGGCGATCAGCTTCTCCATCGCCGCCTTGGCCTGCGGTGAGGAGAGGTTGGACTGGATGGTGACCGCGCCGGAGCCGCTGCCGGTCGCCGGTCCGCTGGCGGAGCTGGCGCAGGCGCTGAGGAACGAGCTGGCGCCGAGCGCACCCAGGCCGGCGAGCCCGAGGTGGCCAAGGAATCGCCGGCGACCGGGGTCGAAGTCGCTCACGAGGGGTGTCCTTCCTCTACGACACGTAGCGTCACGGCGCGATGTGTCTGCCATGTGAATGGTGTGATCAGAAGGTTGCATTGGCTCGCACCGGCTGTCAAGATATCTTCGTAATTAATGATTAGATGAGACCGAGGTCGAGGTCAGGTGGATCAGCCCATGCTCCGGCTCAATGGTAGGAACGCGCTGGTCACCGGCGCGATGGGCGGCATCGGTGCGGCTACCGCCCGGCGGCTCGTCGCCGAGGGCGCGGCGGTGGCACTGGTCGACGTCTGCGATTCCACCCCGCTGGCCGAGGAGCTGACCGCCCAGGGCGGACGCGCACTGTCCGTAGTGGCCGACGTCAGCGACGAAGCCGCCTGGACGGCCGCCGTGGCGGCCACTCGGGAACACCTCGGTCCCGTCGACATCCTGGTCAGCAACGCGTACGCGGTGCAGGTCGCTCCGGCGCACGAGACCAGCCGGCAATCCTGGGACCATCAACTCGGGGTCAGCCTCACCGGCAGCTTCCTCGGCGTCCGCGCCTGCCTGGACGACCTGCGCGAACGCTCCGGCGCGGTGGTGCTGGTCTCCTCGGTGCACGCGCTGGTCGGGCTGCCCGGCCGCCCCGCGTACGCCGCCGCCAAGGGCGGCCTCGTCGCGCTCGGCCGCCAGCTCGCGGTGGAGTACGGCCCCCGGGTGCGGGTCAACACCGTGCTGCCCGGGCCGATCCTCACCGGCGCCTGGGCCGATGTGTCCGAAGAGGACCGTCGGCGCAGCGTCGCGGAGACCGTGGCGGAGCGGTTCGGCACCCCCGACGAGGTGGCCGCCGCTGTGGCCTTCCTCGCCTCACCCGACGCCGCCTTCGTCACCGGGGCGAGCCTGGTGGTGGACGGCGGCTGGACCGCGGTGAAAGCCTCGGCCTGAGAGATCGATCCCGACCAACGAGAAGGCCAGGAGAGCATTGGCACAGTACGCACGCCGCGGCGTCCACGGACAGACCGTCGAGGCCATCGCCCGCCGCATCCTCACCGGCGAGATCGCCGCCGGCGCGACCCTGAACATCGCCGCGTTGCAGGAGGAGTTCGACGTCAGCCTGACCGCGCTGCGCGAGGCGCTGAAGGTGCTCTCGGCCAAGGGCATCGTCGACGCCCGGCAGAAGCGGGGCACGTTCGTCCGTCCGCGTGCCGACTGGAACCTGCTCGACGGCGACGTGATCCGCTGGCAGTTCGCCGAGGGTGCCTCCGAGTACCTGCTCGACCAGTTGCACGAGGTGCGCGGCATCATCGAGCCGGCCGCCGCGCGGCTGGCCGCCACGCGCGCCACCGCGGACGACGTGGCCGCGCTGGACCGGGCACTGGCCGAGATGGCCGAGGCCAACCCGGATCCGTCCGCCGCCGTCGCCGCCGACCTCTCCTTCCACCGCGCGCTGCTCGCCGCCACCCACAACGAGCTGCTGGAGCGGATGGAGGTGGTGATGGAGACCGGTCTCGCCGAGCGCGACCGGCTGGTGCACGGTGGGGCCGCGCACGACGACCCGGTGCCCAGTCACCGTGCGGTGGTCGACGCGATCCGGGCCCGGGACGAGGCGGCGGCCGAGACCGCCATGCGTGAGTTGCTGGACAAGGCCGTCCGCGACGTCGAGAAGGTACGGGGACGAAGGGGCAGTCGGTGAAGATCGAGCGGATCGAGACCTTCCTGGTCACGCCACGGTGGTTGTTCTGCCGGGTGGAGACCGACGACGGGCTCGTCGGGTGGGGCGAACCGGTGGTCGAGGGGCGCGCCGAGGTGGTGCGCAGCGCGGTCGAGGTGCTCTCCGAGTACCTGATCGGTGAGGATCCACTGCGGATCGAGCAGCACTGGCAGGTGCTCACCAAGGGCGGCTTCTACCGTGGCGGTCCGATCCTGTCCAGCGCGGTCGCCGGGCTGGACCAGGCGCTCTGGGACATCGCCGGGCAGGCGTACGGGGCGCCGGTGCACGCGCTGCTCGGCGGGCCGGTACGCGACCGCGTCCGGATCTACTCCTGGATCGGCGGGGACGAGCCCGACGAGGTCGCCGACGCGGCCGCCGCGCAGGTCGCCGCCGGCCTCACCGGGGTCAAGATGAACGCGTGCGGCCGGCTCTCGGCCATCCCCACCTCGGCCGAGGTGGACGCGGTGGTCGGCCGGGTCGCCGCCGCCCGGGAGGTGCTCGGGGACGACCGGGACATCGCGCTGGACTTCCACGGCCGGGCCGGCCTGGCCGCGGTCCGCCGCATCCTGCCCGAGCTGGCCGCTCTGCGGCCGTTCTTCGTGGAGGAGCCGGTCCTCCCGGACCAGGCCCACCACCTGCACGACATCGTCACCAGCACGCCGATCCCGGTGGCCACCGGCGAGCGGCTCTACGGCCGCTCGGAGTTCCTCGCCCCGTTGCAGGCCGGGGTGGCCGTGGTCCAGCCGGACCTGTCCCACGCCGGCGGGATCTCCGAGGTCCGCCGGATCGCCGCGCTGGCCGAGACGTACGGTGCGCTGCTCGCCCCGCACTGCCCGCTCGGCCCGATCTCGCTCGCGGCCAGCCTCCAGGTGGCCTTCGCGACGCCGAACTTCCTGATCCAGGAGCAGAGCATCGGCATCCACTACCACGCCGGCTCGGAGCTGCTGGACTACGTGGTCGATCCCGAGCCGTTCCGCTTCGTCGATGGGCACATCGCCCGGTTCGACAAGCCCGGCCTGGGCATCACCGTGGACGAGGCAGCGGTCCGGGAGGCGGCGCGTACCCCGCACGCCTGGCGCAACCCGGTCTGGCAGCACCGCGACGGGTCGTTCGCCGAATGGTGAGCGCCCCCTCCGGGCCGCGGTCGGTCGAACCTGACGACGCGGATCCGGTGCCGTTGACCGTGGCGTACGACGCGGCGCACGGCGCCCGGTGGACGAGCCTGCGCGGTGGCGCCCGGGAATGGCTGTGGCGCGGGACGGAGCCCGGGCGCCACGAGGTCCGCCCGGACGGCGCCTTCGTCGACGCCGGCGGGCTGGAGGAGTGCCTGCCCACCGTGCGCGGCCGGCCCGACCACGGCGAGGTCTGGTCCCGCCCGTGGCGCAGCACCGGCCCGGGCACCGTGGTCATCGAACGCCCGGCGTTCACCCTGACCCGCCGGATCACCGACTCCGCCGGTGCGGTGGTGGCCGACTACCGGCTGGCCGCCGACCCCGGTCACCGCTTCGTCTGGGCCGCGCACGCGCTGCTCGACCTCTCCCCGGCGGCCCGGCTGGACGCCCCCGGCGGCACTCCGACCCGGCTGCACCCGGAGGCCGCCGCGCTGCTGCCCCCCGGGGCGTGGCCGGCCGGCGATTCCTGGTTGACCGGGCCCTGGCCGGCGCCGGCCGGGCTGACGCTGGACACCCTCGGCCCGGACGACGGGACGGCGCTCGGCGCGGTGCTGCTCGACTGCCCCCGGGTGCGGGTCACCGACGGCGCCGACCGGCTCACCCTGGAGCTGGAGTGTGACGACCAGCCCCGCAGCACCGCGCTCTGGCGCAACCTGGGCGGCTGGCCGGCCGGCAGCCCGTACCGCAGCGTCGGGGTCGAACCGATGCTCGGCGCCGCCTTCGACCTGGCCGACGCCGGCCCGGACGACGCCGCGGTGGTCCCACCCGCCGGCCAGGTCGTCTGGCGGCTCACCATCTCCGCCCACCGCTTCCGAGGAGGACGCCCGCGATGAACCTGCTCGACGAGCTGCGTACCCACCGACTGCTGGCTATCGTGCGCGGTCCCGACCCGGCCGCGGCGCTGGCCGCGGTGCTCACCCTGGCCGACGCCGGCGTGGCGCTGATCGAGGTCTCGCTGACCGGCACGGACGCGCTCGGCACCATCCGCCGGGCCCGGGCCGCCCTCGGGCCGGGCTTCGGTCTCGGCGCCGGCACGGTGCTCAGCGTCGACGACGCCCGGGCGGCGGCCGACGCGGGTGCCACCTTCCTGGTCACCCCGGCGCTGGCGCCGAGCCTCGGCGAGGCCGGCCGCCTGGGCCTGCCGGTGCTCGCCGGCGCGCTGACCCCCACCGAGGTGGTGCAGGCCGGCAGCGGCGGTGCCAGCGCGGTCAAGCTCTTCCCGGCCTCCCTCGGCGGCCCCGACTACCTCGGCGCGCTGCGCGACCCGTTCCCGGAGACCGCCTTCGTGCCGGTCGGCGGCGTCGACGCGGACGGCGCGCGCCGCTACCTGGACCGGGGCGCCGTCGCGGTCGGTGTGGGCTCGCCGCTCCTCGGCGACGCCCTCAAGGGCGGCGATCCGGCCGCGCTGCGGGAGCGGGCCGCGGCCTTCCTGACGGCGGTACGTCCGTGACCGACCTGCTCACCCTCGGCGAGACGATGGCGGCGTTCCGTACCACCGGTCCGCTGCGCCTGGGCGGCACCGCCGGGATCTCCGTCGCCGGGGCCGAATCGACGGTCGCGATCGGGCTGGCCCGGCTCGGTCACTCGGCCGCCTGGGTCGGGGTGACCGGCGCGGACGAGCCGGGCGAGCTGGTCCGCCGCACCCTGCGGGCCGAGGGTGTCGACCTGACCTGGTCCCGGGTGGATCAGGCGGCCCCCACCGGGCTGATCCTCTTCGAGTCCCGGGTGGGCGACATCAACCGGGTCACCTACCACCGCGCCGGTTCGGCCGGCTCCCGACTCGCCCCGGACGACGTCACCGCCGCCTTCGACGCGCCCGGCCCGCCGCCGCGACTGCTGCACGTCACCGGGATCACCTGCGCGCTCGGCGACGGGCCGTACACGGCGGTGGTGACCGCGGTGGAACGGGCCCGCGCCGCCGGCACCACGGTCTGCCTCGACGTCAACCACCGGCGTCGGCTCTGGTCCGTCGCCGAGGCCGCCGCCGCGTTGCGGCCGCTGCTGCCCTCGATCGACCTGGTGGTCGGCTCCGACGACGAGCTGGCCGTGCTCACCGACGCGGTCGACCCGGTCGCCGCGCTCCGTGCGGCCGGCGTGAACGAGGTGGTGGTGAAGCACGGTGCGGGCGGGGCCACCAGCCACGGTGCGACCGGCACGGTGCACCGTCCGGCCCGCGCGGTGCCGGTGGTGGACACCGTCGGCGCCGGCGACGCCTTCGTCGCCGGCCTGCTCTCGGCCTGGCTGGACGGCGCCGACGCGTCCGCCCGGCTGGACCGGGCGGTCACCACCGGCGCGTTCGCCGTCGCCACCCGGGGCGACTGGGAGGGTCTACCCGACCGGGCCGAGCTGAGCCTGCTCGACCAGGGCCCCGGCGGCACGGTGCGCTGACGCACCCCGTGGCCGACGCGGGACCGGGCGCCGCCCGGGGTCGGCGCAGTGGACACCGGCGACCAGGCTTTGGAGGAGAGCGATGGAGCTGACCGAACCGACCGTGTGGAGCGCGGACCGGCTGGAGCTGGGCGAGGGCCTGCGCTGGGTGGACGGCCGACTGATCCTGGTCGACCTGCTGGCCGGGCGGCTGTTGGAGACCACCGGCGACCGCCCCGCGCCGCTGCGGGAGCTGCGCCGGCTGGACGTGCCGCTGGGCGCGGTCGCCCCGGTGGCCGGCCGGCCCGGCGACTGGTTGGCCGCCGCCGGGACCGGGATCGCCCTGCTGCCCGCCGCCGGCGACCGACGCTCCCTCGCCGATCTGGTGGACGAGCAGGCCGAGCCGGCCCGGATGAACGACGCGGTCGCCGACCGGTACGGTCGCTTCTGGGCCGGCAGCATGACGTACGCCGGGGTGCCCGGCCGCGGTGCGCTGTACCGGATGGCCCCGGGTGCGGCGCCGGTCCCGGCGGTAACCGGGTTGACCGTGCCCAACGGTCCGGCGTTCGACGCCGCCGGCACCACCATGTACCTGGCCGACTCTCCGCGCGGGGAGGTCGACCGGTTCACCGTCGACCCGCGCACCGGCGCCCTCGACGGGCGGCAGCCGTTCCTGCGACTGACCCCGGGCGAGGGGGTGCCGGACGGGATGACCGTCGACGCGGCGGGCCACGTCTGGGTCGCCCTGTGGGGTGGCTCGGCGGTGCGCCGGTACCGTCCGGACGGGGTGCTCGACCGGGAGATCCGACTGCCGGCGACGCAGCCGGCCGGTCTCTGCCTCGGCGGCCCCGGCCTGCGCCGGCTCTTCGTCGGCACCGCCCGGCACGCGCTGGACCCGGCGGGCCCGCTGGACGGCGCGCTGCTCGCGGTCGACGTCCCGGTCCCCGGGCTGCCCACCGCGGCCGCCGCTCTCGGCACCGACTGACCGCACCGATCGGGCCGGCCGTCGCGGTCCCTCGGATCAGCCGCCGGAAGGCGCTGGGCGGGCCCGTGGCGGGCGGTTGTCATCGAGCCATCCTGGCTGGCAGGGAGCTCGCCGGGCGGAGATACGATTCTTCACCGGCGGCGGGCGGAAGGCCCGGCCGTGAGGCGATGGGACGGCTCGATGCAGGAGGATGGCGGTGTCTGACGCTGTGCAGTCGCAACTGGCCTCGGCGTACAGCCGACTGTTGACGCTGTTGGCCGATTCATCGGACGTCGACGTGTTCCTCGATGAGATGGTCCGGGTGGCCGCGGAGGTGGTCAGCCCGGCGGTGGCCTGCGGCCTGACCGTCCGTCGGGACAACGGTGCCTTCACCGTGGCCAGCAGCGACGCACTGGCCGCCCGATCCGACGAGATCCAGTACGGCGCGGACGAGGGGCCGTGCCTCGACGCGCTGCGCCTCGGGCACGTCGTCGAGGTCGTGGACCTGAGGGACGACGAGCGCTGGCCCAGTTACCGCGAGCACGCGCTGCGGCACGGCATCCGCGGCTCGCTGTCGCTGCCGTTGACCGTCGATGGTGAGACCGTCGGCGCGTTGAACCTGTACGCCACCCGCCCGCAGGCGTACACCGACGACGCGCGCCGGCACGCGACGGCGTTCGCCGACCAGTGCGCGGCCGCGTTGACGATCATCCTGCGCCAGGCCGACCAGGCACTGCTGCACCAGCAGCTCGCCGACGCGATGGCCTCGCGCAGCGTCATCGACCAGGCGCTGGGCGTGCTGATGGGGCAGCAGCGCTGCACCGCCACGGCCGCCTTCGCCTTCCTGCGGGAGGCGTCGCAGCACCGCAATCGCAAGCTGCGTGACATCGCCGCGGAAGTGATCACGCAGGTGACCGGGGAGTCTCCACACCCGACCCCGGAGTTCGTCGCGCCCCGCCAGCCCTCCTGACGCGGAGCCGACGGCCCCGGAGCCTCCACCCGGTGCCGTCCGGCGACTTGGCCGGTACGGGAGTCCACTGCAGGATGGACGCAGGTACGCGCTGGCGCCCGGGCCCGGCGCGACCCAGGCCGGGACGGTTGAGCACACAGCCGTCCCGGCCGCCTCACATGCTCGGGTGATTCTGAGGAGAACACCCCCGCGGACAGCCCCGGAGCAGCGTCGCGGGTGCACGACCGGACGGATCGGAGTACCGTCGGGTACGGGTCAAGACAGGTGCCCTCCGCTGGGCGTGCCCACCGCAGCAGTCGAGCTGCGACTGGGAACGCGCCTCGAACGTCGCGTCGGAGGCGCCATGTTGATCAATCGGTACCCGTCCGGGTGCCACCGTTCCGACACACCAGCCGCGCGTCACCCGGACCAACCCATCATGCGGCTCGACTCCACCCGCCAGGGCTCGACCAAGCAGCTCAGCGTCGCCGGTAAGGTCGACATGAGCAACGCCCACCTGCTCGTCGAGCAGGTGGAACTGCTGGCCCGCACGCCGCCGCCGCAGATCGCGCTGGACCTGTCGGCAGTCACCTACCTCGGCGCCCACGGCGTCACCGCTCTGCTGCGGGCCCACCACCTGGTGGTGCACCTGGGCGGGCAGCTCACTCTGCGGAACCCGTCGCCGGTCGTCCGGTACATCCTCGGCGTGACCGGGGTACGGCAGGACCTCGGGCTGGCCGACACTTCGACGGCGCCCGAGCGGCAGCCGCGGCCCGGCCAGGCGGCCTGACGGCCCTCAGTTGCCCGGACGGACCCGCCGGACCAGCTCCGCGGCGACGTCGCGGAGCTTCGTGTTCTGTTCCTGTGCCGCCTTCGCCAGCACCGCGAACGCCTCCTCGGCCGTGCAGCGCCGCTGGCCCATGATAATGCCCTTGGCCTGCTCGATGACCGCTCGACTGGCCATCGCGGCGCGCATCTGCCGGGCCAGGGCGGCCGTGCTGTCGTACAGGTGGGCGTTCGCCAGGGCGACGGCGCCGTACGCGGCGAAGGTCTCCGCGAGCCGGGTCGCCTCGGGATCGAAGGAGTGTGGCCGCTCGGCGTAGAGGTTCAGCGCGCCCACCACCGCCTGCTGGATCGGCAGGCCGACCGAGAGCGAGCTGCCCAGGCCGGCGGCGCGGGCCCGCTCGGCCCAATCCGGCCAGCGGTCCTCGGCCGCCGCGTCCGGCACGCTCGCGCTGGTGCCGCTGGCGGCGGCGTCCAGGCAGGGCCCCCGGCCCTGGGCGTACTGCCACTCGTCGAGGTCGCGGGCCAGTTGCCCGGTGTACGCCGCCGTGTGCGCCGCGCCGGCGTGGACCAGGGTCACCGACGCCTCCGCCACGCCGGGGATGGTGCTCTTCGCCAACTCGGCCACCCGGTTCAGCACCTCGTCAAGCCCGACCTCGCCGAGTCTGATCCGGCCGAGTTCGGCGAACGCGTCGGCCGGGTCCAGCGGCGGCTGCGCCATGATGTCGGTCCTTCGGGGGTGGCGCCCGTTCCGATCGCGTGGACGGGTGCGCGAACGGCAGCCCACGATCGCGGACCGCTGCACGGACCCACCGCAACGAATCCGGGACCCACGCCCAACGCCGACGCCGGTTCGCCACGCCGCCGGGGAAGCCGGCGCGGACTACAGGGCCCTCACCCTACGCTCCGACGGCACCGGCGACAGTCCCGCGATCCGACCAGCACCTCCGTGGACTCAGCGTGTCGGCGGCAGCACGGGATCGGCGATCGGCATCTCGCACCAGACGACCTTGCCGGGCGCGCGCGGGTGCCAGCCCCACTTCGCCGCCAGCGTGTCGATCAGGAAGAGACCGCGCCCGCCGAGGGCCTCCAACTCCGGACGGCGCGGCACCGGCGGGGTGGCGCTGGAGTCGGTCACCTCCAGCCGGACCCGGTCGGCATGCAGGCTCAGCTCGAGGCAGACCGGCGGTGGACCGTGCCGCACCGCGTTGGCGATGATCTCGCTGGCCAGCAGCACCATGGTGTCGGCGACCTGCATCGGTACCCGCCACCGCCACAGCTGCTCCTCCACGAAGTGCCGGCCCTGGGCGCAGGCGGTCCCGGCGTTGGGCAGGTCGGAGAGGACCGCGACCTGGACACCCGGCGACGGTCCGGACGGCGGCGGGAGGGAATCTGGCGGCAACGTCGGTCCAGAGGCGGGACACTGCGGTGAGCGGCATGCCTCGACGGCGCCCACCGGTCTGCCGCCAACCGGCGGCACACCCGGCAAGTGTGGCACGGCGGACGAATGAGCGCCGAGGTCGAGGCACCGGCGGCAGGCTCCCGCGCGGGCACCGCGGCGCTCGGTCCGAGCACGTCCCGGCCACCCGGCGGGTCCCGTCGGCGGGACGAAACGACCGCCGCGCCCGTCCTTCGCCGCCACGCCCGATGCGTCGTAGAGTGGTCATCCTGTAGCTGACGCCCCCGCGCGGGGCGTTCGGAGCGAGCGTCAAGCAGCGGCGCCGGTTCCCGATCCACCACCGGATCGGCACAGCGGTTCGCGAACGCGGGCCGCCCGCCACGCGCTGTTGAGCTCCCAGGTCGACGGCGCCGGTTTTCGCAAGGACGTCAGACCGCATGCCGCAGGTACCCCAGGACCTGGCCGAAGCCCTGATCAGGCTCGGCCGGATCAAGCACGACGAGACGGACCTGGACACCGTGCTCACCACCGTCGCCGAGGTCACCAGGGAGACCATCCCCGGCGCCCGGGAGGTCTCGGTGACCCTGGTTCAGGGCAGCGAGGCGTACACCGCCGCGTGCACCGGCGAGCTGGCCCGGACCCTCGACATCTGGCAGTACGAGCACGGCCGGGGCCCCTGCCTGGACGCCGCCACCACCGGTACGGCCATGGTGGTCCCGGACCTGACGACCGAGGAGCGGTGGCCGGAGTGGGCGGCCCGGGCGCACGCCGCCGGTGCGGGCAGCTCGCTCTCCATCGGGTTGCCGATCCAGGAGGCCGTGGTCGGCGCGCTCAACATCTACGCGACCCGGCCGGGGGCGCTGGACCAGGGGGTCGACCTCGCCGGGACGCTCGCCGGGTACGCCGCCATCGCGCTGGCCAACGCCCACCTCTACGAGAGCACCGCCACCCTGGCGCAGCAGATGCAGGCGGCGATGCGCAGCCGCGCGGTGATCGAGCAGGCCAAGGGGATCATCATGGGGCAGCGGCGGTGCACGGCCGACGAGGCGTTCGCCATCCTGGCCCGTGTCTCGCAGGACTCCAACCGCAAGCTGCGCGACGTCGCCGAGTTGCTCGTCGGCCGGACGGTGCACGGCCCGGGCGGCGGCCTACCGCCCGCGTGACCGGCAGGATTGCCGGGTCGAGCGGCGGGTAGCCCGTCGGGTGGCCGACTGGGGGGACCTCTTCGTCCCGGACACCCCACTGCTGGAGATCCTGGTCCGGGGCAGCGTCATGTACCTCGCGCTCTTCGCGCTGCTGCGGGTCATCCTCAAGCGGGAGAGCGGCACCACGGGCGTCACCGACCTGCTGGTCATCGTGCTGCTCGCGGACGCCGCGCAGAACGGCATGTCGGGCGGTTACACCTCGGTCACCGACGGTGTGCTGCTGGTCGGGGTGATCATCGGCTGGTCGTACCTCCTGGACGCCGTCGCCTACCGCTGGCAGGCCGCCGCCCGGCTGATCCGGCCCGGGTCACTGGTGCTGGTGCGGGACGGGCGCATCCTGCGGCGCAACATGCGCCGTGAGCTGATCACCAACGAGGAGTTGCACACCCAGCTACGGGAGCAGGGCATCTCCGATCTCGCGGAGGTCCGCGAGGTGCGAATGGAGGCCGACGGCCGATTCAGCGTCACCACTCGGACACCCGGCCGGTCCCGGGGCGGCCCGGATTCCGCCGGCGCGCTGTGACGACTCGGCCGCCTGGGGCGATCGGCGCGCGTCGCCGACCCGGTTCAGCCCGTGGGCAGCGCCCGGGCCAGCAGGTCGAACAGGGCCGTCCAGTGCCGCTCGGTGGCCCGCTCGTCGTAGGCGGCGGTGTCGGCCACGGTGAAACCGTGCCGGGCGCCCGGGTAGACCTCGGAGCGGTACCGCACGCCGGCCGCGTCGAGCGCCTTCTCCAGCGTGGCGATCTGCTCCAGCGTCATGGACGGGTCCTGGTCGGCGTGCCCGAGGTACAGCTCACCGGTGATCGAGCCGACGCCCAGGTGCGGGCTGTCGGGTGCGTCGGTGACGATCCGACCGCCGTGGAAGCTGGCCGCCGCGGCGATCCGGTCGGGATGTGCCTCGATGGCCCGCAGCGCGTTGGTGCCGCCCATGCAGTAGCCGGTGAGTGCGACCGGGCCGGGCCGGACGTCGTCGCGGGCCGCCAGGAAGTCGAGGTAGGCGGCGGTGTCTCGACTGATCACGTCGGGGGTGAGCGACCCGACCAGCGGCATGATCTGCTCCATGATCGCGCCCCGCTGCTCCGGATCCCCTAGGCGGGACAGGTCGAACAGCGGTGCCCGACCGGCCCGGTGGAACAGGTGCGGCACCAGCACCAGGTAGCCCCGCTCGGCGATCCGCTCGGCCATCTCGACCAGCCGGGGGCGCGGGCCGAAGGCGTCCTGGAAGAGCAGCACCGCCGGCCACGGTCCGTTCCCGTCCGGCCGGACGAGGTACGCGTCGGCGACCCCGTCGCTCGTGGGGATGTCCACCGTCGTCGTCTGCACGGGTCCTCCTCGCGGCAACCGTCATTCGCCCCGAACGCTACCCGCCACGCCCGCACCCCGACGCCGGTCCCGGGACCGGCCGCCGAGCCAGGGACCGCCGATCCCTGGACAAGCTCACCCTGGGCACCGTGCCCGGTCCGGGCCAGGGTTGGCCCCGACCCCACCGAGGAACACCACCGACCAGGGAGTTTGTTGTGCTGAACGTGAACGTACCCGACCTGACCGGGCAGCTCGCCGTGGTGACCGGCGGCAGCGACGGCCTCGGCCTCGGCCTGGCCACCCGGCTCGCCGGCGCCGGCGCCGAGGTGGTGCTCCCGGTGCGCAGCCCGGCCAAGGGCGACGCCGCCCTGGCCCGGATCCGGGCGGCCGTGCCGGGCGCCACCGTGTCGACCCGGGAGCTGGACCTGGCCTCGCTCGACTCGGTGGCCGCGCTCGCGGACACGCTGCACGCCGAGGGCCGGCCGATCCACCTCCTGATCAACAACGCCGGCGTGATGACGCCCCCCACCCGGCACACCACCGCCGACGGCTTCGAGCTCCAGTTCGGCACCAACCACCTCGGTCACCTGGCGCTGACCGGGCGGCTGCTGCCGCTGCTGCGCGCCGGCCGGGCCCGGGTCACCACCATGTCCAGCAGCGCCGCCCGCTGGGGCAAGCTGGACTGGGACGATCTGCAAGCCAGCCGGAAGTACGCGGCGATCCGCGCGTACAACGCCTCGAAGCTGGCCACCCTGCTCTTCGGGCTCGAACTGGACCGGCGCAGTCGGGCCGGCAACTGGGGCATCGTCAGCAATGTCGCCCACCCGGGCACGACCCTCACCAACCTCTACGCCTCCGGCCCGAACCTCGGCCGTGGCCGGCCCTCGCCGAACGAGGCCGTCATGAGGCGGTTGGCCCGCTGGGGCATCCTGGTGCAGTCGGTGGACGCCGGCCTGCTCCCCGCCCTGTACGCGGCCACCAGCCCGCAGGCGCAGGGCGGCCGGTTCTACGGCCCGGACGGGTTCGGGCAGTTCACCGGAAAGCCGACCGAGCTGGCCGTGTACCGCTCGGCCCGCAGCACGGACGACGCCGCCCGACTCTGGGCGGTCTCCGAGCAGCTGGTCGGCGTCACATTCGGTGGCAACTGACCGTGCAGAGGAGATCGCTCATGGACCGCGCGCAGTTCGCCGGCTTCCTCCGCGCCCGGCGGGAGGCCCTGCAACCGGAGGACGTGGGGCTACCTCGCGGACCTCGGCGGCGCACCGGTGGGCTGCGCCGGGAGGAGGTGGCCGCGCTCAGCGACATGTCGACCGACTACTACAGCCGGTTGGAGCAGCAGCGCGGCCCACACCCGTCGGAGCAGATGCTCGCCGCGATCGCCCGGGGCCTGCGCCTGTCGCTGGCCGAGCGCGACCACATCTTCCAGCTCGCCGGGTACGCAACCCCGAAGCGGGCGCTGCGCGCCGAGCACGTCAATCCCGGGATGATGCGGATCCTGGACCGGCTCCGGGACACTCCCGCCCAGGTGGTGAACCTGGTCGGTGAGACCCTGGAGCAGACCGGCCCGGCGATCGCGCTGCTCGGCGACGAGCGCCGGCACACCGGGCTGGCCCGCAGCCTGCACTACCGCTGGTTCACCGACCCTGCGACCCGGTTGATCCACCCGGCCGAGGACCGCGCCGCGCAGAGCCGGCTGATCGTGGCCGACCTGCACGCCACGTACACCCGCGACGGCCGGGGCTCGCGGGCGGCGGAGATCGCCGACGCGCTGCTGGCGGAGAGCCCGGAGTTCGCCGAGCTGTGGAACGAGCACCCGATCGCCGGGCCGTACTGCGCGCCGAAGCGGATCCAGCACCCGGAGCTGGGGCTGTTGGAGCTGCACTGCCAGACGCTGGTCGACCCGGACCACTCGCAGGCCCTGCTGGTCTACACCGCCGCGCCGGGCAGCGAGAGCCAGGAGAAGCTCCAACTCCTCTCCGTCATCGGCAGCCAGCGGCTCTGACCGAAGCCCGCGCTCCTCGGGTGCGGACCGGGTCGCGGGTCAGACCGGGCGGCGGGCCACCAGCACGTCGCGCATGATCGACTGGTCGACCCGGTGCCGCAGGGCGCGGTACGGCTCGTCGTCGACCACGGTCAGCCCGGCGGCGGCCAGCGCCGCCGCCGCGTCCTCGCGGGCCGCGACGTGCGTGTTCCAGGAGATGCCGAGGGCGCCGCCGGGGCGCAGCAGCCGGGCCCAGACCGGCGCGGCCTCCGTGAGCAGCGCCAGCGGGTCCCGCATCAGACCGTGCTCGGCGGTCCGGCTGCCATGCTGTACGCCGTACGGGGCGTCCGCCACCACCAGGTCGACGCTCTCCGGCTTGAAGAACTCGCCGCTGCGGGTGGTGTCGATGTTGACCACGTCCAGCGACTGGAGCCGCCCGGCCTTGTGCTCCTCGCGCGTCGGCGCCATCTCCAGCCGCAGCCGGCGCCCGACCACCTTGTGCTCCCGCCGCACCGGCCCGGACTCCAGCACCCGGTGCTTGATCCGCTTCTGCTTCAGCCAGGTGACGAGGAACGCCTTGTACGCCTCGAAGTCCTTCTGGTCGCGGTCCACCCCGGCGGCGTCGAAGCCGTACATCAGCGCCTGGTTGAGGGTGGTCCCCCGGCCGCAGAGCGGGTCGAGCACCCGGAACCGTCGGCTGGTCAGCTCACCGGCCCAGGCCGACGCGAGCAGCGTGACGTTGAGCAGCAGCTTGGTGAACTGCTCGTTGGTCTTGCCCGGGTACTTCTGGATGGTGAGCAGGTCGTCGTCGTAGCGGTCCAGCCGGCTCCACTCGACCGGGCGCAGCAGCTCGCCGACGAACTCGAACAGCGCGTACCCGCTGGACAGATTGCCCAGCAGCGCCACATCCCGCTCGGTCAGCCCATCGCCGGCGAAGGTCACGTAGGACGCCCCGCCGACGGTGGCGGTGTCCAGTTCACCGATCCGGCCGTCCAGCGCGAAGCGACCGAAGATCTCCAGCTCAGCGACGGTCAGGTCGACGGCGGAGCGGGCGTACACCCGGTTGGCGGCGGGCAGGATGAGCAGGGCATAACGGGTCATGATCGGGCGAGTATTCCACAACCGGCTCCCGTCGCGTCGGGCACCGTGGCGCGGTCAGCGGCCGTAGTCGGCCGGGTTCAGCCGGGCCGTGCGGCGGCGGTACTCGTCGGCCATCCCCGGCCAGTTGGTGACCACCCGGCCGCCGGGGGTGCGGTACCAGCTCTGGCAGGCGGTCCAGACGCTGCCGGCGAGCCGGCCCTGCAGCTCGGTGTCGTACCCGGCGGCCACCTCCGGACGTACCTCGAGCGGCGGGCCGCCGGCCGCCAGCAGGCGCACCGCGTGGGCGATGTGCCGGGCCTGCGCCTCGTGGAAGTAGACCACCGAGGTGTTGCCGGTGTTGGTGTTCGGGCCGTACACCAGGAAGAGGTTGGGAAACCCGGGCACGGCCATGCCGAGATACGCGTACGCGCCGTCGCGCCACTCGTCGGTGAGCTTGCGGCCGGCGCGCCCGGTGACCCGGATCGGGGCCAGGAAGTCGGTGGCCGCGAAGCCGGTGCCGTAGATCAGCACGTCGCAGGGGTGGCTGCGGCCGTCGGCGGTGCGTACCCCGTCCACGGTCACCTCGACGATCTTCTCGGTGACCAGGTCGACGTCGGGTCGGGCGAGGGTGGGCAGCCAGTCGCTGGTGAACAGCACCCGCTTGCAGCCCATCGGCTCGTCCGGCGTCACGCGGGCGCGCAGTTCGGGGTCGCGCACCTGCCACCACCGCTGGCCACGGGACGCGGTACGCAGCACGGCCCCGGCGGCCCGGTTGCCGGTCACCGCCAGCCCGGTGAACACGGTCAGCGCCCAGGACCCGGCCCGGGGCAGCCGCATCAGCGCCGGCACCCGCCGGTACAGCGCGCGGCGCAACCGTCCGTACCGGCGATCCGGCTTCGGCAACGTCCAGGGTGGGGTGCGTTGGAAGACGGTGACCCGCGCGGCCCGGTCCACGATCGCCGGCACCAGCTGCACCGCGCTGGCACCGGTGCCGATCACCCCGACCCGGGCACCGTCCAGCCGGAGCGCCGGGTCCCACCGGGCGGTGTGCAGCGCCGGCCCGGCGAACCGCTCGGCGCCCGGCAGCACCGGGACCACCGGGCGGGAGAGCTGCCCGACGGCCGGCACCAGCACGTCGGCCGTCAACTCCTCGCCGGCCGCGGTGCGCAGCCGCCAGCAGCCCGCGGCTTCGTCCCACTCCGCGTCGGTGACCTCGGTGTTCAACCGGACGCGGTCGGCCAGCCCCAGATCGTCCACGCACCTCCCCAGGTAGGCCAGGATCTCCGCGTGCGGCGGGAAGCGCCGCGACCAGTCCGGGTTGGGCGCGAAGGAGTACGAGTAGAGCGGCGCCGGGATGTCGCAGGCGCACCCGGGGTAGGTGTTGTCCCGCCAGACGCCGCCGACCCGGTCCGCCCGCTCGAGCAGCAGGACCTCGACGTCGTCGGTTCCGCGCAGCGCGGCGGCCACCGCGACGCCGCCGAACCCCGAGCCGATGATCGCCACCCGCACCCGACGCGGCGTGGCGGCGGTTGGTGCGGTGTCCGTCATGGCGCTCCGGCGTCTGTTGCGCGGGCCGGGCCGCTGGCGGCGACGGCCTCCGGGATGACCTGCTCGACGATGGCCAGCAGGGTGGTGGTGAGCAGCAGGTGCACCTGGGCGCGGGTCAGCGCGCCGCGTTGGAGCCATTCCCGGGCCGTCGACGCGGCCAGCCCGCCGTAGGCCCGGACCATCCCGCGCAGTTCCTCGCGGTGTTCCTCGACCCCGGCGAGCCCCACCGCCACCAGCACCCGGTCTGCGGCCACCTCCTCGGCCTCGGCGAGCACCCGCTCGACGTCCGCGTCCCCGCCCATCCCCCGGGCGGTCACCGCCGCCAGCCAGGAGGTGCTGTGCCGGGACACCACGTCGAGGAACCAGGAGACGCTGGCCTCGACCCGACTCCGCAGGTCACCCTTCGGCAGCCGCTCCAGTGCCACCTCCGGGATGGTCACCATGACGCGGACGACCTCCAGGTAGAGGTCCTTCTTGGAGCCGAAGTAGTGGTTGATCAGCCCGCGCGCCACGCCCGCCTCCCGGGCGACGTCGGTGGTCGACACGTCCGGGTAGGGCCTCTCCCCGAACAGCCGGACCGCGCAGGCCAGGATCTGCCCCCGCCGGGCGTCCGGCTCCAACCGGCGGCGGCGCCGCGCCGTCTCGACACTCATTCGACCGACCCTAGCGGCAGGTACGCCGCCACCCGGACCGGCCGCAACGCGGCCGCCCCGCCCCGGAAGCCGGAGCGGACGACCCCGACGTCGCCGTAGGCCATGGCGTACGGTGACACCCTTGTTGTCGCACTGTCAACAACAGTGCGGCGGCGCCGCGGACGTCCACCGGATCCTCAAGCCGGCGTCGCACGCCGCCCTCAACGCCCGGCCGCCGCTGCCCCACGCCGCCGACGCAGCATCCCTGACCCGGGGTTAGTCCCGGCCTCCGTTGCGCCGGCGCCGCTCCCGGGCGTTCTCGCCCCGGATCGGCAGCCAGTAGAAGGGAATCAACGCGGTGATCACGGCGACGCCGAGGATGGGAAGCAGGGCGCCAAGCAGGATCCCGGCGGCGATCCAGAAGGGCGCGAGCCGGAAGCGCCTGCTGAGAGCTCTCCCGGCTGCCGCGTCGACGGCGGGGTCGAGCAACCGGTTACCCCGGCGCGCATAGGTCCAGATGGCGTTGAACACCACGGCTGCCAGTTCGAGCGAGATGCCGTAGAAGACGACGGCGGTCCGCTGTCCGTGGCCGTGACGGAACGCGGCGGCCAGGACGGAGGCGGCGAATGGCAGGAACGCGATGGCCATCAGCAGCAGGGTGTTGAGCAGCAGCACCACCCCGTCGGCGCTGCGAAGGTGGTCGAACATGGCGTGGTGGTTGGCCCACACCTGTCCGATGAGAAGGAACGTGAGGGCGTACGCCAGGTAGGACGGCCACAACACGGCGAGGCTGTCGATCAGATGCTGGGTGTCCTCCGGCGGGCGAATCTCCAGAACGAGCAGGGTGATGGAGATGGCGATGACCGCGTCGCTGAAGGTGACGAGCCGCGCCGGATCGCGTTCCGCGCCGACCGCCGCCGCTGTGCCTGGTTGACGAACAGGTTCTGCCACCGTCCAAGACTGAGACACAGAACTCGCCGGTGCGCGCAGGCGAGCGGTGTGTTGGGCAGCCGCCGACCTGGTTCGGGCATCGATCGGTGTGCCAGGGTGGGGCAGTGCGACGCACCGACCCGGCCTGGCTCACGCACTCCCGGCGTGGCAGTGGCCCACCGCTGGTGCTCATCCACGGCATCGGCAGCCGCTGGCAGGTGTGGGAGCCGGTGCTGGACGAGGTGGCGCGGCACCGTGACGTGATCGCGCTGGACCTGCCCGGCTTCGGCGCCTCTCCCCCATGGCCCGACCCCACCTCCGACCCCGGTTCGGTGGACCATCTCGCTGACCGGGTGGTCGCCTTCCTGGGCGCACTCGGCATCCGGCGGCCGGCGGTGGCGGGCAGTTCGCTCGGCGGCGGCATCGCGTTGGAACTGGGCCGGCGCGGGCTGGCCCGGGAGATCACCGCGTTCTCGCCGAT
The DNA here is from genome assembly GCF_042650685.1 of Micromonospora sp. GCM10011542. Classification (NCBI taxonomy): domain Bacteria; kingdom Bacillati; phylum Actinomycetota; class Actinomycetes; order Micromonosporales; family Micromonosporaceae; genus Micromonospora; species Micromonospora sp. GCM10011542. The sequence continues at coordinate 512,123 of NZ_JBHSBO010000058.1, forward strand.
CGGGTTCTGGGGTCCGCTCGGGCGACGCTGGTGTCAGGCTGCCGTCGGTGGTGCCCGGTCGGCGAGCGTCGGGCTGCGGCCCGTGCTGCCCCGACTCTTCGCCACGGCGGCCGGGCGGGTGGCCTTCTGCGGGCTCTTCTACGGCCACCCGGGCCGGCTCGCGCCGGACGAGTGCGTCGACTCGGCGGAGGCGCTGGCAGACGCGCCCGGCTTCGCCGCGGCGCGTGCGGCGTTCGGTCGGTGGCAGCTCCACAACGAACAGTCACCGGCCCACGACCGAAGACCCCACCACCGCGTGCCAGGGGCGTTGGCCGCGATGCCGGTGACGATCGCCTGGGGTACGCGCGATCTCGTTCTGCCGTACCGGAGTCAGGCCCGGCGGGCGCGCGCGGCGCTGCCGGCGGCCCGGCACGTGGCGCTTCCCGGCTGCGGGCACCTGCCGTTCGCGGACGATCCGGCGGCCTGTGCGCGGCTGCTGATCGAGACTTATTGACATGCCGTCAACAACGCGCGAGGGTGGTGCACATGCCGACGCCCTCCGACGGTCAGTCCTCGCCCTGGCGCGAGCCGGAGCACGACGACCTGGCCGACCTCGCGCGCACCTTCTTCACCAAGGAGGTGCTGCCACACACCGACCGTCTGCTGGCGCAGGGCCATCCGGACCGTGAGCACTACCGGCGGGCCGGCGAACTGGGGTTGCTCGGCCTCTCGGTGCCGGAGGAGTACGGCGGCGGGGGCGGCGGCTTCACCCACGAGGCGGTCATGCTGCACGAGCAGGCGTACGCCGGGGAGAGCAGCCTCGGCCTGGCCGTCCACAGTGGCATCGTCACCGGCTACCTGGTGGCGTACGGCAGCGAGGAGCAGAAGCGGCGCTGGCTGCCCGGCCTGTGCAGCGGCGAACTCGTCGGCGCGATCGCGATGACCGAGCCGGACGGCGGCTCAGACGTACAGGCGATCCGCACGCGGGCGGTCCGCGACGGCGACGACTATCTGGTCACCGGGGCCAAGACGTTCATCAGCAACGGCGGTCTCGCGGACCTGATCATCGTGGCCCTCAAGACCGACCCGGAGCAGCGGGCGGCCGGCGTCTCGCTGCTGGTCTGCGAGGTCGGCGGCGACCCGGCCGGCTTCCGGCGCGGGCGGCTGTTGTCCAAGATCGGTCTGCACGCCAACGACACGGCGGAGCTGTTCTTCGACGAGTTCCGGGTGCCGGCGGCCAACCTGCTCGGCGGGGTCGAGGGGCTGGGCTTCATCCAGCTCATGCAGCAACTCCCCCAGGAACGCCTGGTGATCGGCGTCGGCGCGGTCGCCGCCATGGAACGCGCCGTCGAGCTGACCATCGCGTACGCCAAGGAGCGCCACGCCTTCGGCAAGCCGCTGATGGGGCACCAGAACACCCGGATGGTGCTCGCCGAGTGCGCCACCCGGGCCCGGGCCAGCCGGGTCTTCCTGGACGACTGCATCGCCCGGCACGCCCGGGGCGAGCTGGACGTGGCCACCGCCGCGATGGCGAAGTGGTGGCTCACCGACGGGCAGTGCGAGGTCATCGACCGGTGCCTGCAACTCTTCGGCGGCTACGGCTACACCACCGAATACCCGATCGCCCGGATGTACGCCGACGCCCGCGCCCAGAAGATCTACGGCGGCACCAACGAGATCATGAAGGAGCTGATCGCCCGTGCCTTCTGAGGCGTACGTCTACGACGCGGTCCGCACCCCGCGCGGGCGCGGCCGGGACACCGGCGCGCTGCACGGGGTCAAGCCGATCTCGCTGGTGGTGGGCCTGATCGACGCGCTGCGCGAGCGCAACCCCGGCCTGGACGTCGAGCGGCTGGAGGACCTCCTGGTCGGCATCGTCACCCCGGTCGGCGAGCAGGGCGGCGACCTGGCCCGGGCCGCGGCGCTGCTGGCGGGGCTGCCCGACCAGGTGGGCGGGGTGCAGCTCAACCGGTTCTGCGCCTCCGGGTTGGAGGCGGTCAACTCCGCCGCCGCGCGGGTCCGCTCGGGCTGGGAGCACCTTCTGCTCGCCGGTGGTGTCGAGTCGATGTCCCGGGTACCGATGGGCTCCGACGGCGCCGCCTGGGCGACCGACCCGGAGACCGCGCTGGCCACCTCATTCGTGCCGCAGGGCATCAGCGCCGACCTGATCGCCACCCTGGAGGGCTTCACCCGCGACGACGTCGACGGCTACGCGCTGCGCTCGCAGGAGCGGGCGGCCAAGGCGTGGGCCGGCGGGCACTTCGCCCGCTCGGTGGTGCCGGTCCGCGACGCCACCGGGTTGGACATCCTCACCGTGGACGAGCACCCCCGCCCGGAGACCACCCGGGAGGCGCTGGCCCGGCTCACCCCGTCCTTCGCCACCATGGGCGAGGCGGCCGGCTTCGACGCGGTCGCGTTGCAGAAGTTCCACTGGCTGGAGGCGATCGAGCACGTCCACCACGCCGGCAACTCCTCCGGCATCGTGGACGGCGCGGCGCTGGTGCTGGTCGGCTCGGCGGAGGTCGGCCGGGACCTCGGCCTCACCCCGCGCGCCCGGATCGTCGGCGCGGCGGTCAGCGGCGCCGATCCGACGCTCATGCTGACCGGTCCGATCCCGGCCACCCGCAAGGCGCTCGCCGTGGCCGGGCTGACCCTCGACGACATCGACCTGTTCGAGATCAACGAGGCGTTCGCCGCGGTGGTGCTGAAGTACGTCCGCGACCTGGAACTCGACCCGGACCGGGTGAACGTCAACGGCGGCGCGATCGCCCTCGGCCACCCGCTCGGCGCGACCGGCGCGATGCTGCTCGGCACCGCGTTGGACGAGTTGGAGCGCCGCGACCTGCGCCGCGCCGTGGTGACCCTCTGCATCGGCGGCGGCATGGGCGTCGCCACCGTGATCGAGCGCTGCTGACCTCCGGAGGAAGACCATGACCGACACCATCCGGTACGACCGCGGCGCCGACGGCATCGTCACGCTCACCCTGGACGACCCCGAGCAGTCCGCGAACACGATGAACCGGGCGTACGCCGCGTCGATGAGCGCGGTGCTGGACCGCCTCGAAGCCGAGCGCGACGAGCTGGCTGGGGTCATCGTGACCAGCGCCAAGTCCACCTTCTTCGCCGGCGGTGATCTGCCGGAGATGGTCCGGGCGACCCGCGCCGACGCGCCCGCGCTGGCCGACCTGCTCGGCACCATCAAGCGCGACCTGCGCCGGTTGGAGACGCTGGGCTGGCCGGTGGTGGCGGCGGTCAACGGCTCGGCGCTCGGCGGCGGGCTGGAGATCGCGCTCGCCTGCCACCACCGGATCGCGCTGGACGCGCCCGGCTCGCGGCTGGGGTTGCCCGAGGTGACCCTGGGCCTGCTGCCCGGCGCCGGCGGCGTCACCCGGACGGTACGGATGCTCGGCCTGGCCGGGGCGCTGACCACCGTGCTGCTCACCGGCCGGCGGATGCGCCCGGCCGACGCCCTCGCCGCCGGCATCGTGGACGAGGTGGTGGCCACCGCCGACGAGATGCTGGACCGGGCCCGCGCCTGGATCGCGGCCAACCCGCGCCCGGCGCAGCCGTGGGACCGACCGGACTACCGGATGCCCGGCGGCACCCCGGCCAGTCGCTCGTTGGCCGCGCAGCTACCCGCGTTCCCGGCCACCCTGCGCAAGCAGCTCAAGGGTGCCCGGCTGCCCGCACCCGAGGCGATCCTGGCCACCGCGGTCGAGGGGGCGCAGGTCGACCTGGAGACCGCCTTCACCGTGGAGACCCGGCATCTCATCGGCCTCCTCACCGGCCAGATCGCCAAGAACATGATCGGCGCCTTCTTCTTCGATCTGAAGGCGGTCAACGGCGGCGCGGCCCGACCGTCGGGGGTGGACGCCGCTCCCGTGACCCGGGTCGCCGTGCTCGGCGCCGGCATGATGGGCGCCGGCATCGCGTACGCCTGCGCCAGCGCCGGGCTCGACGTGGTGGTCAAGGACGTCTCACCGGAGGCGGCGGACCGGGCGCGGGAGCAAGCCGAGCGGCTGCTCGCCCGGCGGGTGCGCAAGGGCCGGTCCACCGAGGCCGAGGCCCGGGCGGTGCTGGTCCGGATCACCACCACCGACCGGGTGGACGCACTGGTTGGCTGTGACGCGGTGATCGAGGCGGTCTTCGAGGACCCGGCGCTGAAGCAGAAGGTCTTCGCCGAGGTGCTGCCGGTGCTGGCGCCGGACGCGCTGCTCGCCTCGAACACCTCCACCCTGCCCATCACCGGCCTGGCCGAGAGGGTGGACCGGCCGGCCGACTTCATCGGCATGCACTTCTTCTCGCCGGTGGACCGGATGCCGCTGCTGGAGATCGTGGTCGGCGAGCGGACCGGCGACGTCGCCCTGGCCCGCGCGTTCGACCTGGGGCGGCGGATCGGCAAGACCCCGATCGTGGTCAACGACGGACGGGGCTTCTTCACCAGCCGGGTGATCGGCCGGTTCATCGACGAGGCCGTCGGCATGGTGGCCGAGGGGGTGCCGGCCGCCTCGGTGGAGCAGGCCGCCCTCCAGGCCGGCTACCCGACCGGGCCGCTGGCGCTGGCCGACGAGGTCAGCCTCACCCTGATCCAGCGGATCCGCCGGCAGTTCGAGGCGGCCGGCGAGGGCTTCGCGCCGCTGCCCGCGCACCGGCTGGTCGACGAGCTGGTGGACGCGTACGACCGGCCGGGCCGCGCGGCCGGGCGCGGCTTCTACGCGTACGACGGCGGCACCCGGGGCCGGCTGTGGGCCGGTCTCGCCGACCTGACCACCGACGCCGGCCGGGCGGTGCCGTTCGCCGACCTCCAGGAGCGGATGCTCTTCGCCGAGGCGCTGGACGCGCTGCGCTGCCTGGACGAGGGCGTGCTGCGCACCGAGACCGACGCCAACATCGGATCGATCTTCGGCATCGGCTTCCCCGCCTGGACCGGCGGAGTGATCCGGTACGTACGGCAGTACGCGGGCGGGCCCGCCGGCTTCGCGGCCCGCGCCACCGAGCTGGCCGCCCGCTACGGCGACCGGTTCACGCCCCCCGCCGACCTGGCCGACCGCCTCGCCGCGTCCGCCGCCCGCCCCGCCGAACCGGCGGGCATCGCGTGACGGCGCGCGGCGGGCCGGCGCGCGGCGGGCCGCTGGCCGGGGTGCGGGTGGTCGAGTTGGCCAGCCTCGCACCCGCCCCGTTCGGCTGCATGGTGCTGGCCGACCTCGGCGCGGACGTGGTCCGGGTGGACCGGCCCGGCGGTCCGGGCGCGGGACGCCTCGCCGCGCCCACCGGTGGGCCGTTGCAGCGCGGCCGGCGGGCCACCGCGCTGGACCTGAAGTCCCCGGCCGGGGTGGCCGATCTGCTGCGCCTGGTCGAGCGGGCGGACGTGCTGGTGGAGGCGTACCGGCCGGGGGTGGCCGAGCGCCTGGGCTTCGGGCCGGACGTGTGCCGGGCCCGCAACCCCAGACTGGTGTACGCCCGGATGACCGGCTGGGGCCAGGACGGTCCGCTGGCGCCCCGGGCCGGGCACGACATCGACTACATCGCGGTGGCCGGGGCGCTGGAGCCGCTGGGCCGGGCCGGTGAGCGTCCACACGCGCCGATGAACCTGATCGGCGACTTCGCCGGTGGCGGGATGCTGCTCGCCGTGGGAGTGCTGGCCGCCCTGCTGGAACGGGAACGCTCGGGCGTCGGCCAGGTGGTCGACGCGGCCATGGTGGACGGCTCGGCGCTGCTCACCGCGTTCCTGCACGGGATGCTCGGCACCGGCCTGTGGGCCGCGCCGCGCGGGCGCAACCTGCTCGACGGCGGCGCCCCGTTCTACGACACGTACCGCACCGCCGACGGCGGCTACCTGGCCGTCGGCGCGCTGGAGCCGGCGTTCTACGCGGCGCTGCTGACCGGCCTGGGCCTCGCCGACAACCCGGACCTGCCCGCCCAGTACGACCCGGGCGGCTGGGACGAGCTGCGCCGGCGGTTCACCGAACGCTTCGCCGAACGGACCCGCGACGAGTGGACGGCGGTCTTCGCCGACCTGGACGCCTGCGTGGCTCCGGTGCTCGCCCCGAGCGAGGCACACCGGCATCCGCACAACGCGGCCCGGGACACGTTCGTCGAGGTGGGCGGAGAGATTCAGCCGGCACCGGCACCCCGCTTCGACCGGACGCCGACCGCCGCACCGACCCCCGCCCCCGACCCGGACCGCGACGTCCTCCCGGTCGAAACGGTCCTCGCCGACTGGCCGCCACCCACCTGACCGTCCGGGCGCGCGGCGGCCCGCGGCACTGGTCCGTCGGGGCTACGCTGCGCGGGTGGCAGCGTGTCCCGAGCTGACCTGGCCGCGTCCCCACCGGGGAGGCGGCCCGGGTCCCTCCGGGGCAACCCCGGGGGCGCGACATCGACCTGGGCAACACACCACAGGTGCGCCCGCACGCTCCGCGAGCCTATGCACCCGTACGACCGGGCCTCGTCGGGGCACGCTGCCTCCCCCGCCGGTCCGGCCGTGACGACCGTCGACACGCTGGCCGTCGCGCTCGCCGACGCGTTCCTCGCCGCCGACCGGTGGCACCGCGCCGACCTGGTCGACTGCGGCGGGCAGGTGCTGGGCGTGCGTCGCCGCTGGCTGTGGCCGGTTGCCGACGCCATGCTGACCGCGTACCCCCGAGCTCCGCGCGACCGCCCTCGGGAGCTGGCGGCCTTCCTCGCGGACCTGGCGCTGCTGGCCGACGTGGTCGGCGCCGCCCGCGAGGGCGGCCGACCGGTCGCGGTCCGCGCCCGGCCGGTGACGCCGAACCGCACGGTCCGCCGGCCCTGGTCGACCCCGGTTCTGGACGACCTGTCCGACCTGGCCCGACTGCTGGAGCTGCCTCCCGGGCAGCTCGACTGGTACGCCGACCGGCGGGCGATGAACCGCCGCGCCGCCGACCCGCGGCTGCACCACTACCGGTACCGGTGGGCCGCGGGTGGCCGGCTGATCGAGGCGCCGAAGCCGCGACTGCGGGCGCTGCACCGGCGGCTGCTCGCCGAGGTGCTGGGTCCCCTGCCGGTGCACCCGGCGGCACACGGGTTCGTGCCGGGCCGCTCGGCGCACACCTTCGCCGCCGCGCACGCCGGCCGGGCGGTGGTGGTCCGCGTCGACCTCGCGGCTTTCTTCGGCAGCGTGCCGGCCCGGCGGGTGTACGGGCTGTTCCGCACGGCCGGTCACCCGGAGCCGGTCGCGCACGCGCTCACCGGGCTCTGCACCCTCCGGACCCCATCGGCGGTCCTCCGCGCTGCCCCGACCGGGCTGCCCGACCGGGCCTGGCGGCTGGCCGTGCTGCGCGCCGGACACCTCCCGCAAGGGGCGCCCACCTCGCCGGCGCTGGCCAACCTCTGCGCGTTCCGGCTGGACCGCCGGTTGACCGGGCTGGCCGGCGCCTTCGAGGTCCACTACCAGCGGTACGCCGACGACCTGGCCTTCTCCGGCGAGTTGCCGTCCCGCCGGGTCGCCGACCTGGTCGCGGCGGTGACCGAGGTGGCCCGGGACGAGGGCTTCCGGGTGCACCCGGGCAAGACCCGCATCCGGGGCCGGGCCGACCGGCAGCTCCTGGCCGGGCTGGTGGTCAACGAGCGCCCGGCGGTGCCCCGGGCCGAGTACGACCGGCTGCGCGCGATCCTGCACAACGCCGCCCGTACCGGGCTGGCCGCGCAGAACCACACCGGGCATCCGGCGTTCGCCGAGCACCTGGCCGGCCGGGTCGCCTGGGTCGGCCACGCTCACCCCACCCGGGCCGCCAAACTGGCCCGCCTCCTCGCCGCCGCCACGGCCGCCCCCGGGCAGACACCTTCCTGCCACGATGCGGCCGCGCGCGGGACCCCGCCCAGCGAGCGGAAGTGAGGGAAGCCGACGAGCATGGACACGGACAGGTGGAAAGGCCACGTGAACGGGATCCTCTACGGGATCCAGTTCGACCGGACCCTGGACGACGCGGTGGTGGACCGGGTCGCCGACGGGGTGACCGGCGGGCTGTACGTCGGCGACCGCGCCGAGACGCTCGTCGCACTCGACGAGGCGCTGCGCTCTCCGGGCCCCTTCAACGACGAGATCGGGACGCACCACAGCGAGGAGAGCATCAGTGAGTTCCTCGGCCGGCTCTCCACTGTCCTGAGGGCACGCGGCTGAGCGGGTGCAGGCGGGCGGGGCGGTGGTACCAGGTGGCGAAGAGGGCCACCGCCAGCAGCAGTTCGGCGATGTCGCCGCCGTAGTACATGAGCTGGGCGGCGGACCGGAACGCCGCCGGATCCGGGTCGGTCAGGCCGGGCGGCAGGGTGCCGGCGTGCGCGTAGAGGTACTTGGCGAGCGCGGCGTGCCCGGCCGCCGCGCCCAGCAGCGCACCGAGCCGCACGGCCAGCCCGGGGCGGCCAGGCGCCGGGTCCGGGCCGGCCACCGCCCAGGCGAACAGGTACCCGGCGGCCAGGTAGTGCAGGTGCAGGGCGTGGTGCAGGGCGGACTGGCGCTCCGCCGCCGCGTAGAGCGGGGTCAGCAGCACGAGGGCGAGCCCGCCCGTGCTGAGCAGCGCGGCGGTGACCGGGTGCGCGAGCAGATGCAGCGGGCGGGCACGCAGCAGCCGGCCCGCCAGTCGCCGCGTGGGCGGCGGCGCGATCCGCAGCAGCAGGGTCACCGGGGCGCCGAGCACGAGCCCGAGCGGGGCCAGCATGCCGAGCAGCAGATGCTGCGCCATGTGCCCGCGCGGGTCGTCGGGGAGCTGGGCCAGCGGCCCGACCGCCACCGCCAGCAGCGCGCACCCGGCCAGCCAGGCGGCGCTCCTGCGGCGGTCCCAGCCCCGTGCATCGCGTGCCGCGGCGACCAGATAACCCCCGGCCAGCAGCAGGACCAGCAGCAGCGGCACCCACACCGCGCCGCTCATCGCGTGCGCCTCGTGCGCGAGCACGGCACCGCTCGCAGCGTGCCCCCCGTGCGTGAGCGGCGTCATCGAGGACGGCTGGTCGGTGGGCGGGACCGGGCCCGCCAGGTCAGCAGGGCGCCGGCCAGCAACAGCAGCGCGGCGGCGACGTTCCACACGACGTCGTACGGCACCAGGTGCACGCCGTAGCGGATCTGGTGCAGCCGCAGCACCTTGTGGTCGACGATCCCGTCGAAGAGCTGGAACCCGCCGGCCCCGAGCAGGAACCCACCCCAGGCCAGCCGGGCCGCGAGAGCACCCCGCCGGCGCAGGTCGGCGAACCAGAAGAAGCCGCCGACCAGCGCCAGCAGCTCGGCGGCGTGCAGCAGGCCGTCGGAGAGCAGCGCGACCGACGGCGTGGACCGGTCGTAGAAGTGGTGCCAGGCGAGCAGTTGGTGGAAGACGATCTCGTCGACCGCGGCCATCACCGCGATTCCGATCAGGGCACCGGCGAGCGCGGACGAGCGGCCGTCCCGCTTGGCGGCGGCACGGGGGCCCGACTGGTGGGAACCGGCCATCACGCACCTCGCATCGCGTCGGGTCCGCCCCCGAACTACCCGGAACCGGACGGACCATGCCGTCCCGGCGCGGTGGTGATCGACACGAGATCAGCGATATCGGGGCGTCCGACCGGGTCGGACACCCCGACCTCCCGGGCCTCGTGTTGATCAACGGGTGGCGGGCGGCAACATCCCCGTTCCGGGTCGACGGCACGCCTACCGGCATGATCATGGAGCTGGGGCGGCCGGAGCCACGCCGGCAACGGAACCCGATGAAGGAGGTGCCCGTGCCGGACGCGGACGAACTCGTCGCCGACGCGGTCGCGGCGGTGCGCGGCAACGACGTACGCCAGGCCGAACGGCAGCTGGACCGGCTGATGGTCGGCACCGGCGCCGCGGACGGTACGGCGGCCGTGGACGCCGCCCTGCTGCGCCGCCTGGTGCGCGGCGTGGCACGACTCTGGCCCCGGGGCTGGCAGCCGGTGGACCTGGACCGGCTCGCCAACCGGCGGCTGGGCCCCCGGCCGGCCCGCCTGGTCCGGGATGCGATGGCCGCCCAGCGACGCGACCAGGCCGGTCCGGTGCCGACCTGGTGGGACGAGCAACTGGACGAGTTGGCCGCCGAGGTGTGGTGGGACGACGACGGCACCCTGCTGGCCGGCTGGTCCGCCCGGGAGGGCCTGGACCGGGTCGACGCGCTGCGCGTGGCGGTCGACGCGCTGGCGCTGGTGGAGGGTCTGCCGCCGATCGCGGTGCTGCGCCCGCCGCCCGGCACCAGCGGTGCGGCGACCGCCGGCCGGACGACGGGCGGTGCGGTGGTCCCCGGTGCGGCGGCCGGCGGGTCGCGGATGCTGGACCGGGTACGGGCGCTGCTGGCCAAGGCCGAGTCGACCACCTTCCCGGCCGAGGCGGAGGCGCTGACCGGCAAGGCGCAGGAGCTCATCGCCCGGCACAGCATCGACGAGGCGCTGCTGGCCGCCGACGCCGAGCGCACCGACCTGCCCGGCGGGGTGCGGCTGAGCACCGACGCACCGTACGCGGGCGCGAAGGCGCTGCTGGTGCAGGAGGTGGCGGCGGCGAACCGGTGCGAGGCGGTCTGGTCCGACGACCTGGGCTTCGCCACCGTGCTGGGGTGGCCGGCCGACCTGGTGGCGGTGGAGCTGCTGTACACCTCGCTGCTGGTCCAGGCGACCGCCGCCATGCTGCGTGGCCGGACCGAGCGCCGCGCGGGCGGCGGCGGGAAGCGTACCCGCGCCTGGGACGAGTCCTTCCTGAACGCGTTCGCGCTGCGGATCGGCGAGCGGCTGCGCGCGAGCACCGAGGCGGCGGGCCGGGAGGCGGTCGAGGCGGCCGGGCCGGAGCGGTTGCTGCCGGTGCTCGCCGCCCGGGGCGAGGCGGTGCGGGAGCGCCTGGTCACGCTCTTTCCCGGCGTCACCCGGCACCGGCTCAGCGTCCGGGACGCCGAGGGCTGGTCGTCGGGGACCTCGGCGGCGGACCGGGCTTCGCTGGATGTCGGCGGCGCGCGGCCGGCCCGGCAGGTACGCGGCCGGCGCGACCCGCGCTGACCCGTGCCGGCGCGGGAGGCCGCCGTCGGGGAAGATTTCTGGGATTTTCTTCGGTAGCCGGTAGGGAACGGGGTCCCGGCTCCGACCTTCTGCCGAGACGCACCCCGCCCGGGGCGCGCCCACGACCCGAGGAGCATCCGACGTGAAGTACATGCTGCTGATCTGGAACCGGCCCGGCTTCGTGGAGGAGCTGACCGAGCGGGAGCGCGTGGCGCTCTTCGGCGAGGTCGACGAGATCATGAAGGAGCTGACCGAGTCCGGCGAGCTGGTCGGCGGGCAGGCGCTGGCCGACCCGTCACAGACCCGGACGGTCCGGCTCGCCGGTGGCCACCCGGAGGTCGTCGACGGGCCGTTCATGGAGAGCAAGGAACAGTTCGCCGGCTACCTGACCGTGGACTGCGACAGCCCGCAGCGGGCCGCCGAGATCGCCGCCCGCTGGCCGGACGTGCGCTACGGCGGCGTGCTGGAGGTCCGGCCGATCATGGACGAGGCCGGGACCGAGATGTGATCGACGACCGGACGGTCGAGGACCTGCTGCGCACGCTGGCGCCGCAGGTCCTCGGCCTGCTGGTGCGCCGGCACGGCCAGTTCGACAGGTGCGAGGACGCGGTCCAGGAGGCGCTGCTCGCCGCCGCGACGCAGTGGCCCGGGCAGGGCGTGCCGGACAATCCCCGCGCCTGGTTGCTCACGGTGGCCACGCGCCGGCTCACCGACGAGTGGCGCAGCGAGCGGGCCCGCCGGGAGCGCGAGGTCGCCGTGGCGAGGCGTGAGCCGGCGTACGCCTCAGTGGTCCCCGCACCGGACGCGGACCCGGCGGTCCCCGCCGAGGACGACACGCTCACCCTGCTCTTCCTCTGCTGTCACCCGGCGCTGGCCCGGTCGGCGCAGGTGGCGCTGACCCTGCGCGCGGTCGGTGGCCTCACCACCGCGCAGATCGCCCGCGCCCACCTGGTGCCCGAGGCGACGATGAGCCAGCGGATCCGTCGGGCCAAGCAGCGGATCGAGGCCACCGGCGCACGGTTCGCCCCGCCCGCGCCCGGCGATCGGGAGGATCGGCTGCGCGCGGTGCTCCAGGTGCTCTACCTGATCTTCAACGAGGGGTACACCGCAACCAGCGGGCCGGACCTGCACCGGGCCGAGTTGACCGGCGAAGCGATCCGGCTGGCCCGCGTCCTGCGCCGGCTGCTTCCCGAGGACGGCGAGGTGACCGGGCTGCTGGCGCTCATGCTGCTCACCGACGCGCACCGGGCGGCCCGGGTCGGCCCGGGCGGCGAACTGGTGCCGCTGGCGGAGCAGGATCGCCGACGGTGGGACAGCAACGCCATCGCGGAGGGGATCGCGCTGGTCACCGAGGCGCTGACCTGGTCGCCGCCCGGCCCGTACCAGCTCCAGGCGGCGATCGCCGCGGTGCACGCCGAGGCGCCGACGGCCGAGGCGACGGACTGGCCGCAGATCCTGGCGCTCTACCGGCTGCTCGCCCGGGTCGCGCCGAACCCGATGGTCACCCTGAACCAGGCGGTCGCGGTGGCCATGGTGGACGGACCGCGTGCCGGGCTCGCCCTGCTCACGTCGCTGGACGCCGACGAGCGGATCGCCGGGCACCACCGGCTGGCCGCGGTGCGTGCCCACCTGCTGGAGCTGGCCGGGGAGCCGGGCCCGGCCCGGGAGGCGTACCTCGCCGCGGCGCGGGGCACCACCAGCCTGCCCGAGCAGCGCTACCTGGAGCTGCGGGCCGCCCGTCTGGCCGCCGAGCGATGAGTTCCACCGGTCGCCGGAGTCGACCTGGCATGGGCATCGTGAGCAGTCAGTTGTCGATCTCGCTCGACGGGTACGTGGCGGGGCCGGAGCAGAGCCGGCAGGATCCGCTGGGCCGGGGCGGTCTGCGGTTGCACGAGTGGTTCTTCGGCCTGGACGCCGAACGGGCACAGGACGGGTCGGCCGGCGTGGACCAGAGCGTCGACGCCAAGGTCGTCGAGGAGATGACCCGCGACGTCGGGGCGTACGTGATGGGCCGGCGGATGTTCGGCGGCGGGGACGGGCCCTGGGACGAGGGCTGGCGCGGCTGGTGGGGCGAGGACCCGTCGTTCCGCACCCCGGTCTTCGTGCTCAGCCACCACCCGCGCGAGCCCCTGCTGATGCGGGACGGCACCGAGTTCCGGTTCGTCACCGACGGGATCGACTCGGCGCTGCGGCAGGCCCGGGCGGCGGCGGGCGACCGGGAGGTGGCGATCGCCGGCGGGGCGAGCACTGTCCGGCAGTACCTCGCCGCCGGGGCGATCGACATCCTGCACCTGCACCTGGTGCCGATCGTGCTGGGCGCCGGCGAACGGCTCTTCGACGGGATCACGCCGCGACTGGAACAGGAGACGGTGGTCGCCGGGCCGACCGTCACCCACCTGCGCTACCGCGTGCTGCGCTGACGGGCGCGGGTGGCGGTTGATACGCAGGCGGTGGGGGCCGCCGTTCGTCCCTGTCGAGCTGCCCCCATTTCCGGGGCAGCAGCTCGACAGGGACCGACGGGGATTCGGCCCCACTCGGCGTGGCACCGGAGCGCCCGGCGGCGCCGGTCAGCTCCCGGGTTCGATGGCCGGGCAACTGGTGCCGCGGGCGGGCACCAGCCCGTCGATCAGATAGGCGTCGACGGCCCGCTGGACGCAGGGGCTGGTGGTGTAGCCGCCGTGCCCCCAGCCCTCGTAGGTGAGCAGGACGCCGTGCTCACCCAACTGCCGGGCCAGGTTGGTGGCCCAGTTGTAGCCGCTGGCCGGGTCGTGCACGGTGGCGGCAAGCAGCAGCGGCACCTCCGTCCGCACCCGCGGGCGGTGCTGCGGGTTGGCGACCGGCGTCGGGGTGCCCAGGCAGGTGACGAGGGCGAACAGGGCCGGCGGGTAGCGCAGGTCGGGCGCGAGCCGGGCCGTCCGGCGCAGGAGTCCGGCGTACTCGCGGTGGTCGCGGACGGGCAGGCTCCAGTCCTGGCAAAAGACCGCGAACGGGTACGGCGCCACGGCGTCGCCCGTCGACCCGCCGCTGCCCGTGGACGCGACGCTCGGCGTGGTGGGAGCGGCCATCCTGGCGAGCCATTCGGCCAGCTTCGGCCAGCGCGGCATCTCGTAGAGGTCCTTGTGGGTGCGCCGGCTCAGCTCGAACGGGGTCAGCACGGCCCCGGCCCGGTCCGGGTCCGTCAGCGTGCCGCGCTCGGCCCGGGCGTGCAGGCCGGCCCAGATCGCGCGGAAGTCCCGCCCGTGCAGCGCACAGCCGGTGGACCGGGCGCACCACGCCACGTACTCGTCGAAGGCGCCTTCCGCCGTGACCGCCTGGGTGTCGAGGAAGGCGCGGGTGCGGAGGCTGTGATCCATCGCGGCCTCCAGCACCACGGCCCGGACCCGGTCTGGGTACAGCTCGGCATACCGCTGGCCGAGCAGGGTGCCGTACGAGCTGCCGTGGAAGGTCAGCCGTCGCTCGCCGAGCGCGGCGCGGACCGCGTCGAGGTCGCGGGCGGCGCTGGTCGTGTCCACGTGGTCGTAGAGCGGCCCGGTGCGGGCGCGGCAGTCGGCGCGCAGCAGCGCGTTGTTCACCAGTGTGGCGTCGAACTGTGCCTGGTCGGCGATCAGCTGCGGTTGCCGGGCGAGCAGGTCTCTGGAGCAGACCACCGGGTGGCTGCGGCCGGTGCCACGCGGGTCGAAGCTGACGATGTCGAACCGGCGGCGCAGCTCGGCGCTGAACCGGGAGCTGCCGGTCAGCACCCGGCCGACCCCGCTGTCGCCCGGCCCACCGGGACCGAACACCAGCGAGCCCGTCCGGGCGGTCGGATCGGTGGCGACCCGACGGGCCAACGCCAGGTCGAACCGTTCGCCCCGGGGGCGGTTCCAGTCCACCGGCAGCGAGAGCGTGCCGCACTCGGCGGTGGTGTCCTCGGTGCAGGGCTGCCAGTCGATGGTCGGTTTCGGCTGTGGTCGGGCGGCGGCCGGGGTCGCCGGGGTCAGCCCGGTGGCCGTGACGGCCAGGGCGAGCGCCCAGCCCACGGCGGATTTGCGTACGCGCAGCATGGGGTGCTGTCCTCTCCTGGAAGGAGCGTTACGGGAGAAACTCGCCCCCGCGGGCGAGGTGATGCTGCTTCCACCCGGGCCGTCGAGTTGGCGCTCGACGGCCCGGGGCCTTCCACCGGATCAGTCGACGTCCTTGAGGACGCGTTCCAGCGTGCCCATCCGGGTCTCCATTCCGCCCAGCCGGCTCTCCATCGCGGCGAGCAGGCGGGCGTTCTCCTCCTGGACGCGGGTGGCGGTCTCGGCGAGCCGCTGGTACTCGGCCGAGCGGGCGCCGTCGAACCGGGCCCGCCGGGTCTTGGCGACCTGCACGACGGTCACCGTGAACACGGTGATCAGCAGGGCGAAGACGCCGATCGCGCCGACCACCTCGGTCCAGTCGTGTTCGCTCACCGCTCCGCTCCCGGCTGCTCGGCGGAATCGGGCACGGTCAGCGTCTCGACCGCCGCCGCGATGATCTGGGGGGTGAGTGTGAGCACGAACGGCTCCACCTCGTAGTAGTTCATGGCCTTCCCGTCCTCCGACAACTCCAGGCTTGCGGAGACCAGCCCGGCCGCCGCCAGCTTCCGTAGGTGGACCTGCAACAGCGCCCGGCTGATGCCCAGCTGCCGGGCCAGCCGGCTCACGTAGGCACGTTCCTGGGCCAGCGCGGCGACGACCCGCAGCCGGTGCGGGTTGGCCAGGGTGGCGAGCACCCGGACCAGGTCGTCGCCGGTCGGCGGCGGAGCGGCGCTCATAACCAGCCCTTGCACATGCCAATGGAAGTTAGCGGGTATGCGCGCATGGCGGGTGCGGGGCGGCGCGGAATCAGGGGGATCTCAGGGTCGGACAGACAGCACGCCGGGCCGGTGAGATCACCGGCCCGGCGTGCGTACTGCTGCGTGCGTCAGTTCTTGAAGGCGTCCTTAATCTTCTCGCCAGCCTGCTTGATGTTGGCGGAAGCCTGGTCGCCGCGGCCCTCGGCCTCGAGCTGCTCGTTGTCGGTGGCCCGACCGGCGCCTTCCTTGAGCTTGCCGGCCGCGTTCTCGGTGGCGTTGTTGAGCTTGTCGTCCATACCCATTGCGAACCTCCATTGCGAGCGTCGCTACGCCATCAGCAGTACCCCCGCCGGCGGTCACCCAACCATTTCGGTCCGATCCGCCGTCACCGACGGTCACCAGCGCGCGTCGGCGGCGCGCGTCAGGCGGCCGGACGGAACCGGCGCAGGCGCAGGCTGTTCGCCACCACGAAGACCGAGGAGAAGGCCATCGTGGCTCCGGCGATCATGGGGTTGAGCAGTCCGGCGGCGGCCAGTGGCAACGCCGCCACGTTGTACGCGAACGCCCAGAACAGGTTGCCCCGGATGATGCCGAGCGTGCGTCGGGACAGCCGGATGGCGTCCACCGCGGCGCTCAGGTCGCCCCGGACCAGGGTCAAATCGGACGCCTCGATCGCCACGTCGGTGCCGGTGCCCATGGCCAGGCCCAGGTCGGCCTGGGCCAGGGCGGGAGCGTCGTTGACCCCGTCACCGACCATCGCCACGACCTTCCCGTCGGCCTGGAGTCGCTTGACCACGTCGACCTTGTCCGCCGGCAGCACCTCGGCGATCACCTCGTCGATGCCCACCTCGGCGGCGACGGCCCGGGCCACGGTCGCGTTGTCTCCGGTCAGCAGGACCGGGGTGAGCCCCAGGCCGCGCAGCCCCGCCACGGCCGCCCGACTGGTCGGCCGCACCACGTCGGCGACCGCGAGCACGCCGCGGGCGCGGCCGTCCCAGCCGGCCAGCATGGCCGTCCGGCCGGCGGCCTGCGCGTCGGTCACCGTCCGCTCGACCTCCGGGGGTACGTCGAACCCGCGCTCGCGCAGCAGCCGGAGCCGGCCGACCAGCACGCCGCGCCCGTCGACCGTCCCGGTCACGCCGAGCCCCTCGACGTTCGCGAAGTCGGTCACCGGGGGCAGCGCGCCGGCCTCGGCGGCACCGGCGGCGACCGCCCGGGCGATGGGGTGCTCGGAGGCGGCCTCCACCGCCCCGGCGAGCCGGAGCAGCTCGGCGCCGTCCTCCCCGGCCGCCGGGACCACGTCCACCAGGGTCATCCGGCCGGTGGTCACCGTGCCGGTCTTGTCCAGCACCACCGTGTCCACCCGCCGGGTCGACTCCAGCATCTCCGGCCCCTTGATCAGGACGCCGAGCTGGGCACCCCGGCCCGTGCCGACCAGCAGGGCGGTCGGCGTGGCCAGGCCCAGCGCGCACGGGCAGGCGATGATCAGCACGGCCACCGCGGCGGTGAACGCGGCGGTCGGCCCCGACCCGGTGCCCAGCCACCAGCCCAGCGTGCCGACGGCCAGCGTGATGACGATCGGCACGAAGACGCCGGAGATCCGGTCCGCCAGCCGCTGCACGGCCGCCTTGCCGCTCTGTGCCTGCTCGACCAGCTCGGCCATCCGGGCCAGCTGGGTGTCCCCGCCGATCCGGGTGGCGGTGACCACCAGCCGGCCGCCCGCGTTCACCGTGGCGCCGACCACGGCGTCGCCGGGGCCGACCTCGACCGGCACCGACTCGCCGGTCAGCATGCTGGCGTCCACCGCCGAGGTGCCCTCGTCGACCACCCCGTCGGTGGCGATCTTCTCGCCGGGGCGGACCACGAACCGGTCACCGACGGCGAGCTGGTCCACCGGGATCCGGGTCTCCACTCCGCCGCGCAGCACCGCGACGTCCCTGGCGCCCAGCTCGAGCAGGGCGCGCAGGGCGGCCCCGGCGGTGCGCTTGGAGCGGGCCTCGAAGTAGCGGCCGGCCAGGATGAACACGGTGACCCCGGCCGCCGCCTCCAGGTAGATGGCGCCGGCGCCGTCGGTGCGGGTGATGTCGAACCGGAACGGGTGCGTCATCCCGGGCAGGCCCGCGTCGCCCAGGAAGAGGGCCCAGAGCGACCAGCCGAACGCGGCGAGGGTGCCGAGCGAGACGAGGGTGTCCATGGTCGCGGCGCCGTGCCGCAGGTTGATCAGCGCGGCCCGGTGGAACGGCAGCCCGCCCCAGACCACGACCGGGGCCGCGAGGGTCAGCGAGAGCCACTGCCAGTAGTCGAACTGCCAGGCCGGCACCATGGCCAGCAGCACCACCGGCACGGTCAGCACCGCTGACACCCAGAGCCGGGTACGCGGGCCGTGCAGCTCGTCCGCCGGCTCCACGGTCGGCTCGACGGCGGCCGGTGGGGGCGGGAGCACGGCGGTGTAGCCGGTGCGGCGAACGGTGTCGATCAGGTCGTCCGGCGTCACGTCGTCGGCGTACCGGACGGTGGCCTTCTCGGTGGCGTAGTTGACGGTGGCGGTCACCCCGTCCATCCGGTTCAACTTCTTCTCGATCCGCGCCGCGCAGGACGCGCAGGTCATGCCGCCGATCGCCAGCTCGATGCGGTTCGGCGCCTCGGGTAGCGGCCTACTGGTGGTGGTCATCGTGGGCTCCCGTCGGTCGTGACGGTGAACTCGGCGGTGTGCACCGCGCCGCCGTGCCGGAAGTCGAGGTAGAGCCGGTAGCTGCCCACGGACGGGACCTCGGCGAAGAAGGTCACCGCGGGCCCGGGTCGGGTCCGCCCGTCGCCGGGCGTGCCGTCCGGGTGCACGTGCAGGTACGCGAGGTCCCCCTGGCGCAGCGCCACCAGGTGGCCGTACGCGCCCAGGTAGGGCTCCAGGTCGATGACCGGTGCGCCGTCTCGGCTGACCGTCAGGGTCAGCGGCGAGGTCCGGCCGGGCCGCGGGGCGCCGGCCAGGGTGACCGTGTAGCCGTCGACCGTGGTGCTGGTCGCCGGGGCGGGCAGCGGTCGCTCGGTCAGCGCGCCGGGGACGGTCACGTCCACGCCGAGGGTCAGCGGTTCCCCACCGGTCGGGGTGAAGTCGGCGAACGCCCGCCACTGGCCCGGACCGGCCAACGGGGAGGTCACCCGCCAGGTGCCGTCCGGCGCCATCTCGGGATGTACGTGGCGGAAGCCGGAGAGGTCGCGCCGGGCCACGACGAGGTGCATCCGCTTGTCGTGCGCCACGTCGAAGGCGGTGACCGGCCGGCCGTCCGGGCCGGTGATCCGGTAGGCGAACTGGTCGGCGGGCGCCGCGACCGGCTCGACGGTGTAGCCGTGCTCGGAGACGAGCAGGCCGCCGGGGAACCGCTCGACGGCGTCGCCGGCTGAGTCGCCGTGCCCGCCTGTGGCGTCGTCGTGCCCGCCCTCGGTGGCGCCGTGCGCGGCGTCGCCGGTGGCGGCGCTGGCGTCGTGGCGCGCCTCGGCGATCGGGGCGACGGGGCCGGCGACCTGGCCGACCCCGTACGCCGCTCCGAACACCGCCGCGAGGCCGAGGGCGAAGCCGCTGAGCTTCATCGCCGTGTTCATCGGGGCACCCCGGTCTCCGTCACGCGTCGACGAGGTCGTAGCCGGCCTCGTCGACGGCGGCGCGCACCGACGCCGGGTCGAGCGGGGCCTCGCTGGTGACGGTGACCCGGCCGGCGGTCAGATCGACCTGCACGTCGGTGACGCCGGCGATGGCGCCGACCTCGCTGCTGACCGCGCTCACGCAGTGCCCACAGGTCATGCCCTGCACCTGGTACGTCGTGGTGACCATCGGAACTCCCTCCACCGCCTCCAGCCTATACCCCCAGGGGGTAAATCGGAGACGGACCGCTTCTCGATCACTTACCGGTACCCGGTGGGGGTATCCGGCCCAAGGAGGACCGTACCATACCCCCCAGGGGTACGCTATCCTGGTCGACATGACCGCACCCACTCCGATCCGCGGGTACACCGCCAGCAAGGACCAGCTGCTCGCGCGGCTCCGCCGCGTCGAGGGGCAGGTCCGGGGCATCGAGAAGATGGTCGACGAGGACCGCTACTGCATCGACGTGCTCACCCAGATCTCCGCCATCCAGGCCGCGCTGGACAAGGTCGCCCTGGGGCTGCTCGACGGGCACGCCCGGCACTGCATGCACGAGGGTGCGGCCGAGGGCCGGGCCGACGAGATGGCCAGCGAGATGATGGCGGCCGTCGGGCGGTTGATGAAGCGGGGCTGACCGATCGGCTCCCGACACCCCGGCGCGACCTGCGACCCGGGTTCGGGCTGGTTACCATTCCCGACGATGACCCTCCGGATGCCGTACCACCCGCCGCGCCCGAACCGACGGGCGCCGACACCGCCACCGCGTGGCGGAGCCGGCGGACGGCCGAGCCGATCCCTCACGGTGTGTCACCGATCCGTCGTCGCGCAGCGATCCGGCGCGTCCTGTGCCGCGTTCCCACGGAGGCGGTGAACCAACCGACCCGCCGGCACGTACCCCGCACCGGATCCGTTGGGAGAATTCGCTTTGGGCGCCGACCACACCCGTCCCGCTCCGTCCGCCCCGCCGCGGGTGCGACGGATCCTCGTCGCGACGGTGGTGCCCCTCTTCGTCGCCACGGTTCTCGCCGCCCTGGTGCTCTGGCCGCGCGGCGGCACCCCGTCGACCGACGGTGGCGCCAACGTTCCGCGCTACCACGGCACGGTCACCCGGATCGTCACCGAACCCTGCCCGCCGGCCCCGGAGGGGACGCCGGGAGCCGCGGCCGGGCCGTGCGGCACGGTCAGCGTCCGGGTCGACGACGGGCCGGCGGCCGGTCAGCAGGTGGAGGCACCGGTACCGGCCGGCCCCGGCGCGCCCCGGGTGCAGGCCGGCGACGACATCATCCTGGTCGAGCTGACCGACCCCACCGACCCGGCCAGCAGCAGCTGGAACATCGCCGAACACCAGCGCGGCACTCCGCTGGTCTGGCTGGCGGTCGTCTTCGCCGTCGCCATCGTCGCGTTCGGCCGGTGGCGCGGTCTGGCGGCGCTCGCCGGGCTGGCCGCCAGCTTCGCCATCCTGCTCGCCTTCGTGCTGCCCGGCATCAGCGCCGGCCGGTCGCCGCTGCTGGTCGCGGTGGTCGGCGCCGCCCTGATCATGTTCGTCGTGCTCTACCTGACGCACGGGGTGACCGCGCAGACCTCGGTAGCGGTCCTCGGCACCCTGGGCAGCCTGGTGCTGACCGGGGTGCTCGGCACGATCGCCACCGCGGCCACCCACCTGACCGGCTTCGGCAGCGAGGACGCCACCACGCTGTCGATGTTCCAGGCCGACGTGGACCTGCACGGGCTGCTCCTCGCCGGCATCATCATCGGCTCGCTGGGCGTGCTGGACGACGTCACGGTCACCCAGGCGGCCACCGTCACCGAACTGGCGCACGCGAACCCCGGGCTGTCCCGGTTGCAGCTCTACCGGGCCGCGACCCGGGTCGGCCGGGCACACATCGCGTCCACGGTCAACACCATCGTGCTGGCGTACGCCGGGGCCTCCCTACCGCTGCTGCTCCTGCTCACCGCCGACTCGCGGCCGATCGGGGAGATGCTGACCAGCGAGTTCCTGGCTCAGGAGATCGTGCGCAGCGGGGTCGCCACGCTCGGCCTGATCGCCGCCGTCCCGCTGACCACCGGGCTGGCGGCGGTGGTGACCGCAGCCGGGCGGGACGGGTCCGCGCCGGCCGGCGACGCCCCCTCCACCAGCCGGCCGGCATCGGAGCGGGCGGAGGCGCTGGCCGCGCTGAGCACCCCTCGCGCGGGCCGGGTCGACCCGGCGCGCGGCCCATCGTCCACCGCCACCGCCGGGTGGCCGGAGCCGAACAGGAGCACGGATACGGCATGGTGACACTCCTCAGCGTGACCGGGTCGGGCGTCCGCCCTGAGAACCGCGTCACTGGTCACTCAGCGCCATGGCGAAATGACACTTTTGGTAGGCATCCGGACGTAGCTCTGCGGGTGGACTCTCGGGTAACCTCGCTGCCGGTTACCGCCGAAGGCGCGCAGCGGCGCCTGCGGTGCCACCGCCCAATCGCCAAGCGGCGAGCCGGGAACCCAGGTACGTGGGGTGAATCCGCAACAGCGGTAGGGGCCACTTCCGCCCCGAACCCGTCAGCTAACCCGGTCGGCGGTCGACGGAAGGGAACAGAGTGACGGCACCCCTACGCCGCTGGCTGACGCCCGTGGTGGCCGTGTTCGCCGCCTTGACCGTGCTCGCCGGACCCCTCCCGGCGCACGCCGCCCCGAACACCCCCACGCCCTCCGGGCACGAGGAGGACGGCGAGCCCCAGCTGCTCAACGACGTCATCGAGCAGACCAACCGCGCCTACCTGGCGGCCCAGTCCAAACTGGACAAGTCCAAGAAACGGCAGCTCCAGCTCGCGCTCGAGGTGAAACGGGCCCAGGCCGACCTCGACGCGCTCGCCCCGCAGGTGTCCCAGATCGCCGCCCAGTCGTACCGGACCGGCCGGGTCGGCGCGATGGCGATGCTGCTGGAGAGCGGCACGCCGGACTCGTTCGTCCAGCGGGCCGCCGCACTCGACGAGCTGAACATGGTCAACGAGCAGAAGCTGGCCGAGGTCAACGCGGTGAAGACCCGCGCCGAGCAGGCGAAGCTGGCCCTCGACGCGGAGGTCCGCGAGCAGCAGAAGCAGGCCGCTCTGATCGCGAAGCAGAAGCACGACGCGGACAAGGCGCTCGCCCTGGTCGGCGGCCAGGGCTTCACCGGCGGTCTGGTCGCGGCCACCTCGCCGGTGGCCCGGATCGGCCCGGGCCGCGACTCCGACGGCGACTGGCGGCCGGAGTCGCGTTCGGTGGACGACCCGACCACCTCGGGCACCATCACCCCGCGGACCCTGCACGCCTACAAGGAGGTCCGGCGGGCCGGCTTCAACCGGTTCGCGGGCTGCTACCGCCCTGGCGGCCCGTGGGAGCACCCGAAGGGCCGCGCCTGCGACTGGTCGTTGGAGAAGAGCGGCTTTCGCCCGTGGCACAACACCGACACCCGGACGTACGGCAACAACCTGGCCGCGTTCCTCATCCGCAACGCCGACCGGCTGGGCATCTACTACGTGATCTGGAACCGGCAGATCTGGTTCCCGGCCACCGGCTGGAAGTCGTACAGCGGACCGTCGAACCACACCGACCACGTGCACATGTCGCTGCTCTGACGTCGGACGAACGCGTCGAGGGCCGCCCCGCAGAACGCGGGGCGGCCCTCGACGCGTCAGGCGGCGGACGCGGCCGGGTCGGTGGGCACGTCCAGCGCGGTGGTGCCGGCCGGCACGGCGGCCACCTGCCGCACCACGCCGGCGGCGAGCCGGTACGACAGCCCGACCACCGCGCACCGTCCCTCGGCCACCTCGTCGGCCAGGACGGGTGAGTGACCGAGCAGCGCCTCGACGGTCTGTGCGATGTGGATGTCGACGATGCCGTCGATGTCGTGCACGCCCTCGGCGGCGGCCCGGCGCAGGCCGGGCAGCACGGCGTCGACCACCGCGCCCAGATGTCCCGGGGGCACGACGCCGGTGGTGGCCACCTCCCGGGCCGCCTGCACGGCGCCGCACGAGTCGTGCCCGAGGACCACCACCAGCGGGGTGCCGAGCACGGTCACCGCGTACTCCACGCTGCCCAGCACCTCGGGGCCGACCGTGTGGCCGGCGGTGCGGACGACGAAGAGGTCACCCAGCCCGCGGTCGAAGATGATCTCGGCGGCGAGGCGGGAGTCGGAACAGCCGACGATCACGGCGAACGGGTGCTGCCCGTCGGCGACGGCAGCCCGGTGTCCGGCGTCCTGGTTGGGATGGCGCGGAGCACCGGTGACGAAACGCTGGTTGCCCTCGACCAACTCGGCGTACGCCTGCGCCGGGTCGGTCGGCGCGGCCGACCGCTCGGGGGCTCGCTGGGTAACCGGCTGTCCGCCGGGTGTACCGGGACGACTCATCCCCGCACCTCGTCTCCACGCGTTTGACCTGCACATCCCGGCCCACGGGTGGGCGCGGGCCCGGGCTTCACCGTCACACGCACCGCAAGGTACGTCAACCTATACGTGATATAGATTTCATACGTTGACCCCGGCCGGTCCTGCGCTCAGGTCCGGCGGGCGGTGCGGGATCCGGAAGGCGGGTCATACGATGGCGGGCATGGGGACGGCAGCGGGTGGGTACGGCGGCGCCCGGAACTGGACCTTCCTCACCAACCACGGCCACGTGCTGCTGGCCATCGCGCGCAACCCCACCGCCCGGCTGCGCGACGTGGCCGCCGAGGTCGGCGTCACCGAGCGGGCCGCCCAGGCGATCGTCGCCGACCTAGAGGCCGAAGGCTACCTGCACCGCACCCGGGTGGGGCGGCGCAACGAGTACACCCTCAACCCAGCCGGCCGTTTTCGCCACCCCGCCGAGGCCGACCGTCAGGTCGGTGACCTGCTTGCCCTCTTCGCCGAGGCGCCGGACACCGCCGAGCGGTCCTGACCGCCACCGCCGGCCCGTGCCGAGCGCGGCGCGACGGTAATCTCAGCGGGTGCGCGAGAGCCAGCCGTTGAGCGCGACCAATCCGACCCGCCGGGCCGGTCGAGGATTCCGATCCGTCCTCGGTGCGACGGTGGCGGTCCTGCTCGGCACCACCGTGGTGGCGGCACCGTCCCCGGCCGCCGCGGCCCCTACCTGCGGGCCGGCGGGAGGCCCCGCCCCGGCCGAGACGCCGTGGCCGCTGAGCCGGCTCGAACCGTCGTCGGCCTGGCCGCTGTCGCGGGGTGCCGGGGTGACCGTGGCGGTCATCGACTCCGGGGTCTCCGCCACGCATCCCGTGCTCAAGGGGCAGGTCGTCGAGGGCCGCGACTACAACGGCCTACCGGCCAGACAGGGCCGGTGCGACCTGGCCGGGCACGGCACCATCGTGGCGGGCATCATCGCCGGCCGCGAGGGCACCGGCGTGCCGTTCAGCGGCATCGCCCCGGCGGCCCGGATCCTGCCCGTCCGGGTCCTGCCGGACACCCGTCGCACCACCGACGAGGCACTGCCCGGGGAGATCGCCCGGGCCATCCGCTGGGCGGTCGACAACGGCGCCGACGTGATCAACCTGTCCCTGGTGACCCTGCCCCGGCCCGAGCTGGCGGAGGCCGTGGAGTACGCGCTCGCCAAGCAGGTCGTGGTGGTGGCTGCCGCCGGCAACCGGCAGGAGTCACAGCAGGACCAGCCGGCCTACCCGGCCGCGTACCCCGGGGTGATCGCGGTCGCCGGGGTGGACGAGCAGGGTGGGCACGTGGGCAGCTCGGTGAGTGGCTCCTACGTGGACATCGCCGCGCCCGGGCTGAACATCGTCGGCCCGGCACCGGGCGGGTCGGGCTACCTGGCCGAGCCGCAGGGCGGCACCAGCTTCGCCGCCGCGTACGTCTCCGGAGTGGCCGCGCTGGTCCGCGCCGCCCATCCGGATCTCAGCCCCCAGCAGGTCGCCGACCGGCTGAACCGGACGGCGGACAACCCGCCGGACGGCCACAACGCGGAAGTCGGTCACGGCGTGGTCAACCCGTACCGGGCGGTGGCGAGTCTGCTGGGCACCCGGACCGACCCGCCGGCGGGCGCGCTGCCCGCACCGGCCGCACCGCACGACCCGTTGGGCTGGCAGCGCACCGCGGCGATCTGGGCGGCGGTGGTCGGCGCGCTGCTCGCCGCGCTGCTGCTGGCCGCCCGGCCGATCGTGGCCCGGGGGCGTCGACGCGGCTGGCGCCCGGGTCGACGCACGGACGCCCCGGCGACCGGCTGACCAGGACCGCCACACCTACCGCCGGTGCGGGCCGTACCCGTTACTGCCGGCAGGACCGTGCGGACGTCGACGCAAGGCGGCTCCAGCCCGGTCGAGCCGGACCGGAGCCGCACCGGCGTTCGTCAGCCCCACACCTTGGCGTTGCTCATCTCGGTGGAGACGTAGTTTTCCTTGGCGATACCGACGGCGCCGCCGATCTCGTTCAGGATCCGGTTGATGTCCCGGACCGACGCGTCCCACTTGGCCTGGTGCTGCTCGTAGGCGGCCCGGTCCTCACCGTCCCACTGGAGCTTCGACAGCATCGACCGCAGCGTGTCGAGCTTCTCGTCGATGGTCCGCGAGATGGCCTGCATCTGCTGGTTGCTGCTCTCGAGGACCGCGTAGTCAACCTTGATCGTCACGATTTCCTCCTCTGCTGGCTACGGATCACGGGTTGAGAGCAGAGTGGAACTTGTCCAGCATCTGCTGCTGCTCTTCGTCGTTGACCTGGTGCGTCGTACCCGACTTGTCGAGCAGATCGGCGATGCTGTCCATCGCCGTCAGCAGGTTGACGGTGTCCTCGTTCCAGCGCTGCATGAGCGACTGGAAGCCCGTGGACGCCTGACCCTTCCACGCCATGGCCAGGTCGTCGACCACGTTCCACAGCTTCTTCAGCTCGCCGTCGACCTCGCTGCGCGTGGACCGCACGTCACTCGCGGCGGTATGCAGAGTCGCAGCTTCGACCTCGAACGCCATGCTTCACACCCTTCCGTCATGTTGTGGCGGCGGTTGCCGCGCCCCTCCCCCGCGGCAAGGCAGCAACACCCCACCGACGGACACTCCAGTGAAGACCGTAGCGGAACCGGTCCAGCACGCGCAGCCCTGACCGACCGCAATGGATGGATGGTGGTGGATCGCGTCAGGCGGATCGCGAGTACGACCGGACGTGCATCACCACGCTCACCACCAGCACGGCCACCAGCAGCGCCACCGCCAACCAGAGCGCCGGCACCTCCAGTGCGCGGTGCAGCACCACCGGGACCAGTGCGGCGATGCCGGTGATGAGCACCAGCTCGCCGGCCCGCCGGGCCGCCGCCGATCGCCCGAGCTGGGCGACCAGCGCCAGGCCGAGGAAAACAGGGATGGTCAGCAGGAAGTACACGAACAGGTAGAACAACGCCTGCGGCATGCCGGCGCCCTCCGTTCCGATGCTCGACGGGTCCTCTCGGCGGGTGCGGCCGCGGGCCGCACGCCACCGGGACGACCCGGCCCCGGCCGTCCCGTCAGGAGGGCTCGGACCAGGCGGTCTGAATCAGCTGCTGGCCGTCGCGGCGGCGCACCAGGGTGCCCCGCCCGGGCGGCTGGGGACTCGGCCGCAGGGTGCCGAAGACCGCTCCCTCCTCGCGGTTGCCGGACATCAACAGCCCCGGACTGTCCAGCTCACGCAACCGCTGCAGCACCGGCTCGTAGAGCGCCCGGGCCACGCCGCCGACCCGCCGGGTGATGATCAGGTGCAGGCCGATGTCGCGGGCCTGCGGCAGCAGCTCGTGCAGCGCCGACAGGGGGTTGTTGCCGCCGGAGGCCACCAGGTCGTAGTCGTCGACCAGGATGTAGAGGTCCGGGCCCTTCCACCAGCTGCGGTCGCGCAGCTGGGCGGTGGTGACGTCCGGGCCGGGCAGCCGGTTGGACAGCGCGCTGCGGATCGAGGCGAGCCCCTGGGCGAACGCCTGGTTCGACGGGGCGTAGTCCAGGAGGTGGTCGCCCTCCACGGCGCCGAGCAGCCCGCGTCGGTAGTCGGCGATGACCAGCCGGGCCTGGGCCGGGGTGTACCGCTCGGTGATGCCCCGGGCGATCAGCCGCAGCAGGTTGGTCTTGCCGCACTCGGCGTCGCCGAAGACCGTCAGGTGCGGCTCGTTGGCCAGGTCCAGGTAGACCGGGGCGAGCGCCGCCTCGTTGACCCCGATCGGCAGGCCGGGCGCAGACCGGTCGATGATCCGGGCCAGCTCGGCGACCGGCAGCCTGCGCGGCAGCAGCCGCACCTTCGGCGCCGGGCGGCCCGGCCAGTTGGCCGCCACGTGCCCGGCCAGGGCGGTCGATGCCTCGCTGAGGTCCTCGATGTCGCGGCGGCCGTCGATGCGGGAGACGGCGGTGAGGAAGTGCAGCTTGTCCCGGGTGAGACCACGGCCCGGGGACTTCTCCGGCACGTTCATCGCCGAACGGCGGTCGATCTCCGACTCGGCCGGGTCGCCCAGCCGCAGCTCCAGCTTGGTGCCGAGCAGGTCCCGCATGTTGATCCGGACCTCCGCCCACCGCACCGCGGTGAGCACCACGTGCACGCCGAAGCCGAGGCCCCGGTTGGCCAGCGTGGTGATGGTCTGCTCCAGCTCCTCGTAGTCCTGGCGCAGCGTGTTCCAGCCGTCCACGACGAGGAAGACGTCACCGAACGGGTCGTCGGCGAACTCGCCGGCGGCCCGGCGGCGGCGGTAGCTGGCCACCGAGTCGATGCCGTGCTGGGCGAAGCGGACCTCCCGGTCGTCCAGGACGGCCACCACCTCGGCCACCGTACGGCGAACCGCCTCGGTGTCCCGCCGGCCGGCCACCCCGGACATGTGCGGCAGCCGCTCCAGGCTGCGCAGCGCGCCGCCGCCGAAGTCGAGGCAGAAGAACTGCACCTCGCGCGGGGTGTGGGTGAGCGCCAGCGAGGCCAGCAGCGACCGCAGCATGGTGCTCTTGCCGCTGAGCGAGCGGCCGACGATCACGACGTTGCCGCCGGCACCGGCCAGCTCGACCATCATCGGGTCGCGGCGCTGCTCGTACGGCCGGTCCACCACACCGACCGGCACGGTGAGCCGCCCCCGGCCGGGCCAGGACGCGGTGCAGAGCCCGTAGGTCGGGTCGACGGCCAACTGACCGAGCAGCTCACCCAGGCCCGGCGGGTCGGCCAGCGGGGGCAGCCACACCTGGTGCGCCGGCCGCCCCTGGCCCTTGAGCCGGTCGATCAGCACGTCCAGCATCGCCACGGCCTTGCCGTCGGCCGGCTGCTCCGGCTCCGGCGCGGTGTCGGGCGGCAGCTGTGGCGCCTGCGCCGGAACGAAGTCGACGCCGTACGGGACGATCCGGCGCTGCACCAGCGCCTGCGACGCCGACACCTGCTGCCCCGGCGCCCGGTACGGCCCGGAGACGTACGCGGCCCGGAAGCGCAGCATGGTGCTGGTGTCCGTCTTCAGGTACCCGTGGCCCGGGGCGTTCGGCAGCTCGTACGCGTCGGGCACGCCGAGCACGATCCGGCTCTCCACGGCGGAGAAGGTGCGCAGGCCGATCCGGTACGACAGGTGGGTGTCCAGGCCACGCAGTTTGCCCTCCTCCAGCCGCTGGCTGGCCAGCAGCAGGTGGACGCCGAGCGACCGGCCCAGTCGACCGATCATCACGAAGAGGTCGATGAAGTCGGGCTTGGCGGCGAGCAGCTCGCTGAACTCGTCGCAGATGATCAGCAGGCTGGGCATCGGGGCCAGCGGCTCCCCGGCCGCCCGCGCCTTCTCGTACTCGAAGCGGGAGACGTAGTTGCCGGCCGCGCGCAGCAGCTCCTGCCGGCGGACCATCTCGCCCGCCAGCGCGTCCCGCATCCGGTCGACCAGCGGCAGCTCGTCGGCCAGGTTGGTGATCACCGCGCTGGTGTGCGGCAGCGCCTCCAGCGAGGCGAACGTGGCACCACCCTTGAAGTCGACCAGGACGAAGTTGAGCTCCTCCGAGGAGTGGGTCACCGCCAGCGCGGCGACCACCGTACGCAGCAGCTCGCTCTTGCCGGAGCCGGTCGCACCGATCACCAGGCCGTGCGGACCCATGCCCTCGTGCGCGGACTCCTTGAAGTCGAGCTCGACCACGTTGCCGTCCGGGCCCACACCGAGCGGGATGCGCAGCCGGTCCCGGTGACCGCGGGGCCGCCAGGTCTGGTGCACGTCCACCGCCGCGGCGTCACCGACACCGAGCAGGTCCGGCAGCTCCATGCTGCGGGCCAGCGGCTCATCGCTGCTGGCCTGCTGCTGGGACAGCCGGTACGGGGCGATCTGCCGGGCCAGCCCTTCGGCGCCCTCGGCGCTGAGCCGGTCGGGCCGGCCCAGTCGCGACGACGAGCTGCCCCGGACCAGGTCGAGCGTGTCGCCGTCGCCGGCGTCGAGGCAGAGCAGCCAGCGGCCGGCATCGCGCGGCACGGTGCCGGACAGGTCGATCAGGGTGGCGCCCAGCAGACCCTGGCCCACGAGCTGGCAGGTCGGCGAGATCTCCCCGCCGTCGACGACCACCACCAGGTGCGGTGCGGTGGTCAACGGCTTGGCCTCCGGGGCGAACCGCGGCCGGCCGGCCAGCTCGCCGGCGAGCGCCTCCTCCGCCTCGGCCAGGGTGGCGAAGACCAGCCGGCGAGCTCCGGCGGCGTCGGTGCGTCCACCGTGGTGGGCGTGCGGCAGCCACTTGACCCACTCCCAGGCCGGCTGCCGGTCGGGGGCGGCGACCACGGCGATCACCAGGTCGTCCGGGGCGTGGAACGTGGCCAGCTGCCCCAGCGCCGCCCGGGTCAGGTCGAGCACCGGCTCCCGCTCGCCCCGCAGCACCACCCGGCTGAACGCCCGCACCGACAGCGCGGTCGGCAGGTCGGGCACCGAGGAGTGGGCCCGTACGAACCGGCGCAGCGCGATGGCGCTCATCGGCTCCAGGTCCTCGACCGGCTTGGTCTCCGGCGGAACGATCTCCACGGCCAGCCGCTGCGGACCGAGCGCGATCCTGGTCTCGCCGAAGTCGTCCTCGGTGATCCGCCGCTCCCACAGTCGCCGGGACGCGGCGATCGACCAGAGCGCGTCCGGCTCCGGGTGCCGCCAGGCCATCGCCGCCCGCTGCTGCTCGGCCGCGCGCCGGGTGCGCTTGCGCATCTGCGCCAGGTAACGCATGTAGTCGCGGCGGTTGGCGTTCAGCTCGGCCTTGTCGTTGCCGCCGTTGCTCAGCGAACCGATGGCCATGCCGAGCATCGAGACGCCGAACAGACCACCGGCGACGTACGTCATCATGCCGCCGCCACGGCCGGCGTAGAGGAAGGCCATCGCGCCGACGCCACAGACCATCGGCAGGATCATCAGCAGCTGGCCCATGCCGCGGGGCGTCGGCTCGGGCAGCTCGGGCGGGGACTCCAGCAACACTTCGCCGCGCGGCAAGGCCGGCCCCGGCTGACGCGGGAGCCGGCGGAACACCACCGTGCTCACGGCTGTCTCCTCCCCAGAAGCGGCCCTGATGACGATCTGCCGCGGACCGGAGTCCTCGGGTGGGCATCGTACGTGGCAGTCATCGTAGGTAATCTCCCGTGGGCGCCGCGGACCCGTACCGTGGCACCGCCGGCCAGGTGATCGTTGAAGAGCACGAGGAGGCCACAGTGGCGACGAAGACGGCGACCGGTGGCCTGAGCCGGATCACCATCGTGGCCCCCCGCACCCGGATGGACCTGGCCCTGCCCTCGGACGTACCGATGGCCGACCTGCTGCCCACCCTGCTCCGCTACGCCGGTGAGGACCTGGCCGACGAGGGCGTGCGGCACGGCGGCTGGGCACTGTCCCGGTTGGGCGGTGCGCCGTTGGACGGTGGGCGTACCGCCGCTCAGCTCGGCGTCCGCGACGGCGAGGTGCTCTACTTCAACCCGCGCTCGGCCGCCACTCCCGAGATCGTCTTCGACGACGTGGTGGACGCGGTCGCGACGGCGACCAACCAGCGGCCGGGCGCCTGGCAGGTCGAGACCACCCGCTCCTTCGCCGTGCTGTTCGCCGCGGCGGCGCTCGCTGGCGGCGCGGTGGCGGCGGCCTGCACCGGCCCGCCGCACCTGCCCGGCGCGCTGGCCGCCCTGCTGGTCGCGGTGGCGCTGCTGATTGGCGCCGCGGTGGTCTCCCGGGCCGCCGGCGACAGCCGGACCGGGTCGGTGCTGGCCATGGTCGCTCTGGTGCACGCGGCCACCGGCGGCCTGCTGCTGCTGGCCGGCAACCGGCCGCTGACCGGGCTGGCCAGCCCGCACGTACTGCTCGCGGCCACCGCCGTCGTGCTGGCCGGCGCGGTGGCCACACTCGCCGTGGGTGACCGGTACCCGCTCTTCTTCGGCGCGATCGGGGTGGGCTCGGCGACCGGCCTGGGAGCGCTGCTCTGCCTGGCCTTCAACATCGGCGCGCCGGCCGCGGCCGCCGTGGTGGCGGCGGTCGCCTTCGGCGCGGTGCCGGCGTTGCCGATGGTCGCCTACCGGCTGGCCCGGCTGCCGGTGCCGTCGATCCCGACCGGCCCGGAGGACCTGAAGACCGACAGCGAGTCGGTCGACGGCCGGCGGGTCCTCCAACTGAGCGAGCGGGCCGACGCGTTCCTGACCGGTCTGCTGTGGACGGTGTCGCTGCTGGTGCTCGGCGCGCAGCTGGTGCTGGCTCTCGACGGCCGGCTGGCGGCGGTGCTGCTCTGCCTGGTGCTGGCCCTGCTCTCGCTGCTGCGTGCCCGTCCCTTCCTGGGCCGGTCGTTGCGCACCCCGGTGCTGGTGACCGGCACCGTCGGGCTGGGCCTGGCCGCCGCGGCGACCTTCGCCGGCGGGTCAATGCCGGTACGGCTCGGCCTGATCCTCGGCGGGTTGCTGCTGGCCGCCGTGGTGAGCCTGATCTACGGGCTGACCGTCGCCGGCAAGCGCATCTCCCCGGTCTGGGGCCGGCTGCTGGACATCGTCGAGATCCTACTGATCATCTCGCTGGTTCCGCTCGCCGTCTGGGTCTGCGGCCTGTACGGCTGGATCGTCAACCTGCGACCCTGACCCACCGGCCGGACCCACGCGGGCCCGGCCCCGGCCCACCGCGCCGGTCCGGCCCACCGCGCCGGTCCGGCCCACCGCGCTGGCCGGGCGGGGGCCGCCGGTCAGCGGGCCGGCGCCCGGTCCGAGCCCAGCGCGGACGCGACCGGAGCGCTGGCGTAGACGCCCGGGCCGTGCTGCCCGTCCACCGGCCGGGTCGACGCGCCGCACCGCTGCGCCACCTCGCGCACCACCTTGACCAGCGCCTCGACGTGGTTGTCCATCGCCGCGACCCGCAGCAGCGGCGCCACGGCGCGACCACCGGGCAGCACCACGGCGGCCACCGTGTGCGAGGGCGCGGAGGTCGCCGTGACCGCGTCCACCAGCGGGCCGAGCGGAGCGTCCGGCCGGACCCGCAGCGCCAGGCAGCGGTGCGTCCAGCCGCCGCCGCGCAGGCCACCCCAGGTCTCCGCCGGCGGCTCCGGCACCAGGTCCAGCCCGGCGGCCGAGACCACCGCCGCGCGCAGTTCGTCACGGCCCAACGCCCGATGGGCGAGGCCGGCTGCGCTGAGCGCCTTGCCGAGCCGGCCGATCCCGGCCGCCAACGTGCGGTGTACGCCGGCCAGCCCACCGCCCCGGCTCACGGCCTCCGCCCGGGCGTCGCGGACGGAGAGCCGCAGCGCCACCCAGACCGTCCGGTGGGCGGCCGGCGGGGCGCCGGGAGCGGGGTACCAGACCAGGGTGTGTGCCACGACCTGCGCGCGGCTGACCGGCGCGCTGAAGTCGGCGAGCACCCGCAGCGCCTGATCCACCGTCGCCGCCTCGACCGAGCCGACCGTGGCGCCGGTGGAGGATTGCAGCGCCAGCGCGGCGAACCAGCCCTGCGCGTCCTGCCCGATGCCCAAGCGGGTGCCCCGGTCGGTCAGCTCGATCACGGTCAGCTCGGGGGCCAGCGCGGCCAGCCGGGGATCCGTACCGCCGCCGTTGGCCAGCGCCGCCGCGGCCCGCTCCCGGCGGCGTCGCAGCCGACGTCGCAGGAGCAGGTCCTCGTACCACCAGCGGCCGCCCCGCCGGGCCACGGCCGCGAGGGCGACCAGCGCCGCCACCGTGCCCACCAGGGCGACCAGCCAGTTGGGCCGGCCCCACACGGCCCAGACGGCCACCGTGCACAGCTCCAGCACGACGAGCTGCCCGACGAGCAGCGGACCGACGCGTCCCCGCCCGGAACGGTCGGACGGCGGCAGTGGCCGCCCCGGGACAGCGGACGGGTGTGGGACCGCTCGGGCGGGTGGCGCCTGGACCTGCGTCATGGGTGACTGTCCCTCCTGCACGGTACGGCTCAGCGCCGGGTCGATACGCTGCCGGCCACCGCCGGCGGTCCCGTTGACCCGCCGACGGCCCCTTATCGTAGGGAAGCCCGCGACGGCGCCCCGAGGAGATCGTCGCGGATCCACCCCGCCGGAGGTAAGTCATGCGGACCCGCCGCGATCAGGTGCAGGCGTACCGCTTCGTCACCCGCCGGATCGTCTCCGCGTTGCTGGCCGGCGACCCGGAGACCAGCAACCTGCCGATGCGTCGGCTCGGCATGGCCGTCTTCGGCAGCGTGATCGCCGCGGCCGTGGTGCTCGGCGGGGTGGGCGCGTACGGCCAGTTGACCGGGAACACCGCGCCGCTGGAAGAGAACACGCTGGTGATCGAGCGCGAGACCGGCGCCACCTACGTGTTCGTCGAGGGCCAGCTGTACCCGACGCTCAACTACACCTCCGCACGGCTGGTCCTGAACCAGCCGGACACGACGGTGCGGACGATGTCCCAGGCGTCGCTGCGTGACCGGCCACGTGGACGCATGCTCGGCATCGTGGGCGCGCCGGACGCGTTGCCCGACCGTAAGTCGCTGACCGGTCTGCCGTGGTCGGTCTGCGATGTGCCCGACCCGGCGGACGCCCGCCGCTCCAGCACCCGGGTGGTGATCGACCGGGCGTTGCCCGGCGGTACGCCGCTGGGCGACCGCGCGGTACTGGTCTCCGTGGACGGTCAGCGGCACCTGCTCACCGCCGACGCCCGCCTCGAGGTGCTCGGCGGCGACCAGGCGATCGCGGCGCTGCGGATGACCGGCAGCCAGCCCCTGCGGGTGGGCCAGCAACTGCTCAACGCGGTGCCCGCCGGGCCGCCGCTGCGCAAGCCGTCGCTGCCCGGTTCCGGTGACCGCAGCGGGCTGGCCGTGGCCGGCCGGCCGGCCGAGATCGGTCAGGTGTTCCGCGCCGCCGGCCGGCACTACGTGCTGACCCGGGAAGGGCTCGTCTCGATCACCGAGATCACCGCACTGCTGCTGGTCAGTGGCGGCGGTCAGATCACCGACATCACGCCGGACGAGGTGGGGCGGCTCTTCACCGAGCAGCGCGTCGAGGAGGAGGGCCTGCCGGCGACGCTGCCCGCCCTCTACCCGGCTCGCGCCGGCCAGACGGTGCTCTGCGCGACGTACCGCTCGGGCATCGGAGGCGCCCCGCCGACCACCACCCTGGAGGTCTTCGACCGGGTGCCCGCCGAGCTGACGTCGACCGAGCCGGGCCCGGTGCCGGTGCGGCAGAGCCCCCGCGACGCGGTGCGGACGGCCGAGGCGGTGCTGCTTCCCGGTGGCAAGGGCGTGCTGGCCCAGGCTGCACCGGGTGCCGGGGCCGGCGGTGCCCCCGCCGCCGGATCCACGGCCTACCTGATCACCCCGCAGGGCGTGCGGTACCCACTCGGGTCCGCCGAGACGCTGGCCGTGCTCGGATACGGCGGGGTCACTCCCGTGGCGGTGCCCGCGTCGCTGCTCTCGCTGATCCCCACCGGGCCCACTCTCGACCGG
The DNA here is from genome assembly GCF_042650685.1 of Micromonospora sp. GCM10011542. Classification (NCBI taxonomy): domain Bacteria; kingdom Bacillati; phylum Actinomycetota; class Actinomycetes; order Micromonosporales; family Micromonosporaceae; genus Micromonospora; species Micromonospora sp. GCM10011542. Next base: position 547,329 of record NZ_JBHSBO010000058.1, read on the forward strand.
GAGGACGCGCTGGCCTACTTCGACCCCGGCGGGGTGCCGTCGGATGCGCCACCGGGCCCCACGCCGAGCCCGTCGGCCACCGATGCCCCGGCGATCGACGGTGCGGGCGGCGGACCGGCCGCATCGACGGACACCGAAGACTGAGCGCCACCGAGGCGCTGGCAGCGGGTCGCCTCGATCGCACCGGTCGACTAACCTGAGGCTCGCTGGCGGTTGTCAACCAGAACGACGGGGATGTTGCCATGACCGGGCGTACGGAAGTCGACCTGCTGTCCCTTGAGGACTTCCACCAACGGTTGGCCGCGCGGCTGGCCCAGGCCGAGTCGGTGCTGCGCAAGCTCAACACCGAGATGCAGTGCCGTCCCCCGGCGCTGGGCTCGTTCGCCGACGCCACCGACAACGCCCGCCGCTACAGCGACGTCCACCAATCCTATGTGGAGGCCGCCGATCGACTCAAGCAGGCGGTCGAGGCGGCGCAGCAGGCGACCAGCACGATCCTGGCCAGCTACCGGACCACCGAGGCACGCAACGCGGCCAACGCTGGCGACATCACCGCGGCGCTGACCGGGGTCGACCGGGCGCTGCAGCCGAAGGAGGACGGTCGTGTCTGAGTACACCCAGCGCTACCAGGGCGTCAGCCATCAACAGCTCTACGACGGGGTGATGGCCGGCAGGCCGGAGCAGATCGAGGGCGTCGCCGCCCAGTGGTCCGCGCTCAAGGGCATCGTCGACGGTCTGGGCCGGGAGCTGAGCGACGACCTGGAAAAGCTCGGCAACACCTGGACGGGCTCGGCCGGTCGCGAGTTCCAGCGGCGGCTGATGCTGATCGTCGACCACGCCGGGGCGCTCGGCGAGGGCATGTCCGACGTTCGGCAGGGGCTGACCCTGATGGCCGGTCAGCTGCGCACCGCCCACCAGCAGGCGGAGAGTCCGGACCAGACCGACGACAACGACAAGGCGGTCAGCGGCGCGCTCAAGGGCGCGGCCGTCTTCGGCGTGCCCGGCGCGGTGGTCGGCGGCCTGCTCGGTCACCAGCAGGACAAGGAAGAGCAGGAGAAGGCCCACCAGCGCATGGTCAACGTGGTGGCCGAGCTGGCCGCGGGGTACGACCTCTCCGCCTACGGCCGGGTGGTCCCTCCGAGCCCGCACGATCCCGACCTGCCGCAGCCGACGACCACGGACCCGTCGACTCCCCGCAGCGGTCCCCACACCACCTCCCCGACCGCCGGGCCGACGAGCACCGGGCTCACCGCGCACACCGGCGGCGCGACCGTCGCGACGCCCGACCGGGCGGCACCGCCACCAGTCGCCAGCGGTGGCGGGGACATCTCGGGCCCGGGCGGCGACGGGGCCGGCGGCACGGCCGGCGTGATCACCGGTCCGAACGGCACCGGCACGGTGACCGACGGGGGCACCTCCCTCGCTGGCGCGGATCCGTTGCTCGGCGGGGCACTGCTCGCCGGCGGGACGGCCGGTCTGGTCGGCCTGGGCGGGCCGGGCACGGTGACTGCCAGCGCCGGCACCGGCCCGGGTCTGCTCTTCGGGGCAGCCGGCGGCGCACCGGCCGGCGGGGTGCTGGGCACCGGCGCGTTGGCCGGCTCCCCCGGCAGCACGCCGACCGCCTCGGTCCGGCCGACCGGCGGCACCGCGGCGGCCGAGAGCCGGTCCGCCAGCGGGGTGGGGCGGGGCGTCGACGGTCGGCGCGGCGAGGGCACCGGTCGGGCGGCCACGGCCAGCGGCCGGCCCGGTTCCGGCCGCGCGGCCGGAACCAACCGGCACGGCGTGCTGGGCGGGCACGGCCGGCCCGACGAGGACGACTCCGACGAGCGGCTGACCTGGCTGACCGAGGACGAGATGGTGTGGCGCGACGGCCCGGACGCCGTGCCGCCGGTGCTCGGCACCACCGACTGACCCGACCGCCGCAGGCGGTAGACGTAAGCCACGGCCCCACCGGGAGCGAATCCGGGTGGGGCCGAGGCGTGTCCGGCCGGAGCGTCCACATCGCACACGGTGGTGGCGGTCACTGTCGCCGGGGCCCTCGCCGAGCTGCGCCGTACCGGATCGGGCGATAGGTTGGTGCGGTGTCGTCCGCAGCCTCCGTCCGCCCGTTCCGGCGGGCCGTGCTGCGGTCGCTGCGCGAGCTGACCCGGCTGGCGGTGACCGCGCTGGTGTTGGCGGTCGGCCTCGGCGGCGCCCTCGCCGTGGCCCCGCCACCCGGCGCCGCGACGCCGCTGCGCCCGGCCTCGGTGAGCAGCCGGGTCGATTCGATCCGGCCCGAAGCCGCTCCGCGACTGGCCACCGACGCGGCCCCGACCCGGCCGACCCGCCCGTTCGTCGCCGCCCCGGCGATCGACAACGCGACGGCCGCCCCGGACGACGCGCCGCGCACCGGGTCCGGCCGCGGCACGCCGTCCCGTCGCGGCCCGCCCGCCGTCTGACCCGGCCCCCCTGCCGGACGATCCGCGCCGCCGGCCGGGTCGCCGGCGCGGCAGCCGATCCGTCGCCGGGGTGGGCTCGCGCCGCGGCGCAGACACCGCCGTGCCGCGGATCGTCCCGTCGCAGACCAGCCGAGCCGGCGACCGCCCACCCCGCCCGCGTACCGGGCTCCACCACAGTCGATACCCGTCGTTCGACCGCGAGGTGCTGAATCATGCAGATCGTTCTCTCCGCCGTCCTGCCCGAGGTCCCCCGGGCCGCTGCCATCTGGTTGAGCCTGCTCGGCGTGGTCGCGGTCGCCGTCGCCGCCCTGCTGTTGCGGCCCGGCCGGCTCCGCATCGACCCCGGCGCGCGGATCCGCCGCGCCGCCATGCCGAGCCAGCTCGAACAGGCGCAGGAGGAGCGGGAACGCACCCGTTACGCCCAGGAGGTGGCGGTCGCCGCCGAACGTGCGACCACCACCGCCCAGCGCCGACGGGCGGAGTGGGTGGCCGCGCAGGAGGCGGTCGAGGCGGCCTGGCAGGCGTGCGAGGCCGCGGAGGCCGACGTCCGGCGCCTGGCCGCCGCCGCCGCGATGCCCCTGCCGCGTACCGCCCGCACCCCGGCGGAATACGTCGACCGCGAGCGTTACCTGCACCGCTCGGCGCTGGACGCGTACTGGCGGCGGGAACTCTCGGTCGAGCAGCTCAGCGACATCTTCGCGCACCGCAACGGCTGGGACCCGCGGCTGCACCCGGTCGAGCAGGAGCTGGTGCTGCGGCGCGCGGTACGGGACAACCTGGCCGCGCGGCAGGCGGAGGCCCGCGAGCGGGAGCAGGCCGCCTGGCGGGCCGCCGAGCTGGCGGTGGCGGCGGCCCGGAGCCTGCGCGAAGAGGCGTACGCCGCGACCGGCCGACGGGTGGCGGAGTCGGCGTCGGTGCTGCCGCTGAGCGAGGTGGCCCGCCCGTCCGCCGAGCAGACCCGGGAGATCCCGGCGGTGCCTCGCGGCCGCGCCGCCGCGCCCGCCTTCTGAGCCCATGCCGTACCCACGAGCCGGGCGGCGTCGCCGGGTCGAGGCGGCCCGGGTGGGTTAGCGTGACGGCATGTCCCGAGAGGCGTGGCTCCTCGTCGTGGTCGCCGGCATCGTGGCGATCGCCACGCTGGTCGGCGCGGTGCTGCTGGCGATACGGGTGGTCCGCACCCGGCGGCTGCTGACCGGGCTGGGCGCCGGCGGCAAGGTCGCCTTCTACGGTGCGCTGATCTACACGATCTTCCCGGTCGACCTGCTCCCCGATCCGATCTACCTGGACGACATGGGCGTCCTGGCCGGTGCGTTGATCTACCTCACCCGGCTGGTGCACAAGCGCCGGGCGGCCGGCCGGCAGCTCCCCGGGCAGCCGGACGCACCCCCGGACACCGGCCGGGTACGCCGCCCCGTGTCATGATCGGTACCTGACCGGAAGACGGGGGACGGACATGCCGGGCGACCATCGGTTGGACGTACGCGACGAGCGCGTCACGGCCTTCTGCGCCGAGCGGCACCTGGCGACGCTGACCACCCTGCGCGCCGATGGCACCCCGCACGTCGTGCCGGTCGGCGTCACCCTCGATCCCGAGGCCGGCCTGGCCCGGGTCATCACCTCCGGCACCTCGCAGAAGGCCCGGCACGTGGCCGCCGCCGGCGCGGCCGGCACCCCGGTGGCGGTCTGCCACGTGGACGGGCGGCGCTGGCTCACCATCGAGGGCCGGGCGGTCCTCCGGTCGGACCGGGCCGCGGTGGCGGAGGCGGAGCGCCGCTACGCCGAGCGGTATCGGACCCCACGTCCCAATCCGGAACGGGTGGTCATCGAGATCACCATCAGCGGCCTGCTGGGCAGTCTCTGACCGTTCGCGTCGGTTGACTGGTTCGTCCCCCGGAACCAGGCCGATCAGCCGGCGCTGCACCATGCCCGGACCGACAGCGAGCACGTGCCCTGGCCGGCGGAATGCCCGCCGAATCGGGGCCGTTACACCCCCGGGACGCCATTGGCCTAGACCCGCACGGGTCGTCGCCCCTGATGAGCCGAGCGCCCATTCCCGGTGCTGCACCTCCGCATGGCGGAGGCGTCAACCCTCGAACGGAGACTCGACCATGAACCCGATCATGCACAAGAGCGGTCTGTCCGTCGTCGGCCTGCTGGTCGCCGGCGGTTGCGCCCTCGGTCCCGCGGTGGCCGCGCAGGCCGCTCCGGTCCAGGCCGACCCGGCCTCGTCGACGCAGTCCGACCGGGCCAGCCGGCCGGCCGAGCGGATCCTCGACGTCGACTACGAGGCCCAGCCGAACTTCTACTACTGCGGCCCGGCCGCCACCCGGATCGCCCTGTCCGCGCAGGGCAAGGCGATGTCGCAGGACGCCGTGGCCAAGCTGCTGGGCACCACCGAGGCGGGCACCGCCTCGGCGCTGGACACCACCCGGGTGCTCAACGAGCTGACCGGCGGTGGGTACCGGACCACGGAGGTCCGTGACTCGGTGGCCCGGCCGGACCAGGTCGAGCAGCTACGGCGGGACGTGCTGGCCGCGGTGGACGCCGGGCGACCGGTGGTGGCCAACGTCAAGGGCACGACGGTCGACACCGACGGCAACCCGCACTCGTACGAGGGTGGCCACTACCTGACCCTCGTCGGTTACACCGATGGTGGGGACACCGTCCGGATCGCCGACCCGGCGAACCCGGCGGCGGGCGAGTACTGGGTGAGCCTGCCCAAGGTCGCCAACTGGATCGCCGAGCGCGGCTACTCCTCCTGATTCTGGCGGTTCACCGGGCCGGTCTCCCCTTCGCGGGGTGGCCGGCCCGGTCGCCGTTCGCCGCCCGGAGGCGGTGACGGTGTGTACGCCGGCGGGTGCGGTTTGACCGCGGCGGGCGGTAGAGGTGCCCCCGGGCCGCCGGGCGGATCGCCGCCTCGCCCGCGCCGGCAGCCTGCCGCACCAGGGCGTTCGCGTCGTCCGGTTCGCAGCCGGTGGCCCGCAGCAGGTCGCTGGCCGCCGTACGCAGGTCGGTGACGAGCGCGTCGCCGAAGGAGCGGACGCCGCTGACCGCCGCCCGACCGGCCAGGTTGGCGCACTCCTGGACCAGTTGGCGGGCGCGCGCGGGATCGCGGCCGATCCGGCAGTCCACGTGCATCTCCGCCACGGCCCGACCCAGCCGGGTCACCGCGTCCGGCAGCTCCGGCGGGATCGGCTCGCCGTACTGGAGGGCGGTCGCCGACCAGCGGGCCAGCCCTCGGCTGTCCAGCATCAGCCGCTCCAGGTGTTCCGCGGTGCGGGCGTACCGGTGGTACTGCTGACGGCGGTGCCAGCGGGCCGGCGCGATGGTCACCACCTCTTCCGCTCCGCTCAACGACTCGTGCAACCGGCCCAGGTCGCCCTCGGTGCCGCGGAGCCGATCGAGGACGCGCACCGCCCGGTCCGCGTCCGCTCCCCGCAACGCCTCCGCCAGCTCGGCGAGTTGCTCGCAGAGGACCGTGAAGATCGGTGCCGCCGCCCGGTCCAGGACTCGCAGCGGGTTGATCGGCAGCAGCAGCGCGACCACCACGAGGCCGACCGCGCCGCCGACCAGCGCGTCGAAGATCCGGGGCAGCTCCAGGCCAGGTTCCATCGGGGCGAGCGTGGAGATCAGCACAGCGGTACCGCCGGCCTGACCGACCAGCGCGCCACCCCGGCCGGCCACCAGCAGCGCGCTGGCGATGGCCAGGGCCACCACCGCGCCGGTCTGCCACGGCCCCGTGCCGAGCACCAAGCGCAACGCATCGCCGATCAGGATGCCCAGACCCACGCCGGCCAGCAGCTCGAAGGTGCGCCGGGCCCGCTGGCCGATGGCGGTGGCGATCGTACCGACGGCGGCGGCCGGCGCGAAGACGTGCGCCCCGGGACCGAGCAGGTTCTGGGCGATCAGGGCGGCGAGTGCCGCGGCCAACCCGGCCTGCACGGCGATGAACAGGGTGATCTCCCACTGCCGGGCCCGGATACGGCCGGCCTGCCCGCCCCACTGGCGGGCCTGGCCGACCGCCCGGCCGCCCCGCTCGGTGGCCACGCCGAGCGCCGACCGGGCGTTGTCGGCGGTGGAACGGTCGTCGGGCATGGCGGCGGATACCCGGGCGACCGCCGGGCAATCGTGCGGAGCGTCAGGCGGCGGTCTCCCGGCTCACCTGATCGATGAGCCCGGCGAGCAGGGCGGTGCGGGGCACCACCGAGTCGAGGTCCAGCCACTCCGACGGGCTGTGGTCGGCACCGCCGACCGGGCCGAGGCCGTCCAGCACCGCCGCGCCCGCCTCGGCCAGCAGGTTGGCGTCGGCGCACCCGCCGGTCGCCGTGTGCGACACCGGTACGCCCAGCCCGGCGCCGACCTTCGCCGCCAGTTCGGTGAGCCGACGCCCGGCCGGGCCCGGTTCCCAGGGCGGGGTGGGCGCGTGCACGGCCAGGTCGGCCCGTACCCCGGAGACGGTCGGCGCGGCGACCAGCCGGCGGATCTCGGCGAGCGCGGCCTCGTACTCGCCGGTCCGCCAGGCGCGCAGGTCGACCAGCATCCGGGCCCGGTCGGCGACCACGTTGGGCCGGTCACCGGCGTGCAGGTGCCCGACGTTGACCGTCACGCCCGGCCAGCGGCCGTTCAGCGCGTCCAGCGCGACCGTCAGCCGGGCGGCGGCGAGCAGCGCGTTGGCACCGCGTTCCGGCTCGATGCCGGCGTGCGCCGCCCGGCCGCGCAGGGTGACCTCCAGGTCCGCGACGCCCTTGCGCGCGGAGACCAGGTCGCCGTTGTCCCGGGCGCACTCCAGGCAGAGCGCCACGTCGACCTCGCCACCGAGGGTACGCAGCAGCGCCCGGCTGCCGGGCGAGCCGATCTCCTCGTCCGGGGTGCAGACCAGGATCAGTTCGCCGTACTCCCCCAGCCCCAGCGCGGCCAGCACCTCGACCGCGGCCAGGCCGGCCAGCACGCCGCCCTTGTCGTCGCTGACCCCCGGCCCGTACGCGCGCCCGTCCTGCACCCGGAACGGCCGGGCGGCGGCAGTGCCGCGCGGGAACACGGTGTCCAGGTGGCCGGCGAGCAGGATCCGGCGGGTTCCGCGACCGCGCCGGCGGGCGATCAGCACGTCGCCCAGCGCCGCGCCGGACGGGTCGGCGACCGGTTCCCGCTCGACCGACATCCCGGCGGCCAGGCACCAGGTCTGCACCAGGTCGGCCGCCTCGCGCAGCCCGTCCACCTGCCCGGATCCGGAGTCGATGCCGACCAGCCGGGCCAACCGCTCGTGGTACGCGGCCAGCCGGTCCCCGGCCGCCGTGAGCAGTGGATCCATCAGAGCACCTTGTCCAGGAAGGCGCGGGTGCGGTCGTGCCGGGGGTTGCCCAGCACCTCGGCCGGCGGGCCGGCCTCCACCACCACCCCGCCGTCGAGGAAGGCCACCGAGTCGCCCACCTCGCGGGCGAAGCCCATCTCGTGGGTCACCACGATCATGGTCATGCCGTCGGCGGCGAGGCCCTTCATCACGTCCAGCACGTCGCCGACCAGTTCCGGGTCGAGCGCCGAGGTGGGCTCGTCGAAGAGCATCAGCTTCGGGTGCATGGCCAGCGCCCGGGCGATCGCCACCCGCTGCTGCTGCCCGCCCGAGAGCTGGCCGGGGTACGCGTTGGCCTTCTCGGCCAGCCCGACCCGTTCCAGCAGCCGCAGCGCCTCGGCTCGGGCCGCCTCACGGCTGGTCCCGAGCACCCGGACCGGCGCCTCAACGATGTTGCCGAGCGCGGTCAGGTGCGGGAAGAGGTTGAACCGCTGGAACACCATGCCGATGTCCCGCCGCCGCCGGACCACCTCGCGGGCCTTGAGCTCGTAGAGCTTGTCGCCGCTGCGCCGGTAGCCGACCAGCTCGCCGTCGACCCAGAGCTGGCCGCCGTCGATGCGTTCCAGGTGGTTGATGCAGCGCAGGAAGGTGGACTTGCCGGAGCCGGAGGGCCCGAGCAGGCAGGACACCTCGCCGGGGGACACGGCCAGGTCGATGCCCTTGAGCACCTCGACCGCGCCGAAGCGCTTGGTGACCGCCTCCGCCCGTACCATCGGCCGTTCCGCCGTCGCCGTCTCGGACCGGGCGCTGCCGCGTTCCGCAACCGTCATCGAACCCCTCCCCGGGTGAAACCGCGGCCGAACCGCCGCTCGATGGCCCACTGGCCGGCGGAGAGCAGGCTCACCAGCGCCAGGTACCAGATGGCGGCCACCACGAGCAGTGGGATCACCTTGTAGTTGCCCTGGTAGACCGTCTGCACGGCGGTCATCAGGTCGCGACCGGCGATGATCGACACCAGCGCGGTGGACTTGAGCATGGTGATGGTCTCGTTGCCCATCGGCGGAATGATCACCCGCATGGCCTGGGGCAGCACCACCCGGCGCAGGGTCAGCGTCGGGCTCATGCCGAGTGCGGCGGCGGCCTCGGTCTGACCACCGTCGACGGCCAGGATGCCGCCCCGGATGACCTCGGCGGCGTACGCCATCTCGTTGAGCGACAGGGCCAGCACGGCGGCGACCGTGCCGGTGACCACCACGCTGGTCGGCTGGTCGAAGAGCACGGTGCCGGTGAACGGCAGGCTCAGCGTCAGCCGGGGGAAGAGCGCGCCGAGAAAGCCGAAGAAGATGATCTGAACGAGCAGCGGGGTGCCCCGGAAGACCCAGATGAAGGCCCAGGAGACGCCGCGCAGCACGGGGTTGGGTGACAGCCGCATCACGGCGAGCAGTACGCCGCCGACCGTGCCGAGCACCATCGCCAACAGGGTCAGCCAGAGCGTGGTGACCACGCCGTCGAGGATGTAGTCCTTGAACAGGTAGTCGCCGATGGTGGCGGGTTCGAGGTTGGGGCTGTCCAGCAGCGCCCGGAGGAACAGGGCCGCCAGGCCGACCACGAGCAGCGCGGTCAGCCAGCGACCGTAGTGCCGGACGGGGACCACCCGTACGGTCTCGGTGTCGCTCATTGCAGTGCCTCCTGCGAAGACGTTCACGGCGGTCGCCGGGCGCCTTCCGGGCCCGCCCTCACGGTGTCGGAAGTGCGCCCGGCGACCGCGGTTCAGGGGGTCGCCTCCGCCGGGGTCAGTCGATGGCCTGGTCGATCGTGGCCTGCTTGACGGCGATCGGGGTCTGCTTCCACTGGGTGAGGATCTTGGCGTAGGTGCCGTCGTCGATCAGCGACTGCACGGCCAACCGGTACGCCTCGGCGACGTCCTTCTTGCTCTTGAGGAAGCCGAAGCCGTTCGGGCTGGCCAGCCAGCCGTTGGGGGCGGACGGGTCGTCCACCAGGTCGGCCTTGCCGGCCAGCGAGGCGGCGGTGTCCACCAGGTTGACCTTGGTGGCGGCGACCACCTCGACGTTGCCGGCGATCAGCGCCTGCACCGCCTGCGGGTTCTCCGGGTACTCCTTGACCTCGATGGCCTTGCCGGCGCAACTGTCCTTGCTGTACGCCGCGAGGTTCTTCGCCTGGTTGCTGGCCTTCTGCACGGCGACCTTGCGCCCGCAGAGGTCCGCCACGGTCTTCACGCCGAGCGGGTTGCCGGTCTTGACGAGGAAGCCGGTGCCGGAAGCGGAGTAGTCGACGAAGGTCGCCACCTGCTGGCGCTCCTTCTTGTCGGTGATGCCGCCGGCGATGGCGTCGTACTTGCCGGCCTGCAGGCCCGGCACCAGCCCGTCGAAGGGCTGCTGGGTGAAGGTGGCCTTGATGCCCAGCCGTGCGGAGGCGGCGAGGAAGAGGTCGTAGTCCAGACCCTTGAACGCGTCGGTCCGCCCCTCCTGCTTGAAGTCGATGAACGGCTCGTAGGGGGCGTTGGTGGCGACCGTGACGGTGCCCCGGCCACGCAGGTCGGCGGGGACCTTCTTGGCAAGGTTCGCGTCGGTGCTGACCGGGCCGACGCCCTCGACGGTGACGGTGACGGTGGAGACCTCGTCGCCGGAGCCCGCGGCGGTGGAGGAACTACCGCCGCAGCCGGCGGTGACGGCGAGAAGGGCCGAGGCCGTGGTGGCCAGGGCGAGCTGACGGATGCGCATGGGGTGTCCTTCCGGGTGCCAGACGAACCAGCACCCGGACTGTAACGCACATTACTATTTCGGTGGGGTTACAGTTTTCTGTAACGCGGATCAACCAGCGTGGAACTCCTGCTGCGCCTGCTCCATCGCCTTCAGTCGGGCGCCCGCCACCGGCCCGAGCCGGTCTATCACCGCCGCCACCACGGTCTCCACCAGGGCCAACGCCGGCACGAAGCTGTCGTACAGCGAGGGCGACTCGACCCGGCCAGGCAGCACCACCTCGGCCAGCCCGGCCACCGGGGAGAGCCACCGGTCGGTGAAGAGCACCACCCGGGCGCCGCGCGCGGTCACCTCCCGGGCCAGCGCCAGCGTCGGTTCCTCGTACCGGCGGAAGTCGAAGAGCACGACCAGGTCCCGGCGGCTGACGTCGACCAGCATGTCGGTGCGCTCCACCGGGTTGGCCGGCAGCAGCCGGCTGGCCCCGCGCACCTGCATGAGGTGCAGCACCAGGTAGTGGGCGAGCAGACCGGAGAACCGGCCACCGGCCGCGGTGACCCGCAACTGCTGGTCGGCGAGGAGCCGCACCGCCGCATCCAGCTCGCCCTGCGGCAACTCCACCAGGGTGCGGGCGACCGCGTCGGGCAGGCTCGCCGCCGCGCGGGACAGCGCGCCCGCCGGCGGTCCGCCGGTACGCTCCGCCGCCCGGTACGCGGTCAGCGGCGAGGTCTCCCGTTCGGTGAGCTCGTCGCGCAGCGCCCGCTGGAACTCCGGATAGCCGCCGAAGCCCAGCCGGCTGAGGAAACGCAGCACGGTCGGGGCGCTCACCTCGGCGCGCTCGGCCAGCGCGGCGACCGTGCCCAGCCCGGCCGCCGGGTAGGCGGCGAGCAGCGCCCGGGCCACCCGGCGTTCGGCCGGGCTGCACTCGCCGAGCCGCTGCCGGATCAGAGCGGCCACCCCCACCGACGCCGGCCCCGCCGGCTCGGCATCCACGGCGGGGGTGGTGGGGACTGCGCCGCGAGCCAGCCCGGTGGGCTCGTCGGCAGGATCGGAGGTCGACACGGGCTGAGCCTAACCGCGGCGGGAGTGGCCACCCGGGGCATGCTGGTGGCCACCCCCTCCGGTCGGGTCAGGACCTGGTGACCGTGCAGCTGTAGTCGGCGCTGCCGGATCCCGAGTACGCCTCCAACTCGACGTAGTACGTCGCCGAGCCGGACGCGGTCCGGGTGGTGGACGCCGACTCGTCGGCGCCGGCGCCGTTGTTGACCGACCGGGTGAGCGTGCTCCCGGTGGAGCTGAGCAGGTAGAGGTCGGCGTCGTACGCGGTGGGCACGGCGCAGTCCACACCCAGCGTCTGTCCACTGGCGAGGCTGACCGCGAAGTAGTCCCGGTCGGTGCTGCTCTTCATGTCCCCGGTGATGGTCAGCGGGTAGCTCTTCGCGGTCACGTCGTTGGCGGTGGCACGCGAGTCGTTCGACTCGACCTCGGCGTAGCTGGAGCCGCCGCCGGGCGGCGGCGGGGTGGAGCAGTCGGTCACCGGGGTACCGCTGTAGAGGCTGCCGCTGGGCACCCCGCTGGTGACGCTCTTCAGGTAGTAGCCGCAGGTGGGACGGTTGGCGAAGTTGTAGGTCTGGCCGCTGGTGAGCTTCCAGATCTTGAAGTTCGAGTAGGTCAGTGGCTGGCCGGAGCTTGCCACCTCCGGCTGGTGGTCGCCGAGGACCACGTACGCGCTGGGTCCGCTGAGCGTGGCCAGCCCGTTGCGGTCGATGAAGAGCGAGGCGCCCTCCTCCACCCCGACGCCCCACGCCTTGCCACCGCTGGTCCGGCCGTCCTTGACGGCCCGGGCCACGAACGCCATCAGCCGACCCATCCGGTCCCGCGTCACGAAGTGCGAGTCGTTGATGGTGTCGGCGTAGTTCGGCCAGCGGAACATGCCGGTGGTGAAGGTCATCGAGCGGTCGTACGGGTCGTCGAGGGCGATCGCCGAGGTGGCGCTGCCGCCGCAGGCGTCGTACACGATGTCGCTGTTGACGTGGTGCCCGGCGCTGCCGCCGCCCACGCCACCGCCCTTGGCCACCACCGACTCAACGGACGCCTCCAGCGCGGTGCCCTTCCAGGCCACGTAGCGGCACTGGTCACCGCCGGCGAAGTAGACGAACTCCGCGTTGCGGACATCGGTGTTGACCTGGCTGTTGTTGCCGTCGTTGGCGGCGGTCAGGGTGAGCGTGGTGCACGAGTTCACCCCGCTCAACCCGGTGATCACGTCGCATTCCGGGGTGCCGGTGCCCGATCCGGCGATCACCGCCACGTCGATCGAGCCGGAGCCGCCGCGGATCGCGCTGATCGCCTGGTTCATGGTGGCGGTGACGATGCCGCCCGAGCCGTTCATGGTGTACGCCGGACCGGACCAGCTGGCTCGGCTGACGTCCGTCGAGCTGCCCTGCCGGACGCGGGTCACCTGGGCCTGCGCGGCGGTCACCCCGATCGGCGCCACGGTGAGCAGGGTGGCGGCGGCGGTGAGCACCGCGAGCCGGGTACGCAGGGGGTTGCGGGGAAGAGACATGGGCACCTCCGAGGGGCCACGGATCGATGAAACAGAAGTTACATCCATGACAGTCGTTGCTCAATACGTAACTTCTGTTACAGCTCAGTGACGGATTCGCGCCCTCCCTCGCCGGGCGGGCGACACCCGGACGAGCGGTATGACTCGGAGTCATATTCATGACCCACGGTCATACCGCTCGTCTCGGGATGTGCCCGGCGGACCGTCAGACCGGGCGGATGCCGATCACCGCGGCGACGAACGAGGTCGTCGACCCGGCCCGGTACCCGGCGAAGCCACGATCCCGGGTCACCTCGGCGGCGAACTGGGGGTCCTTCTCGTACGAGGTGCCCGACGTCGACGCGCAACCGGCCTGGTCGACCAGCCCCTCGGCGAGCCCGACCAGTGCGTAGTCGTAGAAGACGTCGTCCGACGCCGGCACCGTGCACGGCCCGGCGGCCGGTGCCACCCGCTGCTTGCCCGACGCGATCACCGGCTGCCAGCGGTCCGCCCGGTACCGGTCACCATCGGTGAGCCGGCTCCAGCGCACCCCCTCGATCCCCCAGACCGCCGTGTCGGTCACGCGGGCGCGGCGCAGGTCGAGCACGCTCACCCCGCGCTGCCCGAGCACCCGCAGCGACCGGTGCCGCGAACCGACCCCGGTCACCTCCAGCGCGGTGTTCTCGTCCAGCCCGAAGACCCGGTCGTGCCGGGTGTCCGAGGCGAGCCGGATCGACCGGGCCTCCCGACCACGCCGGGAGAAGTGGGTGTCCACCAGGCCGTCGGTGAAGAAGCCGAAGCCACCCTTCGGCAGGTACGCGAGGATGCCAGCGTCGTCGAAGTAGCCGGGCCGGGCCCCGTCGCGCAGCCCGGGCTCGGTGGAACCGCCGGTGATCATGTCGCGGCCGGCCATGATCTGCGCGCCCGCGCTGGTGCCGGCGACCACCGCACCGGCACGCAGCTTGCGGCGCACCGCGGCGAGCGCCGGCGTGTCCCGCTGAGCGCTGCCCCGGGTCATCGTGGTGACGTACCGGTACTGGTCACCGCCCCCGAAGAAGAAGCCGGTCATCGAGTTGATCTGCCGGACCACGGCCGGGTCCTCGGCCGCGCCCGGTCGGTCCAGGTCGATCGGGATCCACTGCGCGTCGGCCACACCGTAGGTGCGGAACAGCTTGGCGTAGTAGTCACCGTTGCAGACGCTGTTGTTGCAGTCCGGGGTGTCCGCGTCCGGGTCCTCGCTGGGCACCGGGGCGGCTGCGGTGAAGATGCCGATCCGGGCCTTGCCGTGGCCCCCGGCCAACCGGACGATGTCGCCGTAGACGGCCGCGTTGTCGTCGGCGAGCGCGCCACCGACCAGCACCAGGCTGCCGCCGCGGGAATGGGACGGTTGGGCCGAGGCGGGCGCCGCGGCGAGGGGGACGCTCAGCGCGACCGCCGTGCACGCGCCGACCCCGAGGGTCAGCAGGCGGTTCAAGGGCATGACTGCTCCTCACTGGAAACCGTGAGGGCGGGCCGAGCAGAAGCGTACGGCAGCACCCCGGCCCGAACAACGCCCCGGCGCGACAGCCGCCGATTCGTCCCGGAGGGTGGGTTCACGCGGCGGTAGAGGGGTACAGCCCCCCACAGCCGACCGTTCCGCAACCGGTTAGGGGCCGACATGACCAACCCACAGACCACCGAGGGTCAGGACGTCGTCGACGTCCTGACCTCCGATCACCAAGAGGTCGAGACGCTCTTCGTCGAGCTCGAGAGCCGGCAGGGCACCCCCGAGCACCGCCGGCAGCTCGCCGACGTGGTGATCGCCGAACTCGTCCGCCATTCGGTGGCCGAGGAGGCGTACGTCTACCCGGCCGCGCGCAAGGCGCTGCCGGACGGCGACCAGGTCGCCGAGCACGAGATCTCCGAACACTCCGAGGCGGAGCGGACCATGAAGGAACTGGAGTCCGTCGACCCGTCCGACCCGCGCTTCGACCAGTTGCTCTCCCACCTCACGGCCACCATCCGGCACCACATTCAGGACGAGGAGAGCGACCTCTTTCCCCGGCTGCGCGCCGCGGTGGCACACGAGGAACTGGTCGAGCTGGCCGGCAAGGTGAACGCGGCTAAGAAGACCGCACCGACCCGGCCACACCCCGCCGCCCCGGACCACCCGCCGGCGAACAAGCTGCTCGCCCCCGGCACCGGCCTGGTCGACCGGATGCGCGACGCGCTCAGCGGCCGGCCGACCTCGGTGAAGGATCTGCACGAACAGCAGCACTGACCCGCCACCGTACGCCGGTGGCCGCGTCGGCACGGACGTGACCACCGGCGTACGGGTGGGATCCGGCTCAGGGCTCGGGAGCCAGTCGGCGCATGGTGTCCGCCTCGGACACGATGACCGCCGTCGCTCGCTGACCAGAGGCGGCCGTCGATATGACAAGTGTCCGAAACGGACACTCCCGGGTCACCGCGTCGGCGGTGACCCGGGAGACGTCGGGTGGGTCAGCGGACCTGGTCGCCCTCGCCGGTACGCGCCTGGGCCTGGTCGACGCCCTTGTCGATCTGGTCGTCGTACTTGCCCCCGGTGCGCTGGTCGGCCATGTCGCCGGCCTTGTCCAGCCCCTGGTCGACCTGCTTGTCGTGCTGGTCCGCGAAGTCCTTGGCCTTGTCCATGAAGTCACCCACGGCGATCCTCCTCGGTTCGGTCACTGCTGTCTGCGTTCCCTGGCCCGGCCAGCGCAAACGCCGATCATCCGGGCAGACGGGGGCGAAGCCGGCCAGTGCCGCCCGGGCGGGACGACGCGTACGATCCGCTGCGGCATCTCCGGAAAGGGGCACGCAGTGCAGCAGATCCCGGTCCGCCGGCGGTTGTCCCTCAGCGCGGCGCTGCTCGCCGTCACCCTCTCCGGCTGCAGCGACGGCACGCCGGACGAGGGCGCGCGCTGGACCGGCGGCGTCCCGGTCACTCCGACCGCCGCGTACCACCTGGACGGTCTTCACCGACGGCGGCGCTGGCGCGGTACGCGGGGTGGCCGCCGGTTCCGGGATCGCGGCGGCCGCGGCCCGGGTGGACAAGGGTGACTTCTGGCGGACCCGCAGCGTGCAGTCCGGCGGACCGCCCACCGGGGGCGCCGGCGACCTGGCGGCCTGGCCCGGACTGTCCTGACGCGACAACCGCGCGGGCCCCCCGCCCGACGGTGTGCGGCGAGGGGTGTCGGCGTGCGCCCGGGCGGGTACCGACCTCGCGGAGATCGAGGAGGACCGACATGGTGGTGGACGATCCCGCGGCGGACGCCCGGGCGACGAGAGACCGGGACGGGGCCGGGCCGCGGCAGGCATGGTCCGCGCTGCCCTGGCTGGTCCGGTCCGCGGTGCTGTGGAGCGCCTGCCTGGTGGTGGTCGTCACCGGGCTCTACCTGCTGGGGAAGATCGCGGTGCTGCTGGCGCCGCTGGCCATCGCGTTGGCCGCCACCATCTTCCTCACCGCGCTGCTCGACCCGGTGCTGCTCCTGCTGCGCCGGCTGCGGCTGCCGGCGGCGCTGGCCGCGCTGCTCACCGTGCTGCTGCTGCTCGGCATCCTGGTCGGCGTCGGCGCGCTGGTGTGGAACCTGACCGCCAGCCAGTTCGACCAGCTCAGCCAGGAGCTGACGCAGGGGCTGGACCGCACCCGCGACTACGTCACCTCCACCCTCCCGGTCACCGACGCCCAGTTGGACGATCTCGTCCAGCAGGCCCGCCGGGGACTCGGCTCCAGCTCACTGGACCCGGTGGCCGGCGCGCGGACCGCCACCGAGGTGCTCGGCTCCGCGCTGCTCGCCCTGGTGCTGCTCTTCTTCCTGCTCAAGGACGGCCGCTCGATGTGGCACTGGGTGCTGTCCCGGATGACGGGCCCCAACCGGCCGCTGGTGACCGAGGCCGGCCGGGCCGGCTGGCGGACGCTGGGCGCGTACAGCCGGGGCACCATGATGATCGCCGCGATCGACGCGATCGGCATCGGCATCGCCCTGGTGGTGCTCGGGGTGCCGCTCGCCCTGCCGCTGGCGCTGATCACGTTCCTCGGCGGTTTCGTGCCGATCATCGGCGCGACCGTGGCGGGCGCGGTCGCGGTGCTGGTGGCCCTGGCCGCCAACGGCCCGACCACCGCGCTGCTGACCCTGGCCGCCGTGATCGCCGTGCAACAGATCGAGGGCAACCTGCTGGAGCCACTGATCATGAAGCGTCAGGTCCGGCTGCACCCGGCGGTGATCCTGGTGGCGGTCACCGCCGGCACCCTGGTCGCGGGCATCGCCGGCGCCTTCGTGAGCGTCCCGATCACCGCCGTCCTGTGGCGGGTCATCGACACCGTCCAGGCCCACCGCAGTGCCGGCACCGGTGATCACGGGGGCCGGGTCCACCCGGCAACCTCATGATCGACGGGACGGAACGGCGGACCGGGTGAGGTGGGTGGTGAACCAGGCGCTCGCCTGGTCGGCGACCTGCTCCAGGGTGCCGGGCTCCTCGAAGAGGTGGGTGGCTCCGGGCACCACCCGCAGCTCACCGACGTCGCCCAGCTCCGCCAGCGCCCGCTCGTTGAGCGTGATCACCTCTTCGTCCAAGCCGCCGACCAGCAGCAACGTCGGGGTACGCACCTGAGGGAGCGCGTCGCCGGCCAGGTCCGGTCGGCCACCCCGGGAGACCACCGCGCCCACCCGGTCGGCCCGGGACGCCGCGGCGACCAGGGCGGCGGCGGCACCCGTGCTGGCCCCGAACAGGCCGATCGGTACGTTCCCGGCGGGGCGCTCGGCGGCCAGCCAGTCGACGATCCCGGCCAGCCGGCTGGCCAGCAGGCCGATGTCGAACCGCAGCTCGGCGGTGCGCGCGTCCGCCTCGTCCTCGGCCGGCGTGAGCAGGTCGACCAGCACCGTGCCGAGCGCCTGCTGGTTGAGCGTGCGAGCCACCGCCACGTTGCGGGGGCTGTGCCGGGAACTGCCGCTGCCGTGCGCGAAGAGCACCACGCCGGTCGCCTCGGCGGGCAGCATCAGATCGGCGGGAAGTTCGACGTCCCCGACCGGGATGCTCACGGTGCTGCTCTGCTCGTCCATACCCCACCTCCACGTCCTCGCCGAGGAGGCACGGGTACCCCGCCGGCCGCGCCGCACGCCCACGGCCGCCCCCTTGCTCGGCGACCGTGGGCGGAGTTTGCCGGACGGGTGGCCGGGTAGCCGACGGGCGACCGCAGACCGTGTCGGCGCAACCGCGCCCCGACGGATCGCGAGGATCGCCATGGCCCAGCAGCAGACGTCGCGCCAGCAGCAGACGGACGAACGGAACCGGCGGGAACAGGACGCCGATCGCAGCCCGAACTGGGGGGACGAGGCCTCGAAGGCCCGTACCCCCGAGGATCCCCGGGCGATGGCGCCCCGGGACGCGTTGGGGCGCCCGTCCACCGGCGAACCCATCTGAGCTCACCCGCCGGGTCGAACCCGGCGCGCTGTCAGCGGTCGGGGCGGGTCACTCCCGCCTCGGCCGCTCGCTGATCCTCGGGCAACCGCAGCAGCGGCGCCCGACCGGGGGCCTGCTCCGGCGGCGGCCCGGCCGGGTCGGCCGGCGGCACCGGCACGGTCACCGGCTCGTCGCAGGTGACCCGCAGCTTCTGGTCGTGGTGGTGCAGCTCCACAACGTCGTCCGGACCGCCGTGCCGCAGCGAGTACGTCGTCTGGTGCGGCCGGACGTCCACGCGCAGCGCCAGCCCGCGCCACTGGAGCGAGAACTCCAGGCGGTTGAGCCGGCTGGACAGCCGGGGCGCGAAGGAGAGCTCACCGTGGTGGTCGCGCAGCCCGCCGAACCCGCCGACCAGGGCGATCCAGGCGCCGGCCAGCGAGGCCATGTGCACGCCGTCGCGGGTGTTCTCGTTGAGGTCGTGCAGGTCCATCAGCGCGGCCTCGCGCAGGTAGCTGTGCGCCAGCTCCGGGTGGCCCACCTCGGCGGCGAGCACCGCCTGGGTGCAGGCCGACAGGGACGAGTCCCGGACGGTGCGGCGCTCGTAGTAGAGGAAGTTGCGCACCTTCTCATCCGGGGTGAACGCGTCCCCCCGCCAGTGCATGGCGAGCACCAGGTCCGCCTGCTTGATCACCTGCTTGCGGTACAGCTCGAAGTACGGATAGTGCAGCAGCAGCGGGTACTTCTCCGCCGGCGTGTGCGCGAAGTCCCATTCCTGGAGCCGGGTGAACCCCTCCACCTGCTGATGGACCTTGATCTCGTCGTCGTACGGGACGTGCATCGAGTGCGCCGCGTCCCGCCAGCTCGCCGCCTCCTCGTCGCTCACCCCGAGGTGGTACGCCTCCTCGCGGTAGCGCATCACCATCTCGGCGGCGGTGAGCAGGTTCCGCTGCGCCATCAGGTTGGTGTAGATGTTGTCGTTCTTCACCGCGGTGTACTCGTCGGGCCCGGTGACCCCGTCGATGTGGAACTGGCCGTGCCGGTCGTGGTGGCCGATGGAGCGCCACAGCCGGGCGGTCTCCACCAGCAGCTCCAGCCCGATCTCCTTCTCGAGAGCGGTGTCCCCGGTGACCATCACGTAGCGGCGCAGCGCGTCGGCGATGTCGGCCGCGATGTGGAAGGCCGCCGTGCCGGCCGGCCAGTAGCCGGAGGACTCCGGGCCCTCGATGGTCCGCCAGGGGAAGGCGGCGCCCTTGAGGTTGAGCGTCTCGGCCCGCTCCTTGGCCTGCTCCAGGGTGCTGTGCCGCCAGTGCAGCGCGTTGCGCACCGCGTTCGGCTGGGTGTACGTGAGCACCGGCAGGACGAACATCTCGGTGTCCCAGAAGGCGTGCCCGTCGTAGCCGGGGCCGGTCAGGCCCTTGGCGGAAATCGGACGCCGCTCGGCGCGGGCACCGGCCTGGAGCACGTGGAACAGGCCGAACCGGACCGCCTGCTGCACCTCCGGGTCGCCCTCGACCCGCACGTCGGAGGCGTCCCAGAACTCGTCGAGGTAGGCCCGCTGCTCCCGGCACAGCCCGTTCCAGCCGTCCAGCTTCGCCGCGGCCAACGCCGCGCCGACCTGGTCGCGCAGCGCCGGCAGCGAGCGCCGGCTGGACCAGCCGTACGTCAGGTACTTGACCACGCGCAGCTTCTGGCCCGGCCGCAGCACGCACCCGACGGTCGTACGGACCCAGTCCTGATAGCCCTCAGACTCGATGGTGGTGTGCTCCGGGCCCTCGATCTCGTGCTCCATGGCGGCGGCCACCCGCAGGCCGGAGACCTTGGTGCGGTGGATCAGCTGCCCGCCGTCGGGGGTGGTCAGCTCCTCCTCGGCCTGCAACGGCGACTCCAGCACCGCGGCGACCCGGGGGTCCTTGCTCTGCGGCGGCAGCGTCTCGTTGGCCACCAGCTCGGACTGCACGATCAGCCGGAGTGGGCCGTCCACGGCCTCCACCTCGTAGTTGATCGCGGCGACCGCCCGCTGGGTGAACGACACCAGGCGGGTGCTGCGGACCTTGACCTCCCGGCCGGCCGGCGAACGCCAGTGCAGCTCACGGTGCAGGGTGCCGGCGCGCAGGTCGAGGATCCGCTCGTGGGCGAGCAGCTCGCCGTAGCGGACGTCGAGGGGCTCGTCGTCGACCAGCAGCCGGATCAGCTTGCCGTTGGTGACGTTGACGATGGTCTGCCCGGATTCGGGGAAACCGAAGCCGGCCTCCGCGTACGGCAGCGGACGCAGCTCGTAGAAGGAGTTGAGGTAGGTGCCGGGCAGACCGTGCGGCTCGCCCTCGTCGAGGTTGCCCCGCAGCCCGACGTGCCCGTTGGAGAGCGCGAAGACCGACTCGGACTGGGCGAGCACGTCCATGTCCAGCCGGGTCTCCCGGACGTGCCACGGCTCGACCGGATAGGCGCGTTCCCTGATCATGCGGGTCTCCCTTCACCGGCCGGACGGCCCGCGGTCGACGGATCTCCGGCCCTGCCGCGGCGCGGTGCGGGTGGATCGGCGTGGGCCGCGTCGAGCAGGTCGGCGAGGTCGTCGACGACCACGTCGGCGCCGTGCGCGCGCAGCTCGTCGGCCTGCCCGACCCGGTCGACGCCGATCACGTAGCCGAACCCGCCGGCCTTGCCGGCAGCGACGCCGGAGAGCGCGTCCTCGAAGACCGCCGCCTGCGTCGGGTCCACCCCGAGCAGCTTCGCCCCGGCGAGGAAGCTGTCCGGGTGCGGCTTGCCGCGCAGACCCTGGGCCCGGGCGACCAGGCCGTCGACCCGCGCCTCCAGCAGCGGCTCGATCCCGGCGGCGGCCACCACCTCGCGCCCGTTGGCGCTCGCGGTGACCACGGCCCGGCGCAGCCCGGCGGCGGCCGCCGCCTTCAGGTACGCCACCGAGCCGGGGTAGACCTCGACGCCGGAGGTGCGCAGCCGCTCCAGCAGCAGGACGTTCTTGCGGTTGCCGACCCCGTTGACGGTGTCGGCGTCCGGTGGGTCGTCAGGGCTGCCCTCGGGCAGCACGATCCCCCGCGACGCCAGGAACGCCCGGACGCCGTCGGCGCGCGGGCGGCCGTCGACGTACCGGTTGTAGTCCGGGCCCGGGTCGAAGGGCCGGTACGGCTCACCGGTGGCCGTGGCGCGCTGCCGCAGGAACTCGTTGAACGTCTCCGTCCATGCGGCGTTGTGGACCCGGGCGGTCTGCGTCAGCACACCGTCCAGATCGAAGAGACAGGCGGTCACATGAGCAGGTAGGCCCAGCACGGTACGAATCTATCCATCCGGCCGGGCCTGCAAACCCGTTTCCGCCCGCGTCGGCGCTGCTCAGTTTGGCCGAAGCGTCCAGACCACGGTCATCGCCGAGGTGGGTGTGCCGTCCTGGGTGGCGATCTGCACCTCCACCGGGAACTCCGGCCGCCGGCCGGACTCCAGCTCCGCGATGACCTCCGGCGCCGGCCGGCCGAGGCGCGCGGTGGCCAGCACGGGCCCCATGGCGAGCTTCCGGTAGGCGATCTCCGCCCGGACGGCGAGCGGCACCGCCCGGTCCAGCAGCTGGCCGAACGCGGCGAGCACCACCGCACCCGAGGCGGTCTCACCGAGGGTGAACATCGCCCCGGCGTGCGGGCCGCCGACGTGGTTGTGGGTGGCCGACGAGTCGGGGAGCCGGACGACGGCCCGCACCCCGCCCTCCGCCTCGGGGGCCACCTCGACGAATTCGATGCCGAGCGTACGGGCGAACGGCACCGCTTCCAGCATGCCGGCCGCAACCTGGCGGGAGTCGATGGTCATGGTCCGACGTTACTAGCCGGTAACCATGGGGGCAACCAGGGACTTTCCAGGTTTTGGGCCGGCGCTCACAGGTTGGCGATCGTGCGCAGGATCTCGGCGTAGAAGTTGCCGTCGATGCTGCGGAACAGGGCGAAGTCCTGACCCGGGTCGCCGAAGAACGGGCGCAGCGTCCACGCCAGCTGGGTGCCGACGAAGCCGAAGAGCAGGATCCAGATGTACAGCAGCGTCATGCTGGCCGGCCGCTGCGCCGGCTCGCGGCGTACCTGCGGGTTGACCCACGGGCGCTGCGCGGACCCGATGGAGGCGCCGAGGGGCTGCCCGGCCGGCAGGGGCTGGGCCGGAACCGCCGGGGAGCCGACCTCGGCGGGGTTGGCGCCGTTGGGCACCGCACCGGCCGACGCGCCGGCGGACTCGGCCACCGCACCGACCGGCACCGGCTGAGCGGCGGGCTGCGCTGGCGGGGCGGCGGGAACGGCCGGCGCGCTCTCGGTCGGCGTCGCCACCGCCTGCGGGGCGAGCAGGCCGTGGTCGTTGAGTACCTGCATTCCGCCGGTCAGGAAGCGCAGCCCGACCAGCGCGGACAGGGTCAGGATCGCCACGTTGAGCAGCTTGAAGAAGCCGTAGTCCGGTGCGGTGATCAGGAAGAAGAGGCTGATCGGCGCGAACGCCACCGCCAGCATCGAGGTCACCGTGATCGCCACCATCACCAGCGCCAACGACTGGCGTACCGAGAGGCGGGCGCCGAAGACCAGGTTGAACAGGTAGAGCGTGGGCAGGCAGATGGCCAGCGTGACCAGGAACAGCAGGGGCAGCTTCAGCGCGGAGGTGAGCGCCATCAGCACGCTGTGGAAGGCGCCCAGCACCGCCCCGTAGCAGGCGAGGGCGATGGCGGAACTGGCCAGCATTCGGCCGGTCAGCGCGTTCAGGTCGCGCTCGGCCACGATCTGCTGCCAGATCCCCTGCCGGTCACGCAGGATGCGCTCGATGACGAGCGGACTCGGACGGTCACCCGACACGGGTGCACCCCTCTCGATGGGCTTTCACTGTGGACTGGGTGCGCCGACGGTAGGGCACCGGGCGGCACCGCCGCCACCCCGTCGGCGGTGGAGTTCAGCGCCAACCCACGTCGATCCGCGCCCCGCGCTCGTCGAAGAAGTGCAGCGCGTCCATCCGGACCGAGACGGCCAGCGGGTGACCGGCGGCGACCGCCGGGTACGGGGCGAGGCGTACCGCCAGCTCCGCCGGGCGCCGGTGGTGCCGGCCGGGGTCGGTCAGCACGCTGGTCCGGCCGCCGCCGGAGGGCTCGTCGCCCGCCTCCACCGGCTTGCCGGCGAGTCGCTGCATGACCTGACCGAACCGGCGCCGGCCACGCTGGCCCACCGCCGGCGGGTCCACCGACGCGCCCATCTCGTCGACCACGATCGCGGTGGCCCCGATGTCCAGGAACGCCAGCGACTCGTGCCCGTGGTGCTCCAGGAAGCGGATCCGCCCGCGCAGCACGTCGCCGGGGCTGTCCGGGGCGACCGGGGTGAGCGCCTCGGCCCGCATGCCGACCACGATCCGCTCGCCGTGGTAGTGCGCGACCGCCCGGCTGCGGATGTCGTCCCACGGCAGGTGGAGCGCCTGGTCACCGAGGTTGAGCGTGACGTAGCGGTCGAGGTGGACGTAGACCGACGCCTCCAGCAGGTTCATCCGCGGGCTGCCCAGGAAGGCGGCCACGTAGAGCGTCGCCGGCCGGCCGTACACCTGGGTGGGGGTGCCCACGTCCTGCAGGACACCCCGGCGCATGATGGCCACCCGGTCGGCCATGGTGAGCGCCTCGGCCTGGTCGTGGGTGACGTAGACGGTGGTGACGCCCAGCTCACGGGTCAGGCCGGAGATCTCCGCGCGCAGTTCCGCGCGCAGCCCGCTGTCCAGGTTCGACAGCGGCTCGTCCATCAGGAACAGCCCCGGTCGGCGGACGATCGCCCGGCCCATCGCCACGCGCTGCCGCTGCCCGCCGGAGAGCTGGCTCGGCTTACGCGCGAGCACGTCGCCGATGCCCAGCGCGCTGGCCACGTCGCTCACCCGCTCGCCGCGGGGCGTCGGCTCCACCCCCGCCAGCCGCAGGGGAAAGGCGATGTTGTCGCCGACCGTCATGTGCGGGTACAGCGCGAAGTCCTGGAAGACCATGGCGATCCTGCGCTCCCGCGGAGGCAGGTCGTTGGCGAGTTCCCCGTCCAGCAGCACGGCGCCCTGGGTCGGATCCTCCAGGCCGGCGATCATCCGCAGCACGGTGGACTTTCCGCAGCCGGACGGACCGAGCAGGACCATGAACTCACCGTCGTTCACGTCCAGGTTGACGCTGTCGACGGCGAGCGTGCCGTCCTTGAAGACCTTGGTGACGTCCTTGAGCGCGACGGTGGTCACCGTCACCTCCCCCAACTCTCGGCGAACCCCGCATGACTGTGACCAGGATCATGTGATCAGCACATCGGGTGAACGTCTCATGTTCGGTCGGCGACGACTCCGTTACCGCATATCGAGCGGTGCCGATCGATTGGCGATCAGCAGTGCGGCACCGGCTCGGCCCGCTCATCCAGGAAGACCCGGCGGACCACCCGTTCCGCGGCGTGCCCGTCGTCGAGCGCGCAGAACCGGCCCCGGAACTCCTCGCGCGCCTTGGCCGCCGCGTCCGAGCGCACCTCGCCGGTGCGGAACAGGTCGAGCAGGTCGGCGAAGGTGGTCGCCACGGCACCCGGCGGCTCCGCCGTGACGTCGAAGTAGACCCCCCGGGCCAGCCGATACGCCTCCCAGTCCGGGGCGTAGACCACGATCGGCCGGTCCAGCACCGCGTAGTCGAACATGGCCGACGAGTAGTCCGTGACCAGCACGTCGGCGACCAGGTACAGGTCCTCGACCCGCTGGTGACCGCTGACGTCACGGACCCGTTCCCGGTCCACCGGGCGGCGTGGCCGGCGGTCCCGGTCGTGGAAGTAGTGGCTGCGCATCAGCAGCCGGCCGGAGTCGCCCAGCACGTCGAGGAACCGGTCCGGGTCGAACGGCGGCCGGTAGCCCGGCAGGTGCTCGCGGTGCGTCGGGGCGTACAGCACCACCTGCCCGTCGGCGGGCAGACCCAGCTCCGCCCGGAGCCGGCGCACCTCCTCCGGGCCGGCGGTGACCAGCCGGTCGTTGCGCGGGTAACCCACCTCCAGCGTGGTGTACGTGGCCGGGTACGCCCGGTCCCACATCTGGGTGGAGAAGCTGTTGGCGCTGACGCTGTAGTCCCAGCGGTCCACCCGGCGTAGCAGGCCGGCGAAGTCCATCCGGCCGGCGCCGAGCGGATAGCGCTGTTGGTCGAGCCCCATCACCTTGACCGGCGTGCCGTGGTGGGTCTGCACGTGCACCTGCTCCGGCCGCTTGCGGACGAAGTCCGGGAAGTTGACGTTGTTGACGAGCCAGCGGGCCCGGGCCAGCACCCGGTAGTAGCCCGGGGTGCCGGCGACCACGTACTCCACACCGGTCGGCACGGTGTGCACCCGGTCCCGGCGCACGATCCACACCCCGCGTACCCCCGGCGCCAGCCGGCGGGCCGCCTCGTAGATCGCCGCCGGGTTGCAGGCGTAGCCCCGGTACCAGTAGGCCGCGTAGACGGCGAGCGTCGGGTCCACCGCGCGGCGCAGCTCGGCCCGGTAGTACTCGCGCAGCAGGCCGTCGCGGGTCAGCCGGGCGCCGCGACGGGCCAGTGGCACGAACCGACGCCGGGTGGTACGGACCCGCCGGCGGGCGGCCTCCCGGGCCCGACCGGCGGTACGCAGAGCGCTGAACGTCCGCCAGCGGCTCCCGGCGACCAGGCGGTGCTTGACCCCCTCCACCCCGTCCGGTCGGGGGTAGCCGCCCGGCGGCAGCCAGCGGGCGTAGTCGGCGCTGATCTGCGCGAAGAAGCCGGGACGTAGTTCGGGGGCGATCCGCTGCCCGTTGCCGAGCACCGTCAGGTAGTGCCAGATCATCCGTTCGAAGACCGCCGGACGCAGGTCCGCCACGGCCGGCCCCCAGGCGTCCATCAGTGTGAAGACCCGGTGCCACTGCGGGAAGACCTCGAAGTGCCGGTCGCCGCGGGTCTTCGTGATCGCCCCGGCTCGGCGCTGCCGGTAGTTGACGCAGACCCGGTCCAGCACGCCGATCCGCTCCGCGGCCATCAGCACGGGATAGCTGAACGAGACGTCCTCGTACCAGCCGGGCGCGAAACGCAGCCCCAGCTCGACCAGGAAGTCCCGGCGGACCACTCGGTTCCAGGCGGTGTGCAGCAGCCGCATCGCCTCCGGCCGGTCCCGCAGCCGGAAGGTGGCCGCCCCGGGAGACTCGGGGAACACCTCCACCATCG
Organism: Micromonospora sp. GCM10011542; assembly: GCF_042650685.1. Lineage (NCBI taxonomy): Bacteria > Bacillati > Actinomycetota > Actinomycetes > Micromonosporales > Micromonosporaceae > Micromonospora > Micromonospora sp. GCM10011542. The sequence continues at coordinate 573,883 of NZ_JBHSBO010000058.1, forward strand.
CGCTGCGGGTGGCGGTGTCGTTCCAGTGCGTCCGCACGTGGTCCACCAGCAGCACGTCGGGGCGGGTGGCACGCAGCCGCTCGGCGACCTCCGGCAGGCACCCCGGCGCCAGCCAGTCGTCGCCGTCGAGAAACCAGACGTACTCGCCGACGGCCCGGTCCAGCCCGACGTTGCGGGCCGGACCGAGGCCGACGTTCTCCGCCAGCCGCACCGAGCGGACCCGGTGGTCGCGGGCCGCGTACTCGTCGATGATCTCGCCGCTGGCGTCCGGCGAGCAGTCGTCGACGGCGATCACCTCGAGGTCACCGAACGGCTGGCCGAGGATCGAGTCCAGGCATTCGCGCAGGTAGCCCTGCACCCGGAAGGCCGGTACGACGAAACTGATCAGCGTCATCCGGCCGTCCCTCCGTCAGCCCGGCGTACCACCTCCCACGCTCACCGGCACGGCTGACGCCCGCGCGCTGCGGGCCGGCAGGACGACCCAGGCCAGGACGGCGCTCGCCACGAAGACCACGAGGAGGTATGTACCGAGTGTAGCCATTCCAATACTCACGATTCCGGCAATCGCCGCGAGGGCCAGCAGCACCGGGCGCCCCTCCCAGCCCAGGTTGGCCGGGTGCAGCGGCGGCGCCGCCTGCCGCTTCTCCAGCCGGGCGGTCAGGTCGTAGTGATGCACGGTGAGCACGAAGACGTAGCCGAAGATCAGCCATCCCGGCGTGCCGCCGACCACCCCGACCGCGATGGCGAACAGGTACTCGGCGGCCCGCAGGGCGGCGGGCACCAGCCAGTCCAGCGGGCCGTCGTGCGCGGCACCGGCCCCCAGACCGCCGACCAGCAGCACCAGCAGCGCCACCGGCACCGCCCAGGCCAGCCGCTCCGGCGCACCGGCGCCGACCAGGGCCGCGACCAGCAGCACCGCCGGCCCGAGCGTCGCGATCACCGCCAGGGTGAGCGGATCCAGCGGGCGGAGCACCGGCAGCCGCCGCGCCAGCGGGCCGTCGTCGCGGTGCAGGGTGGCGTCGACCGTGTCCAGCACCGGCACCCGCATCCAGCGGGCGCGCAGGGTACGCAACGCCCCGGTGTACGCGAACGCCAGCGTGCCCCAGACCAGCACCGCGATCAGGCTGACCAGCGGGTTGAACAGCGCGACGGTCAGCGCGATCAGCGCCCACCGCTCGCCGATCGGGAAGACCACGGTCCGCTTCAACCAGTACGACAGCGAGCCGGTGTCCGCCTGCACCCGGGTCGAGGCGGCGTTCAGCCTGTCGCCGATCCCGCCGGTGGAGCCCGCCGCCGGGCGGGGCCGGCGGGCGGCCTCGTCGTGCAGCACGCCGTACCAGGTGTCGGTCATGTGCCGGACGGTCTGCAACGTCATGGCGGCGATCGCCAACGCCCAGCCATTGCCCAGCCCGGCGTGCGACACCCCGAAACCGAGCCCGGCGTAGACCAGGTACTCCTTGGCCCGGTCGGCCATGGTGTCCAGCCAGCCGCCCCAGGCGCTGAAGTGCCGGGTGTAGCGGGCCAACTGCCCGTCCACGCAGTCGAGCACGAAGCCGAGGTAGAGCAGCACCGCCCCGCCGACCAGCGCCAGCCGGCCGCCGACGCCGAAGAGCACCGCCGCGGCCAACGCGAACAGCACCGAGATCACCGTCACCCCGGTCGGGGTGAGCCGCAGCCGGGCCGCCGCCCGCACCACGTACGGCGACCAGGTGCTGACGAAGTAGGTGGAGAAGAAGTCGTCCCGCTCCTTCACCGACAGCCGCAACTCGGCCCGCTTCTCGTCGACGGCGGTCACCGCCGCCTCGGCGGCGACCAGCCCACCCGCGTCGGTGACCCGGTGCGCCACGAGCAGCCGTACCCGCTGGGCGAAGACCTGGGTGCCGCGCGCGGCGAGGCCGGCGAAGAGCCGGTCCACGGCGGAGGCGGGGCCAGCGGCGGCGGCCGGTCCGCCGCCGCCCGCGGGCAGCGGCGAGACGTCCCCGACCGGGCCGAGCGGCGCGGCGATCGGCAGGGCGCCGACTCGCGCGGCCCGGGCGGCGGCGGCGAGGGCCGGCAGGTCGGCCACGCCGACCCGCAGCGCGCCGCCGAAGACGCCGGTGGCGTCGCCGTCGAGGGCGTCCACCGGGCCGGCGTCGACCACCTGGCCGCGTTCCTCGCGCACCGCGGTCCGTCCGAACACCGGCGGGTCGGCCAGCACCAGCGCCACCGTCGGCCCGACCGGGCTGGTCGCCAGGTGCCGCAGGACGGCTGTGTGCGCGACCAGGTCGGCGCCGGTGACCAGCAGCGGGCCGGTGGCGGCCTCGGCGATCCCGGCCAGTTCGTCGAGGTCGGCGGCGAAGCGCACGTGGTCGGCGCCGGCCCGGCGCAACTGGGCGGCGAGCCGGTCGGCCAGCGACTCGCCGGTCGTGGTGGTCAGGTCCGCCGCGGGTGTCCCGCCGGCGAGCACGATCGCGAGCGTCACTGGCCGGCCGCCGCGTGGTACGCGTCGAGCGCCTCGGCGATGCTGCCGTCGAGCGTCAACCGGCCCGCGTCGAGGTAGAGCCCTCGACGGCAGAACCGGGTCAGGTCCTTTTCGTTGTGTGAGACCAGCACCAGCGTGCGCCCCTCCCCGAGCAGACGTTCAATCGTCGCGTAACACTTCTTGCGGAACTCCGCGTCCCCGACCGCGGTCACCTCGTCCATCAGCAGAACCGGGTGCGGCAGGTGCGAGATGATCGCGAAGCCGAGCCGCACCTTCATCCCGGACGAGTAGTGCCGCACCGAGGTGTCGATGGCCCGTTCCACCTGCTCGCCGGCGAACTCGACGATCTCGTCGAAGTGCCGCCGCAGGTAGCCCGACGAGAGCCCGTGCAGCCCTCCGACCAGGTGCAGGTTCTCCCGCCCGGTCAGCTCGTTGGAGAAGCCGGCGGAGAGTTCCAGCAGCGGGGCCACGTCGCCGTGCACCCGGATGCTCCCCTCGTCGGGGATGAGCACCCCGGCGATCAGCCGCAGCAGGGTGCTCTTGCCGGTGCCGTTGCGGCCCACCACGCCGACCGTCTCGCCCGGCTCGATCGTGAACGTCACGTCCCGCAGCGGCCAGAACTGGCCGGCCGACGCGTTCCGCGCACCCCGGTGGATGAAGAACTCGCGCAGCCGCAACTGGCGCCGACGGTTGCGGACGAACCGGATGCCCAGGCCCTCGGACTCGATGATCGGGTCGGCCACGTCAGAGTTCCTTGAGCACGGCGGGTTCCAGCCGGCGGAACGACCACCAGCCGACGGCCAGCACCAGCAGGCTGCCGGCGATCGTGGTGACGAGCAGCCGGGCGTCCGGGAACTCGTCCGGGTACCAGATCGCGTGGTGCAACTGGAAGATCCCGACCAGCGGGTTCAACTCGTAGACCACCTTGAGCCAGCCCGGCAGGCCGGACTCCCGGACCAGGCTGAACGGGTAGATGATCGGCGTGGCGTAGAACAGCACCCGGATGATCAGGCGCATGAACCGCTCCACGTCGCGCATGAGCACGTTGAACGCGGACAGCAGCAGGGCCAGCCCGATCAGCAGGGCGGCCTGGATGGTCACCGCCAGCGGCAGGGACAGCAGCGACCAGCCGGGGTGGATCCGGCCGTGCGCCGCGTAGACCACCGCGATGGCGATCAGGATCGGCAGGCCGGCCGCGTACTCGGCGAACCGGCCGGTCACCCGGCCGATCGGGAAGACCTGGCGTGGCAGGTTCATCGTGGTGATCAGCCGGGACTGGCCGGTGAGCGCGTTGGTCGCCTCGCTCAGCGCCGAACTCGTCCACATCCAGGCGAAGATCCCGGTGATCAGGAACAGCGGATACGACCCGGCCGCCTCGCCGAGGTGCCGGCCGGTGTCCCGGGAGTAGAGCACGCCGAACACGAACCAGTAGATGGCACCCATGCCGAGCGGCTCGATCAGCGACCAGAGGTAGCCGAACACCGACTGCTGGTACTTTACCGCCAGGTCGCGCTTGACCAGGATGCGCAGCGAGGTGCGGTGCGACCACAACGCCGCGACGCCAGCGGTCACCGCAGCCTCCGCTCCCTGAAACGGACGACAGGCTAGCAGTCGGTGGACGAGCAGACCGAGTCAGGCGGACTCAGCACTCGATCACGTTGACGGCCAGACCGCCGCGCGCCGTCTCCTTGTACTTCACCTTCATGTCCGCGCCGGTCTCGCGCATGGTCTTGATGACCTTGTCCAGCGACACCGCGTGCATCCCGTCACCACGCAACGCCAGCCGCGCGGCCGTGATCGCCTTGATGCTAGCCACCGCGTTCCGTTCGATGCAGGGGATCTGCACCAGGCCACCCACCGGGTCGCAGGTCAGGCCCAGGTTGTGTTCCATCCCGATCTCCGCCGCGTTCTCGACCTGCTCCGGGGTGCCGCCGAGCGCCTCGGCCAGCCCGGCGGCGGCCATCGAACAGGCCGAACCGACCTCACCCTGGCAGCCGACCTCCGCCCCGGAGATCGAGGCGTTCTCCTTGAAGAGCACGCCGATCGCGCCGGCCGCCAGCAGGAACCGGACCACACCGTCGTCGTCGGCGTTCTCGATGAAGCGGGTGTAGTAGTGCAGCACCGCCGGGATGATCCCGGCCGCACCGTTGGTCGGTGCGGTGACCACCCGGCCACCGGCCGCGTTCTCCTCGTTCACCGCCAGGGCGAACAGCGTCACCCAGTCCATCGCCCGCAGCGGATCTGTGGTCGAGGTGTCCGCCTCCAGGCTGCGCCGCAGCTCCGCCGCGCGCCGCCGCACCTTCAACCCACCCGGGAGTACGCCGTCCCGCTCGCAGCCGCGCTCCACGCACTCCCGCATCACCCGCCAGATCTCCAGCAGACCGGCCCGGATCTCCGCCTCGCTGCGCCAGGAGCGCTCGTTGGCCAGCATCACCTCGCTGATCGACAGCCCGGTGGCGCTGGTCACCTCCAGCAACTGCGCGCCGGTCAGGAACGGGTACCGCACCCGCGTGCTGTCCGGCTTGATCCGGTCCGCGCCGGCCGCCGCCTCGTCCACCACGAAACCGCCGCCGACCGAGTAGTAGGTACGTCGGCGCAGCTCCGCGCCGGTCCCGTCGTACGCGGCGAAGGTCATCCCGTTCGGGTGGTACGGCAGCGAGCGTCGCCGGTGCAGCGTCAGGTCCCGGTCCGGGTCGAAGTCGATTTCGTGCGCGTCGAGCAGGCTGATCCGCCGCTCGGCCCGGATCCGCTCCACGCGTGGCCCGACCGTGTCCGTGTCGACCGTCTCCGGGGCCTCGCCCGCCAACCCGAGCAGCACCGCCGGCCCGCTGCCGTGGCCGTGCCCGGTCGCGCCCAGCGAACCGAACAGCTCAGCCTGCACCCGCGCCGTGTCGGCGAGCAGCCCGTCGGCCTTCAGCCCGGCCACGAACGTACGCGCGGCGCGCATCGGCCCCACGGTGTGCGAGCTGGACGGCCCGATGCCGACGCTGAATAGGTCGAAAACACTGATCATGGCTGCACTTCCTCGCCGTCGTCCCCGTCGTACGGGGTCCGGCCCGGTCGTGGCCGCCCGGTGGGACGGCCCCGCTCGTGGCCGCCCGGTCGAGCGGCCGTCGGTCACCCGGGGTGTGGGTGCCCGACCGGCGAGCCTACCCGCCCAGCTCAACGCCCGCCCGATGACCACGACATGGCCACCCACCCGGCGGGGAGGCATCGGGGTGGGACGGCCCGGGTAAGCACCTACGGGTCCGCGGGTCGCTGATCCTCCTCGGGACCGAGGTTGGGGTGGCCACACCTTTCTACCGTGGATTCCAGACGCGGCGCACCGCCGCAGAGTGGGAGTACGACGATGAGTCGCAAACTGGTCCGGCCCCGCGAGGGGCGCATGATCGCCGGTGTGTGCGCCGGCCTCGGTCGACGGTTCGGCATGTCCGCCGGGATGGTTCGGCTGCTGTTCCTGCTGTCGCTGCTGCTGCCGGGCACCCAGGTGATCGTGTACCTGGTCCTCTGGCTCCTGATGCCGAACGAGGACCGCTACACCACCACCCGCTACTGACCCGCTGACCGCCAACCCGGCGGATACGCACGGAAGCGCCCGCCCCGATGACCATCGGTGGCGGGCGCTCCGGCGCTCGGGTGGACGCGGCGCGGCCGCGGGAGTCAGGGGGCCGTGTAGGTGACGGTGACCTGCTCGTAGCCCAGGGAGCGGAGCAGCCCCTCCAGCATCTTGCGGGTGTTCTCCTCGGCCCGGGCGGACAGCCCGCTGTCCCGGGCGGCGGCGGTGATCCGCTCCTCGGCGAGCTGGTAGACCTGCTGCTGCCGGTTGGGATCGTTGCCGACCAGGTCACCGAGCCGGTTGAGCAGGCCGCGCCGCTCGGCGAAGACGTAGCTCTTCTCCAGGTCGAGGTTGGTCTCGCCGAGCTGCGGCGCGGGCAGCTTGATCTCCACCGACTTGCCGTCGGCCGACTCGACGACGGCGCCCTCGCCGATCTTGCCGAAGTCGACGTACGCCTCGACGCTGCCCGCCCCGACGAACAGGGTGCGCTCGTTGAGCAGGAAGTCCGGTACGTTGCGCCGGTCGTTCTGGGTGTCGACGACCACCTGGAAGTTGCCCTCGGCGGCGACGTAACGGCTGAGATCCTGGATCGACTTCAGCAGCGGCGGCTGGCTGCGGTCGGTCTGCTCCTTCGCGAACGGGTTGCGGAACTCCGGCAGGATGCCGGTGGCCTGCACCCCGAGCAGCACGACGACCGCGAGCGCCGCGGCCCCGAGCAGCCCGAGCAGGCCGCGCGTCGGCGCGCCGCCGCCACGGGAGCCACCACCGCCACCGGAGTTGCCACCGCCGCCGGAACCACCGACGCCACCGGAGCCGCCGACGCCACCGAGACCGCCCGGCACCGGCTCCGTCGGTGTGTCCGACCGTTGCTTGAGGTCGTCGCCCGTGGGGTAACCCGGGAACTCCCTCGTGGGGTCGTTGATGCCAGCGTCGCGGGCCATCACGCTCACCGTCCTCGTCAGACACGTCGTCTGTCATTGACGGTACGGCCCCCGTACGACACCCGCTCGGCGAGCGCCCCGAATGGGTGAACGCGCAGGTCAGGCGAAGGCGGAGAGCCCGGTGAGCCGCTGCCCGACGACCAACTGGTGGATCTCCGAGGTGCCCTCGTAGGTCAGCACGCTCTCCAGGTTGTTCGCGTGCCGCATCACCGGGTACTCACCGGAGACGCCGTTGGCGCCGAGGATCGTGCGGCACTGCCGGGCGATGGCCAGCGCCTCCCGCACGTTGTTCAGCTTGCCCACGCTGACCTGGTCGGGGCGCAACCGGCCGGCGTCGGCGAGTCGGCCCAGGTGCAGGGCCAGCAGCTGCCCCTTCGCCAACTCGACGGCCATGTCGGCGAGCTTGGCCTGGGTGAGCTGGAAGCCGGCCAGCGGCCGGCCGAACTGGGTGCGGGTGGTCGCGTACGTCAGGGCGGTCTCCAGGCAGTCGCGGGCCGCGCCGAGCGCGCCCCAGACGATGCCGTGCCGGGCCTCGGTGAGGCAGCTCAGCGGGGCCTTGAGCCCGACCGCCTCGGGCAGTTGGGCGTCCGCCGGGAGCCGGACGTCGTCCAGCACGATCTCGCCGGTCACCGACGCGCGCAGCGACATCTTGTGCCGGATCTCGCGGGCCGTGACGCCGGGCGTGTCCATGGGTACGGCGAAACCGCGCACGCCGTCGTCGGTGCGCGCCCAGATCACCGCGACGTCGGCGATCGGCGCGTTGGTGATCCACATCTTGCCGCCGGTGAGCACCCAGTCGTCGCCGTCGCGGCGGGCCCGGGTGGTCATCGACGCCGGGTCGGAGCCGTGGTCCGGCTCGGTCAGGCCGAAGCAGCCGATCGCCTCGCCGGTCGCCATCGGGGGCAGCCAGCGCTGCTTCTGCTCCTCGCTGCCGAAGCGCCAGATGGCGTACATGGCCAGCGAGCCCTGCACCGAGACCAGCGAGCGGAGGCCGGAGTCGCAGGCCTCCAGCTCCTGGCAGGCCAGCCCGTACGCGACGGCCGAGGCGCCGGCGCAGCCGTACCCGCGCAGGTGCATGCCGAGCAGCCCCAGCTTGCCGAACTCGCGGGCCAGCTCCCGGGCGGGCACCCGGCCCTGTTCGTACCAGTCGGCGACGTGCGGGCGGACCCGGTCGTCGACGAGCTGTCGCACGACGTCACGGATCTGCCGCTCCTCCTCGCTGAGCGACGAGGCCAGGTCGAGCAGATCGAGCACAGTCATGCCGTCACCTTAACGAAGCCTCAGGCCGGGCCGCTCACTCGATCGGCTCGGAGAGCACGAGCACCCGGGCGTGGATCTGGTTGCGCTGCTGCAGGGCCGCGCGCAGCGCCCGGTGCAGCCCGTCCTCCAGGTAGAGCCCGCCGTTCCACTGCACCACGTGCGGGAAGAGGTCGCCGTAGAAGGTGGAGTCCTCGGCGAGGAGCTTGTCCAGCGCCAGCTCGCGCTTGGTGGTGATCAGCTGGTCCAGGCGCAGTGGCCGCGGCGGGATCTCCGCCCACTGCTTGAGCGTCAGGTTGTGCTCCGGATAGGGACGCCCGTCCCGGACCGCTCTGAAGATCACGACGGCACGCTCCCCTCCCCCGCGGCCGGGCCGACCGACGGCACCGAGCCGGTCGCGGCGTGGCACCGCGCGGCGCGGCACCGATGACCGTGCCAGCCTAGCCGCCCAGCGCACACCGCGTTCTGCTCCCTGATGTCAGTTTCGCTACCGCTCGTCCGATCCTCAACCGGGCGAACGGGACGGAGCGTCTCAGCTCCATCGGCCGCGCCGGACCACCTCGTCCACCGGTCGTCGCCCACGACGCAGCGAGGGTGACCGGTGGTCGTCGGCCCGGTAACCGATGGTGACGGCGCCGATCGGCTGGTACTCCACCGGCACGCCGAACGCCTCCCGGTACGCGGACAGCCGCTGCGGCGGTATGCCGAAGAAGCACGCCCCGAGCCCCTCGTCCACCGCGGTGAGCAGCATCAGCAGCGCGGCGAAGCCGGTGTCGACGTACCAGTAGGGCACCGGCCAGCGCTCGGGCGACCGGTCCGCCCACCCCTTGTCCGGCTCGGCGTACCGCTCCAGGTATGCCGACTCGTTGGCGTGCGGCACGACGATCAGCGGCGCCCGGCGCATGCCGGCCAGCCAGCGCTCGCGCCCACCCCCGGCCGGGGTGGCCGCGGCCCAGAACCGGTCCCGGTCCGCCTCCTCCTCCAGCACCAGGAAGCCCCAGCCCTGGGCGAAGCCGGCCGACGGCGCGCGTACCGCGTGCTCCAACAGCCGGTTGACCACGTCGGGCGGGACCGTGCGGTCCGGGTCGTAGTTGCGCACCATCCGGCGACGCCGGACGACCTCGGCGAACTCCATCCCGGTCAGGCTCCGGGGCGGACGCCCCAGGCGCCCCGCCAGGTCGCGCCGGGCTTCAGCGTGATCACGTCCTTGCCCGAGCGGAACGCGTCCGGTGGGCAGGTCATCGGCTCGATCGCCACGGAACGGCGGTGCCGCTCGCCGGTGAGCGCGTCCCCGGTGAAGACCTGCCACCAGCCGAACTCGCCGTCGCCCCAGATGGTGACGGCCGACGAGCCGTCCGGCGCGCTCAGGCTCACCGACGAGCCGCCGTCGGCGTCGCGGATCACGTCGCCGAAGCAGAGGTCGAGCTGGGCGCCGCCGATCCGGCGGGGGCTGGTCCAGTCGTACTCGGTGCCGGCGACCGGCGTCGCCCCGACCGGCAGCAGCCGCCCGTCCACCAGCAGCCGGGTCCGGGTCGGCAGCCGCATGGTCAGGTCGTCGACCGCGACACCCGGCACTTGCAGGTACGGGTGCACGGAGAAGCCGAACGGCGCCGGCTCGCCGCCGGTGTTGGTGACCTCGTGCTCGGCGCGCAGCCCGTCCGCACCGACGCTCCACCGGCTGCGCAGCCGCAGCGGCCACGGGTAGCCGGGCTGCGGCGGCAGGTCGTAGCCGACCGTCACCGCGTCGGCCGACTGCTCCAGCAGCCGCCACGGCACCCAGTTGACCAGCCCGTGGATGGCCACGTGCCGCTCCGGCTCGCTCAGCGGGAGCTGGTGGGTCCGGTCGCCGAACGAGTAGCGGCCGTCGCGGATCCGGTTCGGCCACGGCGCCAGCACCTGCCCGGCGCAGCCGGGGCAGCACTCGTCGACCGCGTACCCGTCGAGCAGGTCGACGCCGTCGTGCCGGTACGTCCGTACCCCACCGCCCACCTCCACGATGACGGCCTCGTGGCCGGCGGCGGAGATGGTCCACTGGGCGCCGGAGGGCGAGCGCAGGTCGGGGCTTTCCATGTCGGCGACCCTAACCGGTCACTCCCGGGCCGCGCTCGACGCCGTCGCGACCCGATGGCCCGGTCACTCCGGCGCGGCGCTCGACGCCGTCGCGGCCCGGTAGCGCAGCAGCGCCGGGAAGGCCACCGCGAGCACCACCACGAGCACGGCCGAGGCGAGCCCGCCGGCCACCCAGGCGACCCCGCCGCCGAACCCGGCGGCCATGGTGCCGGCACGCAGGTCGCCCAGGCGTGGACCGCCGGCCACCACCACCGTGTTGACGCCCTGCAACCGACCCCGCATCCGGTCCGGCGCGTAGACCAGCAGCATCGTCTGGCGCAGCACCGAGCTGACCAGGTCGGCGGCCCCGGCCAGGGCCAGCAGGGCGACCATCAGCCAGAGCTGGTTGGCCAGGCCCGCCGCCGCGATGGCCACCCCCCAGCCGACCACCGCGAGCACCAGGCCGAGCCCCTGCCGGCGCAGCCGGCCGATCCAGCCGGACGTCAGCCCGCCGAGCATCGAGCCGATCGCGATGGCGCTGTAGAGCCAGCCGACCGTCGCCGGATTGTGGAACCGCTCGGTGGCGATCTCCGGGAAGAGGGCCCGAGGCATGGCCAGGATCATCGCGATGAGATCCACCCCGAACGAGAGCAGCAGCACCGGCGTCGTCGCCAGGTAACGGAACCCGTCGATGACGCTGGCCAGGCCGGCCCGCCGGGGTCCGTCCCCGGCCTCCGGATCCGGCTCAGGCGGCATCGCCGGCAATCGCCACGTCGCCCAGAACGAGGCGCCGAACAGCAGCGCGTCCACCGCGTACGCGAGCGGCAGACCCACGTCCGTCCGCCAGATCGCGAAGATCAGCCCGGCGGCGAGCGGCCCGAAGACCGAGGTGGCGGTGAACGTGGTGAAGTTCAGCGTGCTCGCGGCCGGCACCAGGTGCTCCGGTACCAGCCGCGGCAGGATCGCGCTGCGGGTCGGCGAGGTGATCGCGAAGGCGGTCGACTGCACCGCGACGAGCAGCAGCAACAACAGCGGACTGCCCATCCCGAGCAGGGCGTGCACGAGCAGCGCCAGCGTCGACGCCCAGAGCAGCACCCCGCCGCCGAGCAGTACCCGGCGCCGGTCCCGGGCGTCGGCCACCGCGCCGCCCCAGAGTCCGAACACCAGCAGCGGCAGGAAACCGGCGACGCCGAGCAGGCCGACCCAGAACGATCCCCCGGTCAGCCCGAACATCTCCACCGGCACGGCCACCGCGGTGAACTGGAAGCCGAACATCGCCACGCTGTTGCCGAACCACACCCGCCGGTACGCGGGCACGCCCAGCGGGCGCAGGTCGATCGCCCAGCGCCGCGCCCCACGCGGCCGGGCCTGCTGCACACCGGTCACGGCGCCAGCCGCTCGATGACCCAACCACCCTCGTCGGTACGCCGGAAGCGGAGCCGGTCGTGCAACCGGCCGGCCCGGCCCTGCCAGAACTCGACCGTGTCGGGCCGCACCCGCAGCCCACCCCAGTGCGGCGGGGCGGGGATCTCGGTGGTGTCGGCGAAGCGCTCCGCCGTCGCCCGGTAGCGCTCCTCCAACTCGGCTCGGTCCGGCACGACCTGCGACTGGGGGCTGGCCCAGGCGCCGATCTGGGAGCCGCGCGGCCGGGTGGCGAAGTACGCCTCGGTGGCGGCCCGGTCGATCGGGGTCACCCGTCCGGTTACCACCACCTGCCGCTGCATCGCGAACCACGGGAAGACCAGGCTCGCGTACGGGTTGTCGGTCGCCTCGGTGCCCTTGCGGGAGAGGTGGTTGGTGAAGAAGACGAAGCCGTCCGGGTCGTACCCCTTGAGCAGCACCGTGCGCCCGCTGGGCCGGCCGGCGGCGTCGGCGGTGCCGACGACCATCGCGTTCGGCTCGGGCAGCCCGAAGGCCACCGCGTCGGCGAACCAGCGGTCGAACTGGGTGTGCCAGTCGGCCGCCAGGTCCGCCTCGGTCAGGCCCAGGTCCGCGGCGTACTCGTTACGCATCGCGGCCGGGGCGGATGTGTCGCCCGTCACGTTCCCACTCCTCCTCAGCGGGCCGGCCGACGTCCCCCGACGCTGGCCAGCCCCTCCCGCCCAGTCTCACCGAGCCGCGAGCCGAATGCGCGTCCGGGGATGTCGCGTGCGGCACAGTCGCAGCGGGTCGCGTATCTGGTTACTCAGCAGGCAAGATGTTCCGAACACATCCCTGAGGGTCGCCTAAGGCGCTCGGCCGACCGGGCCGGATGAGCCTGACCGGGCGCACCGACCAGAGCCAGGAGAACGACATGGCCGATTTCAAACCCGGACTGGAGGGCGTCGTAGCCTTCGAGACCGAGATCGCCGAACCCGACCGGGAGGGTGGCGCGCTGCGCTATCGCGGCGTCGACATCGAGGATCTCATCGGCCAGGTCTCCTTCGGCAACGTGTGGGCACTGCTGGTCGACGGCCGGTTCGGGCCGGGCCTGCCCCCGGCGGAGCCGTTCCCGGTGCCGGTGCACTCCGGTGACATCCGGGTCGACGTGCAGTCCGCGGTCGCCATGCTGGCCCCGTACTGGGGGCTCAGCCAGCTGCTGGACATCTCCGACGAGCAGGCCCGCGAGGACCTGGCCCGCGTCTCGGTGACCGCGCTCTCCTTCGTCGCGCAGTCCGCCCGGGGCCTCGGCCTCCCGGCGGTGCCGCAGAAGGAGATCGACAAGGCGCAGACCATCGTCGAGCGGTTCATGAAGCGCTGGCGGGGCGAGCCGGACCCGCGGCACGTCAAGGCCGTCGACGCGTACTTCATCTCGGCCGCCGAGCACGGCCTGAACGCCTCGACCTTCACCGCCCGCATCGTCGCCTCCACCGGGGCGGACGCGGCGGCCTGCATCTCGTCGGGCATCGGCGCCCTCTCCGGCCCGCTGCACGGCGGCGCCCCGTCCCGGGTTCTCAGCATGCTGGAGGCCGTCGAGCGCAGCGGCGACGCGGAGGGCTACGTCAAGGGCGTGCTGGACCGCGGCGAGCGGCTGATGGGCTTCGGCCACCGGGTCTACCGGGCCGAGGACCCGCGCGCCCGCGTGCTCCGCCGCACCGCCAAGGAGCTGGGCGCGCCGCGCTTCGAGATCGCCGAGGCACTGGAGAAGGCCGCGCTGGCCGAGTTGCAGGCCCGCCGCCCGGACCGGGTGCTGGCCACCAACGTCGAGTTCTGGTCGGCCGTGGTGCTCGACTTCGCCGAGGTTCCGGCGCACATGTTCACCTCCATGTTCACCTGCGCCCGGATGGGTGGCTGGAGCGCGCACATCCTGGAGCAGAAGCGTCTCCAGCGGCTCGTGCGCCCGTCCGCCCGCTACATTGGGCCGGGCAGCCGCAAGCCCTCCGAGGTCGAGGGCTGGGCGGCCATCCCGCACGGCGTCTGAGCCGTAAGGAAGGGCCCCTTCTTAACGCCTGGCGTAGAGGAGGGGCCCCTTCTTAACGTCGGAGCCGGCACGGGGCGGGCAGCGCCGGGCCGAGGCCGCCGGTGTGGCGAAGGCCTCAGATCGCTGCGCGGGACCCCGACCGGCCGTAGGCCGCCGGGGTGCGAGGATGAGGGCCGGCAGTGTCGCCGGATCGCCGGTACGGATCCCGGCGCGCCGTGCGCCCCGCGTACGCGCCGCCGTCGGTCCGCACCGAGCCCTCTCACCGGGCCCGCCCTCGCCCATGCGGAAGGACCTTCAGAACCGTGGCTGACGCACCGACCATCCGGATTCCCGACGAGATCAGGCCCGCCGACGGACGCTTCGGCTGCGGCCCGTCCAAGGTGCGGCCAGCGGCCGTGTCCGCACTCGCCGAGGTGGCCACCAGCTACCTGGGCACCTCGCACCGGCAGAAGACGGTCCGCGACCAGGTGGCCCGGCTGCGCGCCGGCATCGCCGAGTTCTTCTCGCTGCCCGAGGGGTACGAGGTGGTGATCGGCAACGGCGGCACCACCGCATTCTGGGAGGTGGCCACGTTCGGGCTGGTCCGCGACCGGGCGCAGTTCGCCAGCTTCGGCGAGTTCGGCGCCAAGTTCGCCAAGTCCGTCAAGGACGCCCCCTTCCTGGGTGAGCCGACCGTCCGCAAGTCGGACGCGGGCAGCGCGCCGGCCCTGGTCGCCGAGGCCGGCGTGGACGTCTACGCGACGCCGCAGAACGAGACCTCGACCGGCGTCGCCGTGCCGATCAGCCGGGTGGCCGGGGCCGACGAGGGCTCGCTCCTGCTGGTCGACGCCACCTCCGCCGCCGGTGGCCTGGAGGTCAACGTCGGCGAGACCGACGTCTACTACTTCGCGCCGCAGAAGTGCTTCGGCTCCGACGGCGGTCTCTGGCTGGCCCTGATGTCGCCGGCCGCGCTGGAGCGGGCCGCCGAGATCAAGGCGTCCGGCCGCTACATCCCGGCCTTCCTCGACCTGGTCACCGCGATCGACAACTCGCGGCTGGAGCAGACGTACAACACCCCGGCGCTGGCCACCATCTTCCTGGCCGCCGAGCAGACCGACTGGATGAACGCGCAGGGCGGCCTGGCCTGGGCGGCCAAGCGCACGGCGGAGAGCGCCGCCGCCGTGTACGGCTGGGCCGAGCGCTCCACCGTGGCCACGCCGTTCGTCACCGACCCGGCGCTGCGGTCCAACGTGGTCGCCACCATCGACTTCGCCGACGGGGTGGACGCCACCGCGATCGCCAAGGCGCTGCGGGCCAACGGCATCGTGGACACCGAGCCGTACCGCAAGCTCGGCCGCAACCAGCTACGGGTGGCGCTCTTCCCGGCGATCGAGCCGGCCGACGTCGAGGCGCTGACCGCGTCCATCGACTACGTGGTCGAGCGCCTCTGAGCATCGTCACGGTCGGTGTCCGTCGGGGCCCCGACGGACACCGACCGTGATCATCGTTGCAGCTCAGTCGCGACATGCGGGGTGTCGCTTCCCCCACCTCCGGGCAGATGCGCGTACGGTGGTGCGAGACGCCCGGGTGGCCGACTCGTGGCGTGCGGCCAGCGAAGCGGGACGGAGGCAACGCTATGCGCCCAGTACGCTTCGTCGCCCTCTCCGAGGACGGCCAGGCCCTGGTGCTCGCCGACGAGGTCGGGCGCCTGCTCGCCCTACCGATCGACGAACGGATCGCCGGGGCGCTGCACGCCGAGCCGGGCGCCGCGCCGCTCGCGGTGGCGCCCAGCGCAGCCGACCCGATCCCGTCACTGTCCCCTCGGGACATCCAGGCCCGCATCCGCTCCGGCGAGTCCGCCGAGGACGTCGCCCGGATCGCCGGTGTGCCGGTCGACCGGGTGCTGCGCTACGCCGGCCCGGTGCTCCAGGAGCGGGCCATGCTCGCCCAGCACGCCCGCCGCACCCGGCTCAAGGGCGCGGAGAAGCCGACCCCGCTGGCCGAGGTGGTCAACGGCCGGCTGAGCCAGCACGGCATCGACACCGAGAAGATCTCCTGGGACGCGTACCGCCGCGACGACGGCACCTGGCGCATCATCGCCACCTGGCCGTCCGGCAAGGCCACCGCGCAGGCGATCTGGGATCTCGACAAGACCCGGCAGGCGGTCACCCCGCACGACGACATGGCGCAATACCTGTGCGCCGAGCGTCCCACGCCGATCCTCGGCCAGGAGCCGGCGCCGGAGCGGGGCGGGCACGCCCTGCCCGGTCCGTCGCGCGGCGAGCCGAGCCGGGGCGGGCACGGCCTGCCCGCGGCGTCCGAGCACCCGCGCGCCGGTCGGGACCCGATCCGGGCCGGGCGGGACGCACTGCTCGCCTCGCTGGACCGTCCGCTCGGCTCCTCGTCGAGTCGGGGCCTGGAGCCGCGTACCCCGGCTGCCCTGGGCGGGTCGGACGCACCCCGGCAGCGGCCGGTCGGTGGGGGCGCCGCGGCACTGCTCGGCGGTGGGCAGGGGTCGGCCTTCGACGACGACTCGGACGCGCCCAAGGAGGTGCCGGCCGTGCCGTCGCTCGCGGTGTTGCGGCCGCGTCGCACGGGCGCGGCGGCCGCCGCTGGCGGCGAGTCCACCGATGCCGCCGGCAAGCCGCGCAAGCGGCTGCCGAGCTGGGACGACGTGCTCTTCGGCACCGGCCCGGCCGCCCGCGAGTCCTCCTGACGCGTCGCGTTGACGGGTGGCGGTTCGCCACCCGTCGACGCGACGCACTCCAAGTGCACGGCGGCCCGCGTCCGGAGGCCCGGGCCTGGTGAACCCACCGCCCCGGCCGGATTGCGGCGCGGTCAGAGCGGCCAGGCGGCGATCCGGTCGTAGCTCGGTCGAGGGCCGAGGTGGCTGCGGACCAGCAGCAACTCGCTCGCCGGCCACTGCGGGCCCGCGTACCCGTCCAGGGTTGCCCGGTCGGCCTCGATGTCGGCCGGGTCCACCCGGTCACCGGGCCGGGCGACGGTCAGGTGCGGGCGGAACGGCCGGTCGTCGTGCGGCAGCCGGGCGTGCCGCAGCCGGGAGCGGACCAGCCGGGCCAGCACGTGCAGCGCCTCCACCTCACCCTGGACGTCCACCCAGAGCACGGTGAACCGGCCCCTGCCGAACCGGCCGCCGCCGCCGAGGCTCAACCGGGGTGCGGCGTCCCGCCCGTCGCGGAACCACTCGGCGGCCAGCCCGAGTGCGCTCTCCACCTCGACCAGCCGGGTGGCCTCCACCTCACCGAGGAAGGCGACGGTGAGGTGCAGGTGCGCCGCGTCGGCGAGTCGGACGTTGGTGCCGGCGGCGGCCGCCGCGCTCATCCGCAACCGGGCGAGCCGCGCGCCGAGGTGCTCGACCGCCTCGGTGGGCGGACAGACCGCCACGAACAGGCGCACCCCTTGGGCCGCTCAGCGGTGCCGCTGGCGGTGCCCGGCCCGGGCCGCCGGCAGGGCCAGCCCGGCGGCGTGCAGGACGCCCTCGACCCGGACCCGCTCGATCTCCTGGTCGACGCCGGTCAGCTCGGCGAGGTGTTCGGGGATGCCGAGGGCCCGGCAGGCCAGCTGGAGGCGGTCGTCGTACGCCTGGAGCACCGCGCCGTGCCAGACCATCGACCGGCCGGTGCCGCCGAGCCGCTGGCCACCGAGGCGGCGCAGGTCGGCGGCGAGCTGTTCCAGCGGTCGCCGGTCGGTGCGGTCGAACTCGCTGAGGTCGATGTCCCGGGTCAGCGCGTCCGCCTCGATGGCCCGGTCCAGGCGGGCGATGGTCCGCCGTTCCCGGCGTCGCTCGCGCCACTCCGTCCAGCCGCAGACCACCCGGTCGAGAATTTCGTCGGCGCAGAAGAGCAGGGCAAAGACCGCCGGCAGGCTGGCCACGGCGAGGAACGCCAGGGCCAGCAGCAGCGTGCGTCCGACTCCCACGCATCGACGCTAAGCCCCGTCGTGCCGGCCCGCCACCGGATTGGCCGCATCCGCGCCATCCGCTCAACGGGACGCGCCCGGCACACCGGCAGTTAGCAGGGGCCCCCTGCTATGCAAAATGCGATAACAAGGGGCCCCTCCTTACACCTCAGTCGGTGGAGGTCACGTAGAAGCGGGGCATCGGCAGCACCCGGAAGCGCAGCCGCGCGCCGGAGCGGCGCAGTTGCCAGGTGAGCGCGATCAGCGCGGTGGCCAGCGAGACCAGACCGCCGATCCAGATGCTGGCGCCGGCGCCGTAGGTTTCCGCGACCCAGCCGACCAGCGGCGCTCCCACCGGGTTGGTGCCGAGGAACACCAGCACCCACAGGGCCATCACCCGTCCCCGGAAGGCGGCGTCGACGCCGAGCTGGACCCGCTGGTTGGCGGCCTGGGCGAAGAACACCATGAAGAACCCGGTCGGCACGAGCAGCGTCACGACCAGCCAGTACGTCGGCGCGAGGCCGACCAGCGTGCCGAAGCTGGCGCAGGCGACCGCGGCGCCGAGCACCAGCCAGACCGACGGGCGGCTGCGCCGGCCGGTGCCGCTGAGCGCCCCGCCGAGCGCGCCGACCGCCAGCGCGGTGCTGAACAGGCCGAACGAGGCGGCGCCGGTGTGGAAGACGGTCTTGGCCAGGGCTGCCAGGGTGAGCTGGAAGTTGAACAGCGACATGCCGATGACCGACATCACCGCCATCGGCAGCAGCAGGTCGGGGCGGCGCCACACGTAGCGCAGCCCGTCGACCACCCGCGCCGAGGCGCGTTCGTCGCGGGGCAGGAGCGCGTCCCGGTGCAGCTCGGACGCGCGCATCCGGACCACGTTGACCAGCGGGGCGACCGAGCTGAGCGCGGTGAACAGGAACACCGGCCCCACGTCGAAGGCGGCGATGGCCAGGCCGGCGACCGCCGGGCCGACGATCCGGGCGGAGTTGAACACGGCCGCGTTGAGCGAGAGCGCGTTGGGCAGCAGGGGCGTGCCGACCAGCTCGGAGACGAACGCCTGACGGACCGGCGTCTCCACCGCGTTGGCCACGCCGAGAAGCGCCGCGAAGGCGAAGACGTGCCAGAGCTGGACGAGGTCGGTGAGGACCAGCAGGGCCATGCCGAGCGCCAGCACCGTCCAGAAGGCGTTGGCGGCGAAGAGCAGCACCCGCTTGTCGTAGCGGTCGGCGAGCCGGCCGGAGAGCAGGGTGAGCAGCAGCACCGGGGTGAACTGCAGCGCGGTGACCACGCCGAGCGCGGTGGCCGAGTTGTCGGAGAGCTCGAGGACGAGCCAGTCCTGGGCGATGAACATCATCCAGACGCCGATCAGTTTGATCAGCTGCCCGGACGCGAAGAGCCGGTAGTTACGGACCTGCAGGGACTGGAACATCGTGCTCAACCTGGCCTGCACTCTTGGTGCGCCTCCTCCGGACGTACGCGTCATCGACACGTGACGGCACGGCCCCGGTGGCGCGGGCGCGGCTCAGGCGCGAGCGAGCTGCTGGAGAATCTCGGCGGCCCTGTGCAGGGTCTCCCGTTCGTCCTCGTCGAGCGCGGCCAGCCGGTGGGCCAGCCACTCATCGCGGGCCCGCTCGAACTGGTCGAGCACGGCCTGCCCCCCTTCGGTAGCCGCGAGGATGACCTGCCGACCGTCGGTCGGATGGGGTGTCCGCTGCACGAGGCCGCGGTCCTCCAACTTCGCAACGATCTTGGTCATCGTCGGTGGCTGCACCCGTTCGACGTCGGCCAGTTCCCGGGGCGTCAGCGCGCCCGCCAGCCGCAGGCTGGTGAGCGCGGAGACCTGGGTGACCGTGAGGTCGCCGACCGGCCGGGCCTGTCGGACCCGCCGGTTGAGTCGGGTGATCGCATCACGCAACTGGGGAGCCAGCTGCGCCGGTGGCACGCGTTCCGCCGTCACCGTCCGCTCCGTCACGATAGTTAGCTTAACTAATGAGCCTGGCTAACGACATTGGATATGATCAGGCTCACGAGGAGGTTTGTGCTGGTCCGGGCGGGAAATCCGGTTCGAATCCCCGCCCGGACGCGCGTTCAGAGCACCAGGGACTCGATCGGCCCGCGCAGGAAGTACAGCACGAACAGCGCGGCCACCCCGTACAGCAGCGGGTGGATCTCCCGGGCCTTGCCCTTGGCCAGCTTCACCACCACGTAGGTGATCAGGCCGGCGCCGATCCCATTGGAGATCGAGTAGGTGAACGGCATCAGCACGATGGTGAGGAACGCCGGGATGGCGATCTCGTAGTCGGACCAGTCGATGGTGCGGACCGCGGTCATCATCAGGAAGCCGACCACCACCAGCGCGGTCGAGGCCGCCTCGAACGGCACGATCACCACCAGCGGCGCCAGGAACATCGCCAGCAGGAACAGCACGCCGGTGACCAGGCTGGCCACACCGGTCCGGGCGCCCTCCCCGACACCGGCGGCACTCTCGATGTACGAGGTGTTGCTGGAGGTGCTGGCCGCACCGCCGGCCGCCGCCGCGATCGAGTCGACCAGCAGGATCTCCTTGGCCTTCGGCGGGGTGCCCTGCTCGTCGAGGAGGCCACCCTCCTGGCCGACGGCCACCATCGTGCCCATGGTGTCGAAGAAGTCCGTGATCAGCAGGGTGAACACGAACATCAGCACGACCACCCAGCCGGCGCGGCCCCACGAGTCGAACACGTTGAAGTTGCCCAGCAGCGACAGGTCCGGCACGTCCACCACCGTCTTCGGCAGCTCCGGCACGTTCAGCGCCCAACCCTTCGGGTTGGGCTTCCCGTCGACGAAGGACGGGCCGATGTTGGCGACCGCCTCGACGATGACCGCCAGCACGGTGGAGGTGAGGATGCCGATCAGGATCGCGCCCTTGACCCGGCGGACCACCAGCACCAGCGTGAGCAGCAGGCCCACCACGAAGACCAGCAGCGGCCAGCTGACCAGCTTGCCGCCGATGCCCAGGCCCACCGGCACGGTGGTGTTCGCGACGTCCGGGACCCGACGGACGAAGCCGGCGTCGACCAGACCGATGATGGTCAGGAACAGACCGATGCCGACACCGATCGCCGTCTTCATCTGCGTCGGCACCGAGCGGAAGACCGCGGTACGCAGCCCGGTGAGCACCAGCACCGCGATGATCACACCCTCGATCACCACCAGACCCATGGCGTCCGCCCAGGTCATCTCCGGGGCGATCTCGTACGCCACCAGCGCGTTGACGCCGAGGCCGGCCGCGAGCGCCAGCGGGAACCGGCCGACCACACCCATCAGGATGGTCATCAGGCCGGCGACCAGCGCGGTCGCCGCGGCCAGTGCGGGGATCGGGAGGGACTTGCCGTCGCCGTCGACGGCACCACCGAGGATGAGCGGGTTGAGCACCACGATGTACGCCATCGTGAAGAAGGTCGCCAGGCCACCGCGGACCTCACGGCTCAGCGTCGAGCCGCGGGCGGAGATTTCGAAGAACCGGTCGAAACCGTTTCGCGGATGAGCGGGATCGGGTGGTGTGCCGTTCTCGGGCGGCGCTACGGCCATCGGGTCCTCGCAGGTGATCTTCCGATTTGTCGCGCGCATCGTCCCAGATCACCGGCCGGCAGGGAAAGTTGATCGCGTACGCTTGCCGGGTGCCGAAGGAGCAGCCGCCGCGGCCGGAGCCGCTGGACCCGCCGATGGTGCCGTTCGCGGTCGCCGGGCTGATCGCCTGGGCGGTGGCCGGACTGGTCTTGTTGATCTTCTTCCGCGACTGGCTGACCGAACACGATCACGAGAACTGGCTCTGGACCTGCCTGGCCGGTTTCCTGTGGGGCTTCCCCGGTCTCGCCACGATGATGCGGCACGACGCCAACCGACGCCGTCGCCGCGCCGCCAACTGACCCTGCCGACGCCGCACGCCGGCACGGACGTCAGGGGTGGCCGTAGGGCTCCCCCGGCTCGGCGGCCTCCACCGAACCCGGGGCGCGGCTGACCGACATGGCCTCCACCGCGCTGTCGTCGTACACCGTGGGCAACTCGTCCACCGCGGTCTCGGCCGCCTCGATCAGCGTCTCCGAGTGGGCACCGCAGCCGTGGTCGGCGCTGACCACCCGACCGTCGTCGGGGGCATAGAAGTTGCCGCAGGCGCCGAAGGCCTGGCGCAGCGCCCCGGCCAGCGGAAGGTAGAAGCCGCACGTGCCGCAGCGGGCGGCGGCCGGGGCGGCGGTGGAGATGGCCGCGGTCGGGCCGTGTTCGCCGTCGTACCAGCGCTGCGCCGCATCGGTGCGCCCCTCCCGGGAGAGCACCCGGGCCCGGCCCAGGCCCAGCTCCCAGGCCGTCTCCTCGACCGCCGGGTCGTCGGAGAGCAGGTAGCCGGGGACCAGCCGCTCGTCGTCCGGCGGGGTCGGCAGCAGGTCACCGGGGCCGAGGTCACCGGGCTTGAGCCGCTCCTGCCAGGGCAGCCAGCCGGGCGCGAGCAGCGCGTCGGAGCCGGGCAGCAGCACGGTCTCGCAGATGGTCACGGTACGGCTGCGCGGCACCCGGGTGACGGTGACCGCCCAGCGCCAGCCGCGGTAGCCCGCGAGGAGGCACTCGAAGTAGTGGGTGACCAGCCGGTCGCCTTCGGCCACGACCTGCAGGTGGTCACCGACATCGTCGGCGTCCACCTCGGTGATGCCGGCGCGGGCCACCTCGACGGCGGCGGCGCAGACCTGGTCGAGGCGGGCGGCACGGGTGGAGGCGGGCCTGGTCACCTCACCATTGTTCCCCATGCTCTCGTCACGCGTGACAGGGACTCCCGGGGAATCGCCGCAGTGGTGCGGCGCACGTGGAGTGGATGGGCGAGGATGGTGCACATGCCGCCGTACTCCCGCCCTGGGCGCTCCGTCCTCGGGCGGACCGTCGGCACCGGCATCCGCGCCGTACGCCTGCTGCTGCGCGGCTCGGTGGGCAGCGGACGCTGGGTGACCCGGCGGGCCGGTCGCGCCCGGACCCGGGGCGCCGGCGGCGAGGTCGGCATGGTCCGCCTCTTCGACCTGCACGCCGTGTCCTGCGCCGGCGACACCCTGATCGCGATCGGTCTGGCCGGGACGATCTTCTTCAACGTTCCGCTGGGCGAGGCGCGCAGCAAGGTGGCGCTCTACCTGCTGGTCACCATGGTGCCGTTCGCGATGCTCGCCCCCGTGGTGGGCCCGCTGCTGGACCACTTCCGGCACGGCCGGCGGTACGCGCTGGCGGCCACCATGCTGGGCCGGGCGTTCCTGGCCTGGTTGATCTCCGACTACATCCACGGCTTCGGGCTCTATCCGGCGGCGTTCGGCGTGCTCGCACTCTCCCGGGCGTACGGGGTGGCCCGTTCGGCGGCCGTGCCCCGGCTGCTGCCCGAGGGGCTCGGCCTGTCCCAGGTGGGTGCGCGGGCCAGCGTCTACGGCACGGTGGCCGGCGCGCTGGTGGCGCCGATCGGGCTGGCCGCGTTCTGGTTCGGGCCGCAGTGGCCGCTACGGGTCGCCTCGGTGATCTTCCTGGTCGGCATGGTGATCTCGCTGCGTCTGCCACCGCGGGCCGACTCGGAGCCGCCGGAGCGGGTGCCCCGCCCGCTGCGCGCACTGGGCCGGCACCGCGGCGACCGGCCGTTGGGGCGGGGCCGCCCGGCAGGCCGCCTGGTGATCGCGACCCTGATCGGCGCCGCGACGCTGCGCGCGGTCTACGGCTTCCTGCTGCTCTTCCTCGCCTTCGCGATCAAGAAGGGCGACCTGACCACCGTCGTATTCGGGCGGGACCTGGGCGCGGAGGGCGCGCTGGGCCTGGTCGGCGGCGCGCTGGCGGTCGGCACCTTCCTCGCCACCGCGGTCGGCACCCGGCTGCGCATCCACCGGCCGCTCGCCATCCAGTCCAGCACGATGGTCATCGTGGCGGGGGTGGCGGTGCTGGCGGTGGTCCGGTTCTCCCTGCCGATGGTCGCGCTGCTCTGCCTGGTGGCCGCGCTGGCCAGCGGCGTGTCGAAGCTGGCCGTGGACGCCTCGATCCAGGAGCGCATCCCCGAACGGCTGCGGGCGAGTTCCTTCGCGCACTCCGAGACGGCGCTGATGCTGGCGTTCGTCGCCGGCGGCGGTCTCGGGCTGGTCCCCTTCGCCGGGCGCACGGGCATCGCGGTCGCCGCCGGGGTCGGTGTGCTGGCCGCCGCCCGGGGCGTGCTGGTCGCCGGCCGGCTGCGCAGGGAACGACTGGCCGGCCGCCCGCTGGGCGACGACGAGCTGGTCGACGACGAGGTGACCGGGGACAAGCTGGTCGACGACACACCGGTCGCGGACGACCTGGCCGCCGACGGCGCGCGGGGCACGTCGGCCGACGACGGGCCGCACCACCGTGACCGGCCACGCGACGACCGGCCGCGCGGCGACCGGACACGAGGCGGGGACCCGACGCCGACCTCGCCGGCGCCGAACCAGGCCGGCGCGCAGAGCTACGACGAGCCGGGGCTGGCGCCGCCGGGCTACCACATCTACCGCCCATCCTCGGCCGTCGGCGGCCCCGGCGGCGGCGTCGACGACGAGACCCGCCGGGAGTCGCCGGGGCCCCTGTCGTGACCGGTCTGCTCGTGGTGACCGCGGTACCCGCCGAGGCGGACGCGGTCCGGGCCGGGCTGGCCGACCCCACGGTGACCGTCACCCCCGTCGGTGTGGGTCCCGCCGTGGCCGGTGCCGCCACCGCCCGGCTGCTGGCGCTGGCCGAGGCGGCCGGCCGCCCGTACCGCGGGGTGGTCAGCGCCGGTGTGGCCGGCGGCTTCGTCGAGCGGGTCGCGGTCGGCGGCACCGTGCTGGGCAGCGCGAGCATCGCCGCCGACCTGGGCGCCGAGTCGCCGGAGGGCTTCATTCCGATCGACGAGCTCGGCATGCCGCCCGCGCTGCTCGGCGGCGGCAGCATCGTGCCGGCCGATCCGACCATGCTGGCCGCGCTCCGGGCCGCCCTGCCTGAGGCCACCATCGGCCCGGTGCTCACCGTCAGCACGGTCACCGGCACCGCCGCCAGCAGCGAGGAGCTGCGCCGGCGGCACCCGAGCGCGGTGGCCGAGGCGATGGAGGGGTACGGCGTGGCGGTCGCCGCGGCGCAGGCCGGTGTGCCCTTCGCCGAGTTGCGTACCATCTCCAACCCGATCGGCCCGCGCGACCGGGACGCCTGGCGGTTACGCGAGGCCCTCAACGCCCTGACCGCGGCAGCCCCCGCGCTGCGCTGACCCGCCGAGGGCGAGGTCAGAGCCGTAACGCCAGTGCCGACGGCCGGCCCGCCTGAAGCTCGAACCCGCACGCCAGCAGGAAATGGACACCGCCCCACTCGGCAACGGCACGGACCGTCCGGATGCGGGACCTGCTCGTCTCCGCCGCCAGAAACTCGATCAGTCGGCGCCCGATGCCCAACCACCGCAGCTCGGGGACGACGACGCTTTCCAGCACCAGCTCCCGCTGATCACCGAGGTCCTCTCCGAAGAACAGGTCGACGCTCCGCTCGTGCGCCCGTAGCTCACCGACGACCTCCCCGTCGGACAGCTCCGCGACGTACCGCCGAGACGTCTCCGGCATCCCGACCCCGCTGGTACGCCGGAACGACACCTGCCCCCGCATCCGCTGCCGCCACCGCCGCTCGTCCCGCCGAGCGCGGTCGAGATCGTAGGTGAAGTCCGGTACCCGTGACGGCCACCGCTCCGGAGGCAGCGTCGAGGAGTACAGCCACCACGTGCCTGGCCAGTCCTTGAGCGTGCGAACCGGTCGCACGTCGAGGTGCGCGGGGTAGCGGCGCCCCACCTCGTCCCGGGGCTCGTCCTCCGGCCCGCTCAGCGACGCGTCGCCGTCGCAGCGGCAGGCACCCTCGCGTGGGCCGACAACGAGTTCACCCCCCGCCCCACGAACCAACCGCTCCACCGTCCGAAATCCCGGCTCGGCGTCCCGCCCCGCCTCGATCCGCGCCAGCGTGCTCTTCGGCACACCGGACCGCTCGGCCAGCTCCCGCTGGCTCAGGTCCGCCTGTCGACGCAGCTCACGCAGCACCGCACCCACGTCGACAGCCCCGTCACCGCCCGCCATCCGTCCATGCTTTTCAATCGACCGAGCGTCGTCAACAACCCCACCCCTCCTGTGGACAATCCTGTGGACAGCCCGCCCCACGCTCCCCCGGGCGCGCAGCGCGGGCGCCACCGCTCGTCGCCTATCGAGCTGCCCCAGATCTGGGGCAGCTCGATAGGCGACGTCAGACAGCGCTGCGCCCGCGGGTGGGACGGCCGCCGGGCGGCTTGGGCGAGCGTCATCGTCGCGGTTTTCTCAACCACCACGCGGAGACCAGCACGGAGACCAAGACCAGCACGGAGACCAGCCAGCGGCGAGCGTGCGACCGCGCGCGAGTCGCCACCGGGCGGATCACACTGGGCGGGGCACCCCGAAGGGGCGGCGCGGGGGCGGGGATAACGTGGGAGCGTGGCGCTCTCCCTGGCGATCTCCCCCTGCCCCAACGACACGTTCGTCTTCCACGCCCTGGTGCACGGCCGGGTGGCCGGCGCGCCGCCGGTGGAGGTGACGTACGCCGACGTGGACGTCACCAACACCGCGGCCGAGCGGGGGGCGTTCGACCTGGTGAAGGTGAGCTTCGCGGCGCTGCCGTGGCTGCTCGACGACTACCACCTGCTGCCCTGCGGCGGCGCGCTCGGTCGCGGGTGCGGGCCGCTGGTGCTGACCCGGGGCGACCGCGCCGGCGGGCCGGACCGCACCGACCTGACCGGGGCCACGGTGGCGGTGCCCGGCGACCGGACCACCGCGTACCTGCTGTTCCGGCTCTGGTCAGCGGGCAAGCCGCCGGCGCGGATCGAGGTCGTCCCGTTCCACGAGATCATGCCGGGCGTGGCGGCCGGCCGTTACGACGCGGGCCTGGTCATCCACGAGGCGCGGTTCACCTACCACCGGCACGGCCTGACCGCCCTGGTCGACCTCGGCGAGTGGTGGGAGGCCGACACCGGCCTGCCCATCCCCCTCGGCGCGATCCTGGCCCGACGCGGTGCCGTCGACCCGGAGGCCGCCGCCGGGTGGATCCGCGAGTCGGTCCGGCAGGCCTGGGCGGACCCGGCGGCCAGCCGGGAGTACGTCCTGGCGCATGCCCAGGAGATGGAACTCGACGTGGTGGACCGGCACATCGGCCTCTACGTCAACGAGTTCACCGCCGACCTGGGCGAGGCCGGGTTCGCCGCGGTGACGGCGCTGCTGGACCGGGCGGCCACCGCCGGGCTGGTGCCTCAGACCTCCAGCTCGCGCGCGACCGCGTGGACCAGCTGAGCGATCTTCTGCGCGGTCTTCTTGTCCGGGTACCGACCCCGGCGCAGGTCCGGCTGGACCTTCGCCTCCAGCACCTTGATCATGTCCTCGACCAGGCCGTGCAGCTCCTCGGCCGGCCGGCGACGCAGCTCCGCCATCGACGGCGGCGCGTCCAGCAGCTTGACCCCCATGGCCTGGGATCCCCGGCGGCTGTCCACCACGCTGAAGTCCACCCGCTGGCCACCCTTGAGGTCGGTGACACCCGCCGGCAGCGCGCCCTTGGGCAGGAACACGTCGCCACCCTCGTCACTGGTGACGAACCCGTATCCCTTGGCGGTGTCGTACCACTTCACTCGACCCGTAGGCACCTGAGAACCCCTGCTTCACTTGAGACGTCTACTGCTCCAAGGCTAGCTGGATCATCCGGTCGAGCGCCGCTGGGAATCCGGTGAGGTCGTCCAGCACCACCTCCGCCCCGGCGGCGCGCAACTCCTCCGCCGAGCACGGCCCGGTGGCGACGGCGATCCCGGGCACCCCGGCCGCCTTGGCGGCGACCATGTCGGCCACGTGGTCGCCCACGTAGTGGGTCGCGTCGTGCTGGCGCAGGGCCACCGCCTTCTCCTCCGCGAAGAGGTCGCCGGCCACCTCGTCGACCTTCAGGCCGAGATGGTCCAGGTGCAGCCGGGCCAGCCGGCCCAGTTTGGAGGTGACCACCAGCACCCGCCCGCCTCGGGCCCGGATCGCGTCGATCGCCTCCCGCGCGCCGGGCAGCGGCACCGTCGGGGTGATCGCGTACGCCGGGTAGAGCTCCCGGTACGCGTGCACGGCCCCCTCGACCTGCTCCGGCGGGAACCAGCGGGCGATCTCGGTGCGCAGCGGCGGACCGAGCCGGGCCACCGCGGCGTCGGCGTCCACCGGCACGCCGGTCTGCGCGGTCAGCGCCCGGTAGGCCGCGGCGATGCCGGGGCGCGAGTCGACCAGGGTCATGTCGAGGTCGAATCCGACAGTCAGTGCGGGCATGCCGAGAAAGGTACCCGGAGCGCATCGGGTCCAGCCGGACGTCCGAGGGGCGGGACGGCCCGCCGCCGGGCTAGCGTGGAACGACGATGACCACCTCACTCGCCGACCACCTACGGTCGCTGCCGGACGAGTCGTTGGCCGCGCTCCTCCAGCTGCGGCCCGACCTCGTCGTACCCGTGCCGGCCGACGTCTCCGCCCTGGCCATCCGGGCACAGTCCCGGGTCTCGGTGGCCCGCGCGCTGGACGGCCTGGACCAGTTCACCCTCCAGATCCTGGACGCCGCCCGGCTCACCCGGGACCCGGCCGACGGCAGCACCTCCACCGACGCGGTGCTGGCCATGGCGACCGCCGGGCCGCGCCCACCCGCGCCCACCGCCGTCCGGGCGGCCGTCAACCGGCTGCGCGCGCTCTTCCTGCTGTACGGCCCGGAGCACGCCCTGAACGTGGTGGGCGGCATCGACGAGGTCGCCCCGTACCCCGCGGGGCTGGGCCGGCCGGCCGCGGAGCTGGACCCGCGCGCGGCCGCCCTCTGCGCGGACCCGGCGAAGCTGCGCCGGACGCTGCTCGCCGCCCCACCCTCGGCCCGGGCGATCCTGGACCGGCTGGCGGCCGGCCCGCCGGTGGGCAGCGTGCCCCAGGGCGCGTTGCAGGCCCCGCCGCTCGGCGGCGAGGACGCGCTGCCCCCGGACCTGACCAACGGCGGGGCGCCGACCGGCTCCCCGGTGCGCTGGCTCGTCGACAACCGGCTGCTGGTGCGGGTCACCGGCGGGCCGGCGACGGCCACCAGCACCGTGGAGCTGCCCCGCGAGGTCGGCCTGCTGCTACGCCGGGACAGCGGCCCGCTCGGGCCGCTGCGGACCAGCCCGCCCGCCGTGGCCGCCACGCCGCGCGAGCCGAAGGCGGTCGACTCCGCCGGCGCCGGGCAGACCATGGAGGTGGTCCGGCACGTCGAGGGGCTGCTGGACCAGCTCGCCGCCGAACCGGCGCCGGTGCTGCGCTCCGGCGGCATCGGGGTACGCGACCTGCGCCGGCTGGCCCGGACCGCCGCGCTGGACGAGCCGACCGCCGCGCTGCTGCTGGAGGTGGCGTACGCGGCAGGGCTCGCCGGTGAGCTGGAGCTGTCCGGGACGACCACCGCCCGGTACGGGGCCGACCAGCAGGTGCTGCCGACCGGCGGGTACGAGGTGTGGCGCGCCGCCTCGCTGGCGCAGCGCTGGGAACAGCTGGCCCGGGCGTGGCTGGCGATGACCCGGCAGGTCGGGCTGGTCGGCCGGCGCGACGACCGGGACCGGCCGATCACGGCGCTCTCCGCTGAGGCCGAGCGGGCCAGCGCGCCGGGTACCCGGCGGGCGGTGCTCGGTGTGCTGGCCGACCTGGAGCCGGCGACCGCGCCCACGCCAGAGGAGGTGCAGGAGCTGCTGGACTGGCGGGCACCCCGGCGCAGCCGGGGGCGGGAGGCCGCCCACCGGGAGGTGCTGGCAGAGGCCGCCCAGCTCGGCGTCACCGGCCTGGGGGCGCTCACCTCGTACGGCCGGCTGCTGCTGGCCGACCTGGCGACGGCGGACGAGCGGGGCGCCGACGACCCGCTCGGGCTGCACGTCGACGCGGAGAGCGGCGACCCGTCCACCGCCGTCCGCGCGCTGGACGCGCTGCTGCCCGCCCCGGTCGACCACTTCCTGGTCCAGGCCGACCTGACCGTGGTGGTGCCCGGGCCGCCGGAGCCGGCGCTCGCCGCCGAGCTGGAGACGGTGGCCGAGCCCGAGTCGGCGGGTGGGGCGAGCGTGTACCGGGTCACCACGGCGAGCGTGCGCCGGGCGCTGGACGCCGGCTACTCGGCCGACGACCTGCACACGCTGTTCCGGCGGCGGTCGCGCACGCCGGTGCCGCAGGGGCTCACCTACCTGGTGGACGACGTGGCCCGCAAGCACGGCGGGTTGCGGGCCGGCTCGGCCGGGGCGTACCTGCGCAGTGACGACGAGGCGCTGCTGACCGAGGTGCTGGCCGACCGGCGGATGGAATCGATGTCGCTGCGCCGGCTGGCGCCGACGGTGCTGAGCACCCCGTACCAGGTCGGTCGGCTGCTGGGCGCGCTGCGCGACGCCGGGTACGCCCCAGTGCCGGAGGACGCCAGCGGCGCGGCGGTGCTGTCCCGGCCGAAGACCCGGCGGGCCCCGGCCCGGGTACCGGTGACCACCCGCACGCTGGACCCGCTGGTCACGCCGAAGCTGCCCATGCCTCGCCTGCTGGGCGTCGTGGAGCAGATCCGGCGGGGCGACGCGGCGGCGCGGGCGGCCCGGCGGGCACCGGCGGTGGTCCGCGGCGGCGCGCCGGGGCTGGGCGGCGGTCCGGTGCCGGCGAGCACCCACAGCGACGCCCTCGCGGTGCTCCAGCAGGCGGTACGCGACAAGGCGCTGGTCTGGGTCGGGTACGTCGACGCGCACGGGGCGACCGCGTCCCGGCTGGTCAAGCCGGTCTCGATCGGCGCCGGCTACCTGCGCGCGGAGGACGAGCGGACCGAGATGCTGCACACCTTCGCGCTGCACCGGATCACCGCGGCGGTGCTCGCCGACTGACCGGGCCACGGGAGGGTCGCGGCTGCCCCGGTCGGGGCAGCCGGCTCGGTCAGCGTCGGTTGCGGCGTACGGTGCCGATCACCGAGACGACCAGCAGCAGGGCGAACCCGGCACCGGCGGACTCGCCGACGGAGTTGACGAAGCCCTGGCGCTGCACCAGCCAGCCGAAGAGGAACCACCCGACGAGGGCGACCGCCGCCACCGCGTACGCGGCCACCGTGGCGGTGGACACGTCGTCGGGTGGCGGCTGGTCGTGGTCTCGGATCACGTCACGGTCGACCGTCATGCCCAGCCTCCCCGCCCGGTACGGCCCTGGACTCCCCAGGGTGTCACTCGCGGGACCGCAGTGACAGGGGTTAAAACCCCGAGCCGGGGCGGCTCAGGTGCCGGAGCGGCGGCCGACCAGCACCACGCGGGTGCCGATCTTGCCCAGCTCCCACATCCGGACGGCGTCGGCGTGCAGCAGGTTGACGCAGCCGTGCGAGCCGATCGACTTGTCGTGCAGGTAGGTGGTGGTCTCGTGGAAGCCCATGCCCTGGGTGAAGTGCTGCCAGTAGGGAAGCCACACCTCGTACGGGTCGGACCACTCCTTGATGTTCCGGAAGTTGACCTTGTACGTGCCGGCGGGGGTGCGGTAGCCGGGCATTCCGGTCCGCGTCACTGTCGGCTTCATGACCACCTTGCCGCCGCGCATCGCCCAGACCGTCTGCCGGGTCAGGTCGACGCAGAAGGTGGTGCCCGTGCCCGCCTTGCACGAGGCGGTGTCGGTGGTGGCCAGCCGCTTGGCCACGTCGTACGTGGTGGGGCCGGCGCGTCCCTGGACGGGGCGGATGTCGTACCGGCGCTGGAACTTCTTGATCGCGGCGCAGTCGGCGGCGGACTGCCGCCCGTCCACGGTCACCGTGCCGAAACCGCCCAGCCGGGCCAGGTACGTCTCCACCGCGCGCTGGTGCTCGCCCTGCGGACAGCCGGCGGCGGCAGCCGGCGCCACGGTGGCGCTGGCGGACGGCGCGGGAGCGGTGCTGCGGGTGGGTTTCGGCGCCGGCGCCGTCGTGCGGGCCGGCGGCGGTTTGGCCGGCGTCGTCGCCGGCCGGCCTCGCTGGTCCGGGCCGGGCGTGCCGCTCGCCCCCGTTGGCTGTTCCGCCGCGACCGGGGCGGGCCCCCCGCCTCCACCCCCGCCAGCCTGCGGATCGAACGTGCACGCACCGACGCCGACCAGCGTGACCACCGCCAGGGCGACCAGCCGGGTGATCCGGACATGCTTCATGAGGACCTCCCCTGGACCAGCCGTCCCTTTGCTAGACGTTCGTGAGTGCCGTCACGGTTGCGTCCGGTGAGCATCTTTCTTCCGACACCCGGCACCGTGCAACACTGGTTGGTCGGCCAGCGGTGGGTAAGCCCCGTGTTCGGCCGACTTTTCAGGAGAGGACTTTCGCGTGAGTGGTGGACCCCTGATCGTGCAGTCGGACAAGACCCTGCTGCTGGAGATCGACCACCCGGACGCGCAGGCCTGCCGGATGGCCATCGCGCCCTTCGCCGAGCTGGAGCGCTCCCCCGAGCACGTGCACACGTACCGGCTCACCCCGCTAGGCCTGTGGAACGCCCGGGCGGCCGGCCACGACGCCGAGGCCGTGGTGGACGCGCTGCTGAAGTACTCCCGCTACCCGGTGCCGCACGCGCTGCTGGTGGACGTGGCCGAGACGATGGACCGGTACGGCCGGCTCCAGCTCGCCAACGACCCGGCGCACGGCCTGGTGCTGCGGGCCCTGGACCGGCTGGTGCTCATCGAGGTCGCCAAGAGCAAGAAGCTCGCCGGCATGCTCGGCGCGAAGCTCGACGACGACACCATCCAGGTGCACCCCTCCGAGCGGGGCCGGCTCAAGCAGGCGCTGCTCAAGCTGGGCTGGCCGGCGGAGGACCTGGCCGGCTACGTGGACGGCGAGGCGCACCAGATCGACCTGGCCGAGGCCGGCAAGGACGGCCGCAAGCCGTGGACGCTGCGGTCGTACCAGCGCGAGGCCGTGGAGGCGTTCTGGGCCGGCGGGTCCGGCGTGGTCGTGCTGCCCTGCGGCGCCGGCAAGACGCTGGTGGGCGCGGCGGCGATGGCCGAGGCGAAGGCGACCACGCTGATCCTGGTGACCAACACGGTCGCCGGCCGGCAGTGGAAGCGGGAGCTGATCGCCCGCACGTCGCTGACCGAGGAGGAGATCGGCGAGTACTCCGGTGAGCGCAAGGAGATCCGCCCGGTCACCATCGCCACGTACCAGGTGCTCACCTCGCGGCGCGGCGGCGCGTTCACCCACCTGGACCTGTTCGGGGCCCGCGACTGGGGCCTGGTCGTCTACGACGAGGTGCACCTGCTGCCCGCGCCGATCTTCCGCTTCACCGCGGACCTCCAGGCCCGCCGCCGCCTCGGCCTCACGGCGACGCTGGTCCGCGAGGACGGCCGCGAGGGCGACGTGTTCAGCCTGATCGGCCCGAAGCGCTACGACGCGCCCTGGAAGGACATCGAGTCGCAGGGCTGGATCGCCCCGGCCGAGTGCACCGAGGTACGCGTGACGCTCACCGACGCCGAGCGGATGTCCTACGCCACGGCCGAGGCCGAGGAGCGCTACCGGATGGCCGCGACCGCCCGCACGAAGCTGCCCGTGGTGCGCGCCCTGGTGGACCGGCACAAGGACGACCAGGTGCTCGTCATCGGCGCCTACATCGACCAGCTCCACCAGCTCGGTGAATACCTGGACGCGCCGATCGTGCAGGGCTCCACCACCAACAAGGAGCGTGAGCGGCTCTTCGAGGCGTTCCGCACGGGCGAGCTGCGCACCCTCGTCCTCTCCAAGGTCGGGAACTTTTCCATCGACCTGCCCGAGGCGGCGGTGGCGATCCAGGTCTCCGGCACGTTCGGATCCCGGCAGGAGGAGGCCCAGCGCCTCGGACGGGTGCTGCGACCCAAGGCCGACGGCCGGCAGGCGCACTTCTACACGGTGGTCTCCCGGGACACGATCGACACCGAGTACGCGGCACACCGCCAGCGGTTCCTCGCCGAGCAGGGGTACGCGTACACCATCGTGGACGCCGACGACGTGCTCGGCCCGAAGCTCCCGAGCGTCGACTGAGGCTGCCCGCCGGGCCTTCGCCGACGGTTGACGCCGCACAGCACGGTGGGCCGCCCCATCCGGGACGGCCCACCGCGTCGACGCCTCGTCAGGAGTAGTCGACCAGGAAGTAGTAGCTGGTCGTGTCAGTCCACGTTCCGTCCGCCGTACGCCCGCGCACGCTCATGGTGTGCGAGCTCGGCGAGGTCGGCGTGTAGCTGACGGTGGCGACCCCGGCGGCATTCGCCGCCACCAGCACCGGCTGCCCGTCGTCGACCGTGTACTCGAACTCCGTCACGCCCGGACTGCCCTGGGTGAGGGTGAAGTCTCCCGGAACGCCCACCCCGCCGGCCCACTGGTTGGCCGGGTAGGTGCCCGACGCGACCAGCGGCGCCGTACCGACCAGGAACGGGTAGTCCGTCTGCGGCGTGTACGCGCCCGCCGCGGTCCGGCCCCGTACCGAGAACACGTTCGCGCCGTTGCGGTCCATGGTCACCAAGATGTCGGTCACCAGCGAGTCGGGAGTCTTCGGCACGCTCTGCCAGGCGCCGCCGTTGAGCTGGTACTCGAAGGTCGTCACCTCACCGATCTCGGTGTAGACCCCGAACCGGCCGACCGCGCC
The DNA here is from genome assembly GCF_042650685.1 of Micromonospora sp. GCM10011542. NCBI lineage: Bacteria > Bacillati > Actinomycetota > Actinomycetes > Micromonosporales > Micromonosporaceae > Micromonospora > Micromonospora sp. GCM10011542. Next base: position 608,050 of record NZ_JBHSBO010000058.1, read on the forward strand.
GATCCCGCCACGGGCGGTGTACTCGTCGTACGCGCTGCTCACGTTCACGCGCGGGTCGCGTACGCGGAAGTAGTACCGCCGCTCCGGGCTGACCGTGCCGTCGGCCGCCCGGCTGGTGACCGTCAACAGCGTGTACCCGGGATGCGCCGGCGTGATCTCGATGGTGGCCCTGCCGTCCGTGCCGGCGGCCACCACCTGCTCCTCGCCGCTGTACTCCAGCACGTAGCGGTACTCGACCACGTCGGAGCGGCCCGGGTTGAAGGTGAACCGACCCAACTGGCCCGGCTGGCCGGCGGAGTCGTTCTCCGGGTAGTCGCTGGACGTCACCACCGGCGCGTCGCTGACCTCGAAGGTGTAGGTCCGCGTCGGCGAGAAGGACCCGTCCGTGAAACGGGTACGCACCGTCAGCGTGTTGCGTCCGGAGCGATCCGGGGTGAGCGTCACCCGAGCCGAGCTGTACTCGGGGTCGACGGTCTGCTCGGGCCCGTCGTTGAGCCGGTAGAGGTAGGCGTCCACGTCCGGCATCGCGGTGTCGAAGTCGAACTCACCGGGGATGCCCACGCCACCCCACGCGCCGTACTCGTAGTAGGTGCTGGAGTAGACGATCGGCTTGGTGTCGATGACGTTGAACTGGTACTGCTCGATCTCCGAGACGGTGCCGTCGGCGCTGATGCTGCGCACATTCAGCGTGTACCAGTTCGGCTCGGTGGGCGTCCAGCGCAGCACCGCGGTGCCGTCCGCCGCCGCGTCGAGGCGGCGCATCTCGTCGTTGAGGAACGCGTACTCGTAGGCCACCACCCCGATCCGGCCGGGCCGGAAGGTGAAGCTGCCGGCGCGGTCCACCACGCCGTCGTGGTCCGGGAACGCGAAGTCCGCCGACTCGACGATCGGGGTGTCGCGGACCGACACGTCCTCGGTGTACGCGCCGACGAGTTCGGTTCCGGCGTAGCTGCGCACCTGGACCTTCACGAGACCAGCCTGCGGGAACACCACGGGAACATCGGTGGTGCCGTCGGCCTGCGCCGGGACCCTGACCTCGTCACCGTCACCAATCCGGTAGCCGAACTCGGTGACCCCCTCGACGTTCGTCGAGATCGCCAGTTGGCTCGGCAGGCCGACACCACCCACCGTCACCCGTACCTGCGGTGCCGTGGACTTGACGAAGAAGCGGTACTCGGCCACCTCGGACGAGTTCGACGCGCTGTCCACGGTCCGCACGCTCAGGTACTCGACGAACGAGGTGGGCGTGTATTCGAGGGTGACGTCCGCACCCGGCTGCGGCGCGGGGATGTAGTTGTACGTCTCGCCGAAGCGCCCCCAGTAGTAGCCGACCACGTCCGGCGAACCGTTGGCCGTGAAGGTGAAGGTGCCCGGAACGCCCGAGCCGCCGTGCGACTGGCCGTCGTCCGGGTACTTCGCCGAGGTGATCACTGGGGTGGCCGGCCGCTGCCCGTCCACCTTCACGTAGCACGGCTCGGCCCACGGCGAGTAGTCGTGACCGTCGTAGGCCCGGGCGGTCCAGGCCACCACGGTCCCGTGCGGGTACTGCGACATCTCCCAGCCGACCTTGGAGAGAGTGCTCCCGTAACTCGACCCGAACTGCTCGGAGCGCTGATCCTCGTGGCCGACCGGCCAGGCGGCGAACTGTCCGTTGAAATTGGAGTCGTTGGTGTCCGCGTCCGCGCCCCGGAGCATCAGGCCGTAGTTGCGCGCCCCCACCGGCTGCGGCTTGTCCTTCGTGCCGCAGGACCACGACGGAAACTCCAGCCCGATCTGTGCCACCGTCGGCGCGTGATTGGCCTCGGCGCGGATCGTCGGGAACGGGCGGAGCTTCCGGCCGTGGGAGACCATGCCCTCGTAGCCGTGCGGCACCCGGATCTCGAGGGTGAGGGTCTTCGTGCCCTGGGTCGCCAGCTTCTGCAGGGCCGGCATGATGTCCCAGACCAGATAGCCGGGGCAGGTGGCCGCGCCGCCAGCCTGGACGGTGCCGAGCAGCTCGCGCTGACGCGGCGCCGACTTCCAGCTCGTGGTCGCCTTGATCGGGTCGGTACGCCAGAGCTCGACCGGCTGGGCCGACGCGCAGTCAGCCGCCGACCTCTCCGCGACGATGACGTCGGCCTTGTGGATGACGGCGCCACGGAACCGGGAGATGTCGAAGGTGAAGTACGAGCGCGACTTGTGCTTGTTGCCGCCCGCATCCGTCCAGGCACCGATCGGCGCGTCTCCGGAGGGGTTGACGAACGACTGGCCCGGCAGGTACGAGTCGGTGTAGGCCCAGCCGGACCTGCTCACATCCCGCTGCTCGTATGCCTGCGCCGGCATGGCGGTGACGCCGACCAGGCCCGCACCGAGCGTAAGCCCGAGCGATGCGGCCAGCAGTCTTCGTGCGCGCACGAACAATGCAGCTCCCCCCGTGATCGATGGCGCCCTTCGCCATCGAGGGGCGCGAGCATATCGAGGCACGGCAGCGTTCCGCGTACGCGATTCGGATTACCTCCGACCGTCGATCGGCCCATTTGCCGCATGGCAAAACCCGTATGTCCCGAGTGGAATGAGTCAGGATTTGCCGGCCCGCTCCATCGGCGTTGCGGCTCACCCGATCACCGCCGGGAGTTCGCGTCCTCGGTGGCCGTCGTCTGCGGGGAATGCTGTTGTGCGTCCGCCACCACGCCGACAGCCGTCCGACTCGCGGGCATCCACCGGGGCCGGTGTCGCGCGACCAGGCGCAGGGCCGCGAGTACGCAGGCCAGGTAGGTGAGGTCACCGCCGAGCAGGACCAACGTGGCGCCGAGGGGCGCGTCCGCGGCGGTGGTGTCGTCGGCGGTGTCCAGTCCACCCGCGGCGGCTGTGGCCAGGAAGGCGAAGAGGTTGGTCGCGGCGTGCGCCGCGATGGACACCTCGAGACCTCCGGTACGGATGACCAGCACCGCCCAGATGATCGCGCCGACGAACAGGGCAACGAACCCGGACCAGGTGCCGAGGCCGTGCAGCAGGGCGAACGCCAGAGCCGAGCCGATGATGCCGACCCACCGGTGGTACGCCCCGAGGGCTTGCAGGAGGAACCCGCGGGCGGCGTACTCCTCACCGGCCGCCTGCAATGGCACCACGACGACGAGCAGCACCGCGAGCCCGAGGAACCGCCACGGGTCGATGGTCAGCCGCAGCTCGGACGCGCCGTCGTAGACCAGGACCAACGCCCCCATGACCAGGGCCGCCACGGCCACGGCGAGACCCCCGCACACGGCGAACCACCGCCAGCGCAGGCGACCGGCCACGGAGTGCAGTGTCCCCGCCGGCCGCCGCTGCACCAGCCGCGCGACACCGAGGGTGACCGGGATGAACAGGGCGAGAGACGCCAGCGCCAGGATGTTGTCGACGAGGGGGCTGCCGACCGACGCGCTGTCGTCGATCTCTCCGCCGCGCGCCCACGTCGCGGTCAACGCCACGCCCGCCAGCCCACACGCCGTCACGGCGGCGACGAACAACACGGCCAGCACGGCGACGGGTGGCGTCCACCACCGATGGAAGCCCAGTCGCGCCAGCCGCTCGTAGGTCAGCCCGTGTTCCACCCGCACCTGCTAGACCGCCGATCCGTCATGTCGGCCGCCGTCGTCGTGCGGCGCCGACCTCCGGGAACCACCGACGATTGCGATCCAGTCGGCGACCACGACCAACAGCAGGACACAGATTCCGAATATGGAGAAGGAGATGCCGTGGCCGAGCATGATGGATACCGCTGCGGCAATTCCTGCCAACAGAACCAGTACGGCAGTGCGGACCATCCATCGGCGTACCGGAGATGACGTTCTCACCATGTTTTCTGCGCCTCTGCTCGACGTGGGCGGACCACAGCCGTCGACGGCCTTCGATCGGCAATCATCGCATGCCTCCTCCTGAGCGGGTGGCCCGCCTGCACCAGCGGACGGACCACCCTCGACGCATGGAACACGGGTTACAGGTTGGCGACGCAGCCCGCTCCGGCGACAGCGATCGCGATCTTGATGTCCTCGGCGATGGCCGCCGGGTTGCCGCCGTACGTCTTGTACAGCGCGTTCAACGCACCGGCGGAGCACTGGGCCGACTTGTACCAGGCCCACTTCCGCGACTTCTTCGCGATGTCGACGATCTGCTTCCAGTACTTCTTGACGAACTTCGCGATCACGCTGGGAATCCCCAACGCCTCCGCGTTCGAGACGTCGGCCTCGCCCTCGTCGTTCAGGTCGTTGAAGACCTGCACGCTGTCCTGCAGAGCGGCGAGCGCCTGAGCGTCGAGGTCGCCGGCGACCTGAGCCGGCACGTCCAGGCGGAGGTTACCCGCGCGGTCGGCGACGAGGTAGGGCTCGACGGCATTCACCGTCGCCGCGAACGTGTCCGGGTCTTCCGCCGCCGCCTTGGCGACCGGGTCCGCGATGGCTGCACCTACCGCCTGGTTCGCCGCGGTCGGCACGGTGACGTCCGTAGACGCGGCTGCGGCGCCGGCGAAGCCGAAGACCGAGGCGACCGTCGTCGCCACCAGGACTCCCACTGCCTTTCTGAATCTCACTCGTTTCCTCCCGTGGATTGTTCGACCCCAACAGGGAGGCAGCACTCTGAATGCGACCTGCGCGATAGCGCGCGAGCGCGGTCGTGGCGATGTCGATTATTCGACTCGCCGGTGAGTGCATCCCCCGTTAATGCAGCAGCGTCAATTGCTGTCAGGAGGACACTAGGACAAGGGCGTGGTTCGCAGCAGGCCCGTCATTCCCGTAACACCGTCGCGGGTGTTGCTTTGATCGATGTCCATGATTTCGTCACCAGACGCATCGGCCCGTGGGCTGGTGAATCAGCCGACCATATGGCAATGCGTATGACAAACGTGACGACCGAATTTAACAGCCTGTTAGCAAAAGTGGCGGAGCGATGCTTCCCGCGCCGATCTTCCGAGGACGGCCGCCTCGCCGAGCAGGGCTACGGCACACCACCGTGGACGCTGGCGACGCCCTCAACTCGAAGCTCCCGAGCGTGGACTAACTACATTTTGATCAGTTCGGCGCCTGCGCCCGCGCACCGGTCAGCGCCAGGACAGCTAGGGCCTCGGCGCCCAGGCACCCCGCGAGGGACGTGAGGAGCTGAGGCTGCGCATCGAACAAATAGTCCTGGGCAGATACCCACAGCGCAAAGAGCGCGACGGCGACTGCCGCTGCGGCGAGCGGGTACAGCAGATCCCGCGTGCCAAGCAGCCCAAGTACGACCACCGCGGCGATGGGCAGCGTCAGGACGTAGTAGGGCAGGTAGACAGTGAGATTGGCGGCGAACCGGCCGCCGGCCTCCAGGTCACCCCATGCTTGCTGGTTGTGCGAAGAGAAGATCAGGCCATAGCCGAGCGCGCCCCAAGCGGCCGCCACCATGGAGGCAGCCAGCCCTCGCCATCCACGTCGAGCCCCGAAACCCGACAGTGATATCCGCACGCGGGGGACGATAGTCGCGCGGTGACTGCTTCGGGCAGGCTGGACTGCGTGTTCGCCCTGCAGCCCTGACGAGCCCGAGCGAGGATCTGCCCCCTTGATCCACTCCAGGTCGGCGATGTCGTGGTATGCGCGTCACTCTGATACCGCGACATCGCCGATGCGGAGTTGATCATCACTCCGGCCCGCGCGGACGGGCGGTATCAGCGGCGCCGCAGGGACGCGTCGAGCAGGGCCGGCGGCGTGTCGTTCTTCTCCTGCGGGGCCAGGTCGACACCGGGGGCGACGACGGCGTCGATCGCGTCGAGCACGTCGGCGGGGAGCACGGTGTCGGCGGCGGCGACCTGCGAGCCCAGGTGTTCCAGCGTACGAGGGCCGATGATCGCGCTGGTCACGCCGGGATGCGCGGTGACGAACCCGAGCGCGAGCTGGATCATGCTCAGCCCGGCCTGGTCGGCGATCGTGGCCAACCGCTCGACGGCGTCCAGCCGGGCCCGGTTGGACGCGATGGCGGTGTCGAAGCGCTGCGGCATGAACCGCGATCGGTTCGTGGTGACCTCCCGGCCCTCCCGGATGGCACCCGACAGCCAGCCCGAGGCCAGCGGGCTCCAGGCCAGGACGCCGAGCCCGTACTGCTGCGTCACGGGCAGGACGTGCGCCTCGATCCCGCGCTGGAGGATGGAGTAGCTGGGCTGCTCGGTGACGTACCGGCCCAGGTGGTGCTCGCGGGCGGCCCACTGCGCCTCGACGATGCGGTAGGCCGGGAAGGTCGAGGAGCCGAAGTACCGGATCTTCCCGGCGCGTTGCAGGTCGGTCAGCGCCGACAGCGTCTCCTCGTCGCTGGTGGTCGGGTCCCACCGGTGCATCTGGTAGAGATCGACGTGGTCGACGCCGAGGCGGCGCAGGCTGTCGTCCAGCGCCGTCACCAGCCAGCGGCGCGAGCTGCCCCGCTGGTTGCGGCCGTCGCCCATCGGCATGGTCGCCTTGGTGGCCAGCACGATGTCGTCGCGGCGGCCGGCGATGGCCCTGCCAACCATCTCCTCGGACTGGCCGTTGCCGTACATGTCGGCCGTGTCGATGAGGTTGATCCCCGTCGCCAGGGCGGCGTCGACGATGGCGGTGACCTCCTCCTGGGTGGTGTTTCCGATCTTGCCGAAGTTCATCGCGCCGAGCGCGAGGGAGCTGACCTGTACGCCGGTGCGGCCCAAGTTGCGGTACTGCATGAGATGTTCCTTCCGGCGCCGCGAGCGCGGTGCCTGCCTGGGTGTTTCCGTGCCCGCCATGGCATGATGGCGAAGCGGAACGTTGTTCCGCTAACGATACGGAACGCTGTTCCGTTTCGCAAACCCAAGGATTCCAGGTGGCAGGAGAACGGTGCGGTGACGGACGAGGCAGGGCAGGCCCCGCGCAGGCGGGCCGACTCCCGACGCAACGAGAAGGCGCTGCTCGACGCCGCCGCCGCGGCCTTCGTCGCTGCGGGCGTCGAAGCTCCCGTACGCGACATCGCCGCCCGGGCGGGCGTCGGAGTGGGTACGGTCTACCGCCACTTCCCCACCCGTGCGGACCTGGTCGTCGCCGTCTACCGGCACCAGATCGAGGCGTGCGCCGAGGCCGGGACGACCTGCCTCGACGACGCGACCAGCCCGTACGACGCACTCGCGCGCTGGATCGACCTGTTCGTCGACCTCCTGGTCACCAAGCACGGGCTGGCCGCCGCGCTGCAATCCGACGGTGCGCAGGTCAACACCCTGCACGCGTACTTCCTGGATCGGCTCGTGCCCGTCTGCACCCGACTGCTCGACGCCGCCGTCGCCGCGGGCGAGATCCGCCCCGGTGTGGAGGCCTACGAGCTCATGCGCGGCGTCGGGAACCTCTGCATCGGCGCGGGCAGCGACCCCCGCTACGACGCCCGCCGCCTGGTCGAACTCCTCATCGCGGGACTACGCCGACAGAGCTGACCAGCTCACCCGGGCGCTCCTTGATCCACTCCATGCCGGCGATGTCGCGGTGTCCGCGGCGCCCCGATACCGCGACATCAGCGATATGGCGTCGATCGGTGCACGCGGCGCGCATGCGAAAAGGGGCCGACGGGCCCCCGTCGACCCCTTGACGCGTGCCGAGCTAGCCGGCGCCACCCGCCCGGAATGCCACCCAGGCGTCGCTCATCCGGTCCGCCTGACCGGCGGTGAACATGTTCATGCAGGAGTCCTGCGTGTAGTCCATGAAGTTGTGGATCGGGTCCAGCCCGGGGGCGGTGCAGGTGTCCGCGCCGATCGGGCAGTTGAACTGCGGTGCCGCCTCGCGGGGAGTGTCCGCGACGAAGTCGCCGGAGGCGGAGCAGCCGTGCGCGAACGTGTGCTCCAGCATCAGCCAGTGCCCGACCTCGTGCGTCAGGGTGTCACCCAGGGAGTACTTGCCGGCCGTGCCGCCCGGCATCGACTCGTCGAGCATGACCACGCCGTCGATGTAGTCGCGGCCGTTGTTGTAACCCTTCGGGAAGTACGCCCAGCCGAGCAGCCCGCCGCCGATGTTCGCCGCGTAGACGTTCAGGGTGCGGGAGTCGCCGGTGTAGAGCGCCTTCTTCATGTCGCGTTCGTTCTTGCCCGGCTCCACCGTGTACCAGGCGCTGTTCACCGTCCACGTCGTGTCGACGAGGTCGAAGCGGAACGGCGTGTTCGAGGCGTTCGCCGCCGTGCGGCCCGCGAACGAGTCGTTGAGCACGGTCATCTGTGCCGCGATCAGGGTGTTCCACCTGGCCGTCTCCGCCGCGGTGAGCGCGTGGTCGGAGACCATGTGGAAGACCGTCGGCACGGTGACGCTGCCGTTGGCCAGGCGCGGGGCATCCTTGATCACTCCGTAGGCGTTCGCCTCGTTCTTCGAGTACAGCTCCGGTTCCTGGGCGGTGGCGCCCTCGGCGACCCGGGCCGCGCTCTGCTCGCCGGCGCCCGGCGCACACGTGCCGGCACCCGGGGAGCCGGTCACGGGTGCTGCCGCCACCGCGGCGTAGCCGCCACCGGACGCCAGGAGCGTCGCGGCGGTGGCGGTGAGGACTGCCAGTCGGAAGATTGGTCTCCTGTGCATCGGTGCACCTCTCGGGGGAATGGAGACGGCGCGGGGTCGCCATGACCAGCTCGACAACGTCGTCCTTCCGGTATGAGAACACGTCGGTGGCACCGGCAAAAGACCTGCGTACGGCCCTGATGTGAGGTGTAACGGCAGGGGGCCGGGCAGCGCTGTTATCGCCGTCCACCCGCGCCCCTGCCCCACCCGCCGGCCAGCGGGCGGGCCGACGGTGCCTGGAGCACACCGCCGACCCGCCCGCCCGCTTCAAACAGGTGTCACGGGCGCACGGTGATCGGGATGGTCTTGAGCGGGTCCTTGCCGTTGCTCAACACCAGGACGCCGATGTACCGGCGACCGGGGGTGAGACCCGACCAGCGCAACGTCAGGGCCGCCGTCCCACCCGCCATCACGGTGCGCTGCTGGGGATCGATGGTCAGCTTTCCGGCCGAGCTGCCGGGCACGCCGGGCAGCAGGGTGGTGATGGTGTACGTGTTGGTGCCCTGACCGGTCGGCGTGTTGAGGGTGTAGAGCTGCTCGATGATCAGCGTGTAGTCGCCGGCGCCGGGCAGCACCACGTTGGCGCCGTCGTGGCCGCCGTACGTGCCGAACAGCATCTTGCCGGTGCTGTCGTACACGTCGATCATGAACTCCGCGCACGGCGGCAGCGGGTCCGCCGTCCAGTCGATCTCGTCGCAGTGCGCGCCCTGCCCGGTCACCAGGATCTGCGGGTTGAGCGTGCCGGCCGGTACGTGCACCGTGCCCCGGTACAACGACGCCGGCAGCGGCACCGGCAGGTTGTCCGGCGAGCGGAAGTCCCAGATCGGTGCGTCGCCACGCAACGTGGTCGTGGTGCTGGTGCCGGCCGTCAGGCCGACGGGCAGCGCGGCCAGCGTGCCCTGGTAGCCGACCTGCGTGGTCATCGAGAAGCTGCCGGAGGTGCCGGTACCGGTGATCGCGTCGGGCGCGACCAGCCCGGTGTTCTTCACCACCAGCGGGATCCTGACCTGGTGCTGGGACGCGTCCCGCCACGTCAGCGAGCCGTCTGCCCAGGCACCGAACGCGCCGGCCCTGTTGGTGATCTGCACCTTGAAGGTCGCGGTCCGGCCGGCGCCCACGCGCAGGCTCGCCGGGGTCACCTTCACCGTGTAACCAGGCGGCTCCTGCACGCTCGGCGTGTAGGTGCTGCTCCGGTCGCTGACGTTGGTGACGGTACGGGTGACGGTCTGCGTACCCACCATGTTGCCCACCGAGATGGACGGGTAGTTGAGCTGGTTCGGCGCGATCGCACCGGTGGTGGCGCAGTGGTCGGCGGGCACCTGGCTGCCCTTGGCGGCCAGCCCGCACAGGTACTTGAGCCAGTCCTCCGGCGTGGAGTCGTAGACCAGGCCCGGGTCGAACGCGTCACCCGGGTGGACCTCGCCGGCGCCGTAGTTCAGCGGCGTGGCGTCGGTGTCGCCCAGCTTGATCGGGTTGCCCTTGTCCGTGGTGTCCACGGCGGTCGTCATGAGCGCGGACCGGATCGCCGCCGGTGACCAGCCCGGGTGCCGGGCCCGCAGCAGCGCGGCGATGCCGGCGATGTGCGGGGACGCCATCGACGTACCCGATTCGAGTGCGAAGTTCTGCCCGCCGAGCGCCGGGGAGAACGCCGCCGCGATGCCCACGCCGGGCGCGCTGATGTCCGGCTTGAGCAGGTCGTTGTCGTTGAAGTTGGACGGCCCCGCCGACGAGAACCCGGCAACCTGCGGCGCCTCGACCGGAGTCAGGGTGCCCGCCGAGATCGTCGCCGTCGCGTTGCCGGCCGCGAGGTACGTGGCGATCGCCGGCGCGTCGGTGTCGGAGATGTGCACGGTGGGAACCGCGTGCAGGTCAGGGTCCAGCGAGTTGACCGTGCCGTTGTAGAGCACCATGCCGACACCGCCGGCCTTCGCCACGGCGGCGCTCTTCGCGACCCGGTCGACGACCCCGCGCAGGCAGAACACGATGGCGCCCTTGACCTTGGCCGGGTCGAGTTCGCCGTCGGCGCAGAGTTCGGCGTCCTGGATCCTGTCGGGGTGCAGCGCGCTGGCCCTGGCCGAGACCAGCGGGGCCGGCCCGGCGCCGGTGCTGCCCACACCCACTCCGGTGATGGTCGTGCCGTTGCCGAGGGTGAGCGTCCGGCTGTACCGCTGGTCGGTGGTGCTCGCGGCCACCGTGGTCACCCAGGGGGTCGAGTTGTCGATGGTGCCGGCCTCCGGGCCGGCGTTGCCGGCCGCGGCGGCGACGAACACGCCGGCCGCGGCGGCGTTGAAGAACGCCGCCTCGATCGCGCTGAAGGTCTCGTTGTCATCGCCGATCGAGTAGTTGATGACGTCGACGCCGTCGGCGACCGCGTCGTCGATGGCGTGCACGATGTCGATCCCGCTGCCGGCCGCGGAGCCGGCGCCGGTGTCGTAGAGCGCCTTGTAGATCGCCAGCCGGGCGGCTGGCGCCATCCCGGAGATCGCACCCAGGGACTGGTCGCCGATCGAGGCCGGCACCCCGTGGTCGCCGGCCGCGGTGCTGGCGGTGTGGGTGCCGTGCCCGTTGCGGTCCCGTGGCGAGGAGTACTCGTCGGGGAACGCCTCGGCGAGCCCGCTGTCGTTGTACCAGCGCGCCCCGATCACCTTGTTGTTGCAGGTGACCGGCGCCTCGACGCCGACGTCGCAGGTGCCCTTCCACTTCGCGTCGATCGTCGCCTGGTCCGGACGCGGGCTGGGCAGCGGGGCGAAGCTCGTGCTCTCCGGCCAGAAGCCACTGTCGATGACGCCGACGATCATGCCCTCGCCGGCGTGGCTGACGTCGCCGAACTGCTGCTGCCACACCCCGCCCTGGCCGGTCAGGCCGAGATAGTCCGGTGTGTGCGCGGTGCTGGCGTGCACCTTCTGGTCCTCGTACACGGCCTGCACACCCCGGGTGGCGCGCAGCCGGGCCACCTGCGTGCGGTTCAGCTCCAGGGCGAAGCCGTTGAAGGCGGTGTCGAAGGTGGTCGTGGCCCGGCTGGCGGGGATGCCCACACCGGTCAGCACCGCACCGCGCTGCTGGCGCAGGTGCTCCCGGTACGCCCTGGCGTTGTGGGCGTTCCGGTCGAGCTTGCCGCCGGGGGCCGGCTTGGTCGCGGCCAGGCCGGGTACGCCACCGGCGTAGGTGGCCAACGGCTGTTCGGCGAGCTGGACGAGGTAGCGGGCGGTCGGCCCGCTGCTGTTCGCTGGCGCGGCCGGTGCGGCGCTCGCCGGGGCGCTCGCCAGTCCCGCCGCGATCAGCGCGGCAGTGGCCAGCACGCTCACCGGGGCACGTCTGATCCGCCCGGGCGAGGGTGTCTTCGGAAGTGGCACGTCGTTCCTCCACAGTGGTACCGATCGCCACCGGCTGGGTGGCGTGATCGAAACTAGAGCGGACGCGACCATTTATTCGGAAATTTTTACCTGCCGGAAATCTGGGAAACGAGTTCGTAACATCGCGAGTGCCGTCGAGGCTGGCGTGGACCGTCAGCCCAGGCGGCCGGCCGCGATCTGCAGGACCGCCTCGGCGAAGGCCCGCGGCGCCTCCTGGGGCGGGTTGTGGCCGACACCGCCGCCGAGGGTCCGGTGCTCGTACGGGCCGGTGAACCGCTTCGCGTAGGCGCTGGGGTTCAGGTGCGGTGCGCCGTTGGCGTCCCCTTCGAGGGTGATGGTGGGCACCGTGACGGGCGGGTTCTTCGCCAGCTTCGCTTCGATCTCGTCGTACAGCGGCTCGCCCTCGACCAGGCCCAGTCGCCAGCGGTAGTTGTGGATCACCACGTCGACGTGGTCGGGATTGTCCAGCGAGACCGCGCTGCGCTCGAAGGTCGCGTCGTCGAACGTCCACTTGGGCGACGCGGTCTGCCAGATGAGCCGGGCGAAGTCGTGCCAGTTCCGCTCGTACCCCTGCCGGCCGCGTTCGGTTGCGAAGTAGAACTGGTACCACCAGGGCAGCTCGGCCTTCGGCGGCAGCGGGCTCCGACCCGATTCCTGGCTGGCGATCAAGTAGCCGCTCACCGAGACCAACCCTCGGCAGCGCTCCGGCCACAGCGCGGCGATGACGTCGGCCGTGCGGGCTCCCCAGTCGAAGCCGGCGAGTATCGCGCTCGCCACCCCGAGCGCGTCCATGAAGGCGAGGGTGTCGGTGGCCAGCGCCGCCGGCTGGCCGTTGCGCAGGGTGTCGGCGGACCGGAAGCGCGTCGTGCCGTACCCGCGCAGGTGCGGCACGAGCACCCGGTAACCGGCGTCGGTCAGCAGCGGGACCACGTCGGCGAAGCTGTGGATGTCGTACGGCCAGCCGTGCAGGAGGATCACCACGTCGCCGTCCGGCGGACCGGCGTCGACGTACCCGATGGTCAGCACGCCCGCGTCGACCTGCTTCAGGTCGTCGAACGGCGTGTCCGCTGCGGCAGAGGGCTGCGTCATCGGCTGCTCCCACGACTCGTCAGGCGGGACGGCGTCTGGAGCCTAGAGCCGGGCGATGAGCGCCCGTGGCCGTTCGCACAAGGGCGTCCGGGACCATCACGCGCTGGCTACCATGCGGCACCCAGCCGGCTCAGAGGACCCGGGTGATCCGTTCGACGGCCAGCCGCGCGTCGAGGCGGGCGTGGTCCAGGTTCGCACAGAGCACCACGGACGCACCGGCGGACAGCGGGGCGAGCAGCCACTTCAAGGGCTGCTCGTGCTCGGCGGCGTCGACCAGCAGCCGGTCACCGGCCCGCAGGTCGAGCTGCGACGCGATCTCCGCCGCGATCCGGCCGTACGCGCCGTAGCTGGTGCCGTCCGGGGTGGCCGCGTCCGACGGGCGGACCTGGGCGTAGTCGGGCGGGGTGTCGGTGTGCCGGTCGACTTCGGCGGACCAGTCGAGCCAGCCGAGGGGCGTCTCGGTCAGCGGCCCGGAACGGGTCCCGACGAGGTACCGGTGCACCCCCTCGGGCACGTCCTCCAACCAGTCGTCCAGGCGTTCCGGGGTCACGAAGACCGCGTCGTACGGCCGGTCACCGCCCGGTTCGAGGACCGCCAGGCCGGCCGTCGCCCGAGGCCGGAACGACACCGCCGCGCCGATCGCCCAGGCGCCCAGCAACACCGCGGCGGTACGCCAGTGCGGCGGCAGCAGCACCGCGACGCGGCTGCCGGGGCCCAGCCCGCAACCGTCGCGCAGCAGGCCCGCGCTGCGCGCCGCCCACGCACCCAACTGGCTCGCGGTCAGCTCGGTACGCTCACCGGTCGCGTCGTCGAGGTAGGTGAGCATCGGCTGGTCGACCGGGTCACCGACGACCGGGGTCACCGTCCTGGCTTCCATCCGCACCCCTTCCGCTGCCGGCGATCCGCCCACCCTACTGAACACCCGGACGCGTCGACTTTGGTCACGCCGACATCGGCCGATAGCCGTATCGCCCCACCGCGTGGACGCGCGACGGTACGGGGGACGCCGACCCCGGGAGCCCCGATGCCGACCGACCAACCCACCGTCCCCGCCGATCCGCTGCCGCGCTGGCGGCGGCTCGCGCCGGTGCTGGCGCTGCTGGTGTGGTCCGATCGTGTTGGCTGGGGGCAGCGGCACGTGTTGGCTGCCGGCACGGCGAGCCTGGTCAGCGCGGCCGGCTTCGCCTACATGGTGCCGCCCTACGCCGCGGCGACGCCGGTGGAGTCGCTGGTCGGTGACGTCGCCGTCACTGTGGTGACCTTCGCGCTGGTCGGGGGCGCATGGTGGCGGCTGCGGCGCACGTCGCTCGCTGTTCACATCGCCGCAAAGTGATGCGCGGCGCCGGGCCGGTCACGCAAGGTGAATCCAGGCGCTGGCCACCCTCCCCACTTCGCCCCTTTGCTCTGCTTCAACAGAGGCAACACGCACGCTCCGTGAAGGTGAGGCTGGCCCCTCACCCTCGACGCCGCGACAAGAACAGCAGGTCGATCGCCTGTTGCGTCCGTTGAAGCAGAGCAAAGGTGGTGAGCGGTCCGACTGTCGGGGTGGCGCCGGCCACGCCGGGTGACGAGCACCGTCCCTCCCGTGTGTGGGCACGCACCGATCCGGCGACCGCCCTCCCTGTGCGGGTGCAGAGCTGGTGCAGACCGCAGGGAAATCGGGGCGTGCCGGTCAGCTCTGCCCTACGAAATTGCCAGGTGTCACGCCCTCGGCGACGACCGGATCAGGACGTACGTGATCAGGGCCAGGGAGCTGGTCACCGGGATGGGCAGGAGACCCGCGCGCGCCGGCGAGCAGGAGACGCTTCGCCCACGCGGTCTGCTGCCGGACCACGCAAACCGCCGCGGCGAGGACCAGCACGGCAGCGACGACCTGCAGGATGACAATGATCGACATGACCGGCGACCAGTCGTGCCGCACGAACTCGACGCCCTGCGGGCCGGCGGACCTGATGGTGCTGCGGACGGGAATCGCGAGCGCCGACAGCACCGCGGCGATGGCCGCGAGGACGGCGAGGCCGACCGCCGCGCGTCTCCTCCCGATGCGCGATCCGAGCATCATCGGAATTTCCACCTCCGCCTCCTGATTCGGCCGACCGCCTGTGCGGCAACCGGCCCCGCACCACCTGGCCAGTGTTGCGATCGGGGTCAAGGGCCTCTCGCCGACGGCCTCCCCGGTCGGCGACGTGGCGGTCAGCGTGGATCGCGGGAGAACCGGTCGACCAGTAGCGCAAGTCGCCGCTCGTGTTCCGGCCGCCGGAGCCGGCCGCTGCGCGTCAGCGTGACCAGGCCGTGCAGTCCACTCCAAAAGGTCTCGGTGAAAAGCTCCAGGTCGTCGTCACCGGCGAAAGGGCGCAGGGTCTCGGCCAGTTCGGCGAAGGCCCGGGCCAGGTCGACCGGCACGTCCCGAGTGGCAAAGGGCAGGTTGGTGGCCAGGTTGAACATCGCGTCGTAGAGCGCGGGCCGCCGTTCGGCGAACGCTGCGTACGCCGTGGCGATGCCGGCCACCGCCTGCCGCGGGTCGGTCACGGCGGCCCGGGCCGCGGCGAGTTCATCGGCCAGGTCGCTGCAGCCCTCCACGGCGACCGCCGCCATGATGGCGTCCTTGCCCTTGAAGTGGCTGTAGAGGACGGGCTGGCTGTACTCGATCTCGGCGGCGAGCCGGCGGGTGGTGACCGCGTCCCAGCCCTCCGACTCGGCCAGCTCGCGGGCTGCGGCGATGATCGCCCGCTCCCGTTCCGCCCGCTCACGCTCCCGCCGCGCCTGAATCGACATGACCGGACTCTAGCACCGCTAGCCAACCTGTCAGGGCTATGCTAGCTTCGCTCCTGAATCTAGCGGCGCTAGGAATCAGAGTTGGACATGCTCAGCACCATCGCCTACGGGCTCGCCGTCGTCCTCAGTCTCTTCTGTGTCTTCATCGGCGCCCGGTTCCTCCTGGCACCCCGGGCCTCCGCCGCCGGCTACGGCGTCCCGGCCAGACCGGACGGGGACTCCGCGTACCTCACGATCAAAGGCCTGCGTGACCTCAGCTACGGCCTGCTCGGCCTCGCCCTGACCGCCTTCACCACCGCCGACGCGGTCGCGTGGTTCATGCTGATCGTTGCGCTCAACCCGTTGGGAGACACCCTCGTCGTGCTGCGGCATGGTGGCACGAGGACCGTCGCCTTCGGCATCCACTTCGCCACCGCCGTGGTCATCCTGCTCGACGCGGCCCTGCTCTTCGCCCTCTGATCCACGCCACGACAGGAGTCGCCCCGATGTCCCTGATCACACCCAACTTCGACAGGTCCGTCGTCGTCCGATCCGCCGACGCCGAGGTGGTGGGACGGGCCCCCACCACGATCCGGCTGCTCGCCGACAGCAGCTCCACCGGTGGCGCCCTCTCCACCCAGCGGGTCACGCTGGCCAACGGCGCGGACGGCGCCCGCCCGCACCACCACGCCAACTCCGCCGAGCTGTTCTACCTGCTGGACGGCACCGCGCAGTTACTCTCCGGCGAGCAGGTGGTCACCGCCGAGCGCGGCGACCTGGTGATCGTGCCGCCGGGCGTGGCGCACGCGTTCGCCGCCACGCCGGGCGAGAACGCCGACATCCTCATCGTCATCACGCCCGGCGTCGAACGGTTCGAATACTTCCGGCACCTGGAGCTTGTCGCGTACGGGAAGGTGCCGCCGGAGAGCCTGCTGGAAGTGCAGGAGCTGTACGACACGTACTTCCAGGGCAGCGCGACCTGGGACGCCGCCCGCGCCTGACGCCCCAACCTGAACCGCCCGGGCCAGCCCTAGGACCCGGGCAGTTCTGGGCCGCCCTCGAGCAGCGGGGCGAGCAGGTCGTCGTACTCCTCGACCCGGTCCAGGACCTCGGCGGCGGTGAACTGGCGCACCGCCGGCTTCCGGCCGCGGGCGCCGGCCTCGACCTCGTCCCAGGTCAGCGGGGTGGAGGCGGACGGCACGTCCTGGGCCCGCAGCGAGTACGGCGCCACCGTGGTCTTCGCCGCGTTGTTCTGGCTCCAGTCGATGAAGACCTTCCCGGGGCGCAGGTTCTTCGCCATCTTCGACACGATCAGCTTCGAGTGTGCCTTCTCCAGCTCCTGCGCGATGCGCTTGGCGTAGTCGGAGACGTCGTCGGCGGACTGGGTGCCGGCGATCGGGCAGCAGAGCTGCATGCCCTTCTTGCCGGAGGTCTTCGGGTACGACTCGATCCCGTCGAGAGCGAGCCGGTCGCGCATCAGCACCGCCACCGGGCAGCACTCGGCCAGCCCGGCCGGCGGCCCCGGGTCCAGGTCGACGACCATCATGTCCGGGTGCTCGCCGACCTTCCACTGCGGCGTGTGCAGCTCAAGTGCGGCCAGGTTGGCCAGCCAGACCAGGGTGGGCAGGTCATCGGCGACCACGTAGTCGATGGTCTCCCGGCCCTTGCTGGAGCCGGGGGCGGGCAGCGTCTCCAGCCGCACCCAGTCGGGGGTGGCGGCCGGGGCGTTCTTCTCGAAGAACGAGCCCCCACCGACCCCGTTGGGGAACCGGATCCGGGTCAGCGCCCGGTCGCGCAGGTGCGGCAGCAGCACCGGGGCGATCCGGGTGTAGTAGTCGATCACCTCGCCCTTGGTGAAGCCGACCGCCGGATAGAGCACCTTGTCCAGGTTGGACAATTCCAGCGAGCGACCCTCGACGTCCACCCGCAACCGCTCAGCCGGCATCGTCGACCTCCTCCGGCGGCTTGTCCGGGCGCAACCGCAGCACCCGGGGGAAGCGCAGCCGGCCGTCCGGGGTGCGCTGGCCGTACTTCACCTCCACCACGACCCGGGGAGTTACCCAGATCGCGCCCCGGGCATCCTCGCGCGGCACACCCGCCGCGAACGGGGACACACCGGAGCGCAGCGGCTCCAACTCCGCGAGGAGTTGACGCTCGATGGCCGCGCCGATCCCGCCGCCGACCCGGCCCCGGTAGATCAGCCGGCCGTCCGGGCCGGGCACCCCGACCAGCAGCCCGCCGATGCGGCGCGCACCCGGGCGCCAGCCACCGATGACGAAGTCGCCCGTCACCTCCAGCTTGACCTTCAGCCAGTCCGGCGAGCGCACCCCGGGCCGGTACACCGAGCCGACCCGCTTGGCCATCACGCCCTCCAGCCCGTGCTCGCCGGCCGCCTCGTAGGTGGCCAGGCCGTCGGCGAAGACCGGCGGCACCGCCCAGCGGGCTCCACCCAGGGCCAGGCCGTCCAGGGCCTCGCGGCGGCGCTCGTACGGCCAGCCGGTGAGGTCCTCGCCGTTCAGGCGCAGCAGGTCGAAGATCATGTACGTGACGGGCATGACCGCGGCCAGCCGGGCGGCCTTGTTCCGGTCCCGGACGTGCATCCGCTCGGCCAGCGCGGTGAACGACGGCTGCCCGGTCTCGCCGAGCAGCACCACCTCGCCGTCGAGCAGCGCGTCGTCGACCTGCTCGGCCAGGGTGGCCAGTTCCGGGTACGCGGCGGTGATCTCCACGCCGGAGCGGGCGTACAGGTGCTGTCCGCCGGCCGAGATGTCGGCCAGCGCGCGTACGCCGTCCCACTTGAACTCGTACGCCCAGCCGTCACCCGCCGGGAGCGGCCCGGTCATCGCGAGCATCGGCTTGAGCGGCGCGCCGGGCACGACCCGACTGTAGTAGGAGGCGGAACGCCTCGCGTCCGGTTCGATGGGATGCGAGCATGGTCGATACCGGGGAAGGGAGCGCAGCATGCGGGCCATCTGGAAGGGAGCCGTGTCGTTCGGCCTCGTCTCGATCGCGGTGAAGCTGTACTCCGCGACCGAGGAGAAGGACATCCGGTTCCACCAGGTGCACCGCGAGGACGGCGGCCGGATCCGGTACAAGCGCACCTGCTCGATCTGCGGCGAGGAGGTCACCTACGACGACATCGCCAAGGGCTACGACATCGGCGGCGGCGAGATGGTGATCCTCACCGACGAGGACTTCGCCGACCTGCCGCTGACCAGCTCCCGGGCGATCGACGTGCTGGAATTCGTACCGGCCGAGCAGGTCGACCCGATCCTCTACAACAAGGCGTACTTCCTGGAGCCGGAGGGCACCGCGACCAAGCCGTACGTGCTGCTCCGCGACGCGCTCACCGACTCGGAGCGAGTGGCCATCGTCAAGGTGGCGCTGCGCCAGCGGGAGCAGCTCGCCACGCTGCGGGTACGCGAGGGCGTGCTGCTGCTCAACACGATGCTCTGGCCCGACGAGATCCGTACCCCGGACTTCGGCTTCCTCGACGAGGACCTCAAGGTCCGGCCGCCGGAGCTGGCGATGGCCAGTTCGCTGATCGACTCGATGACCGGCGAGTTCGAGCCGGACGTCTTCACCGACGACTATCGGGCGGCGTTGCAGGAGGTCATCGACGCCAAGGTGGAGGGGCGCGAGGTCGTCCAGCCGGAGGAGGTCGAGGAGGCCCCGGCCGCGGCGGTGGACCTGATGGCCGCGCTGAAGGCGTCGGTGGACCGGGCCCGGGCGGCCCGGGGCGAGCCGGCGGCGCGCGGCGGCGGCGGCGCCGAACCCACGCCCATCTCGGCGGCCCGCTCGGCGCAGAAGGCGGCCAAGGCGCCGGCGAAGAAGACCGCCGAGAAGAAGCCCGCCGAGAAGAAGCCCGCCGAGAAGAAGGCGGCCGAGCCGGCGAAGAAGACGGCCGCGAAGAAGACTGGTGCGAAGAAGGCCGAGCCCGCGAAGAAGACCGCCACCAAGAAGGCCGCCCCGCGCAAGACCGCCTGAGTCGGGCCGCCGGAGGCCCCGACCCGCGGGGCCCCCGGGTGGTCGATCAGCCCCGGCCGAGCTTCTGGGTCGGGGTGATCCGCACGATGACCCGCTCCTCGCCGGCCTGGCGGAACGGGTAGGTGTCCTGGCCGAGGTACTTCTTCGCCATCCGGTCGATGTGCGCGTCGGCGCCCTCGGTGACCAGCTCCGCGGTGCCCTTCACCCACAGGGTGCGGAAGTCGTCCGCCTTGTCCACCACGGAGACTGCCACCTCCGGGTTGCGCTCGATGTTCTCGTACTTCACCCGACCCTTGGCGGTGTTGAACAGGATGTGCTGACCGTCGGTGTCCACCCAGACGGGGGTGACGTGCGGACTGCCGTCGGCCTCGACCGTGGCCACGTGGGCGAGCTGCGGTTCGGCCAGCAGGGCCAGGTCTTCTTCGGTGAGGATCGCCATGGTCGGAATGTACCGGCGAAGCCCGTTGTCCACCCGACTTCCGCGCGGGCCGAGGTTGCCTTGACGCCGACGACAAGGTCTAGCGTTGGCGCGACGCCAGCGGCGAGGGAGGTCGGAATGCTGATCGGCGAACTGGCTGAACGCGCGCCGGCACGACCGCGCGGGCGCTGCGCTACTACGAGACGCACGGCCTGGTGCGGGCGGCCCGCTCGGCCAACGGCTACCGGGTCTACGACGAGGCCGAGCTGAGGGTCGTACGCGAGATCCGGGCGCTGCTCGCGGTGGGCTTCGCCCTGGACGACATCCGTCCGTTCGTCGCCTGCCTGCGCGCCGGCAACACGGCCGGGCACGTCTGCCCGGATTCGGTGGCCGTGCTGCGCCGGAAGCTGGCCGAGGTCGACGCCGGCATCGACCGGCTGCACGAGGTCCGGCAGGAGTTGCGGGACCAGCTCACCCACGCCATCGCCTCGCGGGAGGAAACATGTCTGCGGTTGCGCAGAACGACGCTCTGATCACCGTCACCGACGACAGCTTCGCCACCACCGTGCTGGCCGCCGATCGCCCGGTCGTGGTGGACGTCTGGGCCGAGTGGTGCCGGCCGTGCCACGCCATCTCCCGCAGCCTGGCTGAGCTGGCCGAGGAGTTCGCGGGGCGGCTGGTCATCGCCACCCTCAATTCGGACGAGAACCCGGAGACCACCCACCGCTACCGGGTCATGTCCCTGCCCACCCTGCTGATCTTCGATCGGGGCGAGCTGGTCGGGACGGTCGTCGGATCGCGGCCGAAGAACCACCTGCGGCAGACGCTCGCCCGGCACGTCGAGGGCTGAACGGGCCCGTTCCCGTCCTCCGCGAAACCCTGACTGCGGGCCCCGTCCGACGATCTCACCGGTCCGGGGAGGGCACGGTGGGCGTCCGGGCGGGTACCGTGTGCGTCGGCTTTCCCCCCGGCACCCGGTGCCGGCCACACCTTCGCAGCAGGGAGTCGACGACGTGAGCGAGCGCACGCAGCAGAACCAGGCCCCGGCGACCAAGGCGGGGCGGCGGCTGGCCGCCCAGTTGGCCGCGCAGAAGGCGGCCGAGGCGAAGCGGCGCCGCCAGGCGTGGGCCGGCGGCCTCGCCGGTCTCGCCGTGGTCGCCGTGCTGATCACCGTGTTCGTGCTGGTCGGCCAGGGCGACGACAAGCCCGCCAACCAGGCCGGCGCCACCCCCTCGGCGTCCGCGGCGGCCCCCGACGCCGCGGGCGCGCCGCCGGCCCCGCAGCTGCCGGCGGGCGCCGACCCGGCGCTGGCCAGCAAGCCGACGGTCCAGGCGGGCAAGGGTGAGCTGAAGAAGCTGACCGTGACGCCGCTGATCAAGGGCACCGGCCCGGCGGTGAAGAAGGGCCAGACCATCACCACGAACTACGTGGGTGTGTTCTACAAGGACGGCAAGGAGTTCGACGCGTCCTGGAAGACCGGCCAGCCCGCCTCCTTCCCGATCGGCGTCGGACAGGTCATCCCGGGTTGGGACCAGGGCCTAGTCGGGGTGACCGTGGGCAGCCGGGTGCAGCTCGACATCCCCGCCGAGCTGGCGTACGGCAGCGACGCGTCCGGCGGCCGGCCGGCCGGCCCGCTGCGCTTCGTGGTGGACGTGCTCGCCGCCCAGTGACCCGTCCGCTTCGCCCCTGTTGTCACCCGGGCGCGATGCAGTTGTTCACATGGGGCTTCCGGCCCGTCACCGACCGGCAGTAGGTTCGGCGTCACCCCGGGCGACCCGGTCGTCCGGGGTGACCATCCGGACGGGACGCGGAGGTGCACGTGACGGCGCTGGACGACCCCGGGCGGACCGCCCGGCTGATGTGGACGCACTTCGAGCCGGTGCACGCGGTCACCTACTTCCACCCACGGGCGCGGACCGCGTACGAGGCGGTCGGCCTGCGCGGCTACTGGCGGGGCTACTTCGCCGGGCGGGCCGCCCCACTCGGACCGGTCGGCGCGCCGTCCGTGGTGGCCGCCTTCTTCAGCTTCGCGCCGACGATGGTGGCCCGCGCGTTGCCGTCGGTGTGGCGACTGGCCACCCCGCAGGAGGCGCTGCGCGCCCGGCTCACCGGCGCCGTGCAGGCGCTCGCCGAGTTCACCTACGAGCTGCCCGAGTCGCACCTGGTCGAGGCGGCCGACCTGCTGGAGGAGGCCGCCGAACGGGTGGAGACCGCCGGCCGGGTGCTCGGCGCGGTCAACGCCGCCCTGCCCCGGGGCGAGTACCCCCTGGCCCGGATCTGGCAGGCCGCCACCACGCTGCGCGAGCACCGGGGCGACGGGCACGTGGCCGCGCTGGTCACCACCGGGCTCGACCCGGTGGAGGTGCTGGCCTGGCGCTGCCGGGTCGATCAGTCCCGCCAGTTCCACCAGGCGGCTCGCGGCTGGACCGACGAGGAGTGGGCCGCGGCCGAGGAGCGGCTGGTGGAGAAGGCCTGGCTGACCGCCGACCGGGCACCGACCGAGCACGGCACCGCCATCTTCCGGGCCGCCGAGGAGGCCACCGACCGGGCGGCGCTCGGCCCGTGGCGGGCGCTCGGCGCGGAGCGGACCGACCGGCTGCGTGAGCTGCTCGAACCGATCGCCACCCGGTGCCGCGCGATCATCCCGCCGAAGGCCCCGATCGGCCTGCCGGCGCAGCGCGCGGCGAACGCGCCCACCCCCGCCCGCTGAGGGACCGGCCGGCACGCGTCCGGCCGGTCCGGCAGGATTGGGTACGTGGTGGACGCGGTGCTCTTCGACCTGGACGGCGTGATCGTGGACTCCGAGCCCGTCTGGGAGGAGGTCCGGCGGGCGTACGTGGCGGCGCACGGCGGGGCGTGGCAGCCGGACACCCAGCGCCGGCTGATGGGCATGAGCACCGGCGAGTGGGCCGCCTATCTCAGCGGCGAGCTGGGCGTCGGGCGCACCGCCGAGCAGGTCGCCGCCGAGGTGGTCGGCGAGATGACCAGCCGCTACCTGGCGCACGTACCGCTGATCGACGGCGCCGACACGGCGGTCCGCCGGCTGGCCGCGCGGTGGCCGCTGGGGCTGGCCAGTTCCTCGCCCACCCGGCTGATCGCGGCGGCGCTGGACGCGACGGGCCTGGCCGACGCGTTCGGCGCGACGCTGTCGACCGAGGAGACCGCCCGGGGCAAGCCGGCGCCGGACGTCTGGCTGGCGGTGGCGGCCCGCCTCGGCGTCGACCCGGCCCGCTGCGTAGCGATCGAGGACTCCTCGAACGGGGTCCGTTCGGCGGCCGCCGCCGGCTGCCGGGTCGTGGCCGTGCCGCACGGCTCCTACCCGCTGGACCCGGACGCCGAGGCCCTGGCCGCCGTGCTGCTGCCCTCGATCGACGCGCTCACCCCGGAGCTGGTCGAGCGGCTCTGATCCCCTGCAGTGCTCGGTGGCGGCTGGCTGACGGGCACGGGTGGAACGCCACGGCTGTCACGGCTGACCGTTGCCAGCCCTGTTGTTCCACTCACCGGGTCGGTGTCCGGCGACCGCCCGGTTGTACGGTTTGCGGAGTCGCCCGGATCGGCATGACGGGGAATGGGCGGGGTACCGCAGCCGGCGGTGCCCGACCCGGGTGCCGCACGCCGCAGGCGGTGAGGAGACGGCGGATGAAGGCCATTGTGTACGAGCGCAACGGCGACCCCTCGGTGCTCAAACTGGTCGACCGACCGGTGCCGGAGCCCGGGGCGGGCGAGGTGCTGGTCCGGATGGCGGTCTCCGGGGTGAACCCGACGGACTGGAAGGCCCGCCGGGCGTTCCCGCTGCCGGCGGGCTGGCAGATCCCCGGTCAGGACGGCGCGGGCGTGGTGGAGGCGGTCGGGGCGGGCGTCGACCCGGATCTGATCGGCGAGCGGGTCTGGATCTGGGAGGCGGCCTGGCAGCGGCCGTGGGGCACGGCCGCCGAGTACACCCTGGTCCCGGTCCGGCAGGCGGTACGCCTCGGCGACGCCTCGTTCGACCTGGGTGCCAGCCTGGGCATCCCGTTCCTCACCGCGCACCGCTGCCTGACGGCGGGCGAGTTCATGCCGGACACGCTGCGCGCGGGCGCGCTGGCCGACCACACGGTGCTGGTGCAGGGCGGCGCGGGCGCGGTCGGCAACGCGGCGATCCAGCTCGCCCGGTGGGCCGACGCGACGGTGATCACCACGGTGAGCAGCCCGGAGAAGGCGCAGCTCGCGGCGTCGGCCGGTGCGTCGTACGTGATCAACTACCGGGAGCAGGACGTGGTCGAGGAGATCCGCAAGATGGCTCCCGACGGGGTGCACACCATCGTCGAGGTCTCCCCGGCCCGCAACGCCGCGGTCGACGTGCAGGTGCTGCGGCACGGCGGTGCGGTGTGCGCGTACGCCGACGACGGCGGGGACGAGGTGACGATCCCGATCCGGTCGCAGATGGTGCCGAACGCGCGCTGGCAGTTCGTCCTGGTCTACACCGAGCCGAAGGCGGCGAAGGCGCTGGCGGTGAAGGACGTGGCCGCCGCGGCGGCGCAGGGTGGCATCCGGGTGGGCGAGGAGGCCGGGCTGCCGCTGCACGTCTACCCGCTGGCCTCGGCGGCCGGCGCTCACCAAGCGGTGGAGAACTCGGCGGTGGGCAAGGTGCTAATCACCACGAGCGAGACCTGACCAGCAGATTTCCCTGTCATCGGGACAGAGGCGAACAAGTTTCGCAACAATGGCGGTGCGGGTCGCCCCGCAAAGAAGCGGGCGGCCCCGGCGCGGTGCGAACGCCGGGGCCGCCCCTGGGGAGGGATCAGGAGTTGTCCCTGTCCCAACAGGCGACGCAGCCCAGAAAAACGTTACGGGGCGGTGAGCTCGCGGACGGTCAGCTCGCCGCCGGCGTACCGCGAACGGACGACCTTCTTGTCGAACTTGCCGACGCTGGTCTTCGGCACCGCGTCGATGAAGGCCCACCGCTCGGGCAACTGCCAGCGGGCCACCGACGACGCCAGGAACTCGCGCAGCTCCTCCGCCGTCACCGAAGCGCCCTCCCGGACCACCACGGTGGCCAGCGGGCGCTCGTCCCACCGCTCGTCCGGCACACCCACCACGCACGCCTCCAGCACGGCCGGGTGGGCCATCAGGGCGTTCTCCAGCTCCACCGAGGAGATCCACTCACCGCCGGACTTGATCACGTCCTTGGCGCGGTCGGTCAGCGTCAGGAAGCCGTCCGGGGACAGCGTGCCCACGTCGCCCGTACGCAGCCAGCCGTCGCGGAACTTCTCGGGGTCCGGGGCGTCGTCCCCGACGTACCGGGCGGTCACCCACGGCCCGCGGACCTCCAGCTCACCCACGGCCGTCCCGTCGGCGGGCAGCGGCTCGCCCAACGGGCCGACGATGCGCGCCTCGACGCCGGCCGGCACCCGGCCCTGCGTGTAGCGGTAGCGCCACGCCTCCTCGCCGGTCGCCCCGGCCGGCGGACGGGAGACCGAACCCAGCGGGGACATCTCGGTCATCCCCCAGGCGTGGATCACGTCGATCCCGTGCCGCTCAGCGAACGCGTGCATCAGCGCCGGCGGGCAGGCGGAGCCGCCGACGATCACCTCCTGCAGCGAGGAGGTGTCCACGTCGTGGCTGTCCAGGTGGGCCAACAGGTCGTTCCAGATGGTCGGCACCGCGCCGGCCAGCGTGGGCCGCTCGGCGGCGATCATGTCGGCGATCGGGGCGGCCTGGAGGAACCGGTCCGGCATGATCAGCGACGCGCCGGAGAGGAACGCCGCGTACGGCAGCCCCCACGACATCGCGTGGAACATCGGCACGATGGCCAGCTCGCGGTCGGTCGGGCCGAGGCCGAACCCCTCCGGCATGCAGACCTGCAACGAGTGCAGGTAGATGGACCGGTGCGAGTAGGCCACGCCCTTCGGGTTGCCGGTGGTCCCGGAGGTGTAGCAGAGGGCCGCGGCGTCGCGCTCGTCCACCTCGGGCCAGTCGAAGACCTCGGGCCGGTCGGCGAGCAGCGCGTCCCAGTGGTGCACGGTGATCCGGTCGCCGGCCGCCGCCACCAGCGGGGCCGGGTCGCCGCCGCCGACCACCACCACGTGCCGCACCGTGGCCAGCTCGCCCATCACCCGGGCCAGCAACGGGATCAACGTCGAGTCGACAAGCACCACCCGGTCCTCGGCGTGGTTAGCGATGTAGGCGACCTGGTCCGGGAAGAGCCGGATGTTGAGGGTGTGCAGCACGGCGCCCATGCTGGGCACCGCGAAGTAGGCCACCAGGTGCTCGTTGTTGTTCCACATGAAGGTGGCGACGCGCTCGTCGCCGGTCACCCCGCACTCGTCGCGCAGGGCGTGCGCCAGCCGCGCGGCGGTGCGGCCGACCTCGGCGTACGTCATTCGGCGGGGCTCGCCACCGGTCCAGGTGACCACCTCGGCCGTGCCGTGCACGGTGGCGCCGTGGGCGAGGATCCGGGAGACCTGCAGGGGGGCGTCCATCATCGTGCTACGCATGGGTAACAAGCTAGTGTCGGCGGTCACAGCTTGGGAACCCCCGTAAATTGTCGCAGGTGAGCATCTCCTGGGCCGACTCGTACGTGGGGCAGCTGCGCGCGCTCGCCGGGGACCGGACGCTGATGTTCGTCGGCGCCCGGGCGGTGGTCCGCGACAACGCCGCACGCGTCCTGCTGATCCGCCGCTCTGACAACGGCCAGTGGGCCATGCCGGCCGGTGCCATGGAGCTGGGCGAGTCGATCGCCGACTGCGCGGTGCGGGAGGTACGCGAGGAGACCGGGCTGCGAGCCCTGCGGGTCTGCGCGTTCGCCCTCTACACCGGCCCGGACCGGACCAGCACCAACATGTACGGCCACACGTACCAGGTCTTCACCACGGCGTTCCGGGTGGAGGAGTGGGACGGCCAGCTGGAACGGATCACCGACGAGACCACCGACGCCGGCTTCTTCCCCCGCGACCGGTTCCCCACTCCGCTCTCCGGGTCGGTCCTGGAGACCCTGGCCGACCTGGACGTCTTCGAGCAGACCAACCGGCTGATCCTCAAGTAGGCCGACCGCCCCCGCGAAGGTTCCCGGGGACGGTCGGCGACGGAGACGGTCAGATCATCGTCTGGGACTTGGCCTCCATGTCGGCGGCGGCCTCCTCCTTCGACTCCTTGGTCAGCGGCTTGCCGCCCGGCGCCGGGGCCTCACCGCCGAGCGGGTCGGCTCCGCCGGTGGCACCCTGCGGGCCAGCGCCGCGCAGTTGGTTGTCGGGCAGCGCGAACGTCACCAGTACCGCCACGATCGCGATCAGGCCGGCGGTCAGGAAGACCATGTCCAGCGCCTCGACGAACGCGTTCTGGATCGCCGACCGCACCGGCCCGGGCAGGGCCATGATCGTCGCCGGGTCGTTGATCGAGATGTTCGCGCCACCGCTCGCCTGGACCGCGGCCTGCTGCTGCGGCGGAAGCTGGGCGATCGCGCCGGGCAGCCGGTCGGCCAACCCTCCGGCCAGCCGGGAGGAGAGCACCGCGCCGAGGATCGCCACGCCGAACGAACCGCCAAGCGACCGGAAGAAGGTGGCCGAGGAGGTGCCGGCGCCCAGGTCGCGTACGGAGACCGCGTTCTGCACCGCCAGGACCAGCGACTGCATGCACAGGCCCAGGCCGACGCCGATCACCACCATGAAGCCGAAGGCGATCCAGAGCGAGGTGCCCACCGACAGTTGGGTGAACAGCAGCATCCCGACCAGCAGGGTCACCGACCCGGCGACCGGGAACCACTTGTACCGGCCGATCCGGCTCATCGCCCGCCCCGTGATGATCGAGGTGACGATGATGCCGGTCATCATCGGCAGCATCAGCAGACCACTGCGGGTCGGCGAGGCGCCCTTGACGATCTGCAGGTACAGCGGGATGAAGATGATCGAGCCAAACATCACCAGGCCCAGCACGAACCCGGCCGAGTTGGCCAGCGCGAACGTGGCGCTGCGGAACAGCCGCAGCGGCAGGATGGGCTCGGCGACCCGGGCCTCCTGGAGCACGAAGAGGACGGCGAGCACCGCGCCGGCCACGAAGAGGCCGATGATCACGCCGGAGCCCCAGGCGTACTCGTTGCCGCCCCAGCTCAGCGCCAGCAGCAGGCAGCTCACCCCGGCCACCAGCAGGCCCGCGCCCAGCCAGTCGATGGCGTGGTTCCGCCGCTCGAACGGGATCAGCCGCATCACGTGGTAGCAGACCACGATGGCCAGGATCGCCAGCGGCACGTTGATGTAGAAGATCCACCGCCAGTCGGTCTCCGCGAAATAACCACCGACCAGCGGCCCGGCCACCGAGGAGATGCCGAAGACCGCGCCGAACAGACCCTGGTAGCGGCCACGTTCCCGGGGTGAGACGACGTCCGAGATGATGGTGAACGCCAACGTCAGCAGACCGCCCGCCCCGAGACCCTGGATGCCCCGGGTGATGATCAGCTGCGTCATGTTCTGCGACAGGCCGGCCAGCAGCGACCCGAGCAGGAACGTGCCAATGGAGAACAGGAAGACCGGGCGGCGCCCGTACAGGTCAGCCATCTTGCCGTACAGCGGTGTCGACGCCGTCGAGGCGAGCAGGTACGCGGTGACCACCCACGAGTAGTGGTTGATCCCGCCCAGCTCGCCGACGATGGTCGGCAGGGCGGTACCCACGATGGTCTGGTCGAGGGCCGCGAGCAGCATGCCGGTCATCAGACCGATCATGAGCAGACGGATCTGCTGGCGGTTCAGCACCGGCGCGGCGGAGGCTTCGGTGGTCATCTGCCCTTCTTTCCCGGCCCTCCGGGAACATGCCCCCGAACCGGGAAAAACCCCGTCGCCCCCGCCGGAACCGATCAGGCGGCGAAGCGGTTGACGATCTCCGCGCAGAAGGCGGGCAGATCGTCGGGCTTGCGGCTGCTGGTCAGGTTGCCGTCGGTGACGCACTCCTCGTCGACCCAGGTGGCGCCGGCGTTGGTCAGGTCCGTACGCAGACTCGGCCAGGAGGTCATCCGGCGGCCCCGGACCACGCCCGCCTCGATCAGCGTCCATGGACCGTGGCAGATCACCCCGACGGGCTTGCCCGCCTCGAAGAACGCCTGCACGAACCGGACCGCGTCCGGGTCGGTCCGCAGGAAGTCGGGGTTCGCCACCCCGCCCGGCAGGACCAGCGCGTCGTAGCCGCCGGCGTCCGCCTTGTCCGCGGTGACGTCCACCTCGTACGTCTTGGACTGGTCGAGGTGGTTGAAGGACTGGATGGAGCCGGGCTTGAGCGACACCAGCTCGACCGTGGCGCCGGCGTTCTCCACCGCCGCGCGCGGCTGGACGTACTCGACCTCCTCGACGCCGTCGGCGGCCAGGAAGGCGATCCGCTTGCCCTGCAGTGTCGTCGCTGCCATCTCGATGCATCTCCTCTCCGGGGGTACCCCGATCCCCTTCCCTGGCCCCTACGCCCGAAACGTCCCCGTCCTGGAGGCCCGCCGGCGCGGGTTTGACCTGGGGACCTCGGGGGATCCCGGGAGGCATGGCAGGAGCAGCAGCGGAACAGCGCCGGCTCGCCACCGTCGTGGAAAGCTGGCTCGGGCGCCCCGTCCTGATCATTGGTGACGCCATGCTCGACGAGTGGCGGTTCGCCGACTCCGACCGGCTCTGCCGGGAGGCGCCCGCCCCGATCCTCACCCTGCGCCGGCGGATCTCCGCCGCTGGCGGCGCCGCGAACACCGCGGTCAACGTCGCCGCCCTCGGCGGCCGGGCGGTGCTGGTGGCACCGGTCGGCGCCGACGTGGCCGGCGACGAACTGCACGACTGTCTGGACCGCGCCGGCGTCTGGGACCGTACGGTGAACCAGCCCGGACGACCCACCCCGGTGAAGCGGCGGATGCTCGCCGGCAACCAGATCCTGCTGCGCGAGGACTCCGGCGGCCCCGACGACCCGCTCGACGTCGACGGGGTGGCCCGGCTGCTCACCGCGCTGGACTGCGCCACCGAGGAGTTGCGCGCCGCCGCCGGCGGCGAGGCGCCGACCCTGGTGGTCTGCGACTACGGCCTGGGTGCCCTGCCCGCGCCGGTCCGCGCCTGGCTGGTCGAGCAGCGTGAGCGCTACGCCACCGTCGCGCTGGACGCCCACGACCTGGCCGACTGGCGGGGTCTCGCGCCGACCGTGGTCACCCCGAGCTTCGCCGAGGCGACCCGCCTGCTCGCCCGCGCGGCCGGCACGACGCGGCCAACCACCGGCAGTGAGCTGCACCTGGAGCACCCCGACGGCGACCC
Source organism: Micromonospora sp. GCM10011542 (assembly GCF_042650685.1). Lineage (NCBI taxonomy): Bacteria > Bacillati > Actinomycetota > Actinomycetes > Micromonosporales > Micromonosporaceae > Micromonospora > Micromonospora sp. GCM10011542. The sequence continues at coordinate 638,393 of NZ_JBHSBO010000058.1, forward strand.
GAGCGACGGCCCGTCGGAACTCACCGTCGGCGCCGCGCCGGGCGGAGCCCGCACCGGCGACGCCGAGGTGCGCGCCGACCGCCCGGGACCGGTCGGCGAGCCGACGCCCGGCGAAAGTCGGGTGGCCCTGACCGGCGACGGACTGAGTGTCACCGGCACCGGCGTGACCGTGAACGCGGTCGTCGGGGAGGGCGTCGACCGGGCCGAACTGGCCGAGTCCCGCCTGGCCGAGTTGCGCGCGCACACCGGCGCCGACGTGGTGGCGGTGACCCTGGACACCGAGGGCGCGGTGGTCGGCGGCGCGGACGGGGAGCCGCGACGCAGCCACAGCACCCCGGTGCCGGCGAGTCATGCCGTGGGGGCCGGCGACGCGTACCTGGCCGCGATGACGCTGGCGCTGGCCGCCGAAGCGCCGCTGCCCACCGCAGCACAGCTCGCCCAACTGGCCGCCACCATCACCGTCTCGGACACCGGCACCTGCGTGTGCCGGCGCGAGGACCTGCTCACCGCGCTCGACCTCCCGCCGGCGGACGCCGGGCACCCCGCGGTGGTCGAGGCCGACGAGCTGGACGCGCTCATCGCCGAGCACCGCGCCGCCGGCCGGTCGGTGGTGTTCACCAACGGCTGCTTCGACGTGCTGCACCGGGGGCACGTGCGCTACCTGGAGCAGGCTCGGGAGCTGGGCGACCTGCTGGTGGTCGCGGTCAACTCCGACGGCAGTGTCCGCCGCCTCAAGGGGCCGGACCGGCCGGTGAACCCGGCGGAGGACCGCAGCGCGCTGCTCGCCGCCTTGTCCTGTGTGGACCACGTCGTGGTCTTCGAGGAGGATTCGCCGGCGGCGCTCATCGAGGCCGTCCGTCCGGACGTCTACGTCAAGGGCGGCGACTACCCGCCCGAGCTGGTGCCGGAGGCGCCGCTGGTACGCCGGCTGGGCGGCCAGGTCCGCACCCTCGGCTATGTACCCGACCGGTCCACCTCGGCGATCATCGAGCGGATCCGGGCCAACCGCCACGAGCGGGACGTCGACGCGTCGCTGACCACCCGACCGTCGTGAACCGGCCCCTCGACCTCGGCGACCCGGCGGAGTTCCGCGCCGACCGCCGGTTGGACGTGCTGATCCCAACCCGCAACCGGGCGGCCGAGCTGGCGGTCACCCTGGCCGGGCTGGCCGCCCAGGAGGGGGTGCCCGGCTTCGGGGTGGTGGTGAGCGACCAGTCCGACGGCGAGCCGGCGTTCGCCCACCCGGCCGCCGCCACCGTGGTCCGGGCGCTGCGGCACCGGGGGCACCCGGTGCTGCTCACCCGCCGGCTGCCCCGGCGCGGCCTCGCCGAGCACCGGGCGTACCTGCTGGCGGCCTCGGCCGCCCGGTACGTGCTCACCCTGGACGACGACGTCTGGCTGGAACCGGGGACGCTGCACCGGCTGGTCACCGCGATCGGCGAGCTGGACTGCGGGTTCGTCGGCAACGCCGTGCACGGCCTCTCGTACGCCGACGACGTCCGGCCGCAGACGCACGACCGCTACGAGGAGTGGATCGGCCGGCCCCTCCCGGAGCGGGTCCGGCCGGGGACCCCGGAGTGGGACCGGGCGCAGATCCACTCGGCGGCGAACCTGCTGCACGTGACGGGGAAGCTGGCGTTGCCGGCGGGCGCGTGGCGGGCGTACAAGATCTCCTGGATCGGCGGGTGCGTGCTCTACGACCGGGCCAGGCTGGTCGACTGCGGCGGCTTCGACTTCTGGCGTCGGCTGCCGGAGAAGCACCAGGGCGAGGACGTGGCCGCCCAACTCGCGGTGCTGGCCCGGTACGGCGGCGCCGGCATCCTGCCCAGCGGCGCCTACCACCTGGAGTCGCCCACCACGGTCACCGAGCGGGACGTGGAGGCGTGGGAGATCGTGCTCGCCGACGAGGACGCCCCGCAACCGGCCTGAGTATGTAAGGAGGGGCCCCTTGTTGACGCCAGGGCGTTAACAAGGGGCCCCTCCTTACAACCGCAGCAGCTCCCGGGCAGCCTCCAGCACCTCGACCGTCGGCACGTCGACGACGAACGAGTCCCGGTGCGGGCACTCGCCGTCGCCGGGCCGGTGCGGGTAGATGCCGGGCGTGCAGTCCACCCCGCAGACCGGGCAGTGCACGGTCCACGAGCTGATCGGCCGGTGCCGGCCGCGCAGCGGGTTCGCCACGGTGATGAAGTTGCCGACCCAGTAGATGCCGACCGTCGGGGCGCCCACCGCGGCGGCCAGGTGCAGCGGGCCCGTGTCGTTGGAGACGACCAGCGCGCAGTCGGCGTAGCAGCCGGCCAGGCCGCCGAGGCTGAGCGTGCCCACCTGCGGCCGGACCGGCACCCCGGCCGCGGCCACCACCCGGTCCACCACCTCCCGCTCCGACGGCGTGCCGGTGACCAGCACCTCGTACCCGTCGCCGTGCAGCTCGCGGGCCACCTCGGCGAAGCGGTCGGCCGGCCACCGGCGGCGGGTGTCGGTGGCACCCGGGTGCAGCGCCACGCGGACCCGCGCGGGCGGGCCGAGCACCCGGGCCGCCTCGACCCGGTCGGCGTCGGTGACCGCCAGCGCCGGCACGATGGTGGTGGCCGGGGCACCCACCAGCGCCACGACCTCGAGGTAGCGGATCACCTCGTGCTGGTAGTAGACGTACCGGATCCACCGGTCCAGCGGGGGCGCGTCCTCGGCACGCAGCCCGGCGGTGACCCGGGCACCAAGGCTGCTGATCAGCGGGTTCGAGTTGGCGCCCCCGCCGTGCACCTGCACCGCCAGGTCGAAGCGCTCGCTGCCGGCGGCGGTCACGAAGTCGTCCATGGCCGACTCCGGCTCGCCGGGCTCCGGGTGGCGGATGCCCGGCGCCGGCGGCACCACCAGCACCCGGTCCACCGGGCCGGGCCGGTCACGCCAGAGCTTCGCGTGCCACGGCGCCCCGAGCAACACGATCTCCGCCCGCGGGTACGCAGCCCGCAACGAATCCAACGCGGGCAGGACGAAGATGAAGTCGCCGAGCGCGTTGGCGCGCAGCACGGCGATGCGCTCCACGTCGGGTACGCGCTCGGCGGTGGGGCCGAGCAGCGACGGGGTGACCACGCGGCTCGCTACGGCCGGTCGATCTCACCAGCGGCGGTGTCCGGGTGGTGCAGCTCCCGGTCCGCCGCGGGGTCGACCGGCGTCGGCGTACCGACGGGCAGGCCGGCGGAGCGCGGCCCGGTGCGGCCCACGGTGATGGTGCGTGGCGTGGGCCGGGCGGCCCGGGGCAGCCGGACCCGGAGCAGACCGTGGTCCATCACCGCGTCGATGCCGTCCGGATCGACCCGGGACGGCAGGTCGACCCGGTACTCGAAGCCACGGGTCTCGAAGCCGCCCGGGATGCCCTGGTCGGCGTTGACCTCGGCCTCCGAGCGGGCACGCACGCACAGCTCCCGGTCGTCCAGCTCGACCGCCACCTCCTCCGGCGCCACGCCGGGCAGCCGGACCACGACCTCCCAGCCGTCAGCGGTCTCGCTCAGCTCCACGTCGGACGACCCGGCCCGACCGCCGACCAGCCGGCTCAGCTCGGCGCGCAACGACTGCAGCTCACCCATCGGGTCCCAGCCCTGCTGCCGGCCTCGCCAACCCCGTCCGAAGCCGCCACTCTGCTCGCTCATCGCACCTCTCCGATCCGCTGGGTGGCCGCGGGCGGCCGCAGTGAACTGGGCGCGTCCAGACCCGCCTCCTCGTCGACGCCCACGCCGAGCCGGTCGACCAACTCGCCGCCGAGCCAGGCGCTGATGCCGAGAATCGCCAGCGCGACGACCTCGATGGCGAGCAGAGCGCCACCGGCGGCCCGGGACTCGGCGTTGAGCCGGACCACCCAGATCGCGGCGAAGAGCAGGATCACCGCGAGGTTGGCGGCGGCGTGCAGCAGCGCCACCCGCTTGGCGCGGGTGCCGGTCGGGATGGCCAGCAGGTCGAACGTGCCGGCCGCCGCCGCGAGCAGGCCGCCGATCAGACCGACCGTGATGTTCCAGTACGCGACCTCGCCGAGGAAGTCCGGCCCGCCGACGGTGTCCACCAGGTCGAACAGGACCGCGGTCACCAGCAGGCCGACCGGGAACATCACCAGCATCGGGTGGACGGGATGACCCAGTACCTTGAGTCGACTCTCCATCTCCGGCCTCCACTGGTCGGCGCTGCGTGACTGGTCGTGCCGCGGACGCGCAGAGTGAGGCGGTACCCCCGACTCCCGGGGGCAAACCTCGCGCTGGTCGCGGCGGCCTAGGCTGGCGGCGAGGCCGTCGGACGGTGGCGCCGCCACCCGACTCAACGGCTCGGGGGAGGGTGACGTGACGGTGGAGATCACCTCGCACGAGGAGCTGCGCGAGCTGCTCGGAGTGCCGAACGCGCGGGCCGCGAACAAGGAACGCCCCCGGCTGCACGAACGCGACCGGCAGTGGCTGGCCGCGGCGCCGTTCTGCCTGGTGGCCACGGCGGGCGCGGACGGGCGCTGCGACGTCTCGCCCAAGGGTGACCCGGCCGGCTTCGCCCTGGTGCTCGACGACACGACCATCGCGCTGCCGGAGCGGCCGGGCAACAGGCGTGCCGACGGCTACCGCAACATCCTGGACAACCCGCACGTCGGCTTGATCTTCCTGATTCCGGGGCGGACCGACACGCTGCGGATCAACGGGCGGGCCCGACTGGTGCGCGACGCGCCCTGGTTCGACGACATGGTGGTCCAGGGCCACCGCCCGATCCTCGCGGTGGTGGTCGAGATCGAGCAGATCTTCTACCACTGCGCCAAGGCGTTCCTCCGCTCCGAGCTGTGGCGGCCGGAGACCTGGCAGCCCGACGCGCTGCCGTCCCGCGCCCGGCTGATCAAGGAGGTCGAGGCCCCGGCCGAGAGCCTGGAGGACCTGGAACGGCACTACGGCCCGGAGTACGCCAAGAAGATCTACGTCTGATCCCGCCCCGTCATCGCTACGCGCCCGCGCCGGGAAACTCGGCGGACACCATCCACAGGTGACCGTCCGGGTCGGCGAACACGCCGGTGTACCCCCAGGGCTGGGCGACCGGTTCGGTGACCACCTCGGCGCCGTCGGCACGCGCTCGCTCGACGAGCCGGTCGACGTCCTCGGGCGTCGCGACCGGCAGGTTGAGCAGGCACTCGCTGTGCCCCCGGGCCGCCACCTCGTGCTGGCCGATCACCCAGCCGAATCCGCCGGTCGGGATGAGCATCAGCCGCAACCCGCCGTTGACCACGAACTGCAACGGCTCGGGAAGGCCATCGTCCGCCACCTCCCCGATCGCCTCGAGGCCGAGCCCGTCCCGGTAGAAGCGGTGCGAGGTCGGACGGTCGGCGATGGGCAGACTGACGATCACGGGCGCGAAGGTCATGAGAGGACGCCTCCTGTGTCGGGCGGACAGGTTCCCAGGATGGACCGCTGCGGGCCGGGAAACTCATCGGGCAGTCGACGCGCCTCTGATCACCACGTACACGGCCAGACCGAGACCGACAAGGGCGACGCCGGCCACCCAGCGCAGGCTCAGACCAAGCATCAGCGGCACGGTGGCGAGCGCCGACGGGCTCGCCAGCAGGCACGCGACGCCCATCAGCGGATTCCACACCGTCGGTCCCACCTTCCCGCCCCGGACCGACCACCAACCGTCCGTGGTACGGAGCTTGAGCCGCGCCGCCTCGAACAGCATGGGCACGACGGCGACGCCGAACACCCCGAGGAACAGAGCCTGCAACCAGCCGCGGTGCCCCCCGGCCCCGGTGTCGACCCGACCACCGGCCGGTAGCTCGATCGCCACGGGCGTGCCCTCCCACAGCAGCGCCTCCGCCTGGGCGCCGTCGGTGAGTCTGCGGCTGCCCACCGTGGGCACGTGGGTCTCGGCGAAGAGCACGAACTCTTCGTCCTGCTCCACCATGAGGTGCCAGGTGCTGCCGGGGCCCCGGCTGTGCCAGGGGCCCGAAACGGTGACCGGGATCCGCTCGAGACAGCCCTTCGGCGGGTCGAGATCCGGCTCCACCCGCGCCATCCACGCGGGGCACTCAGCGGCTCGCCGCATCGAGACGGCGTCGCGGATGCCGTCGGGCACGTCGGCCAGCGCCCACAGCCCGAGTACGCCCGCCAGCACGCCGTAGAGCACGAGCAGTGCGGGCCGGGTCCAGAACGCCGGACGCCAGAACTGCCAGCCGCGAGGCGGTGTCTCCGCTCGCCTGGACACCACAACCACCTCCCCCCCGATTGTGGCGTGCCGTTGCCCCGAATTGAGGGGTGTCGCCCCGATTCACGGCAGCCGCAGCACCAGCGCTTTCGCCGTGGTACGGGCATCGGAGGTGGCTGCCGGGCAGCTACGGTGTGCCGCACTTCAAAGGGGGGTGGGTCGGTGGCACCTCGGGTGCGGCTCCTCGCGATGCTGCTGCTCGGCGCTGCGCTGCTCGGCACGGTCGGCCTGGCCGTCGGCTCCTGGTACGGCGGTCGCGGCGTCACGCCGCTCAACCTGGCCGAGGCTCCGAGGGTGGCGGCAGAGCTGCTCCCGGAGGCCGAGCCAACCGGCTCGACGTCGATACGCGGCTACCGGTACGGCGTCTTCCTGGCCCCTGCCGACTACGGCTCCAGTCGAGCGGACTTCCAGTACGGCTACCGCGTCGACTGCGCACTCTCCGAGCAGCTACGACGCAACGCCCAGGCCCAGGGCTGGCAGGGCCTGCGTCGCGTACCGGGTGCGTCGTGCGACGGCTGGCAGGCCGAGCGGGACGGCCTGAGGATCACGCTTGCCCACCGGGCACAGGGGTCCGTGCTGAAGGTCGAACCGGCCGCGCCGGACGGGCTCCTCGCCGCCACGCTCACTGGCACCCTCCTCGGCGCCGCCGCCGGTGCCGCGCTGGTCTGGCTGGCGGCGCGACGACGTCCACCGCTACCCCGGCTGGTCGGCCTGCTGGTCACGATCGCCCTGATCCCGGCCGTGACCCTCACCTGGGAGGACCTGTTCACGGACGGGCTCGCCGAGCCGGTGTGGCCCATCTGGCGGTCCTTCGCTCCGGTGCTGGTGCCGCTGTGTCTTGTCCTGCTGCTGGTGGGATCGATCGTTGGCGCGAGGCGACCGAGCGTTGCCCATTCCCCTCGCTGAACGAAGACGGCCGCGACAATCGACGATCGGCACCCCGGGCGTGCCGGCACGCAGGCGAGCGCCACTCTGCCCATGTGCGGGCTGGCACGGCCTGCGGCGCTGTTGTCGACCTTGGGAAACGGCGAAGCCCAGGTCTCTGACCTGGGCTTCTGTGCCGAGCCGCCTGACGGAATCGAACCGTCGACCTACGCATTACGAGTGCGTCGCTCTAGCCGACTGAGCTAAGGCGGCAACGATCGTCAAGTGTACGGCACCCCACCGGAGCCGGCCGAACGGGATACCCCTGTCCCGCCCGGCGACGGTAACCGGACATCGAAGACGATCCGGACGTCTACCGGACAGCGATCGTCGCGGGTCGGGGCTACGCTGCGGCGCGTGAGCGACGATCACGCCCCTCTCGACGGCTCCGATCATCCCGAGCGGACGGGTGGGCATACCAACGGTGAGCCGGCCGGGGAGCGGGCCGCCCGCCGGCCGCGGACGACGGATCCGCTGGAGCTGGGCTTCACGCCGCGCAAGCCGGTGCCGTGGCTGGCACCGTTCCTGCTGATCAGCACCGGCATCCGGACGCTGTTGGCGATGCTCTTCGGGGCGTACCTGGACAAGCGGGAGCTGCAGAACTCCCTCGACGCCCGCGTCGCGCGGCAGGTCGGGGCGGACGGCGGGCTGTGGCTCGACTACGTGGCGGACCTGGGTGACGGCTTCAACGCGACCTACTCGGTGGCGTACCTGCTGGCACAGCCGGAGCTGACCGTGGACGGGCACCGGCTGCCCCGGGCGCAGACGCTGGTGATGGGCGGCGACCAGGTCTACCCGTCGGCGGCGTACGCCGAGTACGAGAACCGGTGCAAGGGGCCGTACCAGGCCGCTCTGCCGGTGACCCCGCCCGAGCGGCCCACCCTCTTCGCGGTGCCCGGCAACCACGACTGGTACGACGGGCTGACCGCGTTCCTGCGGCTGTTCGTCCGGTCCCGCGACCGGCACTTCGGCGGCTGGGACACCGGCCAGTCCCGGTCGTACTTCGCGGTGGAGCTGCCGGCCGACTGGTGGCTGCTCGGCGTGGACGACCAGTCCGGCTCGTACCTGGACGATCCGCAGCTGGCGTACTTCGACGAGGTCGCCCGCCGGCTCGGCCCGGAGTCGAAGATCATCCTTGCGGCACCGGCACCGACCTGGGTGAAGGCCGCCGAGCACCCCACGGCGTACGACTCGATCGACTACTTCATCCGGACGATCATCTCTCCGACCGGGGCGAAGGTCCGGCTGCTGCTCTCCGGCGACCTGCACCACTACGCCCGGTACGCCGGCGCGGACCGGCAGCTGATCACCTGCGGCGGCGGCGGGGCGTACCTCTACCCCACCCACAAGCTGCCGGAGCGCATCGAGGTGCCACCGCGGGACACCCTGGCCCGCCGGGCCAGCCGCACCCGCCCGTACGACCTGGTGGCCCGCTATCCGGACGCGGCCCGCTCCCGGCGCTACGGCTGGGGCATCTTCCCCCGGCTGCCGCTGCGCAACCCGGGCTTCACCACCCTGCTCGGCACCCTGCACACGCTGCTGATGCTAGCCATGGCGGGCGTGGCGGCGAACCGGGCCGGGGGCACCGAGCAGCGGCTGTTCAGCGTCCCGCTGGCGGCGATGCTGCTGGTGACGGTGCTGGGCGCGGCCCTGTTCGCCAAGCCGCCCAGCGCCACCGGCAGACGGCACGCCCGCAACTGGATCCTCGGCGTCGGGCACGGGCTGGCGCACGTCGGGCTGGCCGCCGCTGGCACCTGGGCGTGGCTGTCACTGCCCTTCTACGACTGGCCGTGGCCGCTTCCGGTGGTGGCCGCCGCCGTGCTCTACGGACCGGTGAGCGGCCTGGTGGCCAGCCAGTTGGTGGCGGCGTACCTGTTGGTGGCGGGGTCGCTCGGGGTGAACGTCAACGAGCTCTTCGCCGGCCAGGGCATCGAGGACTCCAAGGCGTTCCTCCGGCTGCGCGTCGACCCGGACGGCACGCTGACCATCTACCCGGTCGCCGTGGACCGGGTCGCCCGCGACTGGCAGGTCAACCCGGATCAGTCCCCCACCGCGAGCTGGTTGACTCCGAAGACCCCACTGACCCCCCGCCTGGCCGAACCCCCGATCACCCTCCGCTGACCCCGCGACACCTGGTTGACCATTGGGCCGCGGCGGGGGCGGGCGGTCAGGAGGTGTAGTGCTGGTCGTGGGCCTGGCGGGGAGCGCAGACGGAGGCGCGGGAGCAGGAGCAGCGGGAGCCGTCGGCGTCCAGCCGGACGGTCACCGCGTCGCGGGGAACGCTGTGGCCGACCACCCGACCGTCGCCCTCCGGCGTGGAGACGCGGCTGCCGACGGCCGGCGCGGACTCCTGGAACCGCTGGTAGAGCGGGTGCTCGTACTTCAGGCAGCACATCAGTCGACCGCACGCGCCGGAGATGCGCAGCGGGTTGAGCGGCAGGTCCTGGTCCTTGGCCATCCGGATCGTCACCGGCTCGAAGTCGGTGAGGAACGTGGCGCAGCACAGGTCACGCCCGCAGGAGCCGATGCCGCCCTGCACCCGGGCCGAGTCGCGCGCGGACAGCTGACGCAGCTCGACCCGGCAGTGCAGGGTCGCGCCCAGGTCGCGGACCAGGGAGCGGAAGTCCACCCGGTGCGGCGCGGTGAAGTAGACGGTGCTGCGCTCGCCGCCGCCCTCGGCGGAGCCGAGGACGTGGTCGACGGCCACCACCTTCATCGGCAGGCCGTGCGCCCGGATCAGCCGCTTCGCGGCCACCTTCGCCTCGGCCTTGCGCCGGCGCAGCGTCTCGTCGCGGCGCAGGTCGTCGTCGCCGGCCAGGCCCACCAGCCGGGGAAAACCGTCGGTCTCCTCGGTGACCCACTGCGCGGCCCAGACGCACTCGGCCACCTCGGGCCCGTCGTCGGTCGGCACCAGCACCTTGTCGCCGACCTGCGGACGCCACTCGCCCGGGTCGAGGTAGTAGAGGCGCCCGTACCGGTTGAAGCTGACCGCGCAGAGCATGCCCATGCCCCCACCCTACGACGGACCACCGCCGTGGGCCGCGCCGGCCGTTGCCGGACGACTACGCCCCGCTGCCATCCATGACCGTCGACTTGACCGATTGTCGGCCCATCCGTTGCGCCGCCACCACTGGCCCGGACGGTTGAATCCGGGCCGAGGAGGGGGACAAACGAGGCCGGGCGGCGTTGAGTGGAGACATACCTGCGGGGGGTGCAGGGGGAAGACCACGGCGTCGCCGCCGGTGCCGGCCCGAGGGCCGGGCACCGTGCGCGACGCCGTGGCCTGCCCCGCCATGAGAGGCCGTCGGCTACCAGCCGACCCGGGTGGGCAGGTCGTACCGGGAGTGCCCGTCCGCCGGCGATCGCCAGGCCGACTCGGCCAGGCTGGGTGCCCACTGCCGCAGCAGCGTCTCGGCACCGTCGTACGCGACGCAGAGCACCGCCAGCACCCGCGCGGCGATCTCGGCGGCGTCGGCCACCCCGGGACCGACCGGCCCGGGGCGGGTCGGCACACCGGTCGCGGTGGCGGCGACCACGGTGACCGCCTCGGCCGAGCGCAGCACGTCGGCCAGGGCCCGGGCCAGCGCGAGACGGCTGCCCTCCACCCAGTCGGCCAGCGCGTCGGCGTACCCGGCGGTGGACTCCAGCCGACCGACCAGGCTCTCCGGCCCCTCGTCGAGGTGGCGTAGCAACGCCGCCCGCTCCCGCTCGTACGCCGAGGCGGCCGGCCCGGACCAGAGCACCGGGTCGGTCAGCGTGGCGGAGACGTCGTCGTAGCTCCGGACCAGCCGGCGCACCGAGTGCCCGGCCCCGGACAGGGGCGCCGGGTGCAGGTCGAGGAAGCCGCGGACCGCGTCGCCGGGCAACACCTGCATCCGACGCAGCAGCGGCCAGACCCGGTGCCCCTCGGGCACCCCGGCAGCGAGCAGCGTGTCCACCCGGCGCAGCAGGTCGAGGCCGGGCTCGGCCAGCCGGTCGAGGGCGTCCATCACGCCTCCCCGATCAGCCGGCGCCGGGCGGCCCGGTCGACCTCGCCGTAGCGGTCGGCGGCCTCGCGCACGGCCGCGGCGGCGGCGGCGAGTCGACCGGCGGCGGCCCGCGCCTCGCGGGACCGGTCGTCGGTCGCGGCGGTCCACTGCCGGTGCAGCGCGCGGCCGATCTCGCCGGGCCGGCCCGGGGCGTCCGCGCCGAACGCGGCCTGCGGTGGATCGCCGGCGGTCACCGTGCGGGACAGCGCGGTGAGGGTGGCGCCGGCCTCGTCGAGCCGGACGGCGAGCCCGTGGAGTGCGTGCATGTCAGGCCCCCGCGAGCGGTCGGTAGGCGGCGAACGTCTCGTTGTGCAGCTTCTCCCGGGCCCACTCGGCCGCGTCGGCCGCAGCGGTGACCGCGGCCTGCACCGACCCGGCCACGTCGCGGGGGTTGCGGCTGTGCAGCGGGCCGAGGAACCGGACGTCGGTGATCCGCCCGCCGGCGGGTACCACCACCTCGACCAGCCCGTCCGGCGACCGCACGGTGACCTCCACGGCCGTCACCGCCTGGTCGAACTCGGCCTGGAGCGACTCGATCCGGCGGTAACGCCGCACCGCCTCCTCGATCCAGGCCTCGTCGATCTCCCCCCGCGGCATCGGCCGACTCCTCCCGGGTCATCACTGAGCGTGCCGTAACCGTCACCACGGCATCACCGGACCGTACCCCGCGGCAATCGCGCCTGTCGATGCCTGTGGATGACCGGTCCGGCCGGCGGGACCCCGGTGGGCCTAGCCCTTCCAGAGGGCGAGCATCATCGCCTCGACCGCGATCCGGGGCTTGACGTTCGCCTCGATCGCCGCACGGCAGGCCAGCACCGCCTCCAGCCGGCGCAGCGCTCCCTCGGCGTCCCACTTCTGCGCGCCCGCGGCTGCCAGCGCGGCGGTGTCGGTGTGCACCGGAGCGACCGGTGCCCGCAGCGCCATGGTCAACGCGTCCCGGTAGAAGCCGGCCAGGTCGACCAGCGCCCGGTCCAGCGCGTCCCGCTGGGCCCGCGTGGCCCGGGACTTCTGCCGCTTCTCCAGCTCCTTGAGCTGCCCGGCGGCGCCCCGCAGCGCACCGGCCGCACCCCGGCCGGTGCCGCCCGCCCCCAGCGCCGTCTCCAGCGCCGCCCGCTCGGTCGCGTCGGACTCGGCGACCGACGCCTCGGCCTCCGCCTCGGCCGCCTCGATCAGCGCGGACGCCGCGTCGAACGCCGCGCCGACGCCGGTCAGCCGGCGGGGCACGGCGAGCACCGCCTCGCGCCGCTTGCGGGCCTCCGGGTCGCGGGCCAGCCGGCGGGCCCGCCCCACGTGCCCCTGTGCGGCCGCCGCGGCCCACTCGGCCACGTCGGGCGCGATGCCGTCGCGCCGGACGAGCACCTCGGCCACCGCCACGGCCGGGGGCTGCCGCAGCGGTACGACCCGGCAGCGCGACCGGATGGTCACCGAGATGTCGTCGGGGTGGGTCGACGGGGCGCAGAGCAGGAACACCGTGCGCGGCGGCGGCTCCTCGATGGCCTTGAGCAGTGCGTTGCCGGCCGCCTCGGTGAGCCGGTCGGCGTCCTCGATGACCACCACCTGCCAACGCCCGCCGGACGGGGTGCTGGCGGCGCGCAGCACCAGCGCGCGCATCTCGCCGACGCCGATGGAGAGCCCCTCCGGCACCACGAGCCGGACGTCGGCGTGGGTGCCGCCCATGGTGGTGTGGCAGCCGGGGCACTCGCCGCAGCCGGTGCCGTGCACGCACTGCAGGGCGGCGGCGAAGGCGCGCGCCGCGACCGAGCGACCGGAGCCGGGCGGCCCGGTGAAGATCCAGGCATGGGTCATCCCGGCGGCCGGGTCCACCCCGGCCGGAGCAGCCTCGGCCGGGCCAGCGGCGATCAGGGCGGGCGTCCGCTCCGCCGCGCCAGCGCGCAGCACGGCCGCCGCCGCGGCGGCGGCCCGGCGCAGCGTGTCCACCGCCTCGTCCTGGCCGACCAGGTCGGCGAAGACGTCCGGCATCAGGTCCGGTGCTCCATCGTCACCAGCTCCGCGTCGGATAACTCGGGCTGCACCGAGGTGTCCGGGCCCTGCGCCGGCCTCGGGTGCACGATGCCGCCCGGGGTGCCGATCATCTGCTCGACCCGCCGTGCCACCCGCTCGGCGATCTCGTCGGCGGGACGGGACGCGTCCAGCACCAGGTAGCGCTTCGGGTCGGCCGCGGCGAGGTCGAGGAAGGCGTACCGGACGCGCTCGTGGAAGGCGACCGACTCGGCCTCCAGCCGGTCGGCGCCCTGGTTGCGCGACGCCACCCGCGACAGGCCCGTCTGCGGTTCGACGTCCAGCAGCACCACGAGGTCGGGCTTGAGCCCACCGGTGGCCCAGGAGGAGAGCCAGGAGACCTCGTCGACCGGGAGCGTCCGCCCGGCGCCCTGGTACGCCAGGGACGAGTCGACGTACCGGTCGCTGATCACCACGCCGCCGCGGACCAGCGCCGGCCGGACCACGGTGGCCACGTGGTGCGCCCGGTCGGCGGCGTAGAGCAGCGCCTCGGCGCGCGGCGACGGCGCCTGCTCGCCGGAGGTCTCCAGCACCAGCGAACGGATCCGTTCGCCGACCGTGGTGGCACCCGGTTCGCGGGTGACCACCACGTCGCGCCCCTGGCCGCGCAGCCGCTCGGCCAGTGCGGCGAGCTGGGTGGACTTGCCGGCGCCCTCGCCACCCTCGAAGACCACGAAGAGCCCGGCGGAGACGAACGGCTCGGCCGGCATCAGCGGACGACCCCGGATGGAGCCCCAGAGGTCGGCCAGGACCGGGACGCCCTTCTTGTCGTCCATCTGCCCGAACGCGCTGATCCCGGCGAAGATGCCGGCGACACCGGCGGCGAGCAGCAACAGCCGGGTGGAGGAGACCGAGATGCCGAGGTCGGCGATGGTCAGCTTGCGGGAGCCACCGACGCCCACCAGCAGGCTGCTCAGGCCGATGGCCAGGATCAGCACCAGGCGGGTGCCGATCTGCACCACGGCGAAGACCCGGCCGCGCACCTCGTCGGCCACCTCGCCGCCGAGCAGGGTGGTGCCGGCGAGGAAAGCCATCCCGGCGCCCGCGCCGACCAGGATCGCGCCGAGGATCGCCATGGACAGGTGGATGGCGAAGGCGAGCACCAGCACCGAGGCGCTGGCCAGCACGATGCTCATGCCGAACCAGCGGCGCCGGGACATCTCCTTGACGATCATCGGGCCGAGGCCGATGCCGATCGCCAGGCCGATGAAGATGGCACCGAAGAGCAGATAGAAGGCGGCGTCGCCGGCACCGAGCGAGGCGGCGAAGAACTTCGCCGTGCCGATCACGATGCCGCCGCCGGCGAACGCGCCGAAGATGCCGAGCACCAGGCCGCGGACGAGCCGGGTCTGGCCGATGTACCTCCAGCCCTCCGCGAACTGGCGCCGCATGCTCTGCTCGGTGCGCTCCCGTTCGCCGGTCTGCGCCCGGCTGATCTCCTTGATCCCGAACGCCACCACGAGGGCGGTGGCCAGCCGGGAGAAGGAGTTGACCCAGAGCGCGAGCTGGGCGGGCTCCGCCCAGCCGAGGTCGCCACCGGCGACGGCCCGGACGCTGCGGTCGAGCACCGCGGCCACCAGCGCCGCGAGGATCGGGGTGAGGCCGTACGTGGTGATCAGCGTGAGCTGATTGGCCGCTTCCAACCGGGCGCGCGGGATCAGGTTGGGGACCGCGGCCTCCTTGGCCGGAATCCACAGCAGGGTGACCGACTCGATCAGGAAGGTGGCGACGGTCGCCCACAGGACCACCATCGCGCCGCTGGCGCCGGCGAGCGCCACCATCGGGATCGAGGCGAAGAGCACGAACCGGAGCAGGTCGCAGATGACCATGGTCCACCGGCGGTCGAACCGGTCGGCGAACACGCCGGCGACCGGGCCGAGCACCAGCGCGGGCAGCAGCCGGATGGCGATGACAGTGCCGAAGGCCGCGCCCTTCGCTGTGTCGCCCGAGACCTGGGAGGCGGCGAAGACCGAGGTGGCCAGCAGGCCGAGCCAGTCACCGAAGGAGGCCGCGCCGAGCACGATCCAGAGCCGCCGGAACGGTCGGATCCGCAGCACCGAGCGGATCGCCGCGTAGCCGGACGGATCCACCTGGCTCGCGGACTGGTTCGTGGCGCTGCCGGGCTGGCCGCCGGACGGCGACACGCCGGGCGACTCGCCGCTGTTCTGGCTTTCGATGGCCGTACCTCCACGTGCCGGCCCATCGCTGGGCAGTCCCGGTGGAACACTCTAGTCCCGGTGGGGAGCCGCCCCACCCGCGACATTCGCCTGCTCGCTGAGCCTAGGCCGCCGGAGGCATCGACCGCAGCCCGGACATACGCGAGGGTATTTCGCATTCACCGTCGGACAGTTAGCGTGCACACGTGGCCACCGAAAGCGACAAACTTCGCGAGCGCCTGGATCGGGCGACCGCCCACCTCGACGCGCCGTACGCGGTGGTCGACCTCACCGCCTTCGACGCCAACGCGGCCGCCCTGGTCGACCGCGCCGGCGGCAAGCCGCTCCGGCTCGCCAGCAAGTCGGTCCGCAGCCGGGACCTGATCGAGCGGGCCCTCGCCCGGCCCGGCTGGCACGGCGTGATGGCGTTCACCCTGCCCGAGGCGATCCGGCTGGTCCGGGCCGGGGTCAGCGACGACGTGCTGGTGGCGTACCCCACCGCCGACCGCGGCGCCCTCGCCGAGCTGGCCGCCGACCCGACGTTGGCCGCCGCGGTCACGCTGATGATCGACAGCACCGGGCAGCTCGACCTGGTCGACGCGGTACGGGCTCCCGGCCAACGCGCCGAGCTGCGGGTCTGCCTCGACCTGGACGCCTCCTGGCGACCGCTGCGCGGACGGGTGCACGTCGGCGTCCGCCGCTCCCCGGTGCACAGCGCCCGGGCGGCCGGCGCGCTCGCCGCCGCCGTCGCCGGTCGCGCCGGCTTCCGGCTGGTCGGCCTGATGTCGTACGAGGCGCAGATCGCCGGCCTGGGCGACGCGCCGCCGGGGCAGACGCTGCTGGCCGGCGCGATCCGGCTGGCCCAGCGCGGGTCGTACCGCGAGTTGCTGGCCCGCCGGGGCGCGGCGGTGGCCGCGGTACGCGAGCACGCCGACCTGGAGTTCGTCAACGGCGGCGGCACCGGCAGCGTGGCCGCGACCAGCGCCGATCCCGCGGTCACCGAGATCACCGCGGGATCGGGCCTGTACGGGCCGACGCTGTTCGACGCCTACCGCGCCTGGCGCCCCACCCCGGCGGCCTTCTTCGCCTGCGCGGTGGTCCGGCGGCCGACACCCGAGCTGGCGACGGTGCTGGGCGGTGGCTGGATCGCCTCCGGCCCGGCAGCCGACAGCCGGTTGCCCCGGCCATGGCTGCCGGCCGGGCTGAAACTGGTCGGCACCGAGGGGGCCGGCGAGGTGCAGACCCCGCTGGCCGGCGCGGCGGCGGCCACCCTGCGGATCGGCGACCGGGTCTGGTTCCGCCACGCCAAGGCCGGTGAACTCTGCGAACGGGTCAACGAGCTGCACCTGCTGCGGGGCGACGCAATCGAGGCGACCGTACCCACCTACCGGGGCGAGGGCCACGCCTTCCTCTGACGTCCCCGACCGGCCGACCGCCGCCTGGGCGGCGTGCGACCCGGGTCGAGCGCCTCGTGAAACGGCGTGCGACCCGGGCCGACCGCACTTGGGGGGCGTGCCGCCCGGGCGGCTCAGACGGGCTGGGTCGCCTCGGCCTGCTCGACCGGCCGGTCGGCGGCAGCGGGGCCGTCGACCTGGCGGTGCAGGTACTCCCGGATCAGCGCCTTCGCCTCGGCCAGCACGCGCTCGTCGCCCTCCGGCTGCCGCCGGAACGCGAGCTTGATCAGCGCGTCCGCCGCCTCCACCGCGATCTCCAGCACGAAGCGCAGTTTGGGTACGTCGTTCAGGCCGAAACGCTCGGTGAGCACCCGGGCCAACTGATCGGCGATCACGCCGTTGTTGTCCCGTTGCTCGTCCAGCAGGTGCAGGTCGACCACGTCGCCGAAGTGCAGGGTGCGGAACCCCGGGACGGTGCGGTGCATCGTGATGTACTCGTCGATCCCCGCGTCGACGCCGTCCCACCAGTGGGTCATCTCGTCGGAGGCGAGCCGCTCGTCGAGCCGCTGCAGGTAGGACTCCATCGTGCGCAGGGTCAACGCCTGCACGATCGCCCGCTTGTCCGGGAAGAACTGGTAGACCGACCCGATCGCCACCTCGGCGCGCTCGGCGAGCAGGGTCGTGGTCAGCCCCTCGTACCCGACCTCGTCGACAAGTTCGGCGCAGGCGTCCAACATGCGCTGTACCCGCGCGACACTTCGACCCTGCACCGGTACACGGCGCAGCGGCCCGGTCGTGGCGGCTGGTGTGGACACTCGGTGCCACCCCTTTCAACGGATGAACATATCTCAACGTCACGAGTCCGTGACTACCGGTATAACGAGCGGATCGCAATTGCGGTATTTACCAGGTACAACGTTCCTGATATGAAGTCAGTTCATATTCATGAATGAGGAGCGCGCATGGTCGACACGGCACCGCTCACCGCCCCCTGGTCCAACTGGGCCGGCAACCAGCGCGGTACGGCCACCGCCATCCTCCGCCCCCGTTCGGTGGCCGACGTCGCCGAGGCCGTCCGTACGACGGGTGCGGCCGGCGGCCGGATCCGGGTCGCCGGTAGCGGCCACTCGTTCACCGGCATCGCGCTCGCCGACGACCGGCGGATGGAGCTGTCCGAACTGGACACCGACATCCGGGTCGACACCGAGCGCCGGCTCGTCACCGTACCGGCGGGAATGACCCTGCGCGCGCTCAACGACCTGCTCGCCCGGCACGGCCTCGCCCTGCCCAACCTCGGCGACATCGACGCGCAGACGGTGGCCGGGGCGATCTCCACCGGCACCCACGGCACCGGCGCCGCGTACGGCTGCCTGTCCACGTTCGTCGAGGCCCTCACCCTGGTCACCGGCACCGGTGAGGTGCTGCACTGCTCCGCCGACGAGCACCCGGACGTGTTCGCCGCCGCCCGGGTCTCGCTCGGCGCGCTCGGGGTGCTGGTGGAGGTCACGCTCCGCTGCGTGGACGCCTTCGTGCTGCACGCCCACGAACGCCCCGCCGCACTCGACGACGTGCTCGGCGAGCTGCCCACCCTGGTCGAGGCGCACGACCACGTCGAGTTCTACTGGTTCCCCTACACCAGCCGGCTCCAGGTCAAGACCAACGACCGGGTACCCGCCGACGACCGGCCGCTGTCCCGGTTGCGCGGCTGGCTCGACGACGACTTCCTGTCCAACACCGTCTTCGCCGGCGCCTGCCGACTCGGCCGGGCCGTGCCGGCGCTGGCGCCGAAGATCAGCGCGGTCTCCGCAAGAGCGCTGACCGAACGCCGGTACACCGGCCGCTCCGACCAGGTCTTCTGCACGCCGCGCCGGGTCCGCTTCGTGGAGATGGAGTACGGGCTGCCCCGCGCGGCACTGCCGGAGGCGCTCGCCGCGCTGCGGCGGATCGTGGACGGGCTGCCGTTCAAGGTGCTCTTTCCGGTGGAGGTGCGGTTCACCGCCGCCGACGACATCTGGCTGTCGCACGGGTACGGCCGCGACTCGGCGTACATCGCCGTGCACCAGTACGTCGGCATGCCGTACGAGCCGTACTTCCGGGCCTTCGAGGAGGTGGCTGCCGGGCTGGGCGGCCGCCCACACTGGGGCAAACTGCACTACCGCGACGCGGAGTCGCTCGCCACCGCGTACCCCCGCTTCACCAACTTCGGCACCGTCCGCGACCACCTCGACCCCAACCGCCTCTTCACCAACCCCCACCTGACCCGAATCCTCGGCGCCTGACCGAGGCCCCTGAAAATCTTGGTACGAAAATGCCCGTAGAGGGGCGCTCTCGTACCAAGATCTGCCCGGTGTCCACAGGGGCGGACACGCCTGTGCGGGCGGGGGCAGAGTGGCGGGGTGCGGGCGAATCGGGGGTGGGCGGGGCTTCGGCGGGCCCTGCCTGTGGACGACGCCGACGAGCTTGCCTGGCTGCTGTTCCAGCAGGACGACGTCATCAGCCTGGACCAGACCCGGCGACACCTGTCGCCAAAGGCGACCCGCCACCGGATAGCCAGCGGCCGCTGGCGTCCGGCGCATCGCGCGATCCTCGTCGCGCACAGCGGCCCGATCAGTGCCGATCAGCACCGATGGATCGCCGTGCTCGCGGCCGGTCCGACGGCACTGCTCGGCGGTCTGACGGCTGCTCGAATCTGCGGTCTACGCGGGTACGACAGCCGGGTCATCCACGTGCTCCTACCGGCGCGGCAGCAGATTCGTGCGCTACCCCCTGGGGTGCGCGTCCACCGCACGACCCTGCTTCCCGTGGCCGACGTACACCCCTCGGCGCGGCCACCCCGCACCAGAGCCGCCCGCTCGTTGGTGGACGCGGCGCAGTGGGCGGCCACTGACGCCGAGGCGCGGGCAATCATCGCGGCCGGCTTCCAGCAGCGGCTCGTCGCCGGCGACGACCTGCGCCACGTGCTGGGGCGGCTGCCCCGGGCACACCGGCGACGGCTGATCCAGCGGACCGCCGCGGACGCCGCGGGAGGTGCCCATTCCCTGGCCGAGCTCGACTTCCTCGACCTGGTCCGTCGCGCTGGGCTACCCGAGCCGTCGCGCCAAACCGTTCGACGCGACGCCGCCGGGCACCGCCGCTACCTCGACGTCTGGTTCGAGGAGTGGCGGGTCCACGTCGAGATCGACGGTGGCCAGCACCTGGATCCCCGCACCGCCTGGGCGGACATGCGGCGGCAGAACGACCTGTGGATGGAGGGTGACCGCGTCCTCCGCTTCGCCGCCTGGGCGATACGCGCAGACCCCGAGGAGGTCGTCCGTCAGCTCCGAGCCGCCCTGAAAGCCGCAGGCTGGCCCGGCTGATCATCCCGCCTGGAGATCTTGGTATGAAACGGCCCCTGGAGGGGCGCTCTCGTACCAAGATCTCAGAAGGCGGCCTACTCCGTGCTGGTGGCGGCCTTGCGGGGGGCGGTCTTCTTGGCCGGGGTCTTCTTGGCCGCGGTGGTGGTGGCCTTCGCGGTGGTGGTCTTCTTCGCGGCGGTGGACTTGCTGGCGGCCGCCGTCTTCTTGGTCGCGGTGGCCTTCTTGGCCGGGGCCTTCTTCGCCGCCGCCTTCTTCTTCGGCGCCGGACCCTTGGCCCGCTTCTCGGCCAGCATCTCCGAGGCGTCCGCGAGGCTCAGCTCCTCCGGGGTCTGCCCGCGCCGCAGCGAGGCGTTGACCTCGCCGTCGGTGACGTACGGGCCGAACCGGCCGTCCTTGATCACCAGCGGCTTCTCGGTGAGCGGGTCGACGCCCATCTCGCGCAGCGGCGGTGCCGCGGCCCTGCGGCCACGCGTCTTCGGGGCGGCCAGCAGGGCCAGCGCCTCGTCCAGCGTGACGGTGAACATCTTGTCCTCGGAGTCCAGCGAACGGAACTCCTCGCCCCGCTTGACGTACGGGCCGTAGCGGCCGTTGTTGGCGAACACCTCGACGCCGTCCGGCGCGACGCCGACGAGCCGGGGCAGGCTGAGCAGCTTGAGCGCCTCGTCCAGGGTCAGCGAGTCGGGGGTCTGCGTCCGCAGCAGCGAGGACTTCCGCTCGCCGCTGGACACGTACGGGCCGAACCGGCCGGACTTGAGCACGATCGGCTCGCCGGTGGCCGGGTCGTCGCCGAGCTTGCGCTCGCCGCCGCCGCCGAGGAACAGCTCGTGCACCTTCTCGGGGGTCAGCTCGTCCGGGGCCAGCCCCTCGGGGATCGGCGCGCGGTCGCCCTGGGCGCCACCCTCCTCGCCCTCGGCCGGCGCCGCCGGCTGGCCGCCGGGCTGTTCCCGCTGGAGGTACGGCCCGTACCGGCCGACCCGGACGACGACCTCACGGCCCTCGTCGTCGGTGAAGAGCGGGATGGAGTTGACGCTGCGCGCGTCGATGTCGCTGAGGTTCTCGGTGACCAGCTTCTTGAGCCCGCCGGAGCGGGCGATGTCCTGGTCACCGGCACCGTTGGTGCTGCCGAAGTAGAAGGCGGTGAGGAAGTCGACGGCGGCATGGTCACCACCGGCGATCTCGTCCAGCTCGTTCTCCATGCTGGCGGTGAAGTCGTAGTCGATCAGGCGCGGGTAGTGCCGCTCCATCAGCCCGATCACCGCGAAGGCCAGGAAGGTGGGGATCATCGCCTGGCCGCGCTTGGTGACGTACCCCCGGTCCTGGATCGTCTGCATGATCGAGGCGTACGTGGACGGGCGGCCGATGCCCAGCTCTTCCAGGGCCTTGACCAGCGACGCCTCGGTGTAGCGCGACGGGGGCTGGGTGTGGTGGCCCTGCGCAGCGAGTTCGTCGGCGGTCAGCGGCTGGTCCTTGACCAGGGTGGGCAGCCGGCGCTCGGCGTCCTCGGCCTCGGCGTTCTCGTCGTCGCTGGACTCGACGTACGCGCGCAGGAAGCCCGGGTCGGTGATGGTCTTGCCGGTGGCGCCGAAGTCGGCCTCCTCCTGCGCGGCGGAGACCGCGCGGATGCGCACCGAGACGCTGGAGCCGACCGCGTCGGTCATCTGCGAGGCGATGGTGCGCCGCCAGATCAGCTCGTAGAGCTTGAACTCCTCGGCGGAGAGTTCCTTGGCCACCTCGCCCGGGGTGCGGAAGTTGTCCCCCGCCGGGCGGATCGCCTCGTGCGCCTCCTGGGCGTTCTTCACCTTGCCGGTGTAGCGGCGCGGCTCCGGCGGAACGCTGCGCTCGCCGTACAGCTCGACGATCTGCCGGCGGGCCGCCGCGATGGCGGTTTCCGACAGGTTCACCGAGTCGGTACGCATATAGGTGATGTAGCCGTTCTCGTACAGCCGCTGCGCCGTGCGCATCGTCTGCTGCGAGGAGAGGCGGAGCTTGCGGGCGGCCTCCTGCTGCAGGGTGGAGGTGATGAACGGCGCGTACGGGCGGCGGCGGTAGGGCTTCTCCTCCACCCGGGTGACGGTGAACTGCCGCCCCTCGAGACGGGCGGCGAGACCCCTGGCCCCGCTCTCGTCGAGGTGGACCACTCCGGCACCGGCCTTGACGCGGCCCGTGGTGGGCTCGAAGTCCTTACCGGTGGCGATCCGGTCGCCGTTGAGCGCCACCAGGGTGGCGTTGAAGGTGCGCGGCCCCTCGCCCGGGTTTCGCACGGCCAGGGTGGCCAGGATGTCCCAGTACTCGGCGGTGCGGAAGGCCATCCGCTGCCGCTCCCGCTCGACCACGATGCGGGTCGCCACCGACTGCACCCGGCCCGCCGAGAGCTTCGGCATGACCTTCTTCCACAGCACCGGGGAGACCTCGTAGCCGTACAGCCGGTCGAGGATCCGCCGCGCCTCCTGCGCGTCCACCAGATCGCGGTCGATCTCCCGGGGGTTGGCCACCGCGGCCTGGATCGCCGGCTTGGTGATCTCGTGGAAGACCATCCGCTTGACCGGCACCTTGGGCTTGAGCGTCTCCACCAGGTGCCAGGCGATCGCCTCGCCCTCGCGGTCCTCATCCGTGGCCAGGAAGATCTCGTCGACCTCCTTGGCCAGCTTCACCAGCTTGCTGATCTGCTGCTTGCGGTCGGCCGAGACGACGTAGAGGGCGTGGAAGCCGTTGTCGACGTCCACCCCGAGGCGGGCCCACGCCTCGCCCTTGTACTTCGCCGGCACGTCGGCGGCGTTGCGCGGCAGGTCGCGGACGTGACCGAAGCTGGCCTCCACGACGTACCCCGGGCCGAGGTAGCCCGAGATCGTCTTGGCCTTCGCCGGAGACTCGACGATGACCAGACGGGTGGTTCCAGCGTTACTCGGCACGTCTCTGTCGACCTCACTCCTGCTCGTGGCCTGCCGGCGCCCGGTCAGCGACCGCCCTCGGCCCCGCCGTCGCACCGGCGGTCCGGATGTCCAACGTAACGCGCCGTCCGCGTTTCGGGTTTCGCGGGCGGCAAACCGCCCCGGCGCGGCGCTCGACTCGCGCCCCGCCGCGCTCGGCACTGCCGGACGGCGCCACCGTACACCGTGTGTAGGGCTCGAAGCGGGTCACTGTGACGATGGCGGACCCTCGGCCGAGGCCCGACCCGCCCGTTTTCCGACCGGTTTCCTCCGGCGGCTGTCCGGGACCGGACACCCGGCCCACGACCGCCCTCCGCACGCGAACCGCGCGTTATGCGTGGTTCGTCCCGTCAGCCCGGCCAGGCGGCGGGTGGGGCCGCACGGGGTGCGTCACCGACGAGTTCGGCGAGTCGGCGCAGCCGCCGCCGCCCGACGATCCGGTACCCGGGCCCGCCCTCGCCCGGGCCGAGCAGCGTGCCGGCCAACCCGGCCGCGGCGAGCGCGGCGCCGACCGGCTCCCAGCACTCCTCGTCGGCCGCGCCGAGTCGGAGCAGGAAGCCGCCGGGCGGCTCCGGCGTCCCGGCGGCGGCGAGCCAGAGCCGCAGCCGCCGGCCGGTCAGGTGGAAACCCGCCGGCGGGCGCTTCACCGGACCGCGCAGCCACGCCGTGGCGAGCGGCTTCAACACCCGGGTGTACGACGTGCGCACGGCGTGTCGTTCGTCGCCGGTCGGCTCCCAACTGGCCGCCAGCCCGCGTAACGCCAGCTCGGCGACGAGCACGTGCACCCGCCAGCCGGCGTCCACCCGCACCGAGAGCCGGGCGGTGCCACCCATCCGCACCACCTCGGCCGGGCCGGCGAGCAGTCCGGCCAGGTCGGCGACCGCCGGTTCGGCCGCGTCCGCACCGAAGAAGACCAGTTGCCGGCCGCCCTCGTCGGCGTTCGCCGCCACGACGGGGGCGGGCTGGTCGGGGTCGGACGCGGCGGGCTCGGGGCGGGATCGGCGCGAGCGGGGTCGCGGCGGGGTTGGCTCGGGCGCCGGGAAGAGCACCGGAAGCGGCTGCGCCTCTCCGGTGTCGTCCAGCCCGCTCAGCGACACTCCGGCACCTCGTCGAAGGCCTGTTTCAGCTCCTCGGAGTTGAGCCGGCTGGTGTCCAGCGCGCTGGCGTCGTACTCCTTGTTGAGCGTCTCGACCGCGGCCCGCACCCCGTCGTAGAAGGCGGTGGCCTGGCCGGTGTTCAACCCCTCGATGGTCTCCCGCGCGCGGCCGTAGGCGTCGCGCATCTTCGACAGGGAGCTGCGGAAGCCGGCGGAGATCTCCTCGCCGTTATCCGTCTCCGGGACGCCAGCCCGCTCGATGTTGCGCCGCGCCGTCTCGCTGGCCTGCTCCGCCCCACCGAAGAGCCGCACCAGGTTCTCCTTGGCCTGCGCCGGCGTGGTCTGCGCACTCATCTGCTGATCGGTGCTGCTGGTCAACTTGCTGATCTCCGAGCGCCACGGCGTGAGCGCGCCGCAGACCGAGGCCGCCCAGGCCCGCGGGCTGGGGCCGGCGCCGCAGCCGGCGAGCACGACGACGAACGTGGCCAGGACCACCGTGAGCTTTCCGGCGGCAGACGCCCGGCACGTACGCATGCGTTGCAGCGTACGACCTCCGGCCGGGTGGGGCACCGGTCAGGACGGCAGACGTCGGACCGGTCGGTCCCCGGTCGGCGGACTGCGCCGACCGGGGACCCGGTGCCGGTCGGGTCAGGCGTTGATCGTCTCCGGACGGTGGTCCGTGCTGCCCGCGCCGGTGCTGCCACCGGCGTCGGAGTCGCCCATCGCGATGCCCTTGCGCTTGCTGAACACGACCGCCGCCACGATGATCGCCGTGGCCACCAGCGCGATGGTCACCCGCAGCGCGACGTTGCGGTCGTCGCCGACGCTCCAGGCCACCACGGCCGGCGCGATCAGCAGCGAGACCAGGTTCATCACCTTGATCAGCGGGTTGATCGCCGGGCCGGCGGTGTCCTTGAACGGGTCCCCGACGGTGTCGCCGATGACCGTGGCCGAGTGCGCCTCGGAGCCCTTGCCGCCGTACGCGCCGTCCTCAACCAGCTTCTTGGCGTTGTCCCAGGCACCACCGGAGTTGGCCAGGAACACCGCCATCAGGGTGCCCGCCCCGATCGCCCCGGCCAGGTACGCCGCCAGCGCGCCGGGCCCGAGACCGAAGCCGACCGCGATCGGCGCCAGGATGGCGAGCAGACCCGGGGTCATCAGCTCGCGCTGCGCGTCCCGGGTGCAGATGTCCACGACCTTGCCGTACTCCGGGCGCTGGGTGCGGTCCATGATGCCGGGCAGCTCACGGAACTGGCGGCGGACCTCCATCACCACGGCGCCGGCCGAGCGGGACACCGCGTTGATGGCCAGCCCGGAGAAGAGGAAGACCACGGCCGCGCCGATGATCAGGCCGACCAGGTTGCGCGGGTTGGCCACGTTGAGCGAGTTGAGGATCTCCGCTCCCACGTCGCCGACGCCCGCGTCCGCGTACGAGGTGCGCAGCGTGTCGGTGTACGAGCCGAACAGCGCGGTGGCGGCCAGCACCGCCGTGGCGATCGCGATGCCCTTGGTGATCGCCTTGGTGGTGTTGCCGACCGCGTCCAGCTCGGTGAGCGTCCGGGCGCCGTGCTCGTCGATGTCACCGGACATCTCGGCGATGCCCTGGGCGTTGTCGGAGATCGGCCCGAACGTGTCCATCGCGACGATCACGCCGACCGTGGTGAGCAGGCCGGTGCCGGCCAGCGCCACCGCGAACAGCGACAGGGTGATGGAGCTGCCGCCGAGGAGGAACGCGCCGAAGACACCGGCGGCGATCAGCAGCGCCGAGTAGACCGCCGACTCCAGCCCGATGCTGATGCCGGCCAGGATGACGGTGGCCGCACCGGTCTGCGAGCTCTTGCCGATGTCCTGTACCGGACGCCGGTTGGTCTCGGTGAAGTAGCCGGTCAGCGCCTGGATCGCGGCGGCCAGCACGATGCCGATCACCACCGCGCCTATGGCCACCAGTCGCGGGTTGCGGTCGACGTCGGTGAGCCCGCCCTCCAGCTCGGCGAAGGTCGCCGGCAGGTAGGCGTAGGCGGCGATCGCCACCAGCACCGCGGAGAGCACCGCCGAGATGTAGAAGGCCCGGTTGATGGCGGTCAGGCCGTTGCGGTCGGACGCGCGCAGCCGGGTGATGAAGACGCCGACGATCGCGATCAGCACGCCGATGGTGGAGATGATCAGCGGGAAGACCAGGCCGTCCTCGCCGAACGCGGCCCGGCCGAGGATGAGCGCGGCGACCAGGGTGACCGCGTACGACTCGAACAGGTCGGCGGCCATGCCGGCGCAGTCACCGACGTTGTCGCCCACGTTGTCGGCGATGGTGGCGGCGTTGCGCGGGTCGTCCTCGGGGATGCCCTGCTCGACCTTGCCGACCAGGTCGGCGCCGACGTCGGCGGCCTTGGTGAAGATGCCGCCACCGACCCGCATGAACATCGCGAGCAGCGCGGCGCCGAAGCCGAAGCCCTCCAGCACCGTCGGCGCGTCGCCCCGGTAGACCAGGACGACCAGCGCGGCGCCGAAGAGCCCGAGGCCCACGGTGAGGAAGCCGACCACACCGCCGGTGCGGAAGGCGATCTTCATGGCCGCCTCGCGGCCGCCCTGACGTTCCCGGGCCGCGGCGGCGACCCGCAGGTTGGCCCGGGTGGCCAGCCACATGCCGGCGCCGCCGATGAACGCGCTGAACAACGCGCCGACCACGAAGAACGCGGACCGGCCGATCTTCACCGCGATCTCACTGCCGTCGGTGTCGTGCACCGGCAGCAGGAAGAGCAGGATCACCGCGATCACCACGAAGATCGCCAAGGTGCGGAACTGACGCAGCAGGTACGCCGACGCGCCCTCCTGGACCGCGCCGGAGATCTCCTGCATGTTGGTGGTGCCCTTGCCGGCCGCCAGCACCGCCCTGGTCAGGGCGGCGGCGAAGGCGAGCGCCACCAGCGCGATGACCGCGGCGATGATGACGTACCTGGCATTGGCCCCGGTAAGGGATAGCCCGCCGCTGTCGGCGGCCAAGGTCTCGGACATCTGTGTCCTCCTGTACCGAACAAGCGCGCCGGGCAATGGAGACGCATCGACCGGCGCCTGAAATGCGGACTCGCAAGCGCGCGCCAACCCACTTCAGCGGACCAGCGATGACCACCCATACCCGCTGGCTGCGAGATGGATCACTTGCTGACAACCCGGGTACTGTAGCCCTCCGCAGTGTCGAGGGTCACAACCAGGGGGCACCGTGTCTCGATGATCTTCGTCGCTGTGTTATGAAACCAAATCTGATATAGGGCCCGATCCATGACAGCAAGGCCGCGCCCCGTGGGGGCGCGGCCTTGATCGGTGGACAGGGGTCAGCGGCCGACGGGCCAGACCATCCGCACCTCGGTGCCGATGCCCTCGTCGACCGGGCGCACCTGAAGGTCCTCGACGAAGCCGGCGAGCAGCGCGAAGCCGACACCCGTGGTCAGCGCCTCGTCGGTCAGCGACTCGTTGGCCAACTCGTCCGGCGGCAGGGCGGCCAGCCCGATGCCGGCCTCGATCGGCGCCCGGTCGACCACCCGCACCGCGTAGGCGCCGGAGTCGGACATCTCCACCAGCACCGGGTCCGCCAGGCCGTACTGGCGGTGCAGGGCCACCGCCCGGGTGCACGCCTCACCGATGGCCAGGCGCACCTCGTCCAGCAGGTCCTCGCGGACTCCGGCCCGCCGGGCGACGGCGACACCGACCAGCCGGGCGGTGCGCACGTGCACCGGCGCCGGAGAGAAGGAGAGCCGGACCGTCGCCATCACGCGCCGGCGCCGGCGGGGTCGGCGCCGACCGCCGCGTCGACCGTGGAATGCAGCGGGAAGACCTGATCCAGCGCGGTGATCCGGAAGATCTTGAGCAGCGGCTCCTTGTCGCAGACCAGCGCAAACGTGCCGCCGGCCGAACGCAGCCGCTTGAGCGCGCCGACCAGCACGCCCAGCCCGGTCGAGTCGAGGAAGTCCACCCGACCGAGGTCGACCACCACGTGCCGGGCACCGCCGTCGATCAGTTCGAGGAGCCGTTCGCGCAGCCGGGGCGCGGTGTAGACGTCCACCTCACCGCCAACCTCGAGCACCGTGTGCTCGGCCACGGTGCGGGTCGCCAGCGACAGCTCCATCGGACCTCCCTCGCGTGAGCCGTAAACTCTCCTGGGCATCTAACCACTACCGCCGGGAGACCCTGCGGTCGCCGGCGGAGGCTTCCCCTTACCCCGGGTGCCGACTTTTCATCTCCGAACACCAGTGCGAGAGTGCAGGACGTGACCAGCCACAACGTCAGGTCGACGCGCCTGGCGCCGGGCCACGACCTGACGTCGTCGCCGGCAGCCACCGTATCCGCCGGTCCGGGCACCCGCCCGGCACCGGCCGACCTGCTGCGCCGGCTGCGCGCCCGGGGCGCCACCGATCCGGTCACCCACGTCGAGCGGGTGCCGGCCCGCGCCGGAGTGCCGGCGCCGTGGCCGCAGTGGGCGCCGGAGGAGCTGCGGGCGGCGTACGAGCGCCGCGGCGTGGTCGCGCCCTGGCGGCACCAGGCCGAGGCGGCCAGCCTCGCGTACGACGGCCAGCATGTGGTGGTCGCCACCGGCACGGCGTCCGGCAAGTCCCTGGCGTACCAGCTCCCCGCGCTGGCCACCCTGCTCGCCGACCCCCGGGCCACCGTGCTCTACCTGGCGCCGACCAAGGCGCTCGCCGCCGACCAGCTACGCGCCGTCGCCACCCTGGAACTGGAGGGGGTACGCCCCGCCTGCTACGACGGGGACACCCCGCGCGCCGAGCGGGAGTGGATCCGCCGGCACTCCCGGTTCGTGCTCACCAATCCCGACATGCTGCACCACGGGATCCTGCCCGGCCACGCGCAGTGGTCCGGCTTCCTGCGCCGGCTGGCGTACGTGGTGATCGACGAATGTCACACCTACCGGGGGGTCTTCGGCTCGCACGTGGCGCACGTGCTGCGCCGGCTCCGCCGCCAGTGCGCGAAGTTCGGCGCGACGCCGGTCTTCGTGCTCGCCTCGGCCACCTCCGGCGACCCGGCGACCGCGGCCGGCCGACTCACCGGCCTGCCGGTGGCGGCGGTCACCGAGGACACCTCACCGCGGGGCGGGGTGACCTTCGCGCTCTGGGAACCACCGCTGCTCCCCTCCGACCCGTCGACGGCGTCCCCGGAAGCATCGCCGGCGGCGGTCGAGGTGGCGGATCTGATCCAGGTCCGCCGGTCGGCGCTGCGGGAGACCGCGGACCTGCTCGCCGACACGGTCGCGGAGGGGGTACGCACCCTCGCCTTCGTCCGGTCCCGCAAGGGCGCCGAGGTGGTGGCGGCCAACGCCCGCCGGGCGCTCGACGAGGCGGTACCCGGGCTCGGCGACCGGGTGGCCGCCTATCGGGGCGGCTACCTGCGCGAGGAGCGGCGCGAGCTGGAACGGGCCCTGCTGCACGGTGACCTGCTCGGCCTGGCCTCGACCAACGCGCTCGAGCTGGGCGTGGACCTGATCGGTCTGGACGCGGTGCTGATCTGCGGCTACCCGGGCACCCGGGCGTCGCTCTGGCAGCAGGCCGGTCGCGCCGGGCGCTCCGGGCAGGAGGCCCTGGCGGTGCTGGTGGCCCGGGACGACCCGCTGGACACGTACCTGGTGCACCACCCGGAGGCGATCTTCGGCGCGCCGGTGGAGGCGACCGTGCTCGACCCGGCCAACCCGTACGTGCTGGCGCCGCAGCTGGCCTGCGCCGCGGTGGAAGCGCCGCTCACCCCCGCCGACCTGGCGCTCTTCGGCGACGGCGCGAAGGAGGCGATCGACGAGCTGGTGGCCGCCGGGGCACTGCGACAGCGGCCGACCGGCTGGTACTGGCGGTACCGCGAGCGCCCGGAGGTGGACCTGCGTGGCGAGGGCGGCGCACCGGTCTGCGTGGTGGAGGCGTCCACCGGTCGGCTGCTCGGCACGGTCGACGGCGGTTCCTCGCACTTCCTGCTCCACCGCGGCGCCGTCTACCTGCACCAGGGCGTCTCGTACGTGGTCGACGACCTCGATCTCACCGACGGGTGCGCGCTGGTGCACGCGGAGGAGCCGGACTGGTCCACCCACGCCCGGGACGTCACCGACCTGTCGGTGGTGTCGGTACGTTCCTACGTGGACGCCGGGCCGGTCGGCATGTTCCTCGGCGAGGTGGACGTGACCAGCCAGGTGGTGTCGTACCAGCGACGCCGGATCGCCACCGGCGAGGTGATCGACACCCGGCCGCTCGACCTGCCCACCCGTGAACTGCGGACGGTGGCCGTCTGGTTCACCCTGTCGCCGGAGTCGCTGGCCGCGGCCGGCGTCGCGGCGGCGGACGTACCGGGCGCCCTGCACGCCGCCGAACACGCGGCGATCGGCCTCCTGCCGCTGATGGCCACCTGCGACCGCTGGGACATCGGCGGGCTCTCCACCGCCGTGCACCAGGACACCGAGGCGCCGACCGTCTTCGTCTACGACGGGCACCCCGGCGGGGCCGGCTTCGCCGAGCGCGCGTACGGGACGGCATCGGCCTGGCTGCGGGCCACCCGGGACGCCATCTCGGAGTGCGGCTGCGAGACCGGCTGCCCGTCCTGCGTGCAGTCGCCGAAGTGCGGCAACGGCAACAATCCGCTCTCCAAGCCGGACGCGATCCGGGTACTCGACGTGGTGTTGGCGAACCTGCCGGCCTGAACCTCTTGTGAGGTTGTGCGAGACTCCGGCGCACCATCTCGGAGGAGAACACATGCAGCTCGACAGTTTGCAGACCCAGCACCAGTTCCACATCCGTCAGCGGCTGCGGATGATGGTCAACCAGTACGAGGTCCGGGCCGTCGCGGCGGACGGCTCCGAGGGTGAGCTGCTGGCCTTCGCCCAGCAGAAGCGGCTCGCCTTCAAGGAGCAGGTGACCATCTACACCGACGACTCCAAGCAGCAGCCGCTGCTCGGTTTCAAGGCCCGCCAGCGCCTCGACCTCGGTGCCACGTACGACGTCACCGACGCGGCCGGCAACCCGATCGGCCTGTTCCGCAAGGACTTCGCCCAGTCGCTGCTCCGTTCCACCTGGCACGTCGAGCAGGCCGGCCTGCCGCAGGTGACGGGGCAGGAGCGCAGCATGCCGGTGGCGTTGCTGCGTCGATTCGTCGACTCGCTCTCCTGGCTGCCGTACCACTTCGACTTCACCGCCGGCGGCCAGCCGGTCTTCACCGTGGTGAAGAAGTGGGGACTGCGCGACAAGTACGTCGTCGAGATCCAGCACCCGCAGATCGACCGGCGCCTGGTCATCGCGATGGCCGTCGCCCTGGACGCCCTCCAGTCCCGCTGATTCCCGACCGGGACGCGGACCCGAACGGCCCGCGTCCCGGATCCGTCCTCGGTCAGTCCGGTCCGGACTCCAGCCCGGTCAGCCAGGCACCGGACCGGCGCGGGCGGTCGAGGCCGCCAACCGGGTCAGGCCGGGCAGCGGCGTGACCGTGACCTCGACGGTCACCAGCACGTCCAGACCGTCGAGCCGACAACCAACCAGGCGGCCACCGTTGCGTCCGGCGATGTCGGCCGCGGTGGCGCAGGCGGTGGCAGCGCCCTCGATCGCCGCACCGGCACCGGCCAGCGCGCCGAGGTCGGCCGCCACCGCCGCCCGTTGGCGGGCCTCCCCGGCGGCAGCGACGGCGGCACCGAACAGGCCCACCAGGACGAACACCAGCCCCACCGCGAGCAGGCAGACGGTCGCTCCGCCCCGCTCAGCGTCCGGATGCCCCGATCGGCCAGCTCGCCCGCTCACGGAACCCGCTCCTGAACCACCGGCTCCTTCACGTCCGACTTCCGTTCCACCGACTCCGCGGCGACCGACTCAGCCGCAGTCGATTCTGGGCGGCCGGCACCGCTCCGAGCGGCGCTGTCCCGACCGGCCATGCGCCGACCAGTTCCACGGCAGCCGGCACTGCGGCAACCCGTTCGGCGGCCGGCTCTGCGATGGCGGGCTCCAGGGCCGCGACGGCGGTCGCTGTCACGGTGATCCGGGGTAGCCGGCCGCCGAGGGCCCGCACCGGCGCTCGTACCGTCGCCCTGGCCCGCTCGCCGTCGACCGACACCGAGATGTCCGCGTCCCGGGGTGCGGCGCGGTGCCCGGCGGCGCCGCCGTCCTCGCCTCGGGCCGCGGCCAGCGCCGCCTCCCGGGCCACGTGCAGGCAGCTGGCCCGGGTGCTCACGGCGGTGACGGCGGTCAGACCGGCGAGCAGGAGCAGGAGCAGCGCCGGCAGGCCGGCCGCCAGCTCGGCGGTGAAGGATCCCCGGTCCCGCCCGGCCGCCGGTCGGGCCCCGGGGTATCTCAGCCCACGGCCTGCCGACTGCTGGACGGTGTGGGACGCCTGGCCAGGGCCGGCCGGCCGGCGCTGGATCACTTGAGCGCCCGGTCGATGACGGCGGTCAGCGCCGACTGGACGTTGCCCGAGGTCAGCACCTTCAGCAGGATGCCGGCGAAGGCCACGGCAGCCAGCGTGCCGACGGCGTACTCGGCGGTGTTCATGCCGGCGTCCCCGCGCAGCCGGGCGATGAGTTTGCGCATGACTGTTCCCCTTTCGATGGGTTGTCAGAGCACGTCGCCGAGGACGGCGACGATCACCGGCACCAGGCCGGCGAGAATGAACGCCGGGAGGAAGCAGAGCCCCAGCGGCAGGACGATGAGCACGCCCGCCCGGCGGGCCGACGCTTCGACGGCGGTTGCCCGGTCGGCACGAAGGTCGTCGGCGAGCCGGGTCAACGCGCCCGCGAGGGCGGCACCGCTGTTGGCGGAGCGGAGAGCGGCGGCGGCCAGCCGCTCCGCACCCGGCACTCCGTCCAGCGCCGACCACGCCTCCTGCGGGCCGCCGCCGAGCAGCAGCGTGCGGCCGACCCGACTGAGCCGGCCGGCGAGCGGTCCGTCCAGCGCCTCGGCAACCGCCAGGACCGAACGGTCCACCGGAGCACCCGCTCGCATCGCCGCAGCCAGCAGGTCGGCGGCGAGCGGAAGGTCGGCGGCCTCCCGCAAGCGTCGGCGCCGGACAGCCGGCGGCTCGATCCGCCGGAGCAGCACATCCAGCAGCAGCGCGGTCGGCACCGAACCGAGCAGACCGGGCCAACCGCCGAGGACGACGGCCACCGCGAGGCCGCCGAGCCCGGCGGCGAGCCGGATCGCGTCCGGTCGCCGCCGGCCGGCCCGCTGACCGCCGTGTGCCGTGTCGAGCCGCGAGCCGTCCGGTGCCGACCGACCAA
The DNA here is from genome assembly GCF_042650685.1 of Micromonospora sp. GCM10011542. Taxonomy (NCBI): domain Bacteria; kingdom Bacillati; phylum Actinomycetota; class Actinomycetes; order Micromonosporales; family Micromonosporaceae; genus Micromonospora; species Micromonospora sp. GCM10011542. Next base: position 671,741 of record NZ_JBHSBO010000058.1, read on the forward strand.
CGAGTTCCGGAAACGTTCGGGACATCAGCCGACCCGCCCTGGGGCGGCACCCAGACGTTCGGCCCAGAGCAGCCCGGCGACCTGGAGGGCGACGGCGAGGATCGCGCAGACCCCGCCGACCGGTGTGTGCAGGAGTACCGCCACAGGGTCCACGCCGATGCCGTAGCCGAGGCCGACCCCACCGATCGGCAGTGCCGCCAACAGCAGGGCGGTCGCTCGGGCCCCGGCCGCCTGCGCCGCCGCCGCGGCCAGCCCACGGTCGGTCGCCCGTGCGTCGGCCTCGATCCGCTCCGCCAGCGGCGCGCCGGTCCGATCGGCCAGCCGTACCGCGGCCGAGGTCAGCCGCCGCAGCCGCTCGGATCCGTCGGGCCGCCCGTCGGCTGTCACCTCGACCGCCGACGGTACGGGCAGCCCCGCCCGCAGGTCGGCGGCGAGACCGCAGAGCTGATCCAGTGCGCGCCGCCGCGCCCGCTCGGTGTACCGGCTCGTCCGCCGGCGCAGCAGAGCACGCACGCCCAGCGTGCCGTAGCCGGCCAGCACAGCCCCCGCCACCGGGCCGGCGAGCACGGCACCGACGCCCGCTCCGGCCAGACCTGCCCGACCAGCATCGGCCGCACCGAATGGTGGCCGGACCACCTCGGACGGTCGGCCGTGCTGGCCTCGCCGCCGGCGCCCCGAGGCCGTCGTACGTCCGGTGGTCGAACCTGGTCGGGGCCAGGATGCCCTGACGGTGGCGCGGCGGCTGCGGCCGGGCGGCGGCCATCCCGACGCGTCGGTGGCCGCGACGGCCCGGCTGAACGGGTCGGTCCGGGTGCACCGCCGGTCGGCCACGGCCAGGGTGCGCCGGTGGCGTTGTCCCGGGTGGACCAGCCGGCCGGGGTGCCCCGGCCGGCCGCTCCGGTCGGCGGCGCATCATCGACAGCCAGGGGCCCGGCAGGTCCACCGCGCGTCGGGCCGGCCGACCGGGACGGGCCGCTGACCCGCCCGACCGGACTGCCGAGCGCTTCCGGCGGGCCGTCCGGATCGCGTCGCAGCTCGGTGATCCAGTCCACCAGCGGGTCGTCGGCCTCGGCGGCCACACGACCGGACGACGTCAGCACGGCGCGGCGCCGGGCGCGCAGACTGTGCAGGGGCCACGCCACCAGGGCCGCGGCAGCCAGCAGCAACAATGCCACCAGCCACGTTCCGCCGGTCATGCCGGACCTGCCGAGCCCGGCCACGGCTCAGCGAGGATCGGCGGCACGGGCACCTCGCGTTCCCGCAGCAGGGCGCCGAGGGCGCGAGCGGCGAGCCCCAGCCCTCGGCCGCGTACCCAGGCGGGAACGACGGTCACCAGCCGTTCCGGACCTTCGGGCAGCAGCAGGCTGACCGACTCCAGCACCCGGCCCCGATCGCCCCGGCGCACCTGGAACAACACCTGCAGGGCGGCGGCCACCTGGGCGTGCAGGGCGGCGCGGGGTAGCCCGCCGAGCATGCCGAGCGCCTCCAGCCGGGCCGGTACGTCCGACGGGGTGTTGGCGTGCAGGGTGCCGGCGCCGCCGTCGTGGCCGGTGTTGAGCGCGGCGAGCAGGTCGACGACCTCGCCGCCCCGGCAGTCCCCGACCACCAGCCGGTCCGGGCGCATCCGCAGGGCCTGTCGGACGAGGTCGGCGAGGCCGACCACGCCGGAGCCCTCCACGTTGGCGGTCCGCGCCTGCAGCCCGACGACGTGCGGATGCCCGGGTCGCAGCTCGGCCGCGTCTTCGACCAGCACGATCCGTTCGGTCGCCGGCACGAGCCCCAGCAACGTGTTGAGCAGGGTCGTCTTCCCCGAGCCGGTGCCGCCGATCACCAGGTACGCCAGTCGGGCGGCGACGACGGCGGCGAGCAACGGCGCCACCGGTCGCGGCACGGTCCCCTGCCGCACCAACTCGTCGAGGGTGAACGGCCGATGCCGGAAGGTCCGCAGGGACAGGTAGGGACCCTCGGTAGCCACCGGTGGCAGTACGGCGTGCAGTCGGGTGCCGTCGGGGAGCCGGGCGTCGGCGTACGGGGAGCCGTCGTCGAGCCGCCGCCCGGCGGTGGAGATCATTCGCTGCGCCAGCCGGCGTACCTCGTCCGCCGAATCGATCGGGACCGCGACCTGGTGCAGGCCCGCACCCCGGTCGACCCACACCCGGGTCCCGTTGACCAGCACGTCGGTCACCTCCGGGTCGGCCAACAGCGGGGCGAGGGGCCCGGCGCCGACGAGGTCGTCGTGCACGCGATCGGCGATGCGCAGCACGGCGGTGTCGCCGAGCACCGCGGCGGTGGGCTCGGCCCGTACCGCGGAGACGATCGCCGCCGGCGTGACCGGGGTGGTGGCGGCGGCGATCCGCTGCCGCACCCGCGCGGAGAGGGCGCCGTCCTCCGGCCGGCCGGTCATGCCGCACCCGTCGCGGGTACGCCGGTGAGGTCGGTGACGATGCGCTGGCAGAGGACGGCGAGTGGGCCCTTGCCGGCGGCGGCCGGTGCCTCGCCCCGTTCCAGGCCGCGGCAGAGCCCCGGCTCCGGCCGGAGCGTGCCGGCGAGTGGAAGCCCGAGTGCCCGCGCCACCTCGGTGGCCCGTAGCCGGCCGGGGGCGGGACCCCGCACGACCACCGACAGCGCGGCGCAGTGCGGGAGGGCCGCGGCCACCACCCGGGCGGCGGCCGCGGTGGCGTGCAGCTCGGCGGGAACGACGACGAACGCCTGGTCGGCCGCCTGCAACGCGATCACCGCGGCGTCGTCCAACTGCCGGGGCAGGTCGATCACCACGAAGTCACGGCCGCGGCGGGCAGCATCGACGGTCGCCGCCATCGCCGCCGCGGGCAGCGCCAGCAGGTCCCCGCGGTCCCACGAGAGCATCACCAGATCACCCCGGCTGGGCAGGGCCTGGACCAGCGCTGGTGCGTCGACCCGTCCGTCGGCACCGGTGAGCGACGGTCAGCGCAGCCCTTCCACCTGCTCCCAGCCGAGCACCAGGTCGAGACCTCCGCCGAGCGGGTCGGCGTCGACCAGCAGGGTCCGCAGCCGGGACCGGGCGGCGGTCACGGCGAGCCCACCGGCCAGCACGCTCGCCCCGGCACCGCCACGCCCACCGAGCAGAGCGACGATCCGGGCGCCGGAGCCGGTGGGGCCGTCCGGCCCCTGCTCCGCGAACCGGTCGACCAGCCACGGCTCGGCAGCGGGCAGGGTGACGACGTGCTCGGCGCCGATCAGCTCGGCGACCTGCCAGCCGGGGTCGAGTTCACCGGCACGCCCGACCAGCACCAGCCGGGGCCGGTGCGGCAGGCGGGCCCGCAGGCACGGCTGGGCCTGGTCAGCGCCGAGCAGCACCAGCGGGGCCGGTTGCCAGCGGGTGCGGGCGGCCGCCGGGTCGGCGGCGAGCTCCACCTCGGTGCCGCCGGCGGCGGCGAGACGGAGCAGATCGTCGAGCAGATCGTCGTCGCCGGTGACGACCAGCGGTAGCCGTCGGATCGGCGGAACGGAGGTACGGGGTGGCATCGCGGCCTCCAGCGGTCGGGCTCCGGTGTGCCGCCGACCCTGCTCGGAATCCGGCCCGCTGGCCGCCCCGCCACCGCCCCCTGTGGATAACGCTGGCCCCTGTGGACAACACCCGCCCCGGCAGTTGATCTGCTACGCGGCCCGCACGACGCCGAACTCATCCGGCCGTCCGGGTGGCCGGTGACCAGCGCTGCGGCCGGGGCCGCTCGGCGGACGAGTGGCGCGCCGGCGGATCACTCCGGCCGGTCCCTCCAATCGGTTTCCAGGAACAACTGGTACGCGCCGAGACGCACGGGTGACAGCGTCAGCGACTCGTGGGCGAGCAGTTCCCCCGTCCGTCGGTCGAAGATCAACAGCGACTGCTGCGCGTGTTCGCGGTCGTCGAACGTGATCGCCACGCCCTCTCGTCCGGCGCGGTCGGTCACCTGCCCCCGCCACAGGAATCCGGGGACGTCGGCGAGGACTCGCAGGATCTCCGCACGGGTCCGCTGCGGCACGACGTACTGCCCGTAGACCCTGCTGACCTCCTTGCTCGCCGCGCCGCCGCCGTACTCGACCTTGAGCACTTCACGCAGCCCCGACCGGTCGGACGGCAGCGGCTCGATCGGCTCCGGCGGCAGCGGAATGGTGTCGGGTGCGGAAGTGCCGGAGATCCTGGGACGGTCGAACTGGCGCTGCCAGTAGTCCCGGGACTCCTGGTCGGGGTACTGCGGTGCGAGCTGGTTGGTCAACTGGTTGCCGGTCCCGTCCGCGGCCTGCCACACCTTCGTCTCGCCAACGAAGCCGACGTGGTGCCGGCCGTCGGGGGACGTCATCACCGGGTCGCCCCACTTCCTGGAGTGGTGGAACATGTAGCGCCCGGTGCGGGTGTCGTACTCCGCCTCGACGAGCTTGCCGGCCAGGGCACGCAGCTGCGGGCCGGCCGCCGACGCGTCGGTCCGGAACTGGTAGGCGACCGGTTCGAGCACCAGACCCGGTGCGTCGGTGGTGTCCGCGGCCTCGAACGGCTGGAGGACCGACACCGCGCCGGCGGCGACCGCCAGCGTTCCGGCCGTCAGGACCAGCCGGCGCGTCGGGCGTACCGGGCGACGGCGGGCCGCACTCTCGGTGGCGCCGGCACGGTCGATGAGGTCGCGCGCCGACGTTGGGGGTGGCGCGACGGCGGCGTGCCGGGCCGGGTCGGCCGGGCCGAGGAGGGTACGGGTTCGCTCTTCTCCGGCCATCACAGTTCCTTTCGGGGGCTTGCCAGCACCGCGTGCCCCGCCGGCCGGGCGGGCTGGTCCGACATCGCTTCGGTGAGACGACGGCGAGCACGATGCAGGCGCACCGCCGCGGTCGCTCGGGTACAGCCGAGGACCTGGGCCGCCTCGGCGACGGTCAGCTCCTCCCAGCCGATCAGACGGAGGATCTCCTGGTCGAGGTCGCGCAGAGTGGCCAGAGCGGCCTGGACGTCCGTCACCCCCACGGTCGCGTCGGCGCCGGACGAACCCGCCCGCACCAGGTCGACGTCGGTGATCGGGAGTACGGCGGGAGCGGTCCGGCGGGACCGCCACTGGTTCGCCAGCAGGCGCCGAGCCACCCCGTACAGCCAGGGCAGGCTGCGGTCCGGCACCTCCTTGCGGCGCCGCCAGGCGATGACGAAGACCTCCTGGGCCAGCTCGGCCGAGGCATCGGCGTCGGCGAGCCGCCGGAGGCCGTACCTCACGATGTTCGCGTACTCGGCGGCGTAGAGGCTCGTGAACCAGCCCTCGTCGCGCCTTCCCGGTGGACCCACCCGAACTCCTGACTGTTTCGGCGACTCTCACCCTGATCTGTGTCACCGCCGGCCCGTCGATTACCGCCCAGGACGACCAAGAAAGAAGGTAGGGCCGGGCGCGCGGATCTTGAGGAGGGCGAGCCGGCCGAGGTCAGCCGGCTGCCGGCCCACCAGCATTGGTCAACGGTCTGTCGTTCTACGGCGGCCCCGGCTTCCCGCCTTCCGCGCCAGCCGCCGGGGTTAGGCGTGACGGCCGCAGAGCGATAGCGGCAGCGGCCGGCGCGCGCCCCCGGCGGCGGCGCGTGCGGTCCGCTTGTCGGGCCGCCTTGAAGACGTACAGAAACTTTGAACAACTCCGCCGGCAGCCGGCCGGTTCGTACGTCTGTTCGATTAGGCTGCTGGTGGTGGAGGTGCAAGGTCGGTGGTGGAACGGCGCTTGGGGTCGCATGGCCCGGCGCGACATCTGGCTGACTTCCGACGGCCGGCACTGGCGGGTCCGTGGCCGCCTCGGTGGTGACGGAGGGCAGGAGGTCTCGCACGACTTCCCGGACGAAGCATCCGCCCGCTCGATGGTTGATCGGATGATGAAGACCTCGGCTGGCACCTGGCGGGATCTCAACGGAGGCGATCCGGCAGGAGTCCAACCGTCGGCAGGCTGAGTAGCCAGCGCTCAGTGCGGGCCCGGCCCCCCTGACGGTCCGCGGCATCCTGGAACATGTTGATCTAGTCAATCCATGCTCCTATCAGGAGCATCCTCGCATCCCGCGCCTGACCCCACACCAGTCGAAAACGGAACCATTTATCACCAAACGGCCTTGAGTTTGGGTCAGTGGCACCTGGGTAGACGGCGGAGCGCTGAGCCGCACGGCAGTTCAACCAACACGAACCGGAGGGTAAAATGTCGGAGTCCTATCCACTCGCCACTGAACCCGAAGGCGTCGTCGCGTCGCTGGTTGAGCGATTTAACTCCGGCAAGGTCAGCGCAATGATGGCCCAGTTCGAGCCGGGGGTCGTGCTCGTCGCGAAAGATGGGCGACCCCTCACTGATCCCACCGAGATCTCTGCCGAACTTGAGCGCGATCTCAGTCTCGGTTTGCCGCTGAAGGCCAAGGCGCGCCACGTGTTCGTTGCCGGCGATATCGCCCAGATCGTGCTAGATTGGTCGATTGATGGCACAGGTCCCGACGGCGAGCACGTACACGTCGAAGGCTCGGCAAGTGATGTCGTGCGCCGCGGCGCGGATGGACGCTGGCGGTACGTGATCGACAATGCTCTTGGGACGGCGGTGCGACTGCGACAGCCCGCCTGACAGTGTGCGCCACGGCAGCTCCCGCTGATGGACCACTCTTCAGCCTGGCCTCGGTCACCGGCACGTGGTGAAAATGCCCGTATCACGGGAAGGTTAGGTTTCCCGCTCAAGCCTCACGTGAACGGGCCGTCGGTTGGGTAATCCCACTGCGCTTCATGTGGTCGAGATTTTAGACCTGAACGCCCGAATCCTCCCGGGCGGACGACCGAATCCCATATGGTGCTGGCGCACTGACCTAAACGGACCGGCCCGCGCTCGGTAGCGCTCAACGGCAGGCGTCTGCCCGGACGTGCACGCCGCACCACGGGCGGTCACCGCCGCGCGGTCGTCGCCCTGGTCCTCGACGTCAATCCGTCCGACCACCTCAAGCTTCGACGGCACGTTGGCGCGTTCCATCTCGCCGCGGTACTCACGCCACTGCCGCAGCAGCTCGTCATGACGCCTGCCGCGACGTCAAGCCGGTCACGATCAACCGTGAGGACCTCCTCGGCCGGCTACTGCCCGCCGTCCCACCTCGGCACCGGGGGATCGTCTCCGCCGCCGCCGGTGCCGGTCTGCGCTGGGGTGAATGCGCCGGGCTGATGTGGCCTCAGTCGACCTCGACCGGGCATCGCTGCGCGTGGTCCAAGTGGCCGAGGAGACTCACGGCGGAATCGTGCTGCGCCCGTACCCGAAGAGTCGCGCCGGGGTGCGGACCGTGCCGCTGCCCGGATTCCTCCTGGCCGCATTCCACGAGCTGCACACCGCCGCCGATCAGCCGGACCCGCGCACGCTCGTCTTCCGCGACCGGGTCGGACGGCCACTGCGACGGTCGAACTTCCGGCGTCGAGTCTGGCTGCCCTCGCTGGTCCGCGCCGGGCTGCTCGGCCAGGTCGCCAACACCGGCCCGCACCGGTACCGCGCGACCTGGCCGGACCGAGACGGCGTCGAGTGGTCGGCCGAGTTCACCACCGAGCGGGAGGCCATCGCCTGCGTGGCCGGCAAGGCTGCCGGCGGCATGCGGTTCCATGACCTGCGGCACGCCTACGCCACCTGGCTGGTCACCGACGGCGTTCCGATCATCCTGTTGCAGCGGGTCATGGGCCACGAACAGGCATCCACGACGCTCAACCGGTACACGCACACGCCGGACGACTACGCCGCCCGTGTCCTGGCTGCCTTCGACAGGTCTGCTGCCTCTTTGCTGCCTCCGACCGAGGAAATGCCCTCGGACGGGGCCTTCGATGCGGACGGGGACGACCTGTGACCTGGGCCGCAACGCTAACCCCGGAAAGGGACGACCCCCGTCGGGGGGAGACGGGGGTCGTCGACGGTTCGGCTCCGGGGGGGTCGAGCCGAACCACTCAGCGGTCACGGGGGGTGCAACCGCCGAGGGTCTGCGTGTTGTCCGAGATATGAATACTCGTCCGTGCGGACAAGTCTGCCTGAGCGGACCCGTCACGTCGAGTGGTGCTGACTCCACTCACTGCGAAAATCTCCTCGCAGAGTGTGAGCGTGATCACGATGAGCGGAGGTGGTGGCGCCGGCCCGCAGGTCTGAGGGGTTACCGGACCCCAGGCACCCGCCGACGATAGACCATCCGGCTAGACTTTCGCGCCGTGGGCCGAAGTGCCGCTTTCTTCGATCTGGACAAGACCGTCATCGCCAAGTCGAGCGCCCTGGCGTTCGGTCGGCCGTTCTACCGGGACGGTCTGATCACCCGGCGTGACGTGGTCAAGTCGGCGTACGCGCAGCTGATGTTCCGGCTGGGCGGCACCGACGAGCAGACCATGGCCCGAACCCGGGACTACCTGGCCGCGCTCTGCAAGGGCTGGCAGGTGGAGCAGGTCCGCCAGATCGTCGCGGAGACGCTGCACGAGCTGATCAACCCCTACGTGTACGCCGAGGCCGCCGCGTTGATCGAGGAGCACCAGGCGGCCGGCCGGGACGTGGTGCTGGTCTCCGCCTCCGGCGAGGAGATGGTCCGCCCGATCGGCGAGTTGCTCGGGGTGACCGACGTGATCGCCACCCGGATGGCGGTGCGGGACGGCCGGTACAGCGGCGAGGTCGAGTTCTACGCGGCCGGCCCGAGCAAGGTCGAGGCGGTCGGCGAGCTGGCCACCGCCCGGGGCTACGACCTGGCCGACTCGTTCGCCTACTCCGACTCGTACAGCGACCGTCCGCTGCTGGAGTGCGTCGGCCACCCGAGCGTGGTCAACCCGGACCGGCAGTTGCGCCGGCTGGCCGTGGAGAACTCCTGGCCGGTGCTGGAGTTCCGGCACCCGATCCCGCTGGGTCGCCGGCTGCGCGAGCGGCCCGCCGTCCCGGTCGCGGCGGCGGCCCTGGGTGTGGGCGTCGGGGTGGCCATTGGCATCGCCTGGTACGGCCGGCACCGCCGCACCCGCGCCGCCGCCAACGCCTGAGCGGGCCTGGGCCGGGGTCAGGAGGCGGCGAGGATGTCGTCGCCGATCGTGGTGAGCTGGTCGGCACCCACCTCCATGGCCGACATGTAGTGGCGCAGCCAGGACCGTAGGCCGTCGGGGGTGCCGGTGGCGAAGGCGCCGGCCGCGCCCACGTACTCCGGCTCCCGCTCGCGGTGGCCGACGTCGACGCCGAGCAGACCGCGCGGGTCGAGGCCGCTGGAGAGCAGCACCAGCCGGGCGGCGCCCCGGGCCACCACGCCGGACGGCCCGGCGAACGGACGCAGGTTCAGCAGCTCGCCGTGGACCACGGCGGCCAGCACGAGCGGAGAGACCTTCGTGCCGCCGGCGACCAGCCCGGCCAGCCCGTCGAGCCGGGCGGCGACCACCGGGTCGGTCACCGGGCGACCCAGCTCGGCCTCCGCGACGATGTCCCGTGCGGCGAGGACGTGCAGCTTGGCGAGGGCCTGCCGGGGCGCCTTCGGCCAGAGTTCGCTCAGCCCGGGCAGCGCCCCGGCCACCCGCAGCGCGCCCTGGAGCACCGGGTCGGTGACGGTGCCGGCGCGGACCGCCTCGCGTTCGTGCGCAGCCCCCTCCAGGGCGGCGCTCGCCACCGCGGACCGGAGGCTCACCTCGGCCGCGACCTGGCCGCCGTGCCGACGCAGCGCACGGTGCCCGAGTGCCTGGTCGAACCGCTCGCGGGCCCGCTCGACGGCGGGGGCGATGTCGGCGAGCGCGAGCAGTGGGGCGAGCGGGTCCGTGGTCACCCCGCCACGCTAGCGAGCCGGCCGGACCTACCGGGCCGCACCCGCCCGCAAGGCGACCGGGGCCACCCGGCCCCGAGCGCGCCCGGGCCGATCAGAGCAACGTCGACACGAGATCGCCGATGTTGCGGTGTCCCACCGGCCCGGATACCCCGATGTCCCCGACCTCGTATCGATCACGGGCGTTGAGCGACAGCGGGACGGCGTGGGCCGCGACAGGGGGCCGTCGGGCGCGCGGCGGGCGCCGCTCGGCGCGACGGGCCGGGCAGCGGTCGCCGTGCGGGAAGGCCCCGACTACCCTCGTGCGCAGCGAGACCCAGGTCACCCGAGCGACGAGGAGTTGCGGCATGAGCGAGGCATTGGCCAATCTGCTGAACGAGACGCGCCAGTTCCCTCCGCCGGCCGAACTCGCCGCGCACGCCAACGTGACCGTCGACGCGTACGCGGAGGCCGAGGCCGACCGGCTGGCCTTCTGGGCCAGGCAGGCCGGGCGGCTGGCCTGGTCGAAGCAGTGGGACCAGGTGTTGGACTGGTCGAACCCGCCGTTCGCGAAGTGGTTCGTGGGCGGGCAGCTCAACGTGGCGTACAACTGTCTGGACCGGCACGTCGAGGCCGGCCGTGGTGACAAGGTGGCCATCCACTGGGAGGGCGAGCCGGGTGACACCCGCACGCTGACCTACGCGGACCTGCACGAGCTGACCTGCCGGGCGGCGAACGCGCTGACCGACCTCGGGGTGACCGCCGGTGACCGGGTGGCGATCTACCTGCCGATGATCCCGGAGGCGGCGGTCGCGATGCTGGCCTGCGCCCGCATCGGCGCGACGCACAGCGTGGTCTTCGGTGGTTTCTCCGCCGACGCGTTGACGAACCGGATCCAGGACGCTAGCGCCAAGGTGGTGATCACCGCGGACGGTGGCTACCGGCGGGGCAAGCCGTCGGCGTTGAAGCCGACCGTGGACGAGGCGGTGGCGAACTGCCCGTCGATCGAGCACGTGCTGGTGGTCCGCCGCACCGGCGAGGAGGTCGCCTGGTCGGAGAAGGACCACTGGTGGCACGAGATGGTGGAGACGGCGTCGGCGGAGCACGCCGCGCAGCCGTTCGACGCCGAGCACCCGCTGTTCATCCTCTACACCAGCGGCACCACGGCCCGGCCGAAGGGCATCCTGCACACCACCGGCGGGTACCTGACCCAGACGGCCTACACGACGCACGCGGTCTTCGACCTCAAGCCGGAGACCGACGTCTACTGGTGCACCGCCGACATCGGCTGGGTGACCGGCCACTCGTACATCGTCTACGGGCCGCTGGCCAACGGCGCGACCCAGGTGATGTACGAGGGCACCCCGGACACCCCGCACCGGGGCCGGTTCTGGGACATCGTCGAGAAGTACAAGGTCACCATCCTCTACACCGCGCCGACGCTGATCCGCACCATGATGAAGTGGGGCGAGGACATCCCGGCCGGCCACGACCTGTCGTCGCTGCGGCTGCTGGGCAGCGTGGGCGAGCCGATCAACCCCGAGGCGTGGATGTGGTACCGGCAGCACGTCGGTGGCGGTGAGCTGCCCATCGTGGACACCTGGTGGCAGACCGAGACCGGCGCGATGATGATCTCTCCACTGCCGGGGGTGACGGCGGCCAAGCCGGGCAGCGCGATGACCCCGCTGCCGGGCATCGTCGCCGACGTGGTCGACGACCAGGGTCAGTCGGTGCCCAACGGCGGCGGTGGTTACCTGGTGCTGCGCGAGCCGTGGCCGTCGATGCTGCGCACCATCTGGGGCGACGACAACCGGTTCATCGAGACCTACTGGTCGCGGTTCGAGGGGATGTACTTCGCCGGGGACGGAGCGAAGAAGGACGACGACGGGCACATCTGGCTGCTCGGCCGGGTCGACGACGTGATGCTGGTGTCCGGGCACAACATCTCCACCACCGAGGTGGAGTCGGCGCTGGTCTCCCACCCGTCGGTCGCCGAGGCAGCGGTGGTCGGCGCCACCGACCCGACCACCGGGCAGGCCATCGTCGCGTTCGCCATTCCGCGCGGCACGACGGACACGGCGGGCGAGGCCGGCGAGAAGCTGATCACCGAGTTGCGCAACCACGTGGCGAAGACGCTCGGCCCGATCGCCAAGCCCCGACAGATCATGCTGGTGCCGGAGCTCCCGAAGACCCGCTCCGGCAAGATCATGCGGCGGTTGCTGCGCGACGTCGCCGAGCACCGGTCGCTGGGCGACGTGACCACGTTGCAGGACTCGTCGGTGATGGAGCTGATCTCCTCGGGGATGGGCGGCGGAAAGTCGGACGAGGACTGACGGCAGGCGTACAACCGGAGGGTGGCGGTCCGCGCGGACCGCCACCCTCCGTCGTTTCTTACGGGCAGGCAGCGAGTCGGGGGCCCGGTGTCACATCGGTCGGTCGGGGGAGCCGAGAGAAGCTGAACGGTCACAGGCGGGCATCACCACTGTCGTTCATCACCTTTCTCATTTAGGTTCACGCTGGTCGGGACGGTTCGATGGACATCACATCGATGATGGGCCCGGCGATTCCCTCCTCCCCCATGCCCGAGAAATGGAGCGGCATGAACAGAAATCCGCAACCAGGGTCGCGCCGACGCCTACTCGTCGCGCTGCCCGCCCTCGCCCTCGCTGCCGCGTCACTGACCGTGACGAGCAGCGCGGCGGCGGAAGAGTCCGGCCCCGCCCGAGCAACGGTCGGTGCCGACGACTTCTACATCAACTATGCCGAGCCCGAAGTGCAGCCGGACACCGCCGGCAAGGAGGTCAAGGGCAAGGACGGGGTCTACACCAGCCCGGTCGACGCGGCGCGGGCCTACGACCGCAAGTTCGCCGGCGGCAACCCGAAGGCGGCGCGCGAACTGGCCAAGCTGGAGGCCACGGCGATCAAGACGGGGAAGAGCCCGCGCGAGATCAAGCAGGCCAAGGGCACCCAGACCGCCAAGCTGCTCACCCTGCTGGTGGAGTTCAACGACAAGGCGAACGACGACTTCAGCAACGTGTACGTGCCGAAGACGGTCTTCGAGGACCGGAGCTGTGTCCTCGGCACCGTGCAGAACGGCCCGAAGCACAACACGATCGCCAACCCCGCCACCCTGCCGCACGAGGACAACAACTCGATGTGGGTGCCGGACTTCTCGCCCGAGCACTACGACAAGATGCTCTACACCAAGGAGGGCATCACCGAGCGGGTCCGCAAGGACCTGACCGGGCCGGACGGCAAGCCGGGGATCGACATCGCCGGGCGCACGATGCACAACATGTACCTGGAGATGTCCAAGGGCGCGTACACGGTCGACGGGCAGGCCAGCCCGTGGATCACCGTGCCGCACTCGGAGGGCTGGTACGCGGCCTCCCGCTGCTTCAAGGACGAGAACAACAACTGGGTCGCCGGCCGCGAGCAGTCGATGAACGGCCACCCGGACAACCCGCAGGGCGCTGGCCGGCTCGCCACCGACGCCATCGACGCGCTGGCCAAGATGGACCCGAACTTCCCGTGGGCCGACTACGACATCGAGGACCAGAACGACGCCGACGGCGACGGCAACGTCAACGAGCCGGACGGCGTGATCGACCACCTGGTGCTGGTGCACGCCAACCAGGGCAAGTCCCGGGGCGGCGGCGACGTGGGCGTCTACTCGGTCTGGGCGCACTCCTCGACGGTCACCAACGACGACTACCGGATCCCCGGCACGAACCTCAAGGTGGCGAACTACATCGTCCAGCCGGAGGACGCCGGCGTCGGTGTCTTCGCCCACGAGTTCGGCCACGACCTCGGCCTGCCGGACCTCTACGACACCTCCGGCAACGCCGACTCGGACGTGGACTTCTGGGACCTCATGGCCTCCGGCTCGCACTCCGGCGAGATCTTCCAGGCGCTCCCCACCCACATGGGCATCTGGGACAAGTGGGTACTCGGCTGGGCTGACCCGCTGCAGGTCAACCCGGGTGAGGACCCGCGGTCGGTGCAGCTGGGCCAGACCTCCAACACCCCGGTCGGCACCAAGGACGGCATCAAGATCAACCTTCCGAACAAGGTGATCACCCTGGCGGAGCCGCACAGCGGCGCCAACATGTGGTACTCCGGCGCCGACCAGGACTGGGCGGACGCCAAGCTGAGCCGCACGGTGACTGTCCCGAACGCCGCGGACGCGAAGTTCTGGATGTGGAACAACTACGTCATCGAGGCGGACTGGGACTACGGCTTCCTCGAGGTCTCCACCAACGGCGGCACCACCTGGTCGGAGCAGAAGGTCTACGACGCCACCGGCAAGCTCGTCACCACCAATGACGGGTACGCCGACCCGAACGGCCGGATGGTCGACTTCGGCGAACTGAGCGGCACCGCCACCAAGAAGTACGGCCTGACCGGCAGCACCAACGGCTGGCGGCACGACTACGTCGACCTGTCGGCGTACGCCGGGCAGACCGTCCAGGTCCGGCTGCGGTACGCCACGGACGAGGCGTTCGTGGAGCGCGGTTGGTTCGCCGACGACTTCTCGGTCACCGGCGGTGGGGCCACCACCTGGAGCGACGACGTCGAGGGCGACGCGAACGGCTGGACGCAGGCCCCGGGCACCTTCACCGACACCACCGGCGCGGGCTGGCACGTCGACTCGGGCACCCAGGTCAAGGCGCACTACTACCTGGCCGAGTGGCGCAACTTCGACGGCTTCGACAAGGGCCTGAAGTACGCGTACGACACGGTCTACTCGCACGAGGCGTGGAAGGTCGACAAGCTCTCCTACAACGCCCCGGGCATGCTGGTCTGGTACCGGGACACCGAGCTCGGCGACGTCAACCACGTCACCGCGCAGATGACCGCGCTGCCCAGCTACGGGGCCAAGGGCGGGCTGCTGATCGTCGACTCGCACAACGATCCGCTGCGCCGCCAGGGCGAGGCGGCCGCCAAGGACCCGTCGGTGCTGGACAACCTGCCCAGCCGCCCGCAGTCGTCCAACGCGGCCTTCTCGCTGAACTCCACGTTCCCGTTCAGGGAGTGCCTGGAGGCGGCCAACGAGCCGTACAGCGAGTACTGCACCAACTTCGCGGCCCAGGCTCCGGTGCCGGCGTTCACGGACGCCAAGGGCTGGTACCCGGGCATCGAGATCCGCAACGGCTCGGCGTTCACCCGGGACAACGACGCCTCCGTCGTCATCCCGTCGCGGGGCAACGCGAAATACACCACCCGCGTGACCAACCCCGACGGCACGCCGGCCCCGGCGTTCTACGGGGCCACCCTGGGCGGCGGGGCGATCGTGCTGGGCACCGGCAACCCCGGTGACCAGGGCGTCGCCTACGGCGTCTCCGTCACGATCAAGAAGACCGCGAAGGACAACTCGTACGCCACGGTCTACGTGACCCCGGCGACGAACTGACCCGAGCGGGTTTCGCCCGTACACGGTTCGACCGGCGGCCCGTCCGGAGCTTCCCGCTCCGGGCGGGCCGTTCCGCGTCCGGGGCAAACCGGCTCGCCGCGTGACACTTCCGCCGGCCCGGACGCTCACGTTTCGGGGACCTCATAATCCCGGTTCCAGCAGATGATCGTGGCTGAAACGTGATGTAAATAGTAGCCTGAGGCTACGAATACTTAGTCCCGATTTGCCGGGGCAAAAACGCTCGAATCCCCCCTGCCCCCGGCCTGATTGCCCCGTGACAACCGGCCCGACCCCTGTCAGGGTGAGTGACGCATCTCATGACAGTCACGGCTTCGATGCCGCCTGTCATGTAACAGGTCCACAAAGGAGGAGACCTTTGAGGAGACGAGTCACAGCCGGTCTGGCCACCGCCACGGCCGCGCTGCTGGCGGCGGGAGTCGTGGCGACGCCGGCCTCCGGCGCCCCAGCGGCAGGCCCGACCCCCGGTTCCGACAAGGCGAAGCAGGGCAGGGACAACCTCCCCGATCCGAAGGCGGATCAGCAGCGGGAGGTCCGGAAGCAGGCCATCGCCGACCTGCTCGCCGGCAAGGCCAAGCTCCAGACGCGCAACGGCTCGAAGGTCATCCAGGTCAAGGACGACCTGTTCGTCGAGTACCAGCAGCCGGCGAAGACCGACCCCATCTTCACGATGCTGGTCAACTTCGGCACGCAGACCGACCCCCGCACCGGCGGCGCGGCCGGCCCGGTGGTCAACCAGATCGCGCAGCCGGACCGCAACTGGGACGGCAGCGCCGGCGACGACAACAGCACCCTGTGGCGCCCCGACTTCCACCGGGAGCACTACCAGGAGATGTTCTACGGCGCCGGCGAGTCGATGCGGGACTTCTACCTGAAGCAGTCCGGCGGCCGCTACACCGTCGGCGGCGACGTCACCGACTGGGTGACCGTGCCGTTCAACGAGGCCCGGTACGGCAGCAACGAGATCCCGGAGAGCGACGGCTCCTGGAACTTCGTCAAGGACAGCGCCAAGTCCTGGTACGACTCCCAGATCGCCGCGGGCAAGACCCCGGAGCAGATCAAGCAGTACCTGAGCCAGTTCGACGTCTGGGACCGTTACGACTTCGACGGCGACGGCGACTTCAACGAGCCCGACGGGTACATCGACCACTTCCAGGCGGTGCACGCGGGCGAGGGCGAGGAGGCCGGCGGCGGCGCCGAGGGCGCGGACGCCATCTGGTCGCACCGCTGGGCGGCGTTCCCCAACCTGGCCGGCAGCGCCGGCCCGGCGGCGAACAAGGCCGGTGGCGTGCAGATCGGTGACACCGGCATGTGGATCCGCGACTACACCACGGAGCCGGAGAACGGTGGTCTGGGCGTGTTCGCCCACGAGTACGGCCACGACCTCGGCCTGCCGGACCTGTACGACACGGTCGGCGGCGACAACGGCGTGGGCTTCTGGAGCCTGATGTCCTCCGGATCGTGGCTGAGCCACGGCACCGACGACATCGGCTCGGCCCCGGGCTACATGGACCCGTGGTCGAAGCTGTTCCTCGGCTGGCTGAACCACTCGACCGTCGAGTACGGCAAGGGCACCACCGACGTGCACCTCGGCCCGGCGGGCGACAGCGACGGGCCCAAGGCCCAGGCGGTGGTCGTCAACCTGCCGTCGCAGAACCAGACCACCAGCTACAACACGCCGTACGGCGGCTCCAACGAGTGGTGGGGCGGCAGCGCCGACGACCTGAACACCACGCTGACGCGTCAGCTGGACCTCACCGGGACGACGTCCGCGTCGATCACCGCAAAGGCCTGGTACGACATCGAAGAGGACTACGACTACCTCTACGCCGAGGTGTCCACCAACGGCGGTGCCAGCTGGGCCCCGCTGACCAACTCGCTGGTCGACGCCGGTGAGACCGGGGTGGACGGCTCCAGCAGCGGCACCTGGGTGGACCTGACCTACGACCTGTCCGCGTACGCCGGGCAGACCGTGCAGTTCCGGTACCGCTACCAGAGCGACGGCGGCGTACACCTCGCCGGCGCGTTCCTGGACAACGTCTCGCTGGTCAAGGGCGGCACCACCGCCTGGACCGACGACGCGGAGACCCTCGCCGCGGAGTGGACCGCCAAGGGCTTCACCCGGATGGGCGGCTCGGTGACCGACTCGTACCCCCGCTTCTACATCGCGGAGAACCGCAGCTACGTCGGCTACGACGACACCCTGCGGACCGGCGGGTACAACTACGGCTTCACCAACATCCGGCCGAACTGGGTGGAGCGGTACTCGAACCAGCCCGGCATGCTGGTCTGGTACGTGAACTACGCCTACGGCGACAACAACACCTCGGAGCACCCGGGGTACGGTCTGAACCTGCCGGTCGACGTCCGGCCGGGTCAGATCAAGGTCGACGGCCAGGGCACCCTCACCAACCGGCGTAACGGCTACGACGCCACGTTCAGCCGGTACGCGAAGCCGGCCCAGACCTTCCACCTGAATGGTGTGCCGGTCACGGTCCCGTCGCTCGCTCCGAACCCGCTCTTCACCGACAGCGGGACCAACAAGTACTGGAACAACAGCAACCCGTGGAACTCGGTGAAGGTGGCCGGTACCGGCACCAAGATTGAGATCCTCAAGCAGGGCACCGCTCCGACCGACGAGATGGTCGTGCGGATCAGCAACTGACAACAGAGTTATCGGTGGGGCCGGAGGCGGTAAAGCCTCCGGCCCCATCGTCGTATGCTGATCAAACTGATCGAGAACCGTCACTGGCAAAGCTCGCCATACGGTCCATCGTGGTCAGGATCGCTGCTGAAGCGGCGGTATGTGACGGTGAAAAGCATCCCCAACAAAATCTTGCAACAAATCGACGCGCGCGTCTTCCCACCCGTCCCGCCAGTGTCTATGTTCACCATTGGTCCCACTAGTGGGATCGATGTATCACCGGCCCGTACCCCCGTTGGGCCGGTTCCCTCACACCGGAGGTACCACGTGCGCAAAGTCGCAGTGGGTCTGCTCGGGCTTTCGCTGACGGCGACGGGGCTGGCGTTCGGACCGTCCGCCAGCGCCGCGCCGCAGCCGAAGTTGCCGACGGCCGCCCCGTCGGTCGCCGAGCCCGCCCAAGCCGACCACGACCTGCCGAACCCGCTCGAGGACAAGCGGCGCGCTCTGCGCCAGGAGGGCCTCAGCGAGGTCCTCTCCGGCAAGTCCAAGGCACAGAAGATCAACGGCAGCACGGTCGTCAAGGTGGGCAAGACCCAGGCCGACGGGGCCACCGCCCGCACCACCGGGGTGGGCGCGGCCCAGACGGAGGACCAGTACGTCGAGCTCTCCCGCGAGCGGACCGACAAGATCTTCGTGATTCTCGCCGAGTTCGGTAACGAGCGGCACCCGGATTTCCCGGACAAGGACACCGACCCCAACACCGCGGGGCCGACCCGGTTCGACGGGCCGCTGCACAACGAGATCCCGGCCCCCAACCGGGCGGTGGACAACTCCACCGTCTGGCAGCCGGACTTCAACGCCGACCACTACCGGCAGCTCTACTTCGGCACCAACCCCGGTGACGAGTCGCTGAAGCAGTACTACGAGGCCCAGTCCTCGGGTCGCTACAGCGTCGAGGGTGAGGTCACCGACTGGGTCAAGGTCAAGTACAACGAGGCCCGCTACGGCCGGTCGGACGACCCGGTGCCGGACCCGAACCCGAACGACCCGCCGAACCCGAATGACGACCCGGCGGTCTGCGACAGCAACGTCTGCAGCAACACCTGGGATCTGGTCCGCGACGCCGCCAACCAGTGGGTCGAGGACCAGAAGGCCGCCGGCCGCACCGAGGCGCAGATCGCCGCCGACGTCAAGTCGATGGACGAGTACGACCGGTACGACTTCGACGGCGACGGCGACTTCAACGAGTCGGACGGCTACATCGACCACTTCCAGATCGTCCACTCCGGCGGTGACCAGGCCGACGGTGACCCGTACCAGGGTGAGGACGCCATCTGGAGCCACCGCTGGTACGCCTACGCGTCCGACCAGGGCAACACCGGCCCGGCGAACTTCCCGGCCGGCGGCACCCAGATCGGCACCACCGGCGTGTGGATCGGTGACTACACCATCCAGCCGGAGAACGGCGGCCGCAGCGTCTTCTACCACGAGTACGGCCACGACCTCGGTCTGCCGGACGACTACAACGTCATCAGTGGTGGCGACAACAACAACGAGCACTGGACCCTGATGGCCCAGAGCCGGCTCGGTGCCAAGAACGACGGTGGCATCGGTGAGCGCGGTGGCGACCTCGGCGCGTGGAACAAGCTCCAGCTCGGCTGGCTCGACTACGAGGTGGTCGCTGCGGGGCAGCAGCGCACGCTGAAGCTCGGCCCGCAGGAGTACAACTCGCCGGAGGCCCAGGGCGCGGTCGTCGTGCTCCCCGAACGTGAGTACTCCTTCTCCAACGGCGCGCCGTTCGAGGGCACCAAGCAGTTCTTCTCCGGCAACCAGGACGACCTGAACAGCACGATGACCCGGACGCTGGACCTGACCGGGAAGTCGTCGGCCGCCCTGACCATGAAGGGCCGCTACAACATCGAGACCGGGTTCGACTACCTGTTCTTCGAGGCGTCGCTGGACGGCGGCAAGACCTGGGTGACCCTGCCCGGTACCGTCAACGGCCAGCCGCTGAAGGAGATCTCCCCCGGGCGCTTCGCCCTGGACGGCTCCAGCAACAACAAGTGGGTCGACATCAACATCCCGATGAACGTGGCGGCGGGCAAGGTCGTGCAGTTCCGGCTGCGCTACCAGACCGACGGCGGCCTGTCCCGGGGCGGCTTCTACGGTGACGCGCTCACCGTGACCGCCGACGGTCAGGTCGTGTTCTCCGACGGTGCCGAGGCCGGCGCCAACGGCTGGACCCTCGCGGGTGGCTTCGAGATCGCCGCGGAGACCTACAAGCGCAAGTTCCGCAACTACTACATCGCCGGCACCCGGCAGTACATCTCGTACGACAAGTATCTGAAGACCGGCCCGTACTTCTTCGGCTACGCGAACACCCGCCCGGACTACGTGGACCACTACGCGTACCAGGAGGGTCTGCTGATCTCCTACTGGAACCTGCGGTGGACGGACAACGACACGTTCGCGCACCCGGGTGAGGGTCGGAACATGATCATCGATGCGCACCCGCGGCCGATCTACAACCTGACCGGTGCCCCCTGGCGGGCCCGCGTCCAGGTCTACGACGCGCCGTTCAGCCTCAAGAAGGCCGACTCGTTCACGCTGCACCTCAACAGCGAGCCGCAGTACATCCGCGGCCAGGCTGCGCAGCCGCTGTTCGACGATACCCAGCAGTACTGGTTCCCGGAGCTGCCGAACCACGGCGTCAAGCTCCCCGCCACCGGCACCAAGATCCGGGTCGTGAAGAAGGACGGCATCTTCACCACCGTCCGCTTCAACTGATCCTCGGATCGCGCCACACCGCACCACGGCGATGCCCGGGCAGGTCACCTGCCCGGGCATCGCCCGTTGTGGGAACTCGGACGCCGCCGCGCGCGTCCGATCACCCGTGCACCCGCGAACCCGCACCACCCTGACCGGCGCCGGCCTGGCCGCCCTGCTGGCGCTCGCCGGCTGCGCCGGAGCCCGCGACGGAGGAGACGCCGTGTCCGCCGAGCCCACCCCGTCCGGTACCCCGTCCGACCCGGCACCCTCTGCCGCGGTCGCACCGACCGGGCCGACCGACCCGACGCCGTCGTCCCCCGCCGGCCGTCCGGCGCGCTCCCGGACTCCGCTGCCCACGCTGGGCCCGCCGACCGGACCGCCCCGCAACCCGACCGACGCGCGCAAGGCCAACGTGCTGGCCGGCCGGATCACCCGGGGCGGAGACGGCCCCTGCTACGGCCTGGTCACCGACGACGGCCGCCAGTACGCGCTGCACGGGCCCGGCAAGGGCGCCTTCGCCGACGGCACGACCGTCCGGGTGACCATCGGGCCGGCGGACCCGAAGGTCGACTGCGGCGCGGGCACCCCGGCCACCATCGTCACCATCGACGCCGTCCGCTGACCCGCCACCCCGCGCTCCCGGCCCAGTCGTCGCCCGCTGTGCGGCCGACACCGTCGGGCCCTGGCCGGACCGGTCGTCGGCCGCCGTCCGGCCCGGTCGTCGGCCCGCGCGGGCACCCACCGGGTCGGCGATACGGCCGGTTCCAGACGGGGTCCTAGGCTGTCAGCCATGACCGACCAGCGCGGCGGGGCCGTCGACGAGTCCTGCGTCCTCACCGAGGGGCCGTGGACGCACCGCTTCGTCGGCGCCAACGGCAGCCGGTTCCACGTGGTCGAGGCCGGCACCGGCCCGATGGTGCTCTTCCTGCACGGCTTCCCCGAGCACTGGTGGGCGTGGCACGAGATGCTGCCGGCCGTGGCCGACGCCGGGTTCCGGGCGGTCGCGGTCGACCTGCGCGGCTACGGCGCGAGCGACAAACCACCCCGGGGGTACGACGGCTACACCCTCGCCGCCGACATGGCCGGCCTGATCCGCGCGCTCGGGGAACGGTCGGCGACGATTGTCGGGGCCGGAGCAGGTGGCCTGATCGGCTGGACGGTGGCGTCCTTCCACCCGTCCCTGGTGCGCCGGCTGGTGGTGCTCGGGGCGCCGCACCCGCTGCGGTTGCGCGCCGCGCTCTTCGCCGACCCACGCGGGCAGTTCGCCGCCTCCACGCCCGCGCTGAAGTTCCAGCTCCCCCGGTACGAGCACGTGCTGACCCGGGACGGTGCCGCCGCGGTGGAGCAGATGCTGCGCCGCTGGGGCGGGCCACGCTGGGTGAACGGGCCGACCTTCGCGGCGTACGCCGAGCGGTGCCGGGAGGCGATGCGCATCCCGCAGGCCGCCTTCTGTGCGCTGGAGGGCTACCGGTGGGCGTTCCGCTCGGTGCTGCGGCTGCACGGCTACCGGTTCGTCCGGCTGATGCAGAAGCCGCTGGTCACCCCGACCCTGCAGTTGCACGGCGCGCTGGACGTCGCCTCCCTGCCGCGTACCGCCCAGGGCTCGGGCCGGTACGTCGTGGCCCCGTACGAGTGGCGGCTGCTCGACGAGGTGGGGCACTTCCCGCACGTGGAGGCACCGGAGCTGGTGCTCGGAGAGATCCTGCGCTGGGCGAAGTCCTGATCTCGCCCGCCCCGGTCAGACGCGCTGCTCGCGCAGGTCGCTGACCTCGGCGGCGGGCGCCCAGCCCTGGTAGACGCCGAATTCGAAGACCTCCAGCCGCATCGCCTGGGCGACGGGCCACCGCCCCCCGGTGTACTCCACCCGCAGCCAGCCGTCGTGCTCGCCGAGCACGATGAACGGCTGCCCCTTCCAGGTGCAGGTGGTCCGCACGTACGCCAGGTCCTCCACCTCGCTGGCCGGCACCACCCGCACGTACCGGCCGGTGCGCACCTCCTCGAAGCCCTCGCCGGGCTCCGGCTGGTAGAGCCGCACGTCGTCGCCGTCGGGGCTGGCCTGGTACTCCCGGCCCCGCCAGCGGGCCACGTAGCCGTCGCGCATCACGCCTCACCCGTCCGTCGCCAGACCAGCGCGTCCGTGTCGAGCACGGCGACCACCCGCTCGGAGCCGTCCCCACCGATCCGCCAGAGCTGCGCGCCGTGCGGCAGCCGGGCGCTGTCCACCTTGAACTCGGCCACCACGTCGCTGCTCTCCCCCGGGGCGAACCCGTTGCCCCGGAACGGTGGACGCTCGATCACCCAGCCCTCCATGGCCCGCATCGCGGCCTCGTTCTGACCGCCGTAGGGGATGCGGTAGAGGCTCGGCCGGTGCGCGGGCCAGCGCAGCACGTAGATCTCCTCGGCGTCACGGGAGAACGGCGAGTCCGGGTAGCTGAGGCCCAGCGCCTCGTGCAGTTGGGCCGGGGTGGTCAGGTGGGCCAACTCGCCGGCCCGGTGCACGAAGCCGGAGACCCGGTCGTAACCCCGGTCCAGGTAGTAGGCGAGCTGGCTGGGCGCGACGGCCTTCTGCATCACGGTCGGGCGGGCCGGATCGACCGCCGCCGGAGCGTACCGGGGGCGGGCGGTCGGCTCCGCCGCGGCCGGCGGCTCCTCCGGCTCGGTCTCCAGGTCGTCGCCGAGCCCCACCTCGGCCGCCCAGTTGGCGAGCGCGACGATCTGCTCACCGGGCAGCTTGGCGCCCACCGGAGTGCCCGGATTGACGGCGAACGACCAGTCCTCGTCCGGCCAGCGCCGGATCAGCTGGGCGAACTTCACCCGGACCGTGTCCACCTCGGAGTCGACGTGGTCGGCCAGGCGTTCCGGCGAGGTGTAGACCACCACGTACGTCTCGCCGTCCAACTGCGCGGTACGCCAGACGAAGCCCGGCTCACCGGGTCGGCTGCCGCGTACGGACTCCGGCGCGGCCGGCAGCAGCACCCGGGCCAGCAGCAGGGTGGACAGGAAGGTATCGGTGCTGCCGCTGCCGGCCGCGCCGAGCAGGTCCTCCTCGACGGTGTTGGCCGGCTGGAAGTCCGTCGGCGCCGGCCCGGCGGCGGGCACGTCGGCCTCGGCCGGTCGCCCGCCCTCGTCGGTCCCGTTGCGGCCCGCCTCGCCGGTACCGGCCCCGCTCGGCCCGGCCTCCCGCTGGCCGGCCCCGCTCGGGCCCGCATCGGTCGGAATGGCATCGTTGGCGTCGATGTCGTCCCCGGCGGGCACCCTCGGTCCGGGGCCGCCGGGCGGCACACCGTTCGTGGGCGACGACGCCGGACGGTCCCGGTCGGCCGGACCGGCCGAGCGGCGGCCCGGGTCCTCTCCGAAGCCCGAGCCGGACGGCGCCGGACCGCTCGGACGGTCGGTGTCGACGGTCGGGCTGGAGGCGGCGGTCGCCGCGGTCGACCAGGGAGCCGGGCCGGGGCTGGGGTGCGGGTCGACGAGGTCACGTGACTCGACGATCGTGCCCTCGATGACGATGGGGGTGAAACCGCGCCGCGGTGCCGGCGGCCCGGAGACCGGCTCCGCGATGGAGGCCGGCAGGTCATCGACGGGTTCCGGCTCGTACCGACCGCTCGTGGCCGGACGATCGCGGAGGATCGGCTGCGTCCGCTCCTCGTCCGCGTCGGACCGGCCGGCCCGGGCCGGCCCGGCGGCAGCGGGACCGGGCACCCGGAAGGCCCGGGTGGGCTCCTCGGCCAGCGGATCTGGTCGGCGGGGCGGAAGGGGTTGGGTGGTCTCGGTGCCCGGCGCCGGCGCCCGTACCGCGCCGGACGGACTTGGCGGGACGGTCGACGGCCGCAGCGGACGGGTGGCGTCCGGGTCACCGGTCTGCGTCGGAAAGGGTCGGGGCGGTGTCCCACCGGCCGGCGCGTCGGCCGGACGGCGGCGGGGGAAGGGCTGACTGCCCAGGCCGAACCGGGACGGCGGAGCCGCCCGCTCGCCGAACCGGGACGGGCTGGGACCGGACGCCGGCTCGAAGAAGGACCGCCGGCCGCCCACGTCGCCGCCGTTGCCGGCGGACGGGTTCGCGGAACCGTCCGCGGGCCGGTTCCCGCTCGCGGGGGCGAAGCCGGCGCCGGAGCGGTCGACCGGGGTGGCGGCACCGAAGCGGGACGGTGCGACGGGTGCCGTGTTCTGGACCGATGGGGCCGCTTCGGTCGACTGCCGCCGGCCCGCCGCGGGCATGTCGTCTCCGCCGGGCCGGCGGGGTGGCTCACTGCGGGCGCTCGTGGAAGGCGACGTGGCCTCGGGCCCCGGCACGGTGCCACCGTCCAGGGCGCTGGGCACCGCACCGCGCAGCGACCGTCGCCCGGGCAGGGTCGCCGCCGGATCGGACGGCACCGGCGTCGACGGGGTGCCGGAGTCGCGACCGGTCCCGCCGGCGCGCGACCGGGCCAGGGTCTCCGCCCGCTCCAGCCGGGCGCGGGCGCCCATGGTGCGACCGGGCAACCGGACATCGCCCCGGGACAGCTGGGAGACGAACCAGGCCGGCAGGTATCCCTCGACGGACAGCCCGGGGTTCACCGCGAGCCACCACTCGTGGTTGGGCCAACCGGCAGCGAGGTCGGTGAACGGGACGCGCCGGTTGGTCCCGGCGTGGTCGCCGAGGCAGGCCCGCAGCGCGGCGGCGGAGGTGAACGCCAGCACATGGGTACGGCCGCCGGTGGTCCAGGTGCCCCAGCCCGGTGCGGGCTGGCCGGCCACCGCCGGCGTGGACACCGGCAGCAGCAGGTCGGTGCGGGCCAGGACGCGGAAGTACAGCTCCTGGTCGTTGGCGTGCAGGGCGTCCCGCATCGCCACCTCGGCCTCCGTGGCCGGCTCCCATTCGGTCACGGCCACCTCTCCTCCCGAGAACAGGCCACAGGTATCGCGTACAACCTACAAGGTGGTAACAAGATCACAATGGCTGGCCGGCGGCGGTGCGCCGGATCGTCGCCCAGGCGATAACATCCCGTTCCGGAGTCGACACGATACGGAGGCGGTCGATGTCTCGGTCGGTGACGGGCCCGGTCGTCGCAGGTCTGGCGGCCACCCTGTTGACAACCGCTCCGACACCGGCCGTCGCCGCCGCCGGCGGGCTGCGGGCGGCACCGGCCTGTGCCACGCCGCTCGCCCCGGCCCGGCCCGTGGCGGCCGTCCCGTGGCCGCAGCAGCGGTACGACCCCGCCCGGTTGGCCCCACTGGCCACCGGCAGCGGCGTGACGGTGGCCGTGGTCGACTCCGGGGTGGACCGGACGCACCCGCAACTGGCCGGTCGGGTGCTGGCCGGCACCGACCTGCTCGACCCGGGCGGAGACGGTAGCCGGGACTGCGCCGGGCATGGCACCGGCGTGGCGAGCATCATCGCGGCGGCGCCCCGACCCGGCATCGCCTTCGCCGGGATCGCCCCGGGAGCCCGGATCCTGCCGGTACGGGTGAGCGAGCAGCAGGTGGTGCAGGGGCGGGAGTCGGGGCGTACGGTCAGCGCCGGCGAGTTCGCCCGGGCCATCCGCTGGGCCGTGGACCACGACTCCGACGTGCTCAATCTCTCCGTCGTGCTGTACGCCGACGCCCCGGCTGTCCGCTCTGCCGTGCGGTACGCCGTCGACCGGGACGTGGTGCTGGTGGCCGCCGCCGGCAACCTGCACGAGAGCGGCGACCCGCGACCGTTCCCCGCCGCCTACGACGGGGTGCTCGGGGTGGGGGCGATCGGGGCGGACGGCACCCGCGCGGCCTTCTCGCAGACCGGCCCGTACGTCGACCTGGTCGCCCCGGGCAGCGAGGTGCTGACCGCCGCGCCCGGTCAGGGCCACCACCGGGTCGAGGGGACCAGTTACGCCGCGCCGTTCGTGGCGGCCACCGCGGCGCTGCTGCGGCAGTACCGCCCCGATCTGAGCGCCGCTCAGGTGGCGGAGCGGATCATCGCGACCGCCGACCCGGCGCCGGGCGCGGGCCGTGGCGGCGGGTGCGGCGCCGGAGTGCTGAACCCGTATCGGGCGGTCACCGAGACCGGCGGCGGCCGGCCGGCCGGAACACGAACGGCCGCCGCGCTCGCCGACGAGGGTGTCGACCCGGCGACGGTCGCCCGGCAGGCCCGCCGGGTGGTGGCCCGGGACCGGGCCCTGCTGGTCACCGCCGTAGCGGGTGGGGCGACGGGTGTCGTGGCGCTGCTCGCCGTGGTGCTGCCCCGGGGCGCCCGCCGGCGCTGGCGCCCGGCCGATCCGGTCTGATCCGACGGGCGGAGGACCTGCCCGACCGCGGCACGGTCCGCGCTGCCCCGACGCGCGGAAACGGCGCGGCCGGGGCGCCGACCCGCACATGGTCAGCGCTCCCGGCCGGCCCGGATCACTGAAACAGCCCGGCGTTCTTCTTCTCGGTGTCGAGATAGTCGGCGGCCGAGTCGTCGACCGCCAACCTGATGTCGCGCAGCATCGCCTGCACCGTGGCGGGCCACCCTGGTGGTCCGTGACGAGCTGACCCCGGCGGACGTGGACGCGCTGAGCAGGGCCGACCTGGCGGTGCTGCAGCCGTTGGACACCACCGAGGCCGCGCTGGCGGGTACCGCCCTGGGGTTGGGCGGCTCGGCCGAGTGGCTGACCCGGATCCGGGACGACATGGTCGCGGTGGTCAACCGGCGGGCGCTGCGCTGGGCGCTGCTCTCCCCCACCCCGATCGAGTCGCAGTTGATCGGCCGGCCGGCGCGCGGCTGACCCGGGCGCATCCGGGGATCTTGGCGGGTTCCGCCGGCGGTCCGTCCGTGGCACGATCCCCGCCATGGGTTTTCTGAAGGGGCTGCTGATCCGGCTGGCCACCACCGCGCTGGCCTTCTGGTTGGCCACACTGCTCATTCCGGGTATCACTCTGGACTCGGACTCCGCCACCGAGACGGTCACCACGCTGATCCTGGTGGCGGTCATCTTCGGCGTGGTCAACGCGGTCCTCCAGCCGATCATCAAGACCGTCGGCTGCGGCTTCTACCTGCTGACCCTCGGTCTCATCGCGCTGGTGGTGAACGGGCTGCTCTTCCTGCTCACCAGCTGGATCGCCGACCAGGCCGGGTTGCCGTTCCACGTGGACGGCTTCTGGCCGGCCGCCGTGCTGGGCGCTCTCTTCGTCGGCATCGTGACCTGGATCCTCGGCGCCGTCCTCGACCGGGACTGACCAGCGGCCGGGGGCCCGGGTCGCCGGGTAACCAGAGTCCGGGAATTGGCCGGGGCGGGGTGCGGTGACGGCGGCTAGCGTCGCGGGGGTGTTCTCGTTCACCCGCCCCGACGGCTACCTGCTCAGCACCGATCCCGCCCGGCTGGACCTGGCCCGGGTGCACCACTGGCTCAGCACCGACGCCTACTGGGCGCTCGGCCGGGACCGGGAAACGGTGGTCCGGGCGTTCGCCGGTTCGCTCCCGTTCGGGGTCTACCGGCCCGGCGACGGCCGGCAGGTCGCGGTGGCCCGGGTGGTCACCGACCGCGCCACCTTCGCCTGGCTCTGCGACGTGTACGTGGACCGCGCCGAACGGGGTCGCGGACTCGGCACCTGGCTGGCCGGCGCGGTCCGTGACCACCTGGCCGAGCTCGGCGTACGCCGGATCCTGCTGGCCACCCTCGACGCGCACGGGCTGTACGCGACGGTGGGCTTCACTCCGCTCGACGATCCGTCGCGGTGGATGCAGCTCGACCGGCGGATGCCGGTGACCCCGGTCACCGGAAAGGAATCGACCGGCGTTCCACCCCTTACGGTGGAGGCGTGACGCCACTCCGCCTGGGATACCTCTACGGCTTCGGCGCGTACCTGCTCTGGGGGTTCTTCCCGCTCTACCTCAAGCTGCTGCGGCCCGCCGGCCCGCTGGAGATCCTGTCCCACCGGATCGTCTGGTCGGTGGTGTTCGTCGCGCTGCTGCTGGCCGCGCTGCGCAACGTCGGCTTCCTGCGGGCGCTGCTGCGCCGGCCCCGCGCGCTGGCCGGCATCGGCGTAGCCGCCGCGCTGATCGCGGTCAACTGGGGCACCTACATCTACGGCGTGAACTCCGACCGGGTGGTGGAGACCGCGCTCGGCTACTTCATCAACCCGCTGGTGGTGGTGCTGCTCGGCGTGACGGTGCTGCGCGAGCGGCTGCGCCCGGCGCAGTGGGCGGCGCTGGGCGTCGGCGCCTCGGCGGTCGCCGTGCTGGCCGTGGACTACGGCCGGCTGCCCTGGCTGGCGCTGACCCTGGCCTTCAGCTTCGGCGGGTACGGCCTGGTGAAGAAGCGGCTCGGGCTGCCTCCCGCCGAGGGGCTCTTCGTCGAGTCGGCGGTGCTGGCGCTGCCCGCGCTGGGCTACCTGCTCTGGCTGACCCGGCGTGCCGAGTCGACCTTCGGGCACGTCTCGGCCGGGCACACCGCGCTGCTGGTGCTGGCCGGCGCGGCCACCGCCATCCCGCTGCTGCTCTTCGCCGGCGCGGCCAACCGGCTGCCGCTGAGCAGCCTCGGCATGATCCAGTACCTGGCGCCGATCCTCCAGTTCGGCTGCGGCGTGCTGGTCTTCCACGAGCCGATGCCGCCGGCCCGGCTGGCCGGCTTCGCCCTGGTCTGGCTGGCGCTGATCGTCTTCACCGCCGACGCCGTCCGCCAGTCCCACCGCACCCGCACCGCCGCGACCGCACCTCGCACCGCCACGCCCGCGCCCACTCGCTGAACCGGGATCCCGGCGGTACGGGTCAGGGGACGTCGTAGGTGAGGATGGGCGTGCCGTCGGCGCGTTGCAGCTCCACACTGACCAGTTCCGCGTCGGTGAACCGGGTCGCCCCGGTGAACCGGAGGTCGTCCCCGGGCGCGGCGAGCCAGGAGCCGATCTGTTCGGTGGCGCCGTTCGGGCCGTGCGCCACCAGTCGGAACGGGTACGCCTTGCCATAGCTGGTCCGCGGGTCGTACCCGCAGTGCATGGTCACCTCGGTGCCCCAGTCGGTGCCCCGCAGCCCGAGTTCGGCGTGCACCGGCCCGGTGGCGGCGACCGGCCGCATGGCGACCATCGACACCTGCGGCCCGGGCGTGCCCCGGGTGCCGGGGGCGCCCGGGGTGCCGCCTGGGCGGCCGGGCAGCACGGCCGCCGTACCCACGCCGACCACCAGGGCCAGCGCGGCGGCCGCGAGGGTGGTCAGCGCGTACCGCCGGCGGGTGGCGGATCGTTCGCGGCGCCGACGGCCCCGGGCCTCCTCGATCAGCGCGGGCACCCGGGGCGCCGCCGGCGGCGGCAGGAACTGCTCCAACCCGGCCGGGTCGAGGCGACCGAGCAGTCCGGGCAGCACGGCGATCTCGGCGACCGCCTCGCGGCAGGCGGCGCAGCCGCCCAGGTGCCGCTCGTAGGCCGCCCGCTCGGCGGGGGCCAGGGCACCCAGCACGTACGCGCCGTCGTCGTGCGCGAACTCGCACCGGGTCATCCCGTCACCCCCATTTCCGCCAGGACCAACCGTAGAGAGCGCAGGGCGTAGTGGGTGCGGGACTTCACCGTGCCCGGGGGCACGCCCAGCCGGGACGCCGCCTCCGCCACCGACCGCCCCTGGTAGAAGCACTCGACCAGCACCTCCCGGTGGGTCGGGCTGAGCCGGTTCAGCGCCTCGGCGACGGTCCACGCCTCGACCGCGCGTTCGGCCTCGTCGACCACCTCCGGCGGTTCGGGCATCTCGTCGGTGAAGACCTCGCCGACGCGGGTGGAACGCCGCCGCCAGGCGTCGATGGCCAGGTTACGGGCGGTGGTGAAGAGCCAGGCGCGCACCGAGCCGCGCCGGGGGTCGAGCGACTCCGGGTGCCGCCAGGCCCGCAGCAGCGTCTCCTGCACCAGGTCCTCCGCCCGCTGCCGGTCCCCGTTGACAAGCCGCAGGGCGTGCGCGTACAGCGCGTCCGCGTGCTCGTCGTGCAGCGCGCGCAGCAGTTGGGCGTCGTGGTCGCTGATGGCGGTCTCCTCGCTTCCGGCGCGCGTCCGGCGGTGCGTTCGACCGGGAATACGTGCGGTCACCCCGATCGGTTCAGCCCGAGGTCAGACCGGGTCCGCGCCGGCGGTGCACGGGTGAGGCATGGGCGACGCTGACGTCACCCCCGGACGGTCCGGCGCTGGACCGCCCGTCAGAGGCCCTCTCCCAGCCCGGGAGGGGGCCTCTCGGTGCCGCCGGGGTCAGTGGTCGGCGGCGATGCCGTCGGCGACGCTGCGGGCCACCGTCAGCAGCTTGGCCCGGACCACGCGCGCGGAGGTCATCATCTCGCCCGCCGGCAGCGCGCAGGCCAGCACGAGCCGGCGCTCCATGTCCTTGTCCGGCGCGACCAGCACCGCCGCGCACGCCACCCCCTGGCGGAACTGGCCCAGCTCCAGCTGCATCCCGCGCCGGTCACCCGCGGCCAGGTCGGCTTCGAACGCCTCGCTGGTGGTCAGCGTGGCGGTGGTGAACGGACGCATGCCGTACTCGCGCAGATAGCGGAAGCGCTGCTCGGCGGTGAGCGTGGCGAGCAGCGCCTTGCCCAGCGCGGTGGCGTGCGCTCCCTCGTCGAAGCCGGGGACCAGGTCCTCCAGATAGGGCGAGCGGTGCCCCTCGGCGATCGCCGTGATCGCCACCTGGCCGCCCACGAAGCGGCCCAGATAGTGGCTGTAGCCGGTGTCCGCCGCCGCCCGGCGCAGGGTCTCGCCGACCGCCGGTGGCCCCCGGAACGCGGTGACCAGCTCGCGGTACCGGTCGGCGACCTCCAGCCCCACGATGTACGTGCCGTCCTCCCGACGGATCACGTAGCCCTCGTAGGCCAGGGTGCGGACCAGGTGGTACGTGGTGGCCACGGTCAGCTCGCACCGTCTGGCGATCTGCTTGACGGTCAGGCCCTTCGGGGCGCGACCGACCGACTCGAGCACCCGCAGCGCGCGGGACACGCTGCGGATCAGGTCCGAAGGTTCTGCCAAGGGGTCGCGCACAACCACCTCCGCCGCCGGGGACTTACACCATATGAAAAACAGGCCCGGTGCGAAATGCCTGTTCGGGTCGAGGATGCCAGATCATCATCCACGCCTCGTACGACGGCGGACACGAAGCGTGGCCCGGCGCGGCTCGCGTAGGTTTGCCGGCGATGAGCGACACCACCCTCACCCCCGACCCGGACACCACCGCGACCCGGCCGGTCCGGGCCAGCGCCGGCGCCATCGCCGTCACGATCGCCTGCGTGCTGCCGGTGTTCCTGGTCGGCGGGCTCGCCGTCCAACTCGGCGACGAACTCGGGTTCTCCCCCGCCGGCCTCGGCCTCGCCGTGTCGCTCTACTTCGGGGTGGGCGCGTTGGCCTCGGTGCCCTCTGGCGCCCTCGCCGAGCGGTACGGGCCGGCCGTGGTGGCCCGCGCCGGGATCCTCCTCTCCGCCGGCTGCCTGTTGGCCGTGGCGGCGCTGGCCCGCTCCTACCCGGTGCTGCTCGCGCTCCTGGCGCTCAGCGGCACCGCGAACGCCCTGGGCCAACTCGCCAGCAACGCCGCGTTGGCCCGCCACGTGCCGGCTCACCGCCAGGGGCTGTCGTTCGGCGTCAAGCAGGCCGCCATCCCCGTCTCCACCCTGCTGGCCGGGGCGGCGGTACCGACCATCGCTCTCACCGCCGGTTGGCGCTGGGCGTTCGTGGCCGCCGCCGGCGCCGCGTTGGCCGCGCTGCCCGTCGTGCCGGGCGGTGCGGCCGTACCGGGTCGGCGGGCCGCCGTGCGGGCCGCAGTCGGCACCAACGGCCTCGTGGTGGTCGGGCTGGCCGCGATGCTGGCCAGCGCCGCGGCGAACGCGCTGGGCACCTTCCTGGTCGACTCGGCGGCAGCCCGGGGTCTGTCCCCGGGCCTGGCCGGGCTGACGCTGACCCTGGGCAGCGCGGTCTGCGTCGCCGCCCGGGTCGGGGCCGGCTGGTTGGCGGACCGCCGGGCCACCGGCCACGTCGCGCTGATCGCCGGCATGCTGGTGGTCGGCGCCGCCGGGCTGGGGCTGCTCGCGGTGGCCGGCCCGGTGCCGCTGGTGACCGGCGTGCTGCTCGGTTTCGGCCTCGGCTGGGCCTGGCCGGGGCTCATGAACTTCGCCGTGGTCCGGCTGCACCCGCAGGCCCCGGCCGCCGCCACCTCGATCACCCAGACCGGGGTGTACGCGGGCGGCTGCCTCGGCCCGCTGGGCCTCGGCGCGATCGCCGCACACGCCGACTATCCGACGATGTGGACGGTGGCGGCGGTGGCCATGCTCCTGGCCGCCGCCCTCATGCTGGCCGGCAGCCGCCTCCTGGCCCACCGCGGCACCCCGACCCACCAACCCTGACCCGCCTCACGCCAGGCCCCGCTGATCCTCGGCGATCATGAAGTCGTTGTCCGGCTACTCGGCGTACCGGAGGGATGACTTCATGATCAACGGGCCGAGCCGGGGCGTGGCGCGGTGGGGCCGGTGGGGTCAGCTGGTGCGGTCGGCGATGTAGTCGCAGAGGGATTCGAGGGCGCGCCGGGACGGGCCGGCCGGCAGCGGAGCGAGCCGGGCGCGGGCCTCCTCGGCGTAGCTGCGCACGGTCTCCCGGGCCCGCTTGAGCGCCGGGCTCTCCCGGAGCAGGCCCAGCGCCTCGGCGTGCAGCGCGTCGTCGGTGAGCGGGCCGGTCGCCAGGATCTCCCGCAGCCGCACCGAGGCCGCGTCGGAGTCGTCCGCCGCGCGGGCGTAGAGCACCGGCAGCGTCGGAACGCCCTCGCGCAGGTCAGTGCCGGGGGTCTTGCCCGACTGCACCGACTCGGAGGCGATGTCCAGCAGGTCGTCGGTGAGCTGGAAGGCGACGCCGATGGTCTCGCCGTAACCGGCCAGCGCCTCGGTGTGCTCGGCGGACGCGCCACCGAACATGCCGCCGAACCGGACCGAGGTGGCGATCAGCGAGCCGGTCTTCTCGGAGATCACGTGCAGGTAGTGCGCGACCGGGTCGTCGCCGGCGCGGGGGCCGACGGTCTCCGCGATCTGACCGTGCACCAGCCGCGCGAAGGTGCGCGCCTGCAGGCTGACGGCCTCGGTGCCCAGGCCGGCGGCGATGTCCGCGGCCCGGGCGAAGAGGTAGTCGCCGACCAGGATGGCGACCGAGTTGGTCCAGCGCGAGTTGGCGCTCGGGGCACCCCGGCGCACGGCGGCCTCGTCCATCACGTCGTCGTGGTAGAGGGTGGCCAGGTGGGTGAGCTCCATCACCACGGCCGCCGGTACGACCTGGGCACGGGTCGGATCGCCGAACTGGGCGCCCAGCGCCACCAGCAGCGGCCGGAACCGCTTGCCGCCGGCCTCGACCAGATGGCGGGCCGCCTCGGTGACGAACGGGTCGGCGCTGGCCACGCTGGCCCGCAGCTCGACCTCGACCGCCTCGAGCAGGCCGAGCACGGACGCCTCGACGCGGGGATCGGCGAGATGGAGGCCGAGCGCGCCGAACTGACTCGTGCTCGCCCGACCCCGGCGACCGCCGGAGCCGGTGGCACCTGAACGCTCGCCAGCCGGAATCACCACGCTATCCACCATGCCACACCCGTACGACCTGCTCCGGGCCGGGGATACGCACCGGGGGCCGGCACGCGTGCGCGTGCCGGCCCCCGGTGGCGAGGCTGTCGGTCATCGGACAAATTCGGCGGCTCCGGCGGCCAGGTCCAGCAGGGGCGCCGGGGCGACACCCAGCACCAGCGTGGCCAGCACGCCGATCATCAGCGCCGCCGAGGTGAGCCCGCCGGGCACGGTGACCGTCGGGGTGGACTCGCCGGGCTCGGAGAGCCACATCATCACCACGACCCGCAGGTACGGGAAGGCCAGCACCATGCTGGTCAGCACGCCGGCGATCACCAGCCACGCCTGTCCGCCGTCCAGCGCCGGCCCGAAGACCGCGAACTTGCTGGTGAAGCCGCTGGTCAGCGGGATACCGGCGAAGGCCAGCAGGATGAACGTGAACAGGCCGGCGTAGAACGGCGAGCGCAGGCCCAGCCCGGCCCAGCGGGACAGGTGGGTGGCCTCCCCGTCGGCGTCGCGCACCAGGGTCACCACGGCGAACGCGGCGAGCACCGAGAAGCCGTACGCGACCAGGTAGAACATCGTGCCGGAGAGACCCTCCTTGCTCGGCGCGAGCACGCCGACCAGCAGGTACCCGGCGTTGGCGATCGACGAGTAGGCGAGCAGCCGCTTGATGTCGGTCTGGGTGACCGCGAGCACCGCGCCGACCAGCATGGTCAGCACCGCCACCGCGCCGAGCACGGGGGTGAAGTCCCAGGCTGCCCCGGCGAACGCGACGTGGAAGACCCGCAGCAGCGCGCCGAAGGCGGCCACCTTCGTGCAGGCGGCCATGAAACCGGTGACCGGAGTCGGCGCGCCCTGGTAGACGTCCGGGGTCCAGACGTGGAACGGGGCGGCCGCGGCCTTGAAGAGCAGGCCGATGGCGAGCAGCGCCATACCGGCGAAGAGCAGCACCGGGCTGGCCGGCGACTCGGTCACCGCGGCGTTGATGGTGGCGAAGTCCACCCCGGCCGAGCGGCCCGGGATGCCGGCGGTGAAGCCGTAGACCAGGGCCACGCCGAACAGGAAGAACGCCGACGAGTACGCGCCGAGCAGGAAGTACTTCATCGCCGCCTCCTGGCTCAGCAGCCGCCGACGACGGGCCAGCGCGCAGAGCAGGTAGAGCGGGAGCGAGAAGACCTCCAGCGCGATGAACATGGTCAGCAGGTCGTTCGCCGCCACGAAGATCAGCATGCCGCCGATCGCGAACGTGGTGAGCGGGTAGACCTCGGTGGCGCCGTTGCTGCCCTCGGCCTGCCGCCGGTCGTCGGCCGACTCGGCGGTCACCGCGGCCTGGGCGACGAACGCCCCGCCGCGCTCCACCGTGCGCTCGCCGATCAGCAGCAGCGCCATCGCGGCCAGCACCAGGATCGCGCCCTGGAGGAAGAGGGTCGGCCCGTCCACCGCGATGGCCTGGCCGGCGGTGATGAGCCGGTCGTCGGCGCTGCGCACCACCATCGTCAGGGCGGCGAGCACGGCCAGCAGCGCCAGCGTGAGCTGCACCAGGTGCCGTCGGCGCCGGGGCACGAACGCCTCGACGAGCACGCCGAGCAACGCGACACCCAGCATGATCAGGATCGGGGCGAGCGCCGCGTAGTTGAGCGACGGCAGTTTCAGATCAGTCACTTTGCCGCCTCCTGGACGGTGCCCACCGACGGGGCGGGGTCGGTCCTGCCGATGTCGTCCATGGTCGCCTGGACGGCGGGGTTGATCACGTCGGTGACCGGCTTGGGGTAGAAGCCGAGCAGCACGATCAGCGCGATCAGCGGGGCCACCACGACCTTCTCGCGCAGGTTGAGGTCCCGGCGCATCCCGTCCACCTCGGTCAGTGCCGGGTTGAGCGTGCCCTGGGTGGTGCGCTGCACCATCCACAGCACGTACGCGGCGGCCAGGATGATGCCGAGCGTGGCGATGACCGCGACCGGCTTGTTCACCGTGAAGGTGCCGATCAGCACCAGGAACTCGGAGATGAACGGCGCGGTGCCGGGCAGCGCCAGCGACGCGAGACCGGCGAAGAAGAGCACCCCGGCGAGCAGCGGGACCAGCTTGCCGGCGCCACCGAAGTCGGTGATCAGCGCCGAACCTCGGCGGCTGATCAGCATGCCCACCACCAGGAAGAGCAGGCCGGTGGCCAGCCCGTGGTTGAGCATGTAGAGCACCGCACCGGTGCCGGCCTGGGTGGTGAAGGCGAAGATGCCCACCCCGATGAAGCCGAAGTGCGCGATCGAGGTGTACGACACCAGCCGCTTGAGGTCGTTCTGCCCGACCGCCAGCAGCGCGGCGTAGATGATGCCGATGACACCCAGCGCCAGCGCCCACGGGGCGAACCACTTCGACGCCTCGGGGAACAGCGGCAGGCAGTAGCGCAGGATGCCGAAGGTGCCGACCTTGTCCAGCACGCCGACCAGCAGCGCGGCGGCGCCCGCCGGGGCGGCGCCACCGGCGTCCGGCAGCCAGGTGTGGAACGGGAAGAACGGGGCCTTGATGGCGAAGGCGAGGAAGAAGCCGAGGAACAGCCAACGCTCGGTGCCGGTGGTGATGTCCACCTGCGCCAGCGCCTGCCAGTCGAAGGTCTTGCCGCCGACCACCCACAGCCCGATCACCGCGGCCAGCATGAACAGGCCGCCGACGAGCGAGTAGAGGAAGAACTTCACCGCCGCGTACTGCCGCTGGTGGCCGCCGTAGCTGCCGATCAGGAAGTACATCGGCACGAGCATGACCTCGAAGAACACGTAGAACAGGAAGACGTCGGCGGCGGCGAAGACGCCGATCATCGTGCACTCGAGGACCAGCAGCAGCGCGAAGTAGACCGGCACCGAGCGCTTCGACGAATCCGCGTCGTGCCAGGACGCCAGGATCACCAGCGGCACCAGCACCGCGATCAGCATCAGCATGACCAACGCGATGCCGTCGGCGGCGAAGGTGAAGTTGACGCCCCAGTCCGGGATCCACGGGTACGACTCGCGGAACTGGAACCGGTCACCGCCGACCTTGAAGGTGATCCACATGGCCACCGAGAGCACCAGCACCAGCAGCGACCAGACGAAGGCCACCTGCTTGGCCAGCTCCGGCCGGCTGCGCGGCAGGAAGGCCACCACCAGGGCACCGACCAGCGGCGCCACGGTCAGCACCGAGAGGAACGGGAAGTTGGACATTATTCGGCCTTACCTCCGTCGTGACTGCGTGGCCCGCCGGCGGGGGCGGCCGGAAAGAGGTCGATCACGCCAGCCACCCCGCCTGCACCGCCAGGAACGCCGCCACCACGAGCAGCGCGCCGGTCAGGATCGAGGTCGCGTACGACCGCACGAAGCCGGTCTGCAGCCGCCGGAGCCGGCCCGAGCCCCCGCCCACCGCGGCGGCGAGGCCGTTGACCAGCCCGTCGACGCCCCGGTTGTCGAGGAAGACCAGCGCCCGGGTGAGGAAGATGCCCGGCTTCTCGAAGATCGCCTCGTTGACCGTGTCGGTGTACAGGTTGCGGCGGGCGGCGGTGACCAGCACGCCGGCCGGCTGCGGCGCGGTGGCCGTACCGGTCCGGAACAGGAACCAGGCGAGCCCGGCGCCGAGCACGGTCACCAGCAGCGAGAGCGTGGTGATCACGCCGTGCGCGAGGACCGCCTCGTGCCCCTTCTCCTGGCCGCCGAGCCCGGCGGTCGCCTCCAGCCAGTCCGGAACCGAGGTGGAGAGCAGAAAACCGGCGCCGACCGAGCCGGCCGCCAGCAGGATCAGGGGGATGGTCATCAGCTTCGGCGACTCGTGCGGGTGCTCGATCTCCTCGGTCCACCGCTTCGGCCCGTGGAAGGTGAGCACGAAGAGCCGGGTCATGTAGAACGCGGTCAGCCCGGCGCCGAGCAGCGCCGCGCCGCCGAAGAGCCAGGCGGTCCAGTCCTCCCGCTCGAAGGCGGCCACGATGATCGGCTCCTTGGAGAAGAAGCCGGAGAACGGGAACATGCCGATGATGGCGAGCCAGCCCATCATGAAGGTCAGCCAGGTGATCTTCATGTGCTTCGACAGCCCGCCGAAGCGACGGATGTCGACCTGGTCCTTCATGCCGTGCATGACCGAGCCGGCGCCGAGGAACATGTTGGCCTTGAAGAAGCCGTGCGCCAGCAGGTGCACGATGGCCAGCGCGTACGCGCCGCCGCCCAGGCCGACGCCGAGGAACATGTAGCCGATCTGGCTCACCGTCGACCAGGCCAGCACCCGCTTGATGTCGTCCTTGGCGGCGCCGATGATGCAGCCGAGCAGCAGGGTGAGCGCGCCGACGCTGACCACCACGAGCTGGAGCGTCGAGTTGGCCGAGAAGATGGGGTTGGACCGGGCGATCAGGTAGACGCCCGCGGTGACCATGGTGGCGGCGTGGATCAGGGCCGACACCGGGGTCGGGCCCTCCATCGCGTCCGGCAGCCACGCCTGCAGCGGGAACTGGCCGGACTTGCCGGCCGCGCCGAGCAGCAGCAGCAGACCGAGCACCAGCACCGTCGGGCCGGCCACCGCGCCGATGCCGTTGAACACCTCGTCGTACTGGGTGGTGCCCAGGGTGGCGAACATGATGAAGATGCCGATGGCCAGGCCGGCGTCGCCGACCCGGTTCATCAGGAACGCCTTCTTGCCGGCGGTGGCGGCGCTGGGCCGGCCGTACCAGAAGGAGATCAGCAGGTACGACGCCAGACCGACGCCCTCCCAGCCGAAGTAGAGCATCACGTAGTTGTTGCCGAGCACCAGCAGCAGCATGGCGGCGACGAACAGGTTGAAGTACGCGAAGAACCGGCGCCGGCCCTCGTCGTGCGCCATGTACTCCACCGCGTACAGGTGGATCAGGAAACCCACCCCGGTGATCAGCAGCACGAAGACCGCGGCCAGCGGGTCGAAGAGCAGGCCGAAGTCCACCCGCAGGTCGCCGACCGCGATGAAGTCCCAGAGGCTCAGCTCGACCGACTTGTTCTCCAGGCCCCGCAGCTGGAAGAAGGAGGCCAGGCCGAGCACGAACGCGGCACCGATGGCGGCCACTCCCAACCAGTGCCCCCAGCGGTCGGCCCGCCGGCCGAGCAGCAGCAGGATCGCCGCGCTGACCAGCGGGATCGCCACCAGCAGCCAGACGCTGCTCAGCAAGCCCGTGGCCTCTGCGTACTGCACAGTCTCTTCCACTTGCTTGCCCCTTAGTACTTGAGCAGGTTGGCGTCGTCGACGCTCGCCGAGCGTCGGGTCCGGAAGATCGACATGATGATGGCGAGCCCGACCACGACCTCGGCCGCCGCCACCACCATCACGAAGAACGCCATGATCTGACCGTTGAGGTCGCCGTTGATCCGGCTGAAGGTGACCAGGGTCAGGTTGGCCGCGTTGAGCATCAGCTCCACGCACATGAACAGCACGATCGCGTTGCGCCGGACGAGCACCCCGGCCGCGCCGATGGTGAACAGCACCGCCGCCAGCACGAGGTAGTAGTCGGGGGTCATTGGTCCGTCCCCTTCAGCGAGGTTTCCTTCGCGGTCAGTTCCCGGACCGGCAGGATGTCCGGCGTGCTCCGGTCGGTGAGCCGGCCGTCCGGCAGTCGCGCCGGGGTGGCCACCGAGGAGGATGTGGCGAAGACGCCGGGGCCCGGCTTGGGACCCGGGTAGTTGCCCGGGGCGAAGCGCGCGCGCATGGTCGACGGCTGGTCCATCTTGTCCTGCTTGCGCCGTTCGACATGGGCGAGCACCATCGCGCCGACCGCCGCGGTGATCAGCAGCGCCGAGGTCAGCTCGAACGCGAAGACGTACTTGGTGAACAGCAGTCGGGCGATGCCCTGCACGTTCCCCTCCGCGTTGGCCTGCTCCAGGCCCACCGCGGTCGTCCCCTCCAGCGCCCGGTAGAGCGCACCGCCGACCAGGCCGGCGAAGCCCAGGCCGAGCACGATCGCGGCGACCCGCTGTCCGCGCAGCGTCTCGATCAGCGAGTCCGAGGCGTCCCGGCCGACCAGCATCAGCACGAACAGGAAGAGCATCATGATCGCGCCGGTGTAGACGATGATCTGCACCATGCCGATGAACGGCCCGGCCTGGAGTACGTAGAACACGCCCAGGCAGAGCATGGTGAGCACCAGCCAGAGCGCCGAGTGCACCGCGTTGCGCGCGGCCACCATGCCGATCGCGCCAATCAGTGCCAGCGGCGCGAGGATCCAGAAGGTGACCTCCTCGCCGCCGGAGACCTGGCCCGCCGCGGCGAGCACCGTGGACGCGGTCATGCTTCCTCTCCCTTACCGGCCGCCGCCCGCTGGGCGTGGTGCTCGGCGCCCGGGAACGTCACGCCGGGGTGCTGCTCCACCTGGTAGCGCCCCGGGTTGTTGGCCGAGTGCTCCGCGCCGGCCGACGTTCCGGGGTTGGTCAGCGCCCCGACGTAGTAGTCCTTCTCGCTGTCACCCAGCCGCATCGGGTGCGGCGGCTGCTCCATGCCCTCGAGCAGCGGCGCCAGCAGCTGCTCCTTGGTGAAGATCAGATCCTGCCGGTTGTCCCGGGCCAGCTCGTACTCGTTGCTCATGGTGAGCGATCGGGTCGGGCAGGCCTCGATGCAGAGCCCGCAGAAGATGCACCGGGCGTAGTTGATCTGGTAGGTGCTGGCGTACCGCTCACCGGGCGAGAAGCGCTGCTCGTCGGTGTTGTCGCCGCCCTCGACGTAGATCGCGTCCGCCGGGCAGGCCCAGGCGCACAGCTCGCAGCCGATGCACTTCTCCAGCCCGTCCGGGTGCCGGTTGAGGATGTGCCGCCCGTGATAGCGCGGCGCCGACACCGGCGGCTTGAACGGGTAGTCGGTGGTGACGACCTTCCTGAACATGTGCGAGAAGGTGACACCGAAGCCCTTGAACGTTCCGGTGATCGCGCCCACGTCACACCTCCCTGGAGTCCGAGCCGGCGGCGATGTTGGCCGGCTCCCGCTCGGCGACCACACGCGTGATGCGCGGGCTCGGTGGTACCTGTAGATCCATCGGCGGCACCGGGAAGCTCCCGTGCGGTCGACTGTTGACCTGTTCCTGCAGGGTCGGCTTCGGCTGCGGCTTGCGGCTCGGCCAGAGCAGCGTGGCTAGCAGCAGGACGCCGGCCGGGACGCCGACGGCGATCAGCTTGCCGCGCGAGTCCCAGTCCTCGATGGAGCGCAGGCCCGACAGGACCAGGATCCAGACCAGGTTGATCGGGAGCAGCACCTTCCAGCCGAAGCGCATGAACTGGTCGTAGCGCAGCCGGGGCAGCGTGCCGCGCAGCCACACGAAGACGAAGACCAGCGCGATCACCTTGCCGAAGAACCAGAGCATCGGCCACCAACCGGAGTTGGCGCCCTCCCACAGCGTGATCGGCCACGGCGCCCGCCAACCGCCGAGGAACAGCGTGGTGGTGACCGCGGACATGGTCACCATCGAGACGTACTCGCTGAGCATGAAGAGCGCGAACTTCAGCGAGCTGTACTCGGTCATGAAGCCGGCGACCAGCTCGGACTCCGCCTCGGGCAGGTCGAACGGCGCCCGGTTGGTCTCGCCCACGGTGGAGATGAAGAAGATGATGAAGCTGGGCAGCAGCAGGATCGCGTACCAGCCCGGCGCCGGGATCTCGGTGCCGAAGATGGTCAGCCGGGTGGCGTCCCCCTGGGCGGCGACGATCCCGCTGGTGCTCATCGTGCCGGCGGTCATGAACACCGCCACGATGCTCAGGCCCATCGCGACCTCGTACGAGATCATCTGGGCGCTGGAGCGCAGGCCGCCGAGCAGCGGGTACGTCGAGCCGGAGGCCCACCCGCCGAGCACGATGCCGTAGATGCCCATCGAGGAGCAGGCCAGCAGCACCAGCACCGCCACTGGCACGTCGGTGACCTGCAACGGCGTGTGGTGGCCGAAGATGCTCACCATCGGGCCGAACGGCACCACCGACAGCGCGGTGACCGCGCAGATCACCGAGATGGTCGGGGCGAAGAAGTAGACGACCTTGTCGGCCGCCTTCGGCAGGATGTCCTCCTTGAAGGCCATCTTCAGGCCGTCGGCCAGGGTCTGCAGCAGGCCGAACGGGCCGACCTGGTTGGGGCCGGGCCGCACCTGCATGTAGCCCACCACGCGCCGCTCGAACCAGACGCCGAGCAGGGTGGCCAGCAGACCGAAGGCGAACGCGAAGACGATCTTGCCGAGAACCAGCCACCACGGGTCCCGGCCGAAGTCAGCCAGCGTCGGGTCCTGGGCCAGGTAGATCATTCAACACCTCCGGCGTTGAGCAGCGGCCCCGGCCGCCCGGTGACGGTGTCGGCCCGAGCGGCCGGCACGGTCGCGGTGAGCGGCGCGGCGGAGATCCGGACCACCGCGCCCGACGTCGCCCCGAGGCTGCGTCGCACGGTCGACCCGGGTGAGTTGGTGGGCAGCCAGACCACGCCGTCCGGCATCTCGGTGAGCTCCGCCGGCAGGGTCAGCGCCCCCCGGTCGGTGCCCACCGTGACGGCGTCACCGTCGGCGACGCCGAGCGCCTCGGCGGTGCCCTTGCCCAGCCGGACCACCGGCGGGCGGGCCGTACCGGCGAGGTGTTCGTCGCCCTCGGTGAGGGTGCCCAGGTCGATCAGCTGGTGCCAGGTGGCCAACACGGCCTCCCCGGCGCCCGGGTGCGGCACCGCCGCCGGCGCCACCGAAGGCGCCGCCGGCCGCTGGAGGCGGGTCGGCGGCAGGGCTCCCAGCTCGCGGCGGACGCTCAGCACGTCCGGAGTGCCGAGCCGCACGTCGAGCAGTGCGGCCAGCGCGTCGAGCACCCGGCCGTCGGTCATCGCCGCGGTGTTCAGCACCGCGTCGAAGGGACGCAGCCGGCCCTCCCAGTCCAGGAAGCTGCCGGCCTTCTCGACCACCGGGGCGACCGGGAGGACCACGTCCGCCCGCCGGGTCACCGCGCTGCCGCGCAGCTCCAGGCTGACCAGGAACGGCACCGCGTCCAGGGCCGTCTCGGCCAGCCGCGGGTCGGCCAGGTCGGCCGGGTCGACGCCGGCGACCACCAGCGCGCCAAGCTGACCGCCGGCGGCGGCCGCCAGGATGCCGTCGGTGTCCCGCCCGGCCTGGCTCGGGATCACCCCGGCCGGGATGTCCCACGCCTCACCCAGCTCGGCCCGGGCGGCCGGCTCGGTGACCAGCCGGCCACCGGGGAGCAGGTTGGGCAGGCAGCCGGTGTCGACCGCACCGCGGTCACCCGCGCGCCGCGGCACCCAGGCCAGCTTCGCGCCGGTACGACGGGCCACATCCGCCGCCGCGGAGAGCCCGCCCGGCACGCCGGCCAGCCGCTCCCCGACGATCAGGATCGCGCCCGGCGTGCTCAACGCCTCGGTGACCGTGGCGTGCTCGGCGAGCACGGTGGCCTCCTCGCCCGGGACGACCCGGGCCAGCTTGGCGCCGAGCTTCTCCAGACCACGGGTGGCGAACGGCGCCAGCGCGTACACCGTGAGCTTCTTCTTCAGGTACGCCTTGCGCAGCCGCAGGAAGAGGATCGGGCACTCCTCCTCCGGCTCCAGACCGACCAGCACCACCGCCGGCGCGTTCTCCACGTCGGTGTAGGTGACGTCGGTGACCCCGGCGACCGAGCTGGCCAGGAAGTCGGCCTCCTCGCGGGAGACCGGCCGGGCCCGGAAGTCGATGTCGTTGGTGTTCAGGGCGACCCGGGCGAACTTCGAGTACGCGTACGAGTCCTCGACGGTCAGCCGGCCGCCGGTGAGCACCGCCGTGCCCTGCCCGCCGTCACGGGCGGCGCGCAGCCCCTCGGCGGCCACGGTGAGCGCCTCGCTCCAGGACGCCTCGCGCAGCTCACCGGTGCGCTCGTCGCGGACCAGCGGGGTGGTCAGCCGGTCGGTGGCCCGGGTGTACTGGAAGCCCCACCGGCCCTTGTCGCAGTTCCACTCCTCGTTCACCGCCGGCTCGTCGCCGGCCAGCCGGCGCAGCACCTTGCCGCGCCGCCAGTCGGTGCGCTGCCCGCAGCCGGCCGAGCAGTGCTCGCACACACTCGGGCTGGAGACCAGGTCGAACGGGCGGGCCCGGAACCGGTACTGGGCACCGGTCAGCGCGCCCACCGGGCAGATCTGCACCGTGTTGCCGGAGAAGTAGGAGTTGAACGGGACGTCCCCGTCGTCGCCCTCCTCGCCGTACGCCTCGTCGCGGTAGATGTTGATCTCCTCGGCGGACGACCGGCCCATCAGGTCGATGAACTTGTCGCCGGCGATCTCCTCGGAGAACCGGGTGCACCGCTGGCAGAGCACGCACCGCTCGCGGTCCAGCAGCACCTGGCTGCTGATCGCCATCGGCTTCTCGTACTCGCGCTTGTGCTCGTGGAAGCGGGAGTCGGTGCGGCCGGTGGACATCGCCTGGTTCTGCAGCG
The DNA here is from genome assembly GCF_042650685.1 of Micromonospora sp. GCM10011542. Taxonomy (NCBI): domain Bacteria; kingdom Bacillati; phylum Actinomycetota; class Actinomycetes; order Micromonosporales; family Micromonosporaceae; genus Micromonospora; species Micromonospora sp. GCM10011542. The sequence continues at coordinate 716,174 of NZ_JBHSBO010000058.1, forward strand.
GGCACTCGCCGCCCTTGTCACACATCGGGCAGTCCAGGGGGTGGTTGAGGAGCAGCAGCTCCATCACCCCCTCCTGGGCCTTCTTGGCGACCGGGGAGGTGAGCTGGGTCCGCACCACCATGCCGTCGGCGACGGTCTGGGTGCAGGAGGCGACCGGCTTGCGCTGCCCCTCCACCTCGACCAGGCACTGCCGGCAGGCGCCGGCCGGGGCCAGCAGCGGGTGGTCGCAGAACCGCGGGATCTCGGTGCCCATCTGCTCGGCGACCCGGATCAGCAGCGTCCCCTTGGGGGCGGTGACCTCGACGCCGTCGATGGTGAGCGTGACGGTGTCGGTCTGCTTGGCTACGTCGGTCATTAGTGGGCTCCCACCAGCTGCTTGTCCGACAGCTTCGGCGCGGTACGTCCCTCGATGTAGTCGAGGTAGTCCTGCTTGAAGTACTTCAGCGACGAGGTCACCGAGCTGGTCGCACCGTCACCGAGGCCGCAGAACGAGCGGCCGAGGATGTTGTCGCAGGTGTCCAGCAGGGTGTCCAGGTCCTCGTGGGTGCCCTGGCCGGCGAGGATCCGCCGGTAGACCCGGACCATCCAGTAGTTGCCCTCGCGGCACGGCGTGCACTTGCCGCACGACTCGTGGTGGTAGAACTCCAGCCACCGGTAGGTCGCGTAGACCGGGCAGTCCTGGTCCGAGAAGATCTGGGTGGCCGTGGTGCCGAGGATCGAGCCGGCGGCCGCCACCCCCTCGAAGTCCAGCGGCACGTCCAGGTGCTCGGCGGCGAGCAGCGGGGTGGACGAGCCGCCCGGGGTCCAGAACTTCAGGTTGTGCCCGGGCTGCATCCCGCCGGCCAGCTCCAGCAGCTCGCGCAGCGTGACGCCCATCGAGCACTCGTACTGGCCCGGGTTGGCGACCCGACCGGAGAGCGAGTAGATCATCGGCCCGGAGGACTTCTCGGTGCCCATGGTCTTCCACCAGGCGGCCCCGCCGAGCACGATCGGCGGCACGCTGGCGATGGTGCCGACGTTGTTGACCACGGTCGGGCTCGCGTACAGGCCGTGGGTGGCCGGGAACGGCGGGCGCAACCGCGGCTGGCCCCGGAAGCCCTCCAGCGAGTCCAGCAGCGCGGTCTCCTCGCCGCAGATGTACGCCCCGGCGCCGGAGTGCACCACCAGCTCCAGGTCGAAGCCGCTGCGCAGGATGTTGGTGCCGAGGTAGCCCTTGGCGTACGCCTCCTGCACCGCGTTGCGCAGCCGGCGCGCGGCGTGCACCGCCTCGCCCCGGATGTAGATGTAGGCGCGGTTGGCCCGGATCGCGTACGACGCGATGATGACGCCCTCGACCAGCGCGTGCGGGTCGTGGGTCATCAGCGGCAGGTCCTTGCAGGTGCCCGGCTCGCCCTCGTCGGCGTTGACCACCAGGTAGTGCGGCTTCCCGTCGCCCTGTGGGATGAAGCCCCACTTGAGACCGGTGGGGAAGCCGGCGCCACCCCGGCCGCGCAGCCCGGAGTCCTTGATCAGCTGGATCAGGTCGTCCGGGTGGGCGTTGAGCGCCTTGCGCAGCGCCGCGTAACCGTCGAGCTTCTCGTAGGTGTCGATCCGCCAGGCGTCCGGCGACAGCCAGCGCTTGGTCAGCACCGGCGTGAGCTTGGCCAGCGTCTCCGGCCGAGGAGTGGTCACTTCCGGACCCCCGTTCCGCTCGCGTCGTCCGGGTCGGGGTCCGACCCGGCCGCCGCCTCCTTGAGGTTGCGCTCCTGCGCTCCGGCCGCGTCGCCGGCGGGCTTGCCGTCACCGGCCGGCGCGTTGGCCGCCGCGCCGGCGGCCTCCGCCGCCCGCGCGTCACCCGACGCCGGCGGCGCACCGGCCGCCGGGACCTTGGTGCCCGGTGCGTCCGGCACGGCGGTGGTCGCGTCGGGCTGCCGCGTCTCGGCGGTACGCACCTGCGGCGACTTGTCGTCCGGCGCCTTGACGTCCGGCGCGGTGCTGCCCGTGGCCGCCTCCGGTCGCGCCGGCTCGGCGCCCACCGGCGTACCCGTCGGGGCGGCCGCGCCATCGCCGGCGGTGACCGGTGCGGCGGGCGTCGCGGCCGGGGTGGCCGCGCCGTCGCCGCCCTTGACCGGCGCGGTGCTGGCCTCGGTCGGGGCCGGCTTGGCGGCCTCGGCCTTCGCCTTCGCCTCGGCGGCCTCCCGGTCGGCCTCGGCCTTGCTGCGGATCGGGGTGTTCGGGTCGAAGCCCGCCACGGCGACGCCGTGCTCCTGGGCCAGCCGCAGCCCCCGCAGGGTGGGCTCGCCCGGCCCGCCGTCGGCCACCGCGCCGTCCCGCTCGTCGGCGAAGCCGGCGAGCTGTACCGCCATCTCCTTGAGCGTGCAGAGCCGCGCGCCCCGGGTCGGCATCGGCCGCCCGCCGGCGCGCAACTCGTCGACCACGCCGAGCGCGGTCGACGGGTCCACGCCGTCGAAGAAGTCGTAGTTGACGGTCATCACCGGGCCGTAGTCGCAGGCCGCCAGGCACTCGGCGTGCTCCAGGGTGATCTTCCCGTCGGCGGTGGTCTCGTCGTGCCCGACGCCCAGGTGCTCGACGAGGGTGTCGTAGACCTCCTGGCCGCCGAGCACGTTGCACATGGTGTTGGTGCAGACGCTGACCAGGAAGTCGCCGGTCGGCTTGCGCTTGTACATGGTGTAGAAGGTCGCCACCGCGCCCACCTGGGCCTTGTTCAGCCCGAGCACCTCGGCGCAGAACGCGACCCCGGCCGGGGAGACGTACCCCTCCTCGGCCTGCACCAGGTGCAGCAGGGGCAGCAGCGCGGAGCGGGACCGGTCCGCCGGGTAGCGCGAGATGATCTCGCGGGCCCGCTCCCGGGTCTCGTCGGTGAAAGTCGTCATCGGTCACAACCACCCATCACGGGGTCCAGCGAGGCGCCACCGGCGATCACGTCGGCGATCAGGCCACCCTCGGCCATCGCCGGCAGGGCCTGGAGGTTGACGAAGCTCGGCTCCCGGTAGTGCACCCGGTACGGTCGGGTGCCTCCGTCGGAGACCGCGTGCACGCCCAGCTCGCCCCGGGGCGACTCGATGCCGACGTACACCTGGCCCGGCGGGACCCGGAAGCCCTCGGTGACCAGCTTGAAGTGGTGGATCAGCGACTCCATCGACTGACCCATGATCTTCGCGACGTGCTCCAGCGAGTTGCCCATGCCGTCCACGCCGATGGCGAGCTGCGCCGGCCAGGCGATTTTGCGGTCGGCCACCATCACCGGACCCGGCTTCAACCGGTCCAGCGCCTGCTCGACCAGCTTCAGCGACTCGCGGATCTCGGCGAGCCGGACCTGGTAGCGGCCCCACACGTCGCCGTCCGGGTGGGTCGGCACGTCGAACTCGTACGTCTCGTAGCCGCAGTACGGCATGGTCTTGCGCAGGTCCCAGGCGAGACCGGCGGAGCGCAGCACCGGGCCGGTGACGCCGAGCGCGAGGCAGCCGGTCACGTCCAGCACCGCGACGCCCTTGGTCCGCTCGGTCCAGATCGGCTGGCCCGAGAGCAGGTCCTCGTACTCCTTGAGCTTCTTCGGCATCATCTTGAGGAAGTCGCGGATCTTGCCGACGGCCTCGTCCGGCACGTCCTGCGCGACCCCGCCCGGCCGGACGTACGCGTGGTTCATCCGCAGGCCGGTGATGGTCTCGAAGATGTCGAGGATGTACTCCCGCTCGCGGAAGCCGTACAGCATGATCGAGATCGCGCCCAGCTCCATGCCGGTGGTGGCCAGCCAGACCAGGTGCGAGGAGATCCGGTTGAGCTCCATCATGAGCACCCGGATGGTGGTGGCCCGCTCGGTGATGTCGTCGGTGATGCCGAGCAGCTTCTCGACCGCGAGCGCGTAGGCCGTCTCGTTGAACAGCGGCGAGAGGTAGTCCATCCGGGTCACGAAGGTCGAGCCCTGGACCCAGTTGCGGTATTCCAGGTTCTTCTCGATGCCGGTGTGCAGGTAGCCGACGACCGAGCGGGCCTCGCGGACCGTCTCGCCCTCCAGCTCCAGGATCAGCCGCAGCACGCCGTGCGTCGACGGGTGCTGCGGACCCATGTTGACGACGATCCGCTCTTCGTTGATCGGGTCGGTGCCCGAGACGACCGTGTCCCAGTCCCCGCCGGTGACGGTGAAGACCCGACCCTCGGTGGTCTCGCGCTCGGTGGCGTAGTTCGACGTGGTCACTGTGCTGGCCCTCCGTTCACGACTGCGGGGCTCGCAAGCTCACTCCTCGCGCTCACTGGTAGGACCTCCTACGGTCCGGCGGAGGAATTTCCGCACCCTTGTACTCGACGGGGACGCCGCCGAGCGGGTAGTCCTTGCGCTGCGGGTGCCCCTCCCAGTCGTCCGGCATGAGGATCCGGGTCAGATTGGGGTGGCCGTCGAAGACGATGCCGAACATGTCGTACGCCTCGCGCTCCTGCCAGTCGGCGGTCGGGTAGACCGCGGTGACGCTGGGCAGGTGCGGGTCGGCGACGGAGACCGCGGCCTCCAACCGGACGCGGCGCCGGTAGGTCATCGAGGTGAGCTGGTAGATCACGTGCAGCCGGCGCTCGTCGGCGCCCAGGTAGTCCACCCCGGACACCGAGGAGCAGAGCTCGAAGCGCAGCGCCAGGTCGTCGCGCATCACCTGGCAGACCTCGGCGATCCGCTCCGGGCGCACGTGCAGGGTCAGCTCGCCCCGGTCGACGACGACCTTCTCGATCGCGTCACCGAAGGCCGGGTACGCCTCCTCCAGCGCGTCGCGGACCTCGTCGAAGTAGCCCCCGTACGGCCGGGCGGCCTCCTCGATCGGCTGGCGCTGGCGGACCAGGCCGCCGTAGCCGGAGACGTCACCGCTGCCCTGGTTGCCGAACATCCCCCGCCCGGCCGGGCTGGCCGGCGGGTACTCCGCCGGGGCGGTGCTGCTCGCGCCGGCCGGGGTCGTCGGGACCGGTACGCCGCCGTCGTCGTTCCTGTCGTTCGGTGCCGTCATTTCGGACCCTCGTGTGCGTGGAGGTGGTTCTGCGCGTTCATCCAGTTCTCGATCCGCAACTGCTCCTCGCGCCCCTCGCGGACGGCCTTCGTCCACTCGGCACGCCGGGCCTTGTCGTTGCGGTACGAGGACGGCATCGAGCCGTACGGCACGACCGGGATGTCACCGCGCTCCTGGCGGGCCGCCAGCATCTTGCGGCCGTTCGGACCGAGCGGCTCATACATGATCTTCTCGCGGAGCTTGAGGATCGCGTCGATGAGCATCTCCGGCCGGGGCGGGCAGCCGGGCAGGTACATGTCGACCGGGACGACGTGGTCGACGCCCTGCACGATGGCGTAGTTGTTGAACATGCCGCCGCTGCTGGCGCAGACGCCCATGGAGAGCACCCAGCGGGGCTCGGCCATCTGGTCGTAGATCTGGCGCAGCACCGGGGCCATCTTCTGGCTGACCCGGCCGGCCACGATCATCAGGTCGGCCTGGCGCGGCGAGGCCCGGAAGACCTCCATGCCCCAGCGGCCCATGTCGTAGTGCGGACCACCGGCGGCCATCATCTCGATGGCGCAGCAGGCCAGGCCGAAGGTGGCGCCCCAGACGGACGACTTCCGGGACCAGTTGACCAGCTTCTCCACCGAGGTGAGCAGGACGCCGGCGGGGAGCTTCTCCTCGATGCCCATCTGACGTTCCTTCCTCAGTCCCAGTCCAGCCCGCCGCGCCGCCAGACGTAGGCGTACGCGACGAAGACCGCGACGATGAACAGGACCATCTCCACGAAGCCGAAGATCGGCAGGGCGTCGAACGAGACCGCCCAGGGGTAGAGGAAGATGATCTCGATGTCGAAGACGATGAAGAGCATCGCCGTCAGGTAGAACTTGATCGGGAACCGCCCGCCGCCGACCGGCTGGGGGCTGGGCTCGATGCCGCACTCGTACGCCTCGAGTTTGGCCTTGTTGTAGCGCCGGGGACCGGCGAAGCGGGCGGCGCCGACGGAGAACAGCGAGAACGCCGCGGCGAGGGCGAACAGCCCGATGATCGGTGCGTAAGGCGAGAGCGACATCGTATTCTCCTGCTCGTCCTTCCCTGCCCTCGGTGCTTGACGAAAATCACACTATTCACGTCCCTCGCGGTGGCTGCCGGCGGGGGTCGATCTCTGTCCACCCCGGGGCTGTGACCAGCCCCGATGTGGTAGTCCTAGACGGCTGGCGCGGCCTTCGTCATCGCGTTGATGACCCGGTCCATCGCGTCCCCGCCACGCGGGTCGGTCAGGTTGGCCAGCAGCTTGAGCACGAAGCGCATCAGCGTCGGGTGCGGCATGCCGTGCCTGGTGGCGATCCGCATGATCTCGGGGCGGCCGATCAGCTTCACGAAGATGCCGCCGAGGCGGTAGTAGCCGCCGAGGCGTGCCTTCAGCTCGGTCGGGTACGCCATCAGCGCCCGCTCACGCTCGGGGCCGGCCGGCCGGGCGAGCGCCTGCACCGCGACCTCCGCGGCCAGCTCGCCGGACTCCATCGCGTACGCGATGCCCTCGCCGTTGAACGGGTTGACCATGCCGCCGGAGTCGCCGACGAGCATGACGCCGCGGGTGTAGTGCGGCACCCGGTTGAAGCCCATCGGCAGCGCGGCGCCGAGGATCGGGCCCTCGGCGTTGGCCTCGTCGGTCATCCCCCAGTCTTCGGGGGTGTTGGCCAGCCAGTCGGTGAGCAGTCGGCGGTAGTTGGTCTTGCCGAACGCGGACGAGGAGTTGAGCACACCGAGGCCGACGTTGACCCGACCGTCGCCGAGCCCGAAGATCCAGCCGTACCCGGGGAGCAGGTTGTCGCCGCTGTCCTTGCTGCGGAGCTCCAACCAGGACTCCAGGTAGTTGTCGTCGTGCTTGGCCGGCGAGCGGTAGTAGCGCCGGACGGCCACGCCGATCGGCCGGTCCTCCCGCTTGGCCAGCCCGAGGGCGAGCGGGAACCGACCGGAGACCCCGTCGGCCGCGACCACCAGCGGGGCGGAGAACGTGACGGGCTCCTTGTCCGGCCCGACCTCCGCCTCGACGCCGGTCACCCGGCCGTCGCCGTCGAGCACCGGGCCCATGACGTTGACGCTGGTCCGCAGCTTGGCGCCAGCGGCCACCGCCCGCTGGGCGAGCAGGTCGTCAAAGTCGAGGCGGGTGCGGACCAGGCCGTAGTTGGGGAAGCTGGCCAGCTCGGGCCAGTCCAGTTCGAGGCGTACGCCGCCGCCGATCACCCGCAGGCCCTTGTTGTGCAGCCAGCCGGCCTCGGGCGAGGTGTCCACGCCCATCCGGATCAGCTGGCGCACCGCGCGCGGGGTCAGCCCGTCGCCGCAGACCTTCTCCCGGGGGAACTCGGTCTTCTCCAGCAGCAGTACCCGTACGCCGTGCCGAGCCAGGTGGTACGCGGTCGCCGATCCACCGGGACCGGCGCCCACGACGATGACGTCGGCGTCGTGCTCGACCGCGGTCATCTCGCGCCTCCTCCCGCATGCTCGTGAAATGCTTCACAAGCCCAGACGGGAGCAGTCTATGACCGGCGTCATACCTGCACCGGATGAGGGGTACCTAACTCGGTGATGTGACACTCAGCGAGTGTCCACAGCGGCCGGGTGTCAGGCCGGACTGGACGCATCCAGGCCGGCATCGACCCGGATCGTCTCCGGCAGATGCTCGCGCAACGCACCTCCGGCCGCGCGGTCCAGCGCCGCCAACACCTCGGCGACCACCTGACGGACGTCCGCCGGATCGGCGCCGGCGAGTTCCCGCAACTGCGCGATGAGTTCGGCCGCGTCGTCGTCGGTGGCGGCCACCGGGCCCGCCGGGTCTCGTCCCGTCATGCGACGAGCGTAAAGGGCAAAGTGGACCGAAGTCGGACTTTCCCGAAACGAGAGGGATGGTGTCATCCAGTCGGGGCCGCCGGTCGACCGGCGGCCGACCGCCGCCTAGTCGCGGACCGCCCGGTGCAGGGCGACGACGCCGCCGGTCAGGTTCCGCCACGCCACCCGACCCCAGCCGGTCGCGCCGATCCGACCCGCCAACGCGGACTGGTCCGGCCAGGCCCGGATCGACTCGGCGAGGTAGACGTACGCCTCGGGGTTGCTGGACACCGCCCGGGCCACCGCCGGCAGCGAGCGCATCAGATACGACAGGTAGACCGTGCGGAAGGCCGGGTTGACCGGCGTGCTGAACTCGCAGACCACCAGCCGCCCGCCGGGACGGGTCACCCGGGCCAGCTCGCGCAGTGCGGCGTCGGTGTCGTTGACGTTGCGCAACGCGAAGGAGATGGTCACCGCGTCGAAGCTGCCGTCGGCGAAGGGCAGTCGCAACGCGTCCCCGGCCAGCAGCGGCACCGCTGGGCGGCTCCGCTTGCCCGCGTACAGCATTCCCAGCGACAGGTCGGCGCCGACCGCGTACGCCCCGGACTGGGCGAGCTCCTGGGTCGACACGCCGGTCCCCGCACCCACGTCCAGCACGCGCTCGCCCGGCCGCAGGCCGAGCGCCGCCCGGGTCGCCCGACGCCAGGACCGGTCCTGCCCGAAGGACAGCACCGTGTTCGTCAGGTCGTAACGCTCCGCCACGCCGTCGAACATCGCGGCGACCTCGTGCGGCTGCTTGTCCAGGCTGGCGCGCTGGCCCTGCGGGGTACGGCTCACCCCTCCACTCTGCCAGCCGCGGCGAGAACTGCGACCGCTGGGTGGTGCGCGCAGACCTCCGGCACGCGAAAGGGCGGGATGGTCGCCCACCCCGCCCTCGCGTCACGGTTGCGTCAGCCGCCGATCCCCGCGTCGGCCGCCGACGACCTCGTCAGTCGGTCGACGTCTCGTCGCCGGGAGCGACCAGGACGACCTTGCGCCGCCGGGAGAGCACCAGGAGCGCCCCACCCACCAGCAGGATCGCGCCGCCGATACCGCCGATCAGGCCGACCTGCACACCGGTCACCGGCAGCCCGCCACCGGCGGAGCCGCCACCGCCGGCACCCGGCGACGTGGTCGCGCCGGGTGTGGGCGTGCCACCGGAGGTCGGGGTCACCGTCGGGGTCGGGGTCACGGTCGGAGTCGGCGTGGGGGTCGGCTGCGTGGCCAGGTCGACGAAGACGTCGAACTGCGCGGTGTTGTCCCCGTCGTCGGTCTCGGTGAACGCCCGACGCTGGGCGTCGCTGGCCACCTTCGGCTGCTCCTCGGGGCTGCCCTCGGCGACGTCCAGACCCTTGGCCCACACGAAACCGGGCCGGAGCACCGGCTGAGTCACGTCCGCGGCGACCTTCACCCGCACGTCGGCCGTGTAGAACTGACCCGGCCGCAGCACCACACCGGAGTCCTCGCAGTACGCGTTGGCGAGGCCGTTCAGCGGCTGCTCGGCGCAGCCCTCCGGCAGCTCGGCGAAGGCGACGCCGGCCGGCAGTGTGATCCCGTACGCCACTCCGGTGGCCTTGCGGCTGCCGTCGTTGTAGACCGCCCAGTCCAGCGGCGCGGTCTCGCCGGGACGCACCGGCGTGAGCTGGGACTCGCCCGCCTCGTCGCCGTCCACTGCCACGTCTGCGTAGACGTCCTGCACCCAGGTCGTCAGGTCGTAGCCGCGCTTGGTCACGGTGATCTTCTGCTCGACCGTGTTGTCGTCCGGGTTGGGGTCGGCGGTGGCCGAGCTGATGGTGACCACCAGCGTGCCGGCCTCGCCGCGCCCGCCGGTGGAGAAGAGCGGGATGCCGAAGTCCTCGGTGGTGCCGGCGGCCAGGTCGCCGAGCAGGCAGGTGAAGGCCGTGCCGGCGATGTCGCAGCCGTCCGGCACGAGTACGCCGACCTTGCGGTCCTCGAGGCCGTTGGTCTCCACGGTGACCCGGACGTCCTTGGCGTCGACCGTGCCGCGCGTGTTGTCGACCTGGAACTTGAACGGCTTGGCCTTGGCCTCCTTGACGCCCTTGGCCAGGTTGTAGCTGAGCGGCGTGAGCGCCAGATCGGCCTGGTCGGCGGCGTGCGCCGGTGCCGCGACGGTGGCGAGGCCACCGGCCGCGAGCAGGGCCACGGTGCCCACGCGGGTCAGGGTCGAGCGGTAAAACGGTGTCATCGATCCCCCGGGGTTAGGGAAGAAAGAATGGTTGCGGAAACGAGCGGACATTATCGGACGTCGATCCCCGGCGCCAGCATCGACGGCGGCTTTCCGCCCGTCCGGGCCAGACCGGTGAGACGGTACGGGCGGGATGGTCACCCATCCCGCCCGTACCGCCGTGCGTTATGTGAACGGCCCTCATGGGCCGATGGAGGACATGGCGTCCACCGCCAGGAAGGCAGGGACGCTCAACGATTCGTCGGCCGCACGTTAGCGATCGCGGATCGCCCCCCGCCATCCCTGCGCCTGGATCGTTTCCGAGCTGTGCCCATCGCCCCACCAGGGATTGTGCAGGGTGACGGGCCAGCGGCCAGGTGCAGCGGTCGGCCGTCCTCCGAACGGGTCAGTTGGCGTCGACCAGCGGCAGCGATTTCCCAGCCCCGCCGCCGGGCATCGCGATCGAGGAGAAGTGCGAGACCACCCGCTCGTCGGTCGGGTCGTCGGCGGGCGTGTGGTGCACGGCCAGCCGGTTGTAGAGGGTGTCCCGCTGGGCCGGGATCCGGTCCGCCGAACGGATCATGCCGATCAGCTCGTGCAGGTTGGAGCGGTGCCGGGCGCCGGCCGAGGAGATGACGTTCTCCTCCAGCATGATCGAGCCGAGATCGTCCACGCCCATGTGCAACGACAGCTGCCCGACGTCCTTGCCAGTGGTCAGCCAGGACGCCTGCAGGTGCGGCACGGTCTCGAAGAAGAGCCGGGCCACGGCGACGAGCCGCAGGTACTCCAGTGTGGTGGCCTGGGTGCGGCCCTTGAGGTGGTTGTTCTCCGGCTGGTACGTCCACGGGATGAACGCCCGGAAGCCGCGGGTGCGGTCCTGCACGTCGCGGATCATCCGCAGGTGCTCGATCCGCTCGGCGTGCGTCTCGCCGGTGCCCATCATCATGGTGGCGGTCGACTCGATGCCCTGCCGGTGGGCCAGCTCCATGACCTCCAGCCAGCGCTCGCCCGACTCCTTCAGCGGCGCGATGGCCCTGCGCGGTCGCTCGGGCAGCATCTCCGCGCCGGCGCCGGCGATCGAGTCCAGGCCGGCGGTCTTGATCCGGGCGATGGCCTCGTCCAGGCTGACCCCGGAGACCTTGGCCATGTGCAGGATCTCGCTCGGCCCGATCGAGTGGATGACCAGCTGCGGGTACGCCTGCTTGACCGAGGAGAAGAGCTGCTCGTAGTACTCCACGCCGTAGTCGGGGTGGTGCCCGCCCTGGAGCATCACCTGGGTCGCGCCCAACTCGACCGCCTCGCCGCAGCGGCGCAGGATCTCCTCGGTCGGGTGGGTCCAGCCCTCGGCGTGCTTCGGCGCCCGGTAGAAGGCGCAGAACTTGCAGGCCGTCACGCAGACGTTGGTGTAGTTGATGTTGCGGTCGATCAGGTACGTGACGATGTTGTCCGGGTAGCGCCGCCGGCGCACCGCGTCGGCGGCCTCGCCCAGCGCGTGGAAGGGCGCCTCGGTGTAGAGCAGCAGGGCCTCCTCGGGCGTGATCCGCCCGCCGTCCGCGCCACGCTGCAGGATGTCGTCGATCTCCCGGCTCACCGTCACGCCTCCGAGCCTACGTCGCCGCCTCCGGTCCACCGACGAGCGCCCACCCCGGTGTGACGTCTCCGGCCTAGTCACGCGTCGTAGTCGACCGTGAGCTTGTCGGTGGTCGGGCTGGACTGGCAGGTGAGCACGTAGCCGGCGGCCACCTCGTCGGGCTCCAGGGCGTAGTTGCGGGCCATCGACACCGCGCCGTCGACGACCTTCGCCTTGCAGGTCGAACAGACCCCGCCCTTGCAGGCGTACGGCAGCTCGCCGCGCACCTTCAGCGCGGCGTCCAGCACCCGCTCCTCGCGGCCCATTGTGAAGCTCGACGACCGGCCGTCCAGCACGATGGTGACCTCCGCTCCGGCGCCCGGTTCGTCGCTGGGGCGGCGCACCGGCTCCGGCGGCGCGTCGACGTGGAACAGCTCGGTGTGCACCGCGGACTCGGGGAGCCCGCGCGCGGTCAGCACGTCGCGGACGTCGATCACCATGCCGTACGGGCCGCAGAGGAACCACTCCTCGATGACGTCCCCCGGCACGATGGTGTCCAGCAGCCGGCCCAGCCGATCGGCGTCGATCCGCCCGGACAGCAGCGGCGACTCGCCCTGCTCGCGGGAGAGCACGTGCACCAGGTGCAGCCGGGTGGGGTACCGGTCCTTCAGATCGGCCAGTTCCTCGGCGAACATGACCGTGTTCGCGGTGCGGTTGCCGTACACCAGGGTGAAAGTGCTGGCCGGCTCGACGGCCAGGGCCGCGGCGACCAGGCCGAGCACCGGGGTGATGCCGGAGCCGGCGACGACCGCGCCGTAGTGGCGGACCCGCTCGGGCGTGAAGGCCGTGGTGAAGTGGCCCAACGGCGGCAGCACCTCCACGGTGTCGCCGCCGCGCAGCGCACCGCAGGCGTACCCGGAGAAGGCGCCGCCCGGGATCTCCCGCACCCCGATCCGCAACCGGCCGTGCCGGGCCAGGTCGTCCGGAGTGGAGCAGATGGAGTACGACCGGCGCACGTCGGCGCCGTCCGCGCCGACGGCACCGGGCAGCCGGAGCGTGAGGTGCTGACCGGCGCGGAACGCGAAGGTCTCCCGCAGTTCCTCGGGTACGGCGAAGGTGACCGCCACGGCGTCGTCGGTGAGCCGGTCGACGGCGGCGACCGACAGTGGGTGGAAGACCGGCCGGCGACGGACCGGTCGGGTGATGGTGACTGTCACAGCGCCTTCACGTGGTCGAAGGGTTCGGAGCAGGACCGGCAGCGCCAGAGCGCCTTGCACGCGGTGGAGCCGAACCGGCTGACCTGCTCGGTCTCCGGCGACCCGCAGAGCGGGCAGCGGACCGCGAGGGTCAGCGGCACCGCCGTGCCGGTGCGTACCGGAGCCGGCGGGGCGATCCCGGCGGCGGCGAGTTTCGCCCGCCCGTCGTCGGAGATCCAGTCGGTGCTCCACGGCGGGCTGTAGACCGTGCGGACCTCGGAGTCCGGGTGGCCGGCGGCGGCCAGCGCCCGGCGGATGTCGGCCCGGATCACGTCCATCGCGGGGCAGCCGGTGTAGGTCGGTGTGATGGTGACGGTGACCCGGCCGCTGGCGGGATCCTCGTCGACCGCCCGCAGGATGCCCAGCTCCTCGATGGTGACCACCCGGATCTCCGGGTCGACCACGCTCGCCACGGCCGCCCTCGCGTCGGTCGACGCGCGCTCGTCGACCGCGAGGCTCCGCTGGGCCGCTCCGGGCGCGCTCACCAGCGTGCTCCGGGATGGGCGCGGTGCAGCACCTGCATCTCGGCGAGCAGGTAGCCCAGGTGCTCGGTGTGCACGCCGTCCCGGCCGCCGGCCGGCGCCCAACCGCCGTCCGGACGGGTCACCGTGGCCTCGTCGAGCACCGCGGCGACCGTGTCGTCGAACGCCGGCCGCAGGGTGGCCGGGTCGACCGGCGCCTCGGGTTCGGCGGCGAAAAGTTCGTGGACGTACGGCCAGACCTGCTCGACCGCGGCCTGCATCCGGCGGTGCGACTCCTCGGTGCCGTCGCCGAGCCGCTTCACCCACAGCGCGCTGTGGTCGAGGTGGTACGCCGACTCCTTGCGGGCCTTGGCGCCGATCGCGGCGAGCCGCTCGTCGGCACAGCCGGCCAGCGCGGTGTAGAGCGGCAGTTGGTACGCCGACAGGAAGAGCAGCTTCGCCATGGTCACCGCGAAGTCGCCGTTGGGCAGCTCGACCAGCAGCGCGTTGCGGAACTCCCGGTCGTCGCGCAGGTAGGCCAGCGCGTCCTCGTCGCGGCCGGCGCCCTCCAGCTCACCCGCGTACGACAGCAGCAGGCGGGCCGCGCCGAGCTGGTCGAGGGCGATGTTGGCCAGCGCGATGTCCTCCTCCATCTCCGGCGCGCGGGTGGTCCACTCGGCCAGCCGCTGCGCGGCGATGAGCGCGTCGTCACCGAGCCGGAGGGTGAAGTCGAAGGGGCCGTTCACAGGTGGGCCACCCCGTCCGGCACGTCGTAGAAGGTGGGGTGGCGGTAGACCTTGTCGGCGGCCGGGTCGAAGAAGGCGTCCTTCTCGTCCGGGCTGGACGCGGTGATCGCGGCGGCCGGTACGACCCAGATCGACACGCCCTCCTGCCGCCGGGTGTAGAGATCCCGGGCGTTGCGCAGGGCCAGTTCGGCGTCGGGCGCGTGCAGGCTGCCGACGTGGGTGTGCGACAACCCGCGCCGGGCCCGCACGAAGACCTCCCAGAGAGGCGAGTGTTCGGTACTCACGCGGCAACCTTCTCCTTCGTTCCGGCTCGCTTGGCGGCGTACGCCGCGGCGGCCTCGCGGACCCACGCGCCCTCGGTGTGCGCGGCCCGGCGGCGTGCCATCCGCTCCCGGTTGCACGGCCCGTCGCCCTTGATCACCCGCATCAGCTCGTCGTAGTCGGGCTGGGTGTAGTCGTACGCCTGCCGCTCCTCGTTCCAGCGCAGGTCCTCATCGGGAAGGCGCAGCCCGAGGATCTCGGCCTGCTGGACGCACATGTCCACGAAGCGCTGGCGCAGCTCGTCGTTCGAGAAGCGCTTGATCTTCCACGCCATCGACTGGCCGGAGTGGGTGGAGTCGCCGTCCGGCGGGCCGAACATGGCCAGCGACGGGTACCACCAGCGGTCCACCGCGTCCTGGGCCATCGCCTTCTGCGCGTCGGTGCCGTGCGACAGAGTGTGCAGGATCTCGTAGCCCTGCCGCTGGTGGAACGACTCCTCCTTGCAGACCCGGATCATCGCCCGGGCGTACGGGCCGTACGAGCAGCGGCAGAGCGGCACCTGGTTGACGATCGCGGCGCCGTCCACCAGCCAGCCGATCGCACCCATGTCGGCCCAGGTGAGGGTCGGGTAGTTGAAGATCGAGCTGTACTTCTGCCGCCCGTCGAGCAGCAGCCGGACCAGCTCGTCGCGGCTGATGCCGAGGGTTTCGGCGGCGGCGTACAGGTAGAGCCCGTGGCCCGCCTCGTCCTGCACCTTGGCCAGCAGGATCGCCTTGCGCTTGAGCGACGGGGCCCGGCTGATCCAGTTCCCCTCCGGCTGCATCCCGATGATCTCGGAGTGGGCGTGCTGAGCGATCTGCCGGATCAGCGTCCGGCGGTACGCCTCCGGCATCCAGTCGCGCGGCTCGATCTTCTGGTCGGCGTCGATGACCTCGGCGAAGTACGCCGCGAGGTCCTCGTCGGGCGCGGGCCCGCCGCGCCGCTGCCGCGCCGCGGCCGCGCGCAGGTCGGCCTCCGCCGCCTCGACCTCGCCGAGCAGGCCGCCGCCGGGTGCGTCCTCCGGCGCGGAGAAGTCGTTGCCATACATGAGGACAAGTGTTACAGCTTGCGCCCCGTTGCGCCAGGGGGTGTAACAGGAAACCCGAGTCACCTTCCGTCACGAATGGGCGCCTCGCAGCTACCCACCGCTACGACGGCGGCTATGACTTGGCTCACGCAGGGAACATGAATGCCCCCACAAGCGGCATACCGGTTCGATATCCCGCCTTCACAGCAACGTGGCAGGTGTCGGGTTCTAGCGGTCGGCCGGTTCGGACGTAGACTTCTGCCGGTCACCCGATCGGCTGCCGACGATCGCCGGCTCCACAGAGGCCCTCCCCCGGCCTCGGCGATCGCACCGATCCGCCCGGACAACAAGCCGGTCCCCCCGGCCCTGACATCTGGAGCTCACCCAACTCATGCGATCCCGCGTGACCATGGTGCTCGCCGTCGTGGCGGTCCTGCTCGGTGGCGTCCTGATCGTCCCCGCCGCGTACGCCCGGCTCGCCGGTGACGACGCCAGCGGAGGCGGCGGAGGCGGCGCCGGGAGCGTCGCCGCGCCCGCGCCCACTCCACCGCCACCTCCCACGCTGGCCCCCGGCCCGGTGTCGGTGACCTTCAAGGGCGAGTACTTCTCCTGGGCGCTCATGGACCGGCAGACCGGCAAGATCTCCGGCTCGTCGAACATGGCCGCGCCCAACTCGACCGAGTCCATGATCAAGTCCTGGTTCGCCGCCGACTACCTGCGGCAACTCGGCGAAAAGCCGCTCTCGGTGGCCATGAAGAAGAACATCACCACCGCCATCCGGGACAGCAACGACGACGCGGCGAACGCCCTCTACGCGGCGGTCGGCAGGTCCGGCACGATCAAGCGGATGATCAGCACGTGCGGGCTGACCGACACGAAGCCCGGCAATGTGCCCGGCTACGTCGGCTGGTGGAGCTTCACCCGCATGTCCCCCCGGGACGCCGTCCGGCTCGGCGACTGCATCGGCGACGGCAAGGCCGCTGGCTCGAAGTGGACCCCCTACCTGCTGGACGAGATGAGCAAGGTGCGCGGCACCGCCGCCGCCAAGGACCAGAAGGCCAGGCAGGGCGGTGGCCGCTGGGGGATCATCGATGGCCTGCCCAAGTCGATCACCGCCCAGGGCCCGGTCAGCATCAAGAACGGCTGGACCCAACTGGGCTACGACGGCAACTGGCATGTCAACTGCCTCGCGATCACGAGCAAGTGGAGCCTCGCGGTGATGCTGCGCTACCCAGCCAAGAGCCCGCTGAGCTACGGCGCGCAGGTGTGCGCCAGCGTGGCCACCCAGTTGGTCACCCCGCAGCCGGGCGCCGCGCTCAAGGTGCCGCAGCAGCCGGTCGGCAAGCTCTGATGGCGGGCAATCGCCGGGCTGCCCGGCGCGGCGGCAACGAGGCGTCCCCGCTGCGGCTGATCGCCATCGCGGTCATCCTGATCGGGCTGGTGCTGGTCTCGCTGCGACTGCTGCCCGGCTCGCCGTTCGAGTCGTCCGTCGCCGCCAGATGGGGCGACTCCGGGACCAGCAGCGACCGGTCCACCGGTACGCCCACCGACCGCAGAGCCCGGCAGCCGGCACCGCAGCCGAGCCCCAGCCCCTCGCTGGAGCCGCTGCCGTTCCAGGCCAAGGACCTCAAGCTGGACATCGAGGGCTGGTACTCCTGGAGCGTGCTGGACCGCCGCACCGGGAAGATCATCGGCTCGAAGAACATGGCCGAGACCAACACCACCGCGTCGATGATCAAGTCGTGGATCGTCGCCGACTACCTGCGCCGCGCGGCCGACGACGGCCAGACCCCGAGCGACGCCAAGCTCTCCGACGCGACGAAGATCATTCGGGACAGCGACAACACCCGGGCCGAGCAGTTCTACAACTCGGTCGGCCGGTCCGCCTCGATCAAGCGGCTGATCTCCATGTGCGAGCTGACCGACAGCAGCGTCGCCGCCGACGGAGGCTGGAGCCGGACGGCCCTCTCCCCCCGGGACACCGCACGGCTGGGCAACTGCATCGCCACCGGCACCGCCGCCGGGCCGAAGTGGACCAAGTGGCTGCTCAACGAGATGCGGCTGGTCCGCGGAGCCGGTGACTTCGGCATCCGCAAGGCGTTCCCGGCCGCCGAGCAGAAGCAGATCGCCATCAAGAATGGGTGGATCGACCGGACCAAGGAGCAGGAGATGCACATCAACTGCCTGGCCGTCGGCGACACCTGGACGATGGGCGTGATGGTCCGCTACCCGATCGGCATGGGCTACGAGTACGGCATGGACAACTGCGAGAAGATCACCAAGGCGCTGCTCCGCCCCGGTGTCTGATCCACGATCTCGTCCAGCGCCGGCGTCTCCCGATGGGGAACGCCGGCGCTTACCACGTCCGGCTGCCGGTGCCCGGCAGCGACCGGGTACTCAGCCGGCGAAGAACTCCGGGCCGCCCTCGGGCAGAGCCGGGGCCTCACCCAGCGCCGCGGCCCGTCGGCCGAACTCGCGCAGACCGGCGACCTGCCGGTCACCCAGGGAGAAGTCGAGGGTCCGGAAGTACGTCGCCAGCGTCTCGGCGTCGAACGGCTCCCACCGGGCCGCCGCCTCGGCGACCTGGTCCAGCTCGGCCAGGCAGAGGTCGCGCGAGCGCAGGAACGCCTCGTGCACCTCCTTGACCAGGCCCGGGTGGGCGGCGGCGAAGTCGCGCCGGACCGCCCAGACCGCGAAGACCATCGGCAAACCGGTCCACTCCCGCCACGCCTGCCCGAGGTCGGTGACCGCCAGGCCCCGGCGCGGCGCCTCGTAGAGGGCGCGCAGCGCCACGTCCCCGATCACCACCCCGGCGTCGGCCTCCAGCAGCATCTGCGTCAGGTCGGGCGGGCAGCGGAAGTAGTCGGGCCTGACCCCGTACCGCTCGCCGAGCAGCAGCTGGGCCAGCAGCACCCCCGTCCGCGAGGTCGAACCGAGCGCCACCCGGGCGCCGTCCAGCTCGGTGAGCGGCTTGGTGGAGACGACGTTGACCGAGAGCACCGGACCGTCGCTGCCCACCGCCAGGTCCGGCAGCAGAAGGAGTTCGTCGGCGTGCCGCAGGTACTCCACCAGCGAGATCGGGCCGATGTCCAGGTCACCGGCGACCAGCGCGGTGTTCAACCGGTCCGGCGTGTCCTTGTGCAGGTCAACGTCGAGCAGGGCACCGGACCGCATCAGACCCCAGTAGATCGGCAGGCAGTTGAGGAACTGGATGTGCCCGACCCGGGGACGTGCGATGCGCTCAGCCATGACCCGACCGTATCTCCGGCCTCCGGCGCCGGCTCGGCGGGCCGTCCGGGAGTGGCCAACCCCGCATCCACACCACTCGACCGGTGCTGTCGCGGGCCACGCGCGCAGGGCCGAAAATTGTCGTACATCTGTTCTATCGCAGCTTCATGTTGGGGGCGTTGGCGCGGGCGGGCGGGGCAGTCGACGACTGCGCCGAGGCCGCCCCGTGGGCGCTCTCCGACGAGGAACTGCTCGCGTCGCTCGGCACGGCGCACGCGGTGGCACAGCGGCTGGCCACCGTGCAGCTCGGCCTGGTTCGCGAGGTGGATGCCCGCGGCCTGGCCGTTGCCCGCGGCGCGTCGTCCACCGCCGTGTGGCTGCAGGAGCGGCTCCGGGTCTCCGGTCGATCCGCTCGCCAGCTGGTCGAGCTCGCGGCCACCGTCGATGCCGCGCCAGCGGCGGTGGGGACGCCATGCGCACCGGCGCCATCACCGTCGAGCAGGGCCGGGTGGTGGCCGAGACGATCGCGGCCCTCCCGATCGAGGCAGGACCGGAGGTGGCGGACAAGGCCGCCTAGCTGCTGATCACCTGGGCCGACCGGTTCGACCCGGGCATCCTGCGTCGCCTCGGGGAGCGCATCCTCACCCACGTCGCGCCCGACCTGGCCGACCAGGCTGAACTGGCGCTGCCGGCTCCGCCTGCAACGCGTGCGCTGCGCTGGGGCCGGAGCAAGCTCGTCGGCTCAACGACACGCCGCATCGAACGGGTGGCGGCATGGGTAATTCGCTGGAAGGTGGTCGAGTGGGAGCGTAAGGTTGCAGGCCGCTTGACGGCCGAGGTGAGCTGCACCGTAACGGACGTCCCCGCGCCGGGCGGGCGGCCATCCGCCCCCGGACACGCGAGCGAGCAGCAGATGTGAACGATTGGACGTCAGCGTGCCCGCAGTTGACCTTGACACCGAACTCGACACGGATCTCACGGCCGAACGCCAGCATCTGGCCACTTCCCGGGCGGCGCTGGGGCGGATGCGGGAGCGCGCCGAGGCGCTCTTCGCCACCGGCGACCAGGTGGCCGGCGACGCCTACGCCGCCGAGACGCTCGGGCGCACGCTGGCCCGCCGGGTCGCCGAACTGGCCGATGATCCGACCACCCCGCTCTTCTTCGGCCGCCTCGACTTCGGCGGAACCGCCGACGACACCACCGACACCGACGACGCCTCCACCGACCGCAGCAGCAGCAGCAGCGCCCAGTCGAGCACGCCCGGCGACACGGGCAGCAGCCGCGCGAGCGGCGGCGGCGGTGACCATGCCGGGCGGCGGTACCACGTCGGGCGGCGGCATGTCTCGGACGAGCGGGGTGAGCCGTTGGTGCTGGACTGGCGGGCGCCGGTCTCGCGGTCGTTCTACCGGGCCAGCGCGCGGGATCCGCAGGGGGTGGCGGTCCGACGCCGGTTCGGCTTCAGCAGCGGGGTGCTGACCAGCTTCGAGGACGAGCGGCTGGACCGGGGTGAGGAACTGGGCACCACTAGCCGGATCCTCACCGCCGAGATCGAGCGCCCGCGTGTCGGGCCGATGCGGGACATCGTCGCCACCATCCAGCCCGAGCAGGACGAACTGGTGCGGGCCGACCTGGCCGACTCGATCTGCGTGCAGGGCGCGCCGGGCACCGGCAAGACCGCGGTCGGCCTGCACCGGGCGGCGTACCTGTTGTACCTGCACCGCGAGCGGCTGCGCCGCGCGGGCGTGCTGATCGTGGGGCCGAACCGGGCGTTCCTGTCGTACATCGCGGCGGTGCTGCCGGCGCTGGGCGAGGTCGAGGTCGAGCAGGCGACGGTGGAGGATCTGCTCTCCCGGGTACCGGTGCGGGCGGTCGAGCCATCGGCCGTCGCCGCCCTGAAGCACGACGCGCGGATGGCCGCCGTGCTGCACCGTGCCGTGCAGGCGCACATCGGTACGCCCACCGAGCCGATCACCGTCTCGGACGGCTCGTTTCGGTGGCGGATCGGGTTGGAGCCGCTGCACCGGATCGTCGAGGAGACCCGCCGGGAGGGGTTGGCGTACGGCACCGGCCGGGAACGGGTGCGCGCCCGGGTGGTGGGCCTGCTGCAGCGGCAGGCCGAGGCGCGCCGGGCGGAGTCCCCGAGCGACGCCTGGCTGCGCCGGATGGGTAAGTCCCGGCCGGTGACCGACCTGCTGGACGCGGTCTGGCCGGCGCTCAGCCCGGAGGGGTTGGTGCACGGGCTGCTGGCCGACCCGGTCCGCCTGGCCGCCGCGGCCGACGGGCTGCTCACCGACGCCGAGCAGGCGCAGCTCCGCTGGCCGAAGCCGGCCCGTACCGCGAAGGCGACCCGCTGGACCGCCGCGGACGCGGTGCTGATCGACGAGGCCGCCGGGCTGCTGGAGCGGACCTCCGGGTTCGGGCACGTGGTGGTGGACGAGGCTCAGGACCTCTCCCCCATGCAGTGCCGGGCCATCGCCCGGCGCAGCGAGCACGGCTCGATCACCCTCCTCGGCGACCTGGCGCAGGGCACCGCGCCCTGGGCGGCCACCGACTGGCGGGAGTCCCTGGCCCACCTGGGCAAACCGGACGCGGTGGTGGTGCCACTGACCATCGGCTTCCGGGTCCCGGCGGCGGTGGTCGCGTTCGCCAACCGGCTGCTGCCGGAGCTCGCCGTGAACGTGCCGCCGGCCGAGTCGCTGCGGCGCGACGGTGGACTGGACGTGCGTACCGTGACCGACCTGACCGCCGCGACGGTGGCCGAGGTGCACGCGGCGCTCGCCCACGACGGCTCGGTCGGCGTGATCGCCGCCGACGACGCGGTGGACGGGCTGCGCGCGGCGCTGGGCGCCGCGGGCGTCGCGACCGCGACCGCCGACGACGTGGCCGCCGCGGCGCGCGTCACCGTGGTGCCCGCGACGCTGGTCAAGGGCCTGGAGTACGACCACGTGGTGGTGGTCGAGCCGGCCGCGATCGTGGCGGCCGAGCCGCGCGGGCTGCACCGGCTGTACGTGGTGCTCACCCGCGCGGTGTCTCGGCTCTCCGTGCTGCACGCCGAGCCGCTGCCCGTCCCGCTCCGCTGACCGTCAGCCGGCAGAGCCACCGGCCCCGCAGAGGGCACCCGAGCCGACAGCGCCGATCGAGCCTGTTCGCGTCCGGCCCAGCGAAGGCGAGCAGGACGTCGACCGGAACAGACACATAGGGGACAGCGGCTTTCGACTTTGCATCTTAAAGTGCTTTGTATGAACGACAACGACGATCTCCCCCCGGCTGATGCCGCGGCCGCGCTCCGCCTGATCGAGGACCAGCGGGCCGCCACGGTACGTCGGATCGCACCGGACCCCCGACTGGCCTACTGGCCATGGGGTGTCGCCTGGCTTGTCGGCTTCGGGCTGATCTTCCTGCGCTACTCCCCCGACGGCCGGGTGCTGGTCCGGCTGCCCGACTGGCTACCGCTGACCGTCCTCCTCGTTCTGCTCGGGGCCGCCGCGGCCGTCGAGGTGGTGGCCGGCGCGCGGGCACACGGCCGGGTGACCGGGGATTCGGCCCGGCGCGGCGCCTGGTACGGCTGGTCCTGGTTTCTGGGCTTCCTGACCCTGTTCGTGGCGCTGGCCCGGGTTTCCGGCCACCTGCCGCACGACCAGGCCCAGCTGCTGTGGTCGGCCAGCGCGGTCGGGCTGACCGGCGTCCTGTACATGGCCGGCGGGGCGGTCTGGCTGGACCGGGACCTGTTCCTCCTGGGCGCCTGGATCACCCTGACCAGCCTGGCCAGCACGCTCGCTGGTCCGGGCTGGCACGCGCTGTTGGTCGCGGTGGCCGGCGGCGGCGGGATGCTGGTCGCCGGCCTGCTCGCTCACCTGCGCTGGAGGCGGCGGCGGTGACCGACCTGGACCCGGTGATCCACGCGCAGGCCCGGCTACGGGTCGTGGCCAGCCTCTCCGCGCTCGCCGAAGGGGATCAGATGACGTTCCCCCGGTTGCAGGAACTGCTCGCGATGACCCCCGGCAACCTCTCCGTGCATCTGCGCAAGCTCGAGGATGCCGGCTACGTCGAGGTCACCAAGACCCACCGTGGACGGACACCGGCCACCCTGATCCGGCTGAGCCGGCGGGGCCGGCTGGCGTTCGAGGAGTACACCGAAGCCATCCGCGCCCTGCTCGATCCCACCCAGTCCAAGGAGTCGTCATGATCCTCGCCCGCGCCGACCAGGCCAGCCGCCGGTACGGTGACGTCCTCGCCCTCGATCGCGTCGATCTCGACGTCCGGGACGGTGAGCTGGTCGGCCTGCTCGGACCCAACGGCGCCGGCAAGAGCACTCTGCTGAACCTGCTGGTCGGCCTGCGCCGGCCCAGCTCGGGGCGGGTCGAGCTGTTCGGCGGCGACCCCCGCGACCCGGCGTCCCGGCGACAGGTCGGGGTCACTCCACAGGAGACCGGCCTGCCGGGCACCCTGCGCGTCGGCGAGGTCGTCGACTTCGTCTCGGCGCACTACCCGGACCCGGCGCCCCGGGGAGAACTGCTTGACCGCTTCGGCCTGGGCGATCTCGCCCGGCGGCAGACCGGCGGCCTCTCCGGCGGGCAGCGCCGTCGGCTGGCAGTGGCGCTGGCGTTCGTCGGCCGGCCCCGCCTGGTCCTGCTCGACGAGCCGACCACCGGCCTGGACGTGGCCGCCCGGCGCACGTTGTGGGACGCGATCCGGGCGTTCCACGACGACGGCGGAACGGTTCTGCTGAGCAGCCACTACCTGGAGGAGCTGGAGGCGCTGGCCCGCCGGGTGGTGGTGATCGGGCGCGGTCGGGTGCTCGCCGACGACACCGTGGACGCGGTGCGCGGCATCGTCGGCGTACGCCGGGTCAGCCTGGTCGCCGACCAGCTGCCCGAGCTGCCCGGCGTGGTCCGTACGGAACGGATCGACGGCCGGCTGCACCTGCTCACCACCGACGCCGACCAGCTGGTCCGGGCGCTGGTCAACGCCGGGACCGCCTTCGCCGATCTGGAGGTCCGGCCCACCTCGCTGGAGGAGGCGTTCCTCGCCATCACGACCGGGGAGCCGCCCGTCACCGGGGAGCAACCCGTCACCGCCACCGCCGGCGACCGACCCACCACCGTCTGAGGAGGCGACCCCCGTGCAGCTCGCCCTGGTCCACGCGCGCTACCAGCTCCTGGAGATCATCCGGATTCCGGTGGCCGTGTTCGGAAGCGCCTTCTTCCCGGCCGCCGCCATGATCTTTTTCGTGGTGCCGTTCGCCGGTGACGACCCGGCCGGCGCCACCCTCGCCACCGCGTCGATGGTCACCTTCTCGGTCATGAGCGCCAACATCTTCCAGTACGGCGTCGGCGTCGCCGAGGACCGCGACCAGCCGTGGAGCCCGTACACCCGGACCCTGCCGGCCGGGCCCGCGCCCCGGTTCGCCGGCCGGGTGCTGGCCGGCCTCGCGCTGACCTACCTCTCGCTGATCCCGGTCGTGGTGATCGGCGCGACGCTGACCGCAGCCCGGCTCAGCCCGGCGGCGTTCCTGCTGGCCGCCGGCACGGTGGCCGTCATCTCGGTGCCGTTCACGCTGATGGGGCTCGCCATCGGCTACTCGCTGCCGAGCAAGGCGGCGATCGTGGTGGCGCAGGTGGTCTTCCTACCGCTCGCCTTCGGTGGCGGCCTGCTCTCCGCACCGGGTCAGGCGCCCGGGTTCATCGAGACGATCGCACCGTTCCTGCCCACGCGGGGCGCGGCCGAACTGATCTGGGCAGCGGTCGGTGACTACCCGGTCCAGCCGCTGTCGCTGATCATGCTCGGCGTCTGGGTCGTGCTGCTCGCCGCGCTCGCCGGCTGGGCGTACCGGCGCGACGAGGGTCGCCGGTTCAGCTGACGATTCGTCCGTTTCCGCCCCGGGCCGCGGCCGGACGGTGCCAGGATTCCGGCAGGGGGCCGTGGTGGCCGCCCCGGCCGAGAGGGGTCTTGACGTGAGCACCGTCCCGCCGGGCACGCCCTGCTGGGCCGACCTGGCCACCCCGGACCTGGCCGACGCGCGGCGCTTCTACCCGGAGCTGTTCGGCTGGACCGGCCGGGTGGCGCCCGAGCCGGAGGCCGGCGGCTACACCGTCTTCCTCCTCGACGGCCGGTCGGTGGCCGGCGTCGGGCCGCCGGCCATCCCGGACCAGGTGCCGATCTGGTCGACGTACGTCGCCACCGACGACGCGGACCTGGTCGCCAGGCGGGTCGATCGGGCCGGCGGGCAGGTCGTGGTGCCGCCGTTCGAGGTTTTCGACCAGGGCCGGATGGCGGTCTTCGCCGACCCGGCGGGTGCCACGTTCAGCGTCTGGCAGCCGATGGCGATGCCCGGGGCCGAGGTGTTCAACGTGCCGGGCGCGATGAGCTGGAACGAGCTGGTCACTCCGGACCCGGAGGGCGCGAAGGTCTTCTACGAGCTGGTCTTCGGCTGGCAGCCGGACGACCAGCCGGTCGGCGGGATGACCTACACCGGCTGGCGGCTCGGGGAGCGGATCGTCGCCGGGATGATGCCGCCGCTGGCCGACGACTTCCCGGCGGACCTGCCGGCGTACTGGACGGTCTACTTCGCGGTGGCCGACGCGGACGCCGCCGCGGCCCGTGCCACCGAGCTGGGCGGGACCATCCTGGTGCCGCCTCGGAACATCCCCGCCGGCCGGTTCGCCTCGTTGCGCGATCCGCAGGGCGCGCTGTTCTCCATCATCGACCTCCCGGACTGAGCCGCCGGTCAGCGGGGGCGGACCGGGACGACCAGGGGACCGTGCTCGCCGTCGACCACCCGGACGCTGGCCCGGTAGTGGGTGGCCAGCAGGTGTTCGGTGAGCACCTCGCGGGGGGTCCCGGCGGCCACCACCCGGCCCTCGGCGAGCAGCACCATCCGGTCGGCGTACTCGCCGGCGACGGAGAGGTCGTGCATGGTGGCCAGCACGGTCAGCCCGTGCTCGCGGCGCAACTGGTCGACCAGCTCCAGCACCTCCTGCTGGTGGCCGATGTCCAGCGCGCTGGTCGGCTCGTCCAGCAGCAGCAGGGTGGCGCCCTGGGCGAGCGCCCGGGCGAGGAACACGCGCTGCCGTTCGCCGCCGGAGAGGGTGGCCAGCTCGCGCCGGTGGAACCCGGTGAGGTCCAGCCGGGTCAGCACCTCGTGCACCGCCTCCACGTCGGCGGCGGACTCCCGGCCGAGCGGCGCGATGTACGGGGTACGGCCGAGCAGCACGTAGTCCAGCACCGACATGCCGGGCGGCACCACCGGGGACTGTGCCACCGTGGCCACCACCCGGGCCCGGTCGCGGCGGCGCAGTGCGGCGCTCGGCGTACCGAACAGGGAGATGGCTCCCGGCGCGGGCAGCAGGCCACCGACGGCGCGCAACAGGGTCGACTTGCCGGCGCCGTTCGGGCCGATCACGGTAACCCACTCGCCGGCGGCGACGGTGAGGTCGACGCCGGTGA
Organism: Micromonospora sp. GCM10011542; assembly: GCF_042650685.1. NCBI lineage: Bacteria > Bacillati > Actinomycetota > Actinomycetes > Micromonosporales > Micromonosporaceae > Micromonospora > Micromonospora sp. GCM10011542. The sequence continues at coordinate 742,228 of NZ_JBHSBO010000058.1, forward strand.
GGATCGGCGCGCCGTCCAGGCGGACGTGCAGCCCCCGGACCTCGACGGCGGGTCCGGCGGTGCGGTCCGGGTGAGCGGCGGCGGGGCTCACGTGAGCACCCGGCGGGCGGTACGCAGCACCAGCACGAAGAACGGGCCGCCGAGCAGCGCGGTGACCACGCCGATCGGGATCTCGGCCGGGGCGGCGGCGGTCCGGGCCACCACGTCGGTCAGCGCCAGGAACGCGGCGCCGAAGAGCAGCGACAGCGGCAGGATGACCCGGTAGCTCGACCCGGCGAGCAGCCGGACGGTGTGCGGCACGATGATGCCCACGAAGCCGATCAGGCCGGTGGCGGAGACCGCCGCGGCGGTGCCCAGCGAGGCGGCGGCGATCAGCAGATAGCGGGACCGCTGCGGGTGCAGGCCGAGGCTGGTTGCCTCGTCGTCGCCGACGGCGAGCACGTCCAACTCGCGGCGGTGCAGCAGCACCACCACGGTGGTCACCGCGGCGTACGGCAGCACCAGCAGCACGTCGTGCCAGCCGGCGGTGGCCAGCCGGCCGAGCAGCCACGAGTAGACCGGCTGGATGCTGTCCGAGTGCCGTTGCAGCAGGTACGTCTGGCCGGCGGAGAGGAACGCGGAGACCGCCACCCCGGCCAGGATCAGCATCGCCGGGGAGCGGCTCCGGCCGCCGGCGGCGCCGAGCAGGTAGGTCATCGTCACGGCGAGCAGCGAACCGGCGAAGGCCGCCAGCGGGATGGTCAGCGGTAGCCCGCTGATCGCGCCCGCCACGCCGACGCCGCCGAGGGCGATGACCGCGGTGACCGCGAGGCCCGCGCCGGCCGCCACGCCGAGCAGGTACGGGTCGGCCAGCGGGTTGCGGAACACCCCCTGATAGCAGCCTCCGGCCAGGGCCAGCAGCCCGCCGACCAGCAGGCCGAGCACCACCCGGGGCAGTCGCAGCTCGGTGACGATGGCGGTCTCCCGCTCGGTCAGCCCGCTGTCCAGGTGCACGCCGGGGATGAGGTTGAGCAGCTCGGCGGCGACACTGCCCGGGGGCAGGCTGACCGGGCCGAGGGACACCCCGGCGATCAGCGCGACGAACACGGCGAGCACGCCGGCGACGAGCCAGCGCTTGCGCAGCCCGGCGGGCCGGGCTGGGGACGGCAGCCCGCCGGCCCGGGCCGCCGATGGCGTCCCGGCCGGACGGGTGGCTGGTGCCGGGGCGGCCACGTGCGGCACCCCGGTCACCGACGGCCGATCGTCACGCCGGCACCTTGGCGACGGCGTCCACGATGGCCCGGAGCAGGTCGACAACGCGCGGGCCCCAGCGGGAGGCGATGTCGTCGTCCAGCGCGACCACCTGGTTGTTCTTCACCGCGGTCAGGCCGGCCCAGCCGCTGCGCGCCTTGACCGAGTCGGCGCTCTGCTGGCAGCACTTGGTGTCGGCCAGGAAGACGAAGTCCGGGTCGGCCTTGACGATGACCTCCTGGGACAGCTGCGGGTAGCCGCCGTTCTTGCCGTCCGCGTCGGCCGGGTCGGCGATGTTGGTGAGACCGACCTGGCCGTAGAGCGAGCCGATGAAGGTCCTGCTGGTCGCGCTGTACAGCTCCGGGCCCAGCTCGTGGTAGTAGGTGAGCTTCTCGGCGCGCTGCGGCAGGTCCTTGACCAGCTTGGCGATTTCGTCCTTCATCCGGGTGGTGACGTCGGTCGCCTGGTCGGCGTGTCCGGTCAGCGTGCCCAGCTCGGTGATCTGCCGGTACGAGTCGTCCAGCGTGGTGGCCGCCGGAGTCAGGTAGACCGGGATCTTGAGCTTGCCGAGCTGGTCGACGATCTTGTTGGTGTCGTTGGAGAGCACCACCAGGTCCGGGCTCTTGGCGGCGATCGCCTCGGCGTTCGGCTGGAAGCCGGAGAGGTCGCTCTTGGGCGCCTCGGCGGGGTAGTTGGAGTTGTCGTCGGCCGCGGTCACCTGCGGGCCGGCGCCGATCGAGAAGAGCATCTCGGTCGCCGTGGGCGAGAGGGAGACGATCTTCTCGGGGCGCTTGTCGAGGGTGAGCTTGCCGACCGTGACCGGGTAGGCGGCGGCCGCCGAGCTGGCGCCGGCGGTCGGCTGGTCGGCGCTCTTCTCGGCGCAGGCGCCGAGGGCGAGCGCGGCGACCGCGAGGGTCGCGGCGAAGAGCCGGGGAGTACGTCTGGACATGGGTCCTCCTGTCGGTCGAGGAGTGTGGTGCTTCGCCGACAGGATCTGGGTGCGCCCGCCCGCGAGGCGCCCTTCCTCGAGAGCGCGTGTCGCGACCGCGCCGCAGGCGACCTGGCTCGTCCCCACCCGTCACGCCGGCAGGCGCTCGTCGGTGGGGCATCACAGTTGCGGGACAGCGCCGGTTTCGCACCGGCTTCGCTGCGGAGTGGTCGGTAAGACGGTAGCGCACCCCTCGCGACCACCTCGTTGATCAAGGACACATCGCCGCACGACGATCGTCGGGTACGGCGATATGCCCCGGATCGACGCGGACTGGTAGGTGGTGGGGCCCCGTCGGGGGCGGGACGGGGCCCCACCCGATCAGGAGGCGGTGATGGTGACGTTGTCCACAGCGGCCTCCACCAGGCTCGCGCCGGAGGCGTCCGCCGCCTCGACGAGAATGCGGACCGACTGGCCGGCGTACGGGGTGAGGTTGAGGTTCGCCAGCGCCCAACCGCCGTTGCGGTTGGTCGCCGCGCCGGCCTGCGTGAGCAGGGCGGTGGTACCGCCGTTGTGCACCACGCTGACCCGCAGGTAGTCGGCGGACGAGGCGTTCGAGCCGTGCGCCAGGTACCAGGCCAGCGAGAGGGTGAGCGTGCCGGCCGACGGCAGGGTCACCGCCGGGGACCGTGCGCTGGTCACGCCGCCGTCGACGTCGTGGTCACCGGCCGCGGAGCCGGCGAGCCGGCCGGTGACCAGGTCGTTGGCGCCGGCGTACGGGGTGAGCTGCTTGGCGCCGGAGGACGTGGTCGCCTGGGCGGCACCCCGCTCCCACGCGCCGAGGGTAGCGGTGTCGGTGCCGGCCGGGTTGGTGGTCCAGCCGGTGGCGGTCTCGAAGGTGTCCGACCAGACCGTGGTGCCGCCACCGCCGCCGCAGTACTGCGCCTGCTTGCCGATGGCCCGGTACGGGCAGTCGGCGTACTCGCTGAGCAGCAGCACGGCTTCGCGGTTGCGGGTGGTCTGCGCGGGGATCACCTCGTCGGGCGGGTAGAAGCCGCCGCCGGTCGCCGAGCCCGGGTACATCTCGAAGGTGTACGCCCAGATGCCGTGGGTGGCCCACATCCAGTCGATGCTGGTGCCGTCGGCGACGTAGAGGTCGCTGGACTGCTCCGGCGTGTAGTTGTTGGTGGCCGCCATCTGCTGCCCGATGGTGGCGAAGGTGCTGTACTGGTCGGCGCTCATCCCGGCGGGGTTGTTCGCGGTGGTGTAGCCGAACGGCCAGAGCACCAGCTGCGAGTACGTGTGGAAGTCGATGTTCGCCTTGATCTGCTGGGCGCCGCCGACCACGCGACTGTTGACGAAGGTGCGCAACGCCTGCGTCTCCGGCGCGGAGAAGGCCGACGGGCCGCGGTAGGTGTCCGATGAGGTGGTGCCGGACGAGCCGCCGCAGCAGCCCCACTGGTAGGACCAGTTGCGGTTGAGGTCGGTGCCGACCGCCGACGAGCCGCTGTTGGGCTGCCGGTTCTTGCGCCAGGAGCGGTAGGAGCCCGTGGCGATGTCGTACTCGCTGCCGTCCGGGTTGACGGTCGGCACGATCCAGATCTCCCGGCTGTTGACGATGTTGGTGATCCGGGAGTCGCTGCCGTAGCTGTCGGTGAAGAGGTTGAGCAGGTAGATCGCCATCTCGACGGTCAGGTGCTCGCGGGCGTGCTGCTGGGCGTTGAACAGGATCTCCGGCTCGCTCTCGTCGGTGCCGACGTTGTCGGAGATCTTCACCGCCATCAGGTCACGGCCCTCGTACGACGTACCGATGCTGAGCTTGCGGGCGATCCCCGGGTGGTCGGCCACGGCCTGGTTCACCACGGCGGTCAGCTCCGCGTAGTCGTGGTAGTTGGAGTCGACCGGCGGGAAGGCGAGGGTGCCGACGTCGCCGGTGTCCGGCGCGGCCGGCGGGGTGAGCGGCTCCAGCCGGAAGCCGAGCCGGGTGATCGCGGCCGCCTCGGCCCGGGTGGCCGACACGTGCAGGACGCCGTGCTCCGAATAGTCGATGGCGGCCCCCGTCCGGGCCACCGCGCTGCGGTCGGTGGAGGTCCGGGGTCCGAGCACCCGGTAGCCGGCGGCGGCCGGCTCGGCGTTGCGGTCCGGTGCCGGTCGGGCGGAGACCGGACCGGTGGCGACGGTGAGGAGCCCCAACCCGGTGATAACGGCGAGCACCAGGACGCGGCGGAGAGGGGTGAGCGTGCGGAGGGCCATGGACAACCTCCTCGATGGGCGGGAGATCCCGCTCGGTGGGGGACACTTCACCATCCGTCACATGGTCATATCAACATTAATCGCTGCATTCTCCATCCCAGGTGGACCATCACTCCGGCAACGATTTTCCATGCGTGAACATCTGGCGAAATTTCCTTCCGGGCGCGACACTGACCAGCGACGATGCCTCCCCTTCGACACCGCGGAGCACCCATGGCCAGATCCCGCCTGCGCGCGGCCGCCCTCGCCGGCGTCACCGCGCTCACCCTGCTCGCCACCGCCCACCCCGTCGTCGCCGCACCGGCCCTCGCCACCGCGACGGTCGTCCACGACGAACAGATCACCTTCCACGACTGGGCCGGCGCGACCGACTGGCAGTCCGGCGCCGCCGCCGGCACCGTGGTCACCCCCGCCGGCCTGACCCTCGGCACGCCGGTCGGCACCACCGCCTACAAGGACCCGTACAACAAGACCAAGCGGACCTGGGCGTACGGCACCTGGACCTCGCCGGTCACCAACGTCGGCTTCGACGCCAGCGAGCTGATCGCGTCCTGGAACGCCGACACCCCCGCCGGCACCTGGATCCAGGTCGAGATGCAGGGCAGCTACACCTCCGGTCAGCAGACCCCCTGGTACGTCATGAGTCGCTGGGCCTCCGGCGACGGCGACATCAAGCGCACCAGCGTCAACAAGCAGGGCGACAAGTGGTCGACCATCTGGACCGACACCTTCTCGATCAACGACGCGACGGCCGGCGTACTGCTGCAGGCGTACCAGCTCCGGGTGACCCTCTACCGCGACCCGGCGCAGACCGCGTCGCCGGTCCTCCGGATGCTCGGGGCGATGTCCTCGAACGTTCCGGACCGGTTCACCGTCCCGGCCAGCACCGGCGGAATCGCCTGGGGCACCGAACTCGCCGTTCCGCGCCACTCGCAGAACATCCACGCCGGCCACTACCCGGAGTACGACGGCGGAGGCCAGGCCTGGTGCTCGCCCACCTCGACGACGATGGTGATCGAGTACTGGGGACGGCAGCCGTCCGCGGAGGACACCGCCTGGGTGGACCCGACCTACCCGGATCCGACGGTCAACCACGCCGCCCGGATGGTCTACGACTACGCGTACGAAGGTGCCGGGAACTGGCCGTTCAACACCGCGTACGCGGCCAGCTTCCCCGGGCTGGAGGCGCGGGTGACCCGGCTGCACTCGCTCGACGAGGTGGAGCGCTTCATCGCCGCCGGCATTCCCGTGGTGACCAGCCAGTCGTTCCTCGCCAGCGAGTTGGACGGCGCGAACTACGGCACCTCGGGGCACCTGTTCGTGGTGGTCGGCTTCACCGCCGACGGCGACGTGATCGTCAACGATCCCGCCACGTCCAGCAACGACGTGGTGCGCAACGTCTACCCGCGTGAGCAGTTCGAGCAGATCTGGTTGCGCACCAAGCGGATCACCGCCAGCGGTGGTACCGCCAGCGGCCCCGGCGGTGTCGTCTACCTGATCAAGCCCACCGACGTCGCCTGGCCTCAGGTCGCCGGCTCCACCAACTGGTGACAGCGGACGAGCCCGGCGCGGTCGAGATCGACCGTGCCGGGCTCGTCGGTGGATGGATTCAGCTCGCGAGCGATGCGGAGGAGAGCTCGTCCGAGTTCTCCTCGCGACGCCGGCGGACCGTTCGCAGGATGACGGCCACCCAGGCCACCCCGGCGATCACGCCGGCGAGGGTGAGCGCGGTGACGAGCAGCCAGGTCTTCCCACCGGCGGCGGAGAAGACCCCCTTGCGGGCGCCGGTGTCCCGGGCCGCAGCCGTGTCGCCCTCGGAGAGGCTGCGCGGCGCGTCGTAGAGGATCACGTCGGTCCGCTTGGCGCCGTCGTCGGCCACGAAGTTCCCGTGCCAGGTGCAGTTGCGCCGGGAGCACTCCTCGGACACGGCCGTGAAGGTGCCCGCCGTGCCGCCGCCACCCTTGGCCTGCCAGGCCGGCACGAGATCGCCGACGCCCAGCATCAACCCGATGCCGGCGATGACAGGCAGACCGATCCAGACGAACACCTTCGCGCGCCAGTCGCTGATCTTGCTCAAGATTCCCACGGCGGCAGACCATAACGGCCGAACGCCGATCCCGCTGCCCCGCTCGTGGCGTGCCCCTCAGGGCTCCCGTCGCTCACCCTCACCGGGCTGGTCCTCGCCGGCCAGGGCGGAACGGAGGCGCTCCTTCTCGGCCCGGCGGCGCTCGGCCGCGCCGGCCATCTCCTCGGCCATCTCGTCCCGCCAGCCCTTGAGCAGGAAGAACGAGAGCGCCGCGGAGAAGACCAGCGCCAGCATCAGCTTCAAGAACGGGTTCATGTCGATCAGCCAGAGGGCCGCCAGCACGGCGACGAACAGCCCGATCCGGCCCAGCGTGTACTTGACCGCCGCGCTCACCCGCACCACTCCGTTCTTTCCGTCACCCGCCGGTGCCGGCGGAAGGTTGACCCGCCCGACGGGCGGTCGGGGTCAGCCGGTCCGGCGGGCCAGCCAGCGCACGCCGGGAAACCACACCGTCGCGTACCCGACGGTGAACGCCGCCGCCCCCAACGCGCCGGAGAGCAGCGGCGGCAGCCCGGTGCCCAGGCCGGACACCAGCAGCCCCACGAACACCCCGACGGCGGCCGCGACCAGCGCCGCCACCACCCGGGCGGCGCCGAACTCCCAGGCCTTGAAGTCGTCCCAGAACAGCCAGGCCGGCAGGATCACCGCCAACCAGCCGTTGGTGTGCCCGAAGTCCCCGGCGCCGATCGAGGCGAACGCCCAGTCGAAGAGCACCAGCGCGAGCACGCCGATGACCAGGCCGGCCAGGCTCACGCCGAGCAGGTCGCCCAGGGTACGGATGCGCCCCTCGGCGTCCCGACGGGGAAAGCCGTTCGGCTGCTCGGACCCACGCTGCTCGGTCATCGACTACGAGGGTACGTGCCGGCAGAGCGGGTGTCGGGAGGCCCCGGGGCCTCCCGACCGCGGCTCAGGCCCAGACCTGCTGCGGCTCGGCGCGCCGCTCGGCCAGCGACGGCGCCTTGTCGTACTCCCGGACCACGTTGTAGCGGGTGTCCCGCTCGACCGGCTGGAAACCGGCGTCCCAGATCAGGTGCAGCAGGTCGTCGCGGTGCATGGTGTTCGGGGTGCCGTACGAGTCGGCGTCGTGGGTGATCTTGTATTCGACCACCGAGCCGTCCAGGTCGTCCACGCCGAAGTTCAGCGAGAGCTGGGCCACCGACAGCCCGTGCATCACCCAGAAGTTCTTCAGGTGCGGGATGTTGTCGAAGAGCAGCCGGGAGACGGCGAAGGTCTTCAGCGACTCGGCCGGCGAGGCCATCGTGGTGCGCGCCTGGATCCGGTTACGGATCTTGCCGTCCGCCGAGTCGACGAAGTCGTGCTGGTAGCGCAGCGGGATGAAGACCGCGAAGCCGCCGGTCTCGTCCTGCAGCTCGCGCAGCCGCAACACGTGGTCCACCCGGTGCCGGGGCTCCTCGATGTGGCCGTACAGCATCGTCGCCGGGGTCTTCATGCCCTTGCTGTGCGCCAGGGCGTGGATCCGCGACCAGTCCTCCCAGTGGCAGGCGTGGTCGACGATGTGCTGGCGGACCTCCCAGTCGAAGATCTCCGCGCCGCCACCGGTCAGCGACTCCAGGCCCGCGTCCATCAGCTCGTCGAGGATCTCGTCGGCGCTCAGGCCGCTGATCTTCTCGAACCACTGCACCTCGGTCGCCGTGAAGCACTTGAGCTTGACGTTCGGCAGCGCCGCCTTCAGCTCGCGCAGCACCTTCGGGTAGTAGCGCCAGGGCAGCGTCGGGTGCAGGCCGTTGACGATGTGCAGCTCGGTGAGCTGCTCGTCCTCCATCTCCTTGGCCTTGCGGACCGCCTCGTCGATGCGCATCGTGTACGCGTCCTTCTCGCCGGGCTTGCGCTGGAAGGAGCAGTACGCGCAGGACGCCGAGCAGACGTTGGTCAGGTTGAGGTGCCGGTTGACGTTGAACATCACCCGGTCCCCGTTGAGCTCGGTGCGCTTGTGGTGGGCCAACCGCCCCAGCCAGGCCAGGTCGTCGCTGTCGTAGAGGGCGATCCCGTCCTCCCGGGTCAGCCGCTCACCGGCGTACACCTTCGCTTCGAGCTCACGCTTGAGTCCGGCGTCCATGGCACGTCCCTTCCACCTGCGGTCCCGGTCGAGCGTACGTCGGTGGGCCGACGCGTCGGGCGGCACGGTCGGCGGCAGCGACCCACTTCACCGGACTCTCAGCCTCCTGTTACCCGACGACACATCGACATCGCTGTCCGCGTGCGGTAAGACAGGGTGGGGCGGAACACACACTGGTACCGTCCGCACGGCCGCGCCCACCAAGCGCGGCGACGGCAACGGGTGGGGAGCAACATGGTCCACAGCGGGCGCGGGCGACGGCAGCGACGACGGAGCCCGGTGATCTCGCCGGTGCTGCGTCCGAGGCTCTGGGCCGCCCTGCTCGGCGCGGTCGCCGCCGCGGTGCTGGCCACCCCCGCGTACGCCGAGCCCGGGCTGCCCAACACGGTGCCGGACGCCGGGCTGCGCCCCGCGGTGGCCGGTGCGCTCCACCTGCCCGGCGGTGCGCCCGTCACCGGTCTCCCGGGCACGCCCGGCGCGCCGGTGGCGAACCTCGGCACCGGCCCGCTGGCCGCCCAGATCGCCGCCGGCGAAACGCAGGTCGGCACGCTCGGCGAGACGCTGCTCCAGCTCCGCCAGAAACGCACCGATGCGCAGACCCGGCTCGACGCGGCCGGCAAGGCTCTCGCGACCGCACGGGACACACTGCTCCGGGCCCAGCAGGGCGCGGACGTGGCCGCCGCCGACGCGATCAAGGCGGCCGCCGCGCTGCCGCCCGGCGAGTTCGCCGACGACCTCGAGGGGCTGAGCCGCCTCCAGCGATTCACCCGCGGCGAGAAGGTCGAGGGGGCCACCACCGGGGTGGCCGGCGACCTGGCCCGGGCCCGCGCCGGGGAGCAGGCGGCCTATCAGGAGTACGCCGACGCCAAGACCGCTGTCGACACCGTCGGTGCCGAGTTCACCGCCGGCGAGAAGGCGCTGCGTACGGCCGAGGCCAGCCTGCTCAAGCTGCGCCAGGACAACGCCGCCCAGCTGATCGAGATCGAGCGCCAGCAGGAGGCCGTCGAGCAGCAGCTCGGCGCCGGCTACGTGGCCGGCCAGGACGTCACCGGGATGAGCGCGCACCCGCGGGCGCTGGCCGCGGTGCGGTATGCGCTGGCCCAGCTCGGCGACCCGTACAAGTGGTCCGAGGAGGGCCCCGACGAGTTCGACTGCTCGGGCCTGATGTGGGCCGCGTACCGGTCGAAGGGCGCCGACTACTTCGAGCTGCCCCGGGTCTCCCGCGACCAGTACTACGCCACCCGGCAACGGACCGTGTCGCGTGCCGCGCTGCTCCCCGGCGACCTGCTCTTCTTCGCCTCCGGCGCGAGCTGGACGTCGATCCACCACGTCGGGATGTACATCGGCAACGGCAAGATGGTGCAGGCGCCCACCACCGGCGACGTCGTCAAGGTCTCGACGGTCGCGTGGTCCCGGCTGTACGCCGCCACCCGGGTGATCGGCGCGGTGCCCGCCCCGGCCCTGCCCACCCCGACCGTGCCCGCTCCGCCGACCAGTCCCACGCCGAAGCCGACCGGATCGGCCACCCCGAAGCCCACCGGCAGCGCGACGCCGACGCCGACCGGCAGCGCGACGCCCAAGCCGACGGGCACCGCGACACCGACGCCGACGGGCACCGCGACACCGACGCCGACGGGCACCGCGACACCGACGCCGACCGCCAGCGCGACGCCCAGCCCGACGGCCAGCCCCAGCAAGACGCCGAGCACCCAGCCCGCGCCGCCCACCACCGCGCCGAGCACCTCGGCGCCGAACACCTCGGCGCCGGCCACCACGTCGAAGGCGAGCGAGAGCGGCGCGGCCAGCACCAGCCCGACGGGGAGCACGTCGGCCAGCCCGAGCACCGACGGTTGAGCGGCCAGCATCCACTCCGGCTGTGCGGCCGGGCCGGAATGTGGCACCGTGACATCCAGGCACATCCGGTCCGACGTCACGGATCCGGGTGCGAGCGTGGCGCGGAGGGCGGACATGGCCGAGCAGAGAGATCCGGCGGAGAAAATCGATTCCGTCGCCGCCGACCCGCCGGCGCCCGGCACCGCTGAGCCGGCATCGACCGCCGGCTCCACGAGCGCCCCCGCCGGCGCCCGCGGCACCGCCGACCCCGGCCCCGAGGACGCCGCCTGCGCTGACGGCGCCGATCCGGCGAGCGGCCGGCAGCCAGCAGTGGACGACGCCCGTCCGGAAGCGGACCCGGCACCGGTACGCGCCCGGGCGAGTGTGGCCACCGCCGCCGCTCCGCCCGGCTCGGTGCCCTCCACCGGTCCGGCCGCCGCCACCACGTACCGGGCGACCGGCTCGGCCAGCCCGCACCTGCCGGTGCAGCGGGACGGTGCGGTGTCCTCGGCCCGGGCCAGTGCCGCGGTGCCCGGAAGCAGCCGGGTTGCGGCCGGCAGCCCGCTGTCCCGGGCGAGCGCACCCGGCGTCTACCGCTCGGGCCCGGTCAACCCGGAGCCACCCGACCCGGCGCAGCCGCCGGAGCCGATGCAGCCCCCCACACCGCCGACCCCCGAGCCCGAACCGGCGCCGTCCCCCACCCCACCGCTGCCCGGCCCGCCGGCGCCCGAGCCGACGCCGAGCCCCGGGCCCTACCCGCCCGGGCCGATGCCGCCGCCGGATCCCGGACCCACGCCGCCACCCGGGCCGATGCCGCCGGTGCCCGGCCCACCCACGCCGCCCCCCTCGCCGGTGCCGCCCGTCCCGGGCCCGCCCGCACCGCCGCCCGGGCCGCCGCTGCCCGGGCCGCCGCCCGGCCCGGTGCCGAGCCCGCCGTTCCCGCCTCCGCCGGCGACGCCCACGGCGTCCGTACGCGCCTCCGCCTCCGTCTCCGCACCGCCCGCCGGCCGGGTCGACCCGCCGGCGGTGTTGCCCGCGCCGGCACTGCCCGGCTGGCCGCCGTCCACGACAACGGGCGGCCCACCGTCGAGTGAGGGTCCCGCCGGGAGTGTCTGGTCGGCCGGCGGCACGCCGGCGGGCGCCAGGTCGCGGCGCGACACGCCGGGGATCCCTCCGGCCGCGACGGCCGGAGGCCGGGCCGGCCGGTACGACGGCGGCCCCGACCTCGCCGGCACCGTCTACGGCGGGACGGGCGGGGACGGGCCGGGCTTCGCCACCGTCGCGCTTCCCGCGAACCCGGTGGAGACCTCCGGCTCGCTGACCGGGCACATCCTGGCCCAAGGGTGGGCGGACGGCCCGGCGGAGCGCTCCCGCAACACCCGGGTGGTGATCGTCCTGGCCGCTGCCCTGGGGCTGCTGGTGGCGATCAGCGTGCTCGTCGTCCTGCTCGCCAACGACGCGTTGGACGGCCTCATGGGCGGCGCGTGAACGGCTGAACCGGGCCGCCGGGTCGAGGGTGAGCCCGCCCACTACCGTCGCGCACTTCGGTGGCGGGTTCGCCCGTTCGCCGTACACTTGTTGAGATCACTGACCTGGCGCGCGTGGTGCGCGCCCATGGGCGATCTTGCGGGCGATCCGGCGGCACAGCCGCGGCAGGCCATCGCGAAGATGCGCCCCGCTCGAAAGGCATTTGTTGACCATCTCTGCTGACTCCAGCACCATTTCGTCCGTTTTCGACTCCGCTCCGGAGCAGTCCGGCGTGGCCGCGCCGCGCTCCGACGCCGCCCCGGTGGAGCCGGGCACCGCGCCGGCAGCGACCGATCAGGTCGAGGCCACCGCCGCGCCGGCCGAGCCGGCCGTGACCTTCGGCGACCTCGGGCTGCCCGAGCCGCTGGTCCGCGCTCTGGCCCGGCAGGACATCACCCTTCCGTTCGAGATCCAGCGGGCCACCGTCCCCGACGCGCTCGCCGGGCGGGACGTGCTCGGCCGCGGCCAGACCGGCTCCGGCAAGACGCTCGCCTTCGGTCTGCCGCTGATCGCTCGGCTGGCCGACCGCAACCGGGCCCGTCCGCTGCACCCCCGCGCCCTGGTGCTGGTCCCGACCCGGGAACTCGCCATGCAGGTAAACGACGCCCTGATGCCGCTCGGCAAGGCCGTCGGCATCTTCCTCAAGACCGCCGTCGGCGGGGTGCCGTACGACCGGCAGATCGACGCGCTACGCCGCGGCGTGGAGATCATCGTGGCCACCCCGGGCCGACTCGGCGACCTGATCGAGCGGGGCGTCTGCCGGCTCGACGACGTCGAGGTGACCGTGCTCGACGAGGCCGACCAGATGGCCGACATGGGCTTCCTGCCCGAGGTCACCCAACTGCTGGCGAAGACGCCCGCGGGCGGTCAGCGGCTGCTCTTCTCGGCCACGCTGGACGGTGACGTCGACGCGCTGGTCAAGCGGTTCATGACCGACCCGGTGACCCACTCCACGGCGCCGTCGACCGCCTCGGTGTCGACGATGGACCACCACATGCTGCTGATCCCACCGCACGACAAGTTCCCGGTGGCCGCCTCGATCGCGGCGCGCGACGGCCGGACCATGGTCTTCGCCCGCACCCAGCTGGGCGTGGACCGGCTGGTCGAGCAGCTCGCCGCGGTCGGCGTACGGGCCGGTGGGCTGCACGGCGGCAAGACGCAGCGGATGCGCACCAAGACGCTCGCCGAGTTCCGCGAGGGCCGGATGAACGTCCTGGTCGCCACGGACGTGGCGGCCCGGGGCATCCACGTCGACGGGGTCACCCTGGTGCTGCACGTCGACCCGCCGAAGGACCCGAAGGACTACCTGCACCGCGCCGGGCGTACCGCCCGGGCCGGTGAGTCGGGCGCCGTGGCGACGCTGGTGCTGCCGAAGCAGCGGCGTACCACCCTGGCGATGCTGGAGAAGGCCGGCGTGGCTCCGGCGGAGGCCCGCGTCCGCGCCGGCGACCCGGTGCTGGCCGAGCTGACCGGCGCCCGCGAGCCGAGCGGCGTCCCTGTTCGGGAGGAGCCGGAGCCGCGCCGCTTCGGCGACCGCTCCGGTGGCTCGCGGCGCTTCGACGACCGCTCCGGCGGCCCCCGCCGCTTCGGCGACCGCGAGGAGCGGGGCCGCTACGGCGACCGCCCGACCGGCGAGCGGCGCTACGGCGACCGCCCGCAGGGCGACCGGCAGTACGGCGACCGTCCGACCGGCGAGCGGCGCTTCGGCGACCGGCCGCAGGGCGAGCGGCGCTACGGCGACCGCCCGCAGACCGACCGGCAGTACGGCGACCGCCCGACCGGCGAGCGGCGCTTCGAGGACCGCTCCGCGCGGCCCGAGCGGCGCACGGAGGACCGGCCGCAGGGCGAGCGGCGCTACGGCGACCGGGACGACCGGCGCTTCGGTGACCGGCCGACCGGTGCCGAGCGGTTCGGCGACCGACCGCAGGGCGAGCGCCGGTTCGGCGACCGACCGCAGGGCGACCGACCGCAGGGCGAGCGCCGCTACGCCGACCGGGACGGCCGGGGTGGCTTCCGATCCGAGGGACGCGGTCGCGACGACCGGCCGCGCGACGAGCAGCGCGGCTTCGGCGGGCGACCGCCGGCGCGTACCCACTGATCCGACCGCTGGAACGGACGCCGCCGCGGAGCCCACGCTCCGCGGCGGCGTTTCCGCATGCGCTGTCCGCGTAGGCCGGTTCGCGTAACGTCCGGCTCATGCCGACGATGCCGAAGTCGCTCTTCTGGTCCCGGACGGACACCGCCGGCGGCGAGCACGTGGTGCTCGACGACGGCAACGGGCTGACCGCCCGGGGCACCCTGCTCGCCGTGGATCCCATCCCCTGGACCGCCCGCTACCAGGTCACCACCGCCCCGGACTGGAGCACCGGCCGGGTCGAGGTGGAGGTCGAGGGAGCGGGCTGGCTGCGCAGCGTACGGCTGGAACGGAAGGCGGACCGGTGGCGGGTGACCACCGCCGAGCAGGGTGACCTCGACGCGGCGCTGGTCGCCGCCGGGCATCCGCGGGCGGGCCTGCCCGGCACCGACGACCCCGACCGGCTGGCCGACGCGCTCGACGTCGACGTCAGCGGCTCACCGCTGTTCAATGCCCTGCCGGTACGCCGGCTCGGGCTGGCCGCCGAACCGGCCGACCTGCCGCACCGGATCACCGTGGCGTGGGTGCTGCTGCCCAGCCTGGAGGTGGTGGCGGCGGAGCAGGTCTACAGCGGGCAGGGCCCGGGGCGGGTGCGGTTCGCCAGCGGCACCTTCACCGCCGACATCGACCTGGACGCCGACGGCTACGTGGTGCGCTATCCCGGGCTGGCCGAACGCATCGACCCACGCTGAGGCCGCCGGCTCAGGCCGGCCAGGCGCCGCTGGTGAGGAAGCGCTCGACGGTCGCCAGGTGCGGTGCCAGGTCGAGCCCCTGCGCGGCGACCCACTCGTCGGCGTAGTACGTGTCGGCGTACCGGTCGCCGGCGTCGCAGATCAGGGTGACCACCGAGCCGGCCCGGCCGGCGGCGAGCATCCCGGCGATCAGCCCGAACGCCCCCCACAGGTTGGTGCCGGTGGAGCCGCCGACCCGGCGGCCGAGCACGGCCGAGCCGGCCCGCATCGCGGCCAGCGACGCCGCGTCCGGCACCTGCATCATCCGGTCCACGACCGAGGGCAGGAAGGACGGCTCCACGCTCGGGCGGCCGATGCCCTCGATGCGCGACCCCCGCCCGGTGCGTACCGACCAGTCGGCGGCCAGCCAGGCCGGATAGAACGCCGAGTTCTCCGGGTCGACCACGCAGAGCTTGGTGGGCAGCCGGCGGTAGCGGGCGTACCGGCCGATGGTGGCGCTGGTGCCGCCGGTGCCGGCGCCCACCACGATCCAGGCCGGGATGGGGTGCCGCTCCAGGGAGAGCTGCGCGTAGATCGACTCGGCGATGTTGTTGTTGCCCCGCCAGTCGGTGGCCCGCTCCGCGTAGGTGAACTGGTCCATGTAGTGGCCGCCGGAGTCCTCGGCCAGCCAGCGGGCCTCGATGACCACCTTCGCCGGGTCGTCCACCAGGTGGCACCGGCCGCCCTGGAACTCGATCTGGGCGATCTTCTCAGGCGACGTGGAGGCCGGCATCACGGCGATGAACGGCAACCCCAGCATCCGGGCGAAGTACGCCTCGGAGACCGCGGTGGAGCCGGAGGACGCCTCGACGATCGTGGTCTGCGGCCCGATCCAGCCGTTGCAGAGCCCGTAGAGGAACAGCGACCGGGCCAGCCGGTGTTTGAGCGAGCCGGTCGGGTGCACCGACTCGTCCTTGAGGTAGAGGTCGATCCCCCATTCCCGGGGCAGCGGGAACGGCAGCAGGTGGGTGTCGGCCGAGCGGTTCGCGTCGGCCTCGACGGTGGCGATCGCCTCGGTCACCCAGAGTCGGCTGGCCTCGTCGCACCGGTCGAGATGAGTCACGCCGGAAACGTAGCAAGCGGGCCCGCGGGCCTCAGCCCCGGTCCGCTCGGGCGGCCCGACGCCGCTGGCGGCGCTGCCCGGCCCGGCCGACGGCGCGGACCAGCGGCGTCAGTCCGATGGCCAGCCGGGGCAGGGTGTCCAGCAGCCGCACCTGCGCGCCACGCCAGCGGGGCAGGCTGACCACCGGGCGCGGTCGGCGGGCCAGCCGGACCGCCCGGGCGGCCACCCGCTCGGGGGTGAGCATCGACCCGGTGAACGAGGCGAGCGCCCCGGGGTCGTCGAGCCGGTCGTGCAGCATCGGGGTCCAGATGCCGTCCGGGCAGAGGCAGGAGACGTGCACCCCACGCTGCCCGGCCATCCGCAGGTCGGACAGGGTGCCGAGGCTGAACGCCAGCAGCGCGTGCTTACTGGCCGCGTAGACCGTCTCGCCGGGCGCGGCGACCAGCCCGGCCAGCGAGACGACGTTCAGCACGTGGCCGTACCCCTGGTCGCGCATCACGGCCAGCGCGGCGAGGGTGCCGTTCATCGCGCCGAGCGTGTTCACGTCGAGCACCCGGCGGCGGATCGGCCCGTCGTGCTCCCAGGCCGGACCGGTGACCAGGATGCCGGCGTTGTTGACCCACAGGCCGAGGCCACCCGAGGCGGCGGCGGTCGCGGCCACCTCGGCGCAGGCGTCCTCGTCCCGCACGTCCAGCGTCCTGGACCAGCCGCCCAGCGGTGCCGCGGCGGCCGCCACGGCCTCCGCGTCGAGGTCGGTGAGCAGCACCGGCCAGCCGTCGGCGTGCAGCGCGGCGGCGATGGCCCGGCCCAGGCCGCCGGCGGCCCCGGTCACCACGGCCACTCCGCGTCCCGGCGAGGTCATCGGCGCACGTTACCGCCGCCCGTCCGGTCGGCACCAGGGCCGGACGGTTGGCCGACGACGGTCAGGCCGGCGGCGTCGGGGCGATCGGCTGCGGGCGGTTCTCCCACCGGGTCGACAGCGCGATGGCGGTCCGGGTGGAGGCGACGCCCGGCGTACGGTTCAGCCGCACGATCAGCTGCTCCAACTCGGCGATGGTGCCGACCCGCACCTTGAGCAGGAACGACTCGACGCCGGCCATGAAGTAGCAGGACTCGATCTCGGGCAGCACGCGCAGCGATTCGAGCATGTCGTCGGTGTCCGCACCGGAGTCCTCGACGATGCCGATCAGCGCGGTGACGCCGAGCCCGACCGCCTCGGGCGCCACGTCGGCCCGGTAGGCGCGGACCACGCCGCTGGTCTCCAGCTTGCCGACCCGCTCGTGTACGGCGGGGGCGGAGAGGCCGACCTGCCGGGCCAGCTCGGCGTAGGAGAGGCGGGCATTGCCGCGCAGCAGCTCCAGGAGGCTCAGGTCGATCGCGTCCACGAAGTGTGACCCTAGCCGGTAGGGCGTAACGTCCCGCCTTCGGTATCCGTTGAGCATGACAGTGAGTAGTGGTCCATAAACCCACAGTCAAGGAGTGCGGCGCCAGTATCATTTACTAACTTCCCACTCAGTGCGTTTTTCGCGTTTGGCGGACAGGCCAGGTCCCTGGTGCTGTAATTGCCATACGTCCCTCATGACGGCTCTGGGCTCGCACCAGCCGGGGGCAGTGTGTTCAGCCAGGGGCTTCGTCGACGCGAGGAGGGGGCTGTGGACACTGGAGATCGCCTGCTGACACCGGGTGAGGTCGCCGCGCTGTTTCGGGTGGACCCGAAGACTGTGACGAGATGGGCGGCGGCCGGCCGGATAGGAAGCATCCGGACTCCAGGCGGGCATCGCCGGTTTCGGGAATCCGAGGTGCGAGCCCTGCTTGAGGGGGAGGGCATGCTGGACGAGGTGGACGAGGTCGGAAAGCCCCGCAACGTGGGCCCGGCCGCTTCCACCGGGCCGGGTCCGGCCAACGCCGGCATGTACTGACGGTGCAGACGTGACACGCGGACCGGGCACCAGGTCCGGTCCGCGTCGCTGTGCGGTGACCCGCCAGGGGTACGGGGTTCAGCCGCGGGTCGCGCCGAGCTGACCGGACCAGCGCCGGAACAGCGTGTGCGGAACGCCGAGCGCGTCCAGCACCTTGCCGGCCACGAAGTCGACCAACTGTTGGGCGCTGGCCGCCGCGCCCGCGCCGTAGAAGCCGGGGCTGGCCGGCAGCACCACCGCGCCGGCGTCGTGCAGCGCGATCAGGTGCTCCAGGTGGCTGCGGGTCACGGGTGTCTCCCGGGGCACCACCACCACCGGCCGCCGTTCCTTGAGGTTGACCTCGGCCGCGCGCTGCAACAGGTCCTTGGAGAGGCCGATCGCGATGCCCGCGCAGGCGGCCGTGCTGGCCGGGACCACCGCCATGCCGCGGACCCGATAGGAGCCGCTGCTCGGACCGGCCGCCAGGTCACCGGCCGGCCAGTGCCGCACGTCGGCGTCGGCCAGGTCCCGGTCGAGCCAGGCGGCGAGGTCCTCGGCCCAGTGCCCGTCCCGGAACGGACGGCCGGTCTCGTCGAGGACGGTGAGCCGGGCCGCCCGGGAGACGATGAGGTCCACCGGCTCGCCCGCGTCGAGCAGCCCGCGGACGACCGCCGCCGCGTACGGCGTGCCGGACGCTCCAGACACCCCGACCACCCATGGTTCGCGCATGCCTCCAGACTGCCTGGTCGGGGCCGCCGGCCGGCGGGCACCCCCGCCACCGCCCCCGGGAGCGGTCGCCCGGAATGTCCTGGCGGGCTCGTGCGAGTCGCATCGACCTGAGATGCTGCCGGGGGCGATTCGCACGTGAGCAGATCGCGCGGGAGGCATCGGTGACAACCGGCGAGGTCCTCTGGACGCTGCGCTCCGAATGCCCTGTCCCGGCCAGACTCTCACCGCACGCCGACCGGGTCCAGGCGTGGCTCACCGACCGGCTGCCCGAACTGGGCCTGCCGTTGGACGACGCCGCGCTGCACCGGCTGACCCGCAGCGCCTTCGCCCGGTACGCCGGCCGCCTCTACCCCGGCGCGACCGAGGCGGACCTGCGGGTGCTGACGGCACTGTTCACCTGGTTCTTCCTGGTCGACGACGCCTGCGACGGGCCCGGCCGGCTCAGCCCGGCGCAGATCCAGGCGCTGCGCGCCGGCACGCTGACGCTGCTGCGCGACGGCCCGCGCCCACGGCACGCCGGGCTGACCGGTCCGCTGCGGCGGTTGCTGGTGCAGGCGTGGCGGGAGCCCCGGCGCCGGATGCCGGCCCGCTGGCGGCTGCGCTTCGCCGAGGCGGTGGCCCGGCACCTGGACGGCACCTGGCGGGAGGCGGTCAACAAGGACGCCGGCCGGCGACCGGGCGTGGCCGAGTACGTCGAACTGCGCCGGGCCACCTCCGCGGCCGAGGTGTCGTACCCGCTGGTGGAGTTCGTCTCGGGCCGGCCGCTGCCGGACGCCGTCTACCGGCACCCGCTGCTGCGACACATCGCGCACACCGGCAACGACCTGCTCTCCTGGTACAACGACCTGGCCTCGCTGGAACGGGACCGGGCCACCTCGGGCGGGCACAACCTGGTGCTGGCGGTGGAGGCCGAGTACGGCGTGTCGCCGGCCGAGGCGGTCGAGCGGGTGGCCGAGCGCTGGCGGGAGTCGATGCGGCGCTTCGTCGCGCTCCGCGCCGCGGTGCCGTCGTTCGGGCCGGCGCTGGACGCGGCGGTCACCGACCACCTCGACGGGGTTGCCGACGCGGTACGCGGCACCATCGAGTGGACGCTGGAGAGCGGCCGCTACCCCACCGGCGATGAGGGGCACCTCGTCGACGCCTCCCGTGGCGCACCGGCGACACCCTCCTGAGGGGCTCGGCGGGCGCGATCGGCGCCGCCGCGACGACCCGCCTCAGGGGCGCAGGCCGAGCCGGATCACCAGGTCGAGCAGGGCGAAGACGAAGAGCGCCATGCCGACGAAGCCGTTGGCGGTGAAGAACGCCCGGTTGACCCGGCTCAGGTCGGTCGGGGTGACCACCACGTGCTGGTAGCCGAACGCGACCGCGGTCAGCGCCAGGCCGACCCACCAGAGCCAGCCCAGGCCGACCAGCGCCCCGAACCAGACGAACAGCCCGAAGGTCACCACGTGCGCCACGGTGGAGGCGTGCAGCGCGAAGCGCCGCCCGTACCGGGCCGGCACGCTGTGTACGCCGATCTCCCGGTCGATCTCGGAGTCCTGGCAGGCGTAGATCAGGTCGAAGCCGCCGATCCACAGGCCCACGGCCGCGCCGAGCAGCCAGGCCGGCCAGGAGCCGTCGAGGGTGCCGGTGACGGCGAGCCAGGCGCCGACCGGGCCCACCGCCTGGGCGATCGCGAGGATGGCGTGCGGCCAGTTGGTGAACCGCTTGCCGTACGGGTAGACCACGAGCGGCACCACGGCGAGCGGGGCCAGTACCAGGCAGAGCGGGTTGAGCAGGGCGGCGGCGGCCAGGAAGACCACCAGCGCCACGACCGCGCCGGTCCAGGCCGTACGCACGCTCACCGCCCCGGTGACCAGTTCCCGCCCGGCGGTACGCGGGTTCCGCGCGTCGATCCGCCGGTCCAGGATCCGGTTGGCGGCCATCGCGAACGTCCGCGCGCCGACCATCGCCACCGTGATCAGCAGCAGGTCGAGCCAGCGTACGTGCCCTCCGTTCACCTGCATCGCGGTGAACGCGGACAGGTACGCGAAGGGCAGCGCGAACACCGAGTGCTCGATCACGACCAGCTTGAGGAAGGACTTCACCCGGCCCGGCTTCTCGGCCGGGGCGTCGAGGACCGCCATCAGATGCCGTACTCCTTCCAGCGCTTGTCGACCAGGGAGACCACCTCGGGCGCCATGGTCATCTCCTCCGGCCAACCGCGGGTGTAGCCCTCGGTGGGCAGCTTGCGGGTCGCGTCGACGCCCACCTTGCCGCCCCAGAACTGCTGGTACGAGGCATGGTCGAGGTGGTCCACCGGGCCCTCGGTGAGCAGCAGGTCGCGGGCGTAGTCGACGTTGCCGAAGGCGCGGAAGGCGACCTCGTTGTAGTCGTGCACGTCGCAGTCCTCGTCGACGATCACGATCAGCTTGGTCAGCGACATGAGGTGGGCGCCCCAGATCGCGTTCATCACCTTCTGCGCGTGCTTCGGGTAGCGCTTGCGGATCGACACGATCGCGCAGTTGTGGAAGACCCCGGCGGCCGGCAGGTCGTAGTCGACGATGTCCGGGATCAGCAGCTTGAGCAGCGGCTGGAAGATCCGCTCGGTGGCCTTGCCCAGGCCGTGGTCCTCCTGCGGCGGCTTGGAGGTGATGATCGAGTGGTAGACCGGCTCGCGCTGCATGGTCATCGCCTCGACGTGCAGCACCGGGAACGGCTCGACCGGCGTGTAGAAGCCGGTGTGGTCGCCGAACGGCCCCTCGGGCAGCCGCTCACCGGGCTCCAGGTAGCCCTCCAGCACGATCTGCGCGTGCGCCGGCACCTGCAACGGCACGGTGAGGCAGTCGACCATCTCCACCCGCTCGCCCCGCAGGAACCCGGCGAACAGGTACTCGTCGATGTCGCCGGGCAGGGGCGCGCTGGCCGCGTACGACACGACCGGGTCGCAGCCGATCGCGACCGCGACGGGCAGGCGCTGGCCGAGCCGCTCGGCGACCGCGTGGTGGGCGGTGGAGTCCTTGTGGATCTGCCAGTGCATGCCCAGGGTGTTGCGGGAGTGCTGCTGGAGCCGGTAGAGGCCGAGGTTGCGCTTGCCGGTCTCCGGGTGCTTGGTGTGGGTCAGCCCGTAGTTGTGGAAGATCCCGCCATCGCCGGGCCACACCTGCAGGCCGGGCAGCCGGCCCAGGTCGACGTCGTCGCCGCGGTACACCACCTGCTGGCAGGGCGCGGTCTTCACCTTGCGCGGCGGCACGGACTTGAGCTGCATGACCTTGCCCAGGCCCTCGCGGATGCCGGACCAGCCGACCGGCAGCTCCGGCTTGATGAGCGCGCCGATGCGGGCGCCGATCTCGTCGAGCGAGTCGACGCCGAGCGCCATCGCCATGCGCTTCTCGGTGCCGAACAGGTTGATGGCCACCGGCATCTCGCCCCGGGTCGGGCGCTCGAAGAGCAGCGCGGGCCCGCCGGCGCGGACCGTCCGGGTGACCACCTCGCTGATCTCCAGGGTGGGGTCCACCGGGACGTCGATCCGCCGCAGCTCCCCCGCGCGCTCCAGCGCGGCGAGGAAGTCCTTGAGATCGGTGTAGGGGAAGCCACGAGCCGCCATGCCGCCAGTCTCCCGCACCGGGTCCGGCGCCGACCAAGCCGGGTGCTGTGACGTCTGCCAGAACGGGCGCGGCGCCGGCATGTGCGCGGACCGGCCGGGTAGTCGAGCGGTCCGCCGAGCGGAGGAGTCGCGATGGGTGACGGACGGGTTCCCGACGGGTTCACCGAGCAACAGGCCCGGGTCGGCGACGTGACGCTCAACTACGTCCGGGGTGGTCACGGTCCGACCCTGGTGTTGTTGCACGGCTATCCGCAGTGCTGGTACATGTGGCGACCCCTCCTGCCCGAGCTGGCCCGGCACTTCGAGGTGGTCGCGCCCGACCTGCGGGGCTTCGGCGGCAGCGACGCACCGGACGGCGGCTACGACAAGAAGACCGTCGCCGCCGACGTGCACGGGCTGCTCGATCAGCTCGGCCTGACCGGTGACCTCCGACTGGTCGGGCACGACCTGGGGACGATGGTGGCGTACGCGTACGCCGCCGCCCACCCGCGGCGGGTGACCCGGTTGGTGCTCAGCGAGGCCCCGATCCCCGACGAGACGATCTACGAGTTCCCCGCGCTCACCCCGGCCGGCCCGGGCGTGTGGAACTTCGGCTTCTTCTCGCTCGGCAACGGGCTGCCGGAGCAGTTGGTCAGCGGGCGAGAGGCGCTCTGGGTGGACCGGTTCACCGACGCCCTGATGATTCGCAAGGGCAGCATCGCGGCACCGGACGTCGAGGAGTACGCCAGCCACCTGCGCGACCCGGCACGGCTGCGGGCCAGCTTCGCCTACTTCCAGGCGTTCGATCAGGACATCGCCGACAACGCGGCTCACCGCGCCACGAAGCTCCCCATGCCGGTGCTGGCGATCGGCGCCCGGGCCAGTCTCGCAGAGAAGGTCGCCGAGCAGGCTGGGCGGTACGCCGACGCCGTCCGCGGCGAGGTGGTCGAGGACTGCGGGCACTGGCTCTACGAGGAGCAGCCGGACCAGATGCTCGCCCTGCTGCGCGGCTTCCTCGCACCAGCCTGAGCGGGCCGGCCCGGTCACGCGGCGGGCGCCCAGGCATGGGCGGTCAGTGGCGGGTCGAGCGGCGCCCGGGTGAGCCGGTTGGCGAAGGTGGAGATGGTGTACGTGCCGATGCCGAGCACCACGTCCAGGGCGTGTCGGGGCTGGTAGCCCGCGGCCAGGAAGGCGTCGAGCACGTCGTCGGGCACCGCGCCCCGGTGCTCCAGCACGGCCAGGGTGAACCGGCGCAGCGTCTCCAGCCGCGGCTCGGGCAACGTCGTACCGTCGCGCAGCGCCGTGATCAGCTCGGCGGTCGCGCCGAGTTGGGTGAGCGTGCCGGTGTGCAGGGCGACGCAGACGTGGCACTCGTTGCTGGTGGCGACGGCGAAGACCACCACCTCGCGTTCCAGCGGCTCCAGGGCGGTCTTCTCGAAGCCGGCGTTGGCGGTGAGGAAGCCGGCCAGCAGTTCGGGTGACTCAGCCATCAGGGCCACCGGGCTCGGCAGCCAGCCGAACCTGCGGCGTACCGCCGTCATGGTCGGGCGGACGGCGGCGGGTGCGGTGTCGACGGTGTGCAGGGGAAAGACGGACACGGTTTCCTGCCTTCGGTCGTGGCGGCACGCACGTCGGCCGGCGCGCGGCTTCCGGTACCGCGTCCCGTAGGATCGTCAACGTGGTTGTCGAAATAGTAAACGTGGTTGTCGAACGTGGCAACCACTGATCCCGCCCGTCCCGGCTTCGCGCTGCCGCTGCTGCTGCTGGCCGGCTTCCGTACGCTCATCGACGAACTGCACGCCGAGCTGGCCCGGCAGGGGCATCCGGAGCTGCGGCCGTTGCACGGCTTCGTGCTCCAGGCCGTGGGGGTGGACGGCACCACCGCCACCGAGCTGGGCCAGCGGCTGGGCATCTCCAAACAGGCCGCCGGCAAGACGGTCGACCGGCTGGTTGCGGTCGGCTACCTGGAGCGGGTCGACGATCCCAGGGACGCCCGCCGCCGGCTGGTCCGGGTGACCCCGCGCGGGGCCGACGGGCTGCGCCGCTCGGCGGAGATCTTCGACCGACTGCGCGAGCGGTGGGCCGCGACCCTCGGCCCGGACCGGGTCGCCGCCTTGGAGGACGACCTGCGCACCATGTCCTCCGTCAACTTCTTCCGCCTCGACATGCCGGGCTGGTTCGGCGGCTGACAAATCTCACCGGCACTGGCGGGCCGCGCCCGGCCAGGGGCAGCCTGGACGCATGTCGGACGCCTACGTCGTCGGCGACCCGGACGGGTTGTCGCCCCTGCTGGTCGCGCTGCGCGACGCCATCGCCCGGGAACTGCACGCCCAACTGGCGTTGCGCGCCGAACGCATCGAACTCGCCGACGTACCGGAGGTGTCCTACCAGGTCACCGTCCAGGTGGACCGCACGCTGCGCGGCTGGCGGCCCCCACCCGGTTGACCCGGGCGGCTACCGCTCAGTCCAGGCCGCCGTACGAGTGCAGGCCGGTGAAGAAGATGTTCACGCCGAACAGGTTCATCAGCATGGTGAGGAAGCCGAGCACCGCGATCCAGGTGGCCACGTTGCGCTTGACGCTGGGGGTGGCCCGGGCGTGCAGGTAGCCGGCGTAGACCACCCAGGAGATGAACGCCCAGGTCTCCTTCGGGTCCCAGCCCCACGGCCGCCCCCAGGCCGCCTCGGCCCAGATCGCCCCGGCGATCACCGCGAACGTGAAGATCGGGAAGGCGAAGGCGTGCAGCGCGAAGGTCAGCCGCTCCAGGCCGACCGCCCCGGGCAACCGCTTGGCCAGCGTGTACGGGAAGCTCCGCTTGCCCTGCTCGTAGCCGGAGCGCATCAGGTAGCCCACCGCCGGCACCACGCCGAGCAGGAAGATGCCCGAGGCGAACACGATGGTCGAGACATGGATGACGAACCAGTACGAGTTCAACGCCGGCACCAGCGGCACGATCGGCACGTAGAGCACCAGCTCGGCGGTGGCCACCAGCAGCACCATCACCAGGGTGAGGAACAGCCCCAGCTTGCGCAGCGACGGCCGCTTCCAGAGCACCACGAGCCAGGCCGCGACCCCGATGAACGTCACCGTGAGCACGAACTCGTACATGTTGCCCCAGGGCATCCGGTCGGCCGCGATGCCGCGGGTGACCAGCGCCGCGAGGTGCAGCACGGCGGCGAGGACGGTGGCGCCGACGGCGACCAGGCCGCCGAGCCGGGCACGTCGCGCCGAACGCTCGGCGGCGGCCGACGGCGGCACCGGTGCGGCGGGCGGGGCAGAGACGCCACCGGCGCCGCCGACGCCGGCGCCCACCAGCTCCCGGGCGGGCGCGGCGGCGACCCGGGTACGGGCGTTGCCCAGCGCGTACTCCACCGCGTGGCTGATCATCGCGACCAGGTACGCCAGGATCGCGAACGTCACCAGATTGTCGGAGAGTGCGGACATCACTCGGTCCCTTCTCGCGCACCGGCCCGGTCGCTTCCGTCGCGACCCGTGCCAGCCCGCTCGGCCGCCCGGTCGTCGCCGCTGACCGCGGCCACGAGCTGGGCGAACTCGTCGGCGAACCCTGGATAGTCGGTGCGCGGCAACCCACCGGCCTCAACCAAGCTACTACCGCCCGTCGGAGATCCTTCCGTCGGGTCGGCCGGTGACACCCGGAAGAACACCCGTCGACGCCGCCCGAACAGCGAACCCATCAACCCGACCAGCAGGAATCCGCAGCTGACCAGCAGCAGCGTCGAGCCCGGATCATGGCGTACGGAGAGGGTGACGTACCGCTGGGTGCCCAGGAACTCGACAGTCGTGCCGTCGTCCAGCGTCCAGGTCTCACCCATGCGCAGCAGCTTGGTGCCGACCTCCTTGACCTTGCCGGTCCGTACCTGCCGCTGGTCGAGCTGGTAGATCGAGCCGGGGATGCCGGCGTCCAGGCCGAGGTTGCCGCGGTAGGCGACCAGGTTCAGCGCCGGGTTGCGCTCGGTGGGGTACTCCGAGCGGGCGAACGGCGCCTGCTGCGGCGCGGTGGGCAGGTAGAGCCCGCTGAAGGCCATCTGCAGCCCGGGTGCCCGCTCGCCGGTACGCGGGTCGACATTGGCGTCCGGGAAGGCGGCCAGCCCCTCGCTGGTCAGGCCGGTGTCGCCGGTCGTGAGGAACGGGGTGGTGCTGGTCTGGCTGCGGCCGAACCGGTCGGTGTAGCGGATCACCGGGGCGTAGCCGTGGCCGAGCAGGTAGACGCTCGCCCCGTTCAGCCGCAGCGGCGAGTTCACCGAGAAGTCCGCGCTGCGGGTCGCCTCGTCCGGCCCGTCGACGGTCACCGTGGCCTTGAAGAACTCGGGCTGGCCGGAGGCCAGGAAGCGGGCCTGGAAGTCGTCCAGCCGCAGGCAGAAGCCAGGCAGTTCGGCGCTGTCGACCCGGGGGCCGAGCTTGGCCTCGGCGTACTGCTGCCGGGTGTTGCAGAACGCGTTGTCCGCGCCGGCGACCAGCAGCCGGTTGCCGCTCCAGCCGTACCACGAGCCCAGCGCCACACCGATCAGCACCGCGATCAGCGAGGTGTGGAAGAGCAGGTTGCCGGTCTCCTTGAGGTAGCCCTTCTCGGCGGAGACCTCGTCGCCGCGGACCTCGACCCGCCAGCGCCGCTTGCGCAGCACCTCGGCGATGGCCGCCACGCCGCCGGCCGGGACGGCCAGCACGGTGTGCTGCGGCAGCCGGTCCAGCCGCTTCGGGGCGGCCGGCGGCCGGGAGCGCAGCGCCCGGAAATGGTCACGCAGCCGGGGCGTGATGCAGCCGATCAGGGACGTGAACAGCAGCAGGTAGATCGCGGAGAACCAGACCGAGCCGAACACCTCGAAGGCGCCGATCCGGTCCAGCCGGGGGGCCAGGTCGGGGTGGTCGGTGAAGTATTCGTTGACCTTCTCCGGGCTGATCCCGCGCTGCGGCAGCACCGAGCCGGGGATCGCCGCGACCGCGAGCAGGAAGAGCAGGATCAGCGCGGTACGCATGCTGGTGAGCTGCCGCCACGAGTTGCGCAGCAGGGCGAGCAGCCGGTTGGGTCGACGCCGGGGTGCGGGGGCCGCGGTCTCCGGCCGGTCGTCGAGGACCGTCATATGCTCACCTCGCCCACGCCGACGCTGGTCTGCAACCAGATCACGAAGCTCTGCCATCCGCCGGTGACCAGCGCCAAGCCGATCAGGATGAGCAGGGCGCCGCCGACCCGGGTGACCCAGCGGCTGTTGCGCCGGACGGCGCGGAAGACCCCGAGCAGGCGTTGGAAGCCCAGCCCGAAGACGACGAACGGTACCCCCAGCCCCAGGCAGTACGCCACGGCGAGCACCACGGCCCGGTCGGTCTGGCCGGTCGCGGTGGCCATCCCCATCACCGCGCCCAGTGTGGGGCCGGTGCACGGCACCCAGCTCAGGGCGAAGACCGCGCCGAACACCGGTGCGCCGAGCAGCCCGGCCGACGGCAGCCGGGAGATCCGGAACTCCCGTTGCAGGGCCGGGATCAGCCCGAGGTAGCCCAGCCCGAGCACGATGATGAGCGCACCGACGACGATCTCCAGCGTGCGCTGGTGGTCGAAGAAGACCCGACCGATGCTGGCGAACAGGATCGCGGTGGCCACGAAGACCACGGTGAAGCCGCCGATGAAGAGCAGCGTCCCGGCGAGCACCCGGCCCTTGACCGTCCCGGCCGCGGCCCGCTCCCGCACGGCGACAGCGCCCCCGCCGTCACCGCGCTGGGCGCCGGTGTTGGCAGGGGGCCCCTGCTCTACCCCAGGCGTTGACAGGGGGCCCTTCCTTGCACGGCCCTCGAGGTCGGCGCCGGCCAGGCCGGTGACGTAGGAGAGGTAGCCGGGGACCAGCGGGAGCACGCACGGGGAGAGGAAGCTGACCAGGCCGGCCAGTGCCGCCGCGCCGATGGCGAGCAGCAGCGGCCCGCTCTGGGCCAGCTCACGGAAGGTCTCGCCCATCAGCCCGACGCCGGCTTCTCGGCGGCCACCCGCTCGACGATGGGTTGCAGGCCCTCCTGCTTGACCGCGGCCCGGACGACCGCGGCGATCCGGCCCTCCCGGTCGAGCACGACGGTCGCCGGGATGGTGTTCGGTGGGATGTCCAGGGCGAGCGCCATCTTGCTCGGCGGGTCGAACAGGCTCGGGTAGGTGACCCGGCCCTCCTCGAACGCCTTGGCCTTGTCCCGCTGGTCCTGGATGTTGATGCCCAGGAACGTCACGCCGGAGCCCTTGGTGGCCTGGTAGGTCGCCTCCAGGTCGTCCGCCTCGGCACGGCAGGGCGCGCACCAGGAACCCCAGAAGTTGAGCACCACCACCTGGCCGCGGGCCTCGGTGACGTCGTACCTGCCGCCGGTGAGCAGCTCACCGGCGATCGTCGGTGGTGCCGACCGCTCATCCGGCGCGCACTCGATGACCCCGTCGGAGGTTGTGGCGCAGGTCTTCTCCGGGCTCTGCGACGTGCAGCCGGCCAGCGCCACCGCGGCGACGGTGGCGAGCAGACCCGCGGTCCACCTCCGGGCGTTCATCAGGCCCCCTTGGCCGTCCGCGCGGTCGAGGAGAGAGCGATCAGGTGCGCGGCCGGCTCGCTGTAGCCGATGCCGACCACCTTGGCGCCGTCGAAGTGGAACGAGGTGAGGCTGGCCAGCCCGCACTGGCGCTTGCGCGGGTCGTGCCAGAGCCGCTTGCGCTCCACGTACCGGCGCAGCGTCCAGATCGGCAACTGGTGCGACACGAGCACCGCCTCGCGGCCCTCGGCGGCCACGCGCGCGGCGTGCAGCGCCGCGAACATCCGCTCGGCGATGACCCGGTACGCCTCTCCCCAGGAGGGGGTGACCGGGTCGCGCAGCACCCACCAGTTGCGCGGGTCGCGGAACGACCCGTCGCCGGGGGACACCTTCTTGCCCTCGAACCAGTTGGCGCTCTCGATCAGCCGCTCGTCCACACCGACCGGCAGCCCGAACTGGGCGGCGATCGGTTCGGCGGTCTGCTGGGCGCGCTCCAGCGGGCTGGCCACCACGTGCACTATCTCCCGCTCGGCCAGCCCCTGCGCGGCGGCCTTGGCCATCTGCACGCCCAGCTCGGAGAGGCGGAAACCGGGCAGCCGGCCGTAGAGGATCTGGTCCGGGTTGTGCACCTCGCCGTGGCGCAGCACGTGGACCACCGTCTTGCTCACCGCTCGTTACCCCCCGTGACCCGCGGCTGCCGCCGCGTTCGCCGCCGTCGGCAGGGCGGAGGCGATCTGCTCCAGAGCGGCATCGTCGATCGCCGCCGACACGAACCACGACTCGAACGCGCTCGGCGGCAGGTAGACCCCGGCGGCGAGCATCGCGTGGAAGAACGCCTTGAACGCCGGCACCTGCTGGGTCCGGGCGCTGTCGTAGTCGACCACGTCGGCGTCGGTGAAGAAGATGGAGAACATGCTGCCCGCGTACGACAGCCGGTGCGGGACCCCGGCGGCGGCCAGCGCGTCGGCGGCGAGCTTGCCCACGACGGCGGCCGTGTCGTCCAGCCTGCGGTAGAGCGCGTCGTCGGCCAGCCGCAGGGTGGCCAGGCCGGCGGCGCACGCGAGGGGGTTACCGGAGAGGGTGCCGGCCTGGTAGACCGGGCCGGCCGGGGCCAACCGAGACATGATCTTCGTGCGCCCGCCGAAGGCCGCGGCGGGCAGGCCACCACCCATGACCTTGCCGTACGTCCAGAGGTCGGCGTCGGAGGGGTCGAGGCCGTGCCAGCCGGCGCGGGAGACCCGGAACCCGGTCATCACCTCGTCGACGATCAGCAGTGCGCCGTGCGCGTGCGCGATCCCGGCGAGCTGCTGGTTGAAGTTGTCACGGGGGGCGACCACGCCCATGTTGCCGGCGGCGGCCTCGGTGATGATCGCCGCGATGTGCTGGCCCTCGGCGGCGAACGCCTCCTCGACCGCGGTGATGTCGTTGTACGGCAGCACGATGGTGTCGCCCGCCGCCGCGCCGGTGACGCCGGGCGAGTCGGGCAGGCCGAGGGTGGCCACGCCGGAGCCGGCGGCGGCGAGCAGCGCGTCGGAGTGACCGTGGTAGCAGCCGGAGAACTTAATGATCTTGGCGCGGCCGGTGAAGCCGCGGGCCAGCCGGATCGCCGACATGGTGGCCTCGGTGCCGGAGTTGACCAGCCGGACCTGCTCGACCGGGGTCCGAGCCACGATCTCGGCGGCGAGCTCCACCTCGCCCGGCGTCGGAGTGCCGAAGCTGGTGCCCAGCGTGGCCGCCTCCCGGATCGCCTCGACCACCTCGGGGTGGGCGTGGCCCAGGATCAGCGGGCCCCACGAGCAGACGAGGTCGACGTAGCGCCGCCCGTCGGCGTCGAACAGGTACGGGCCCTCGCCGCGGACCATGAAGCGGGGCGTGCCGCCGACCGCCCGGAAGGCGCGCACGGGGGAGTTCACCCCGCCGGGCACGATGGCCTTGGCGCGGTCGAACAGGGCCTCGGAGGCCGGTGCGTCGGCCGGGTAGCGGCCGGATCCGGCAGAAAGGGTGTCGGTCACGATGCCGCCATTGTGTCAGCGCCGGGGGGTGGATCGGCAGCCACCCCGGCCCGGGGTTACCGGGCTCACCCGACATCGGCGGCCGGGACGGGGCTCCACGCCTCGACAGGCCGGGCGGTGCGGTTCGCGCTAGGCTGACCGGGTGGATCGTGCCGAACTGTCCATCACGCTACACCGGACGGGCGACGAAGCAGTGCTTCGCCTGGCCGGTGAGATCGACATGCTCACGGCCGCCCAGCTCTCGACGGTGGTCAACGAGGTGCTCGCCGATCCACCGCCGAAGATCGTGCTCGACCTCGGCGGTGTGACCTTCTGCGACTCGCAGGGCCTGGGCACCCTGGTCGTGCTCAGCCGCAAGGCCAGTCACGCGCAGAGCCTGCTGATGCTCACCCACGTGGGCGACTTCCTGCTCCGTGTCCTGGACATCACCGGCCTCCGCAGCGCCCTGATGATCCGCAACGACCAACCCACCGGCTGACCCCACCCCGCCGGGGCGGGGTCAGGGGGTGGGGATGTCGCGGGTCTGGAAGGTGCGCAGAGAGAGGGCCGTGAGGGCGGCCGCGATGGTCGTCAGGGCGGCCAGTGGGGTTGCCGTCCAGTGCGGGGCGAGGACCTGCGGGGTGTGGGTGAACGGGGAGATGTCCAGGGCCCACTGGTCCAGCTTCAGCACCGCTCCGAGCTGACCGAGCAGCAGGCAACCGGCGAGCGCGGCCCAGGCCGCCGCCGAGAACCGGGGCAGCAGGCCGACCAGCAGCGCCGCCAGCGCGGCCAGCACCCAGGCCGCCGGCACCTGGGCCAGGCCGGCACCGAGCAGGCGGGGCAGTTGCCCGCCCACGTCGCCGATGCTGAGGCCGTACGCGAGCCCGGTGGTCAGCCCGGCGACGGCCAGCACCACCGCCGGCCCCAGCAGCGCGAAGAACAGGTGCGCCGCCAGCCAGCGGGTCCGGCTCACCGCCGTGGCGAGCAGCGGCTCGGCCCTCCCGGCGATCTCCTCCGCCCGGGCCCGCAGCGCGGCCTGGATGCCGTACCCGGCAGCGGCCAGACCGGTGATGCTCAACGTCCCACCGAGGTACGCCTCGGCCAGCGCGGAGCTGCCGCCGAGCCGGGCCAGGATCTCGGCGACCTGCTGATTGCCCCGCACCGCGTCACCGGCGGCGTCCGCCGCCCCGCCCAGCACGAGCCCGAGCAGGCCGAAGCCGACCGTCCAGCCGAGCAGTTGGCCCCGGTGCAGCCGCCAGGCCAGCCCGATCGGACCGGTCAGGCGCGCGCCGGCCGTGGCCGGACCGAGCCGGGGCGGGAACACCCCGGCGCCGAGGTCCCGGCGCACCGATACCGGGTACGTGACCGCCGCCACCAGCGCGGTCAGCAGCACCGGTAGCAGCAGCACCCACCAGCGCTCGCCGGCGAAGGCCCGACCGCGGGCCGCCCACCCCAGCGGGGAGAGCCAGCTCAGCCACTCCGCGCCGCCGCCGGATCCGCCGGCGTCGCCGGCCAGCCGGAGCACGAAGGCCAGCCCGAGCACGCCCAGACCGATCCCCCGGGCGCCCCCGGCGCTCTCGGTGAGCTGCGCGGCCAGGCCGCCGACCGTGGCGAAGACGATGCCGGTCAGCGCCACACCGGCGCCGAAGAGCAGCGACCCCGCGCCGGGTAGGCCGGCCGCGGCCAGTCCGCCGGCGGTCAGGAGGCCGAGCAGCAGATTCGCGGTGTACGCCACCAGCAGCGCGGCGGTCAGCCCGGCGTACCGCCCGAGCACGGTGGCGCCGAGCAGCTCGCGCCGGCCGGCTTCCTCCTCGGTGCGGGTGTGCCGGACCACGGTGAGCACGCTGACCAGCGCGACGATCAGCGCCAGCAGGCCGGCCCGCTGCACGGCGAGCGCGCCGACGCTGTCGCCGTACACCGGGCCGAGCAGGGCGACGATCGACGGGTTGCTCGCCGTGCCGGCCAGGTACGCGGCCCGCTCGGGGGCCGTCGGGTACAGCTCGGCGTAGGTGCCGGCGTAGCTGGCCGGCAGCACGGCCAGCAGCAGCACCCAGATGGGCAGGACGACCCGGTCGCGGCGCAGGATCAGCCGCAGCAGGTGCCGGGTGCCGGTGAACGCGCTCATGAGTCCACCCGAACCGAGTCGTCCTGGTAGTGCCGCAGGAACAGCTCCTCGAGTGTCGGCGGTTGGCTGACCAGGCTGCGTACGCCGATCTCGGTGAGCCGGCGCAGCGCGGCGTCCAGGGCGGCGTTCTCCACGTCGAAGCGCACCCGGGCGCCGTCGACCCGCAGGTCGTGCACGCCGGGCAGCCGACCCAGCCCGTCCGGCGGGCCGGTCAGCTCCGCGTCGATCGCGGTCCGCCGGAGATGACGCAGCTCGGCCAGCGTGCCGGTCTCCACGTCCTGACCGTTGCGGATGATCGTCACCCGGTCGCAGAGCGCCTCGACCTCGGCCAGGATGTGGCTGGAGAGCAGCACCGTGCGGCCGTCGTCCTTGGCCCGGCGTACCCAGTGCTGGAAGACCTCCTCCATCAGCGGGTCCAGGCCGGAGGTCGGCTCGTCCAGGATGAGCAGTTCGGCGTCCGAGGCGAGGGCGGCGACCAGGCCGACCTTCTGCCGGTTGCCCTTGGAGTACGCCCGGCCCTTCTTGCGCGGGTCCAGCTCGAAGGACTCCAGCAGCTCGGCCCGGCGGGCCGGGTCGAGGCCACCGCGCATCCGGCCGAGCAGGTCGATGACCTCGCCACCGGAGAGGTTGGGCCAGAGCGTCACGTCACCCGGCACGTACGCCAGTCGCCGGTGCAGGGCCACCGCGTCCCGCCATGGATCGCCGCCCAGCAGGCGGGCGGTCCCCGCGTCCGTCCGCAGGAGGCCGAGCAGCGCCCGGATGGTCGTCGACTTGCCGGCACCGTTCGGGCCGAGGAAGCCGTGCACCTCGCCGGCGCGGACGGTCAGGTCGAGACCGTCGAGCGCCCGGGTCCGGCCGAAGGTCTTGACCAGGCCGGCCACCTCGATGGGATTTTCCATGTATCGGAAGCTACACTCGTTTCACAAAGTTGTGAAGACTGTGAGACCTCGGGCACCATCGGAGCCCACGAGCACGAGGGAGAGACCGCCATGGCAGCCGCCGACCGGCCCGCGCCGGCCCACGACCCGGTGCACCTCTTCGTCGAGCGGATGGCGTTGACCTTCGCCGAGGTCGGGTTCCCCCGGATGGCCGCCCGGGTGCTGTTCACCGTGATGAGCGCCGACGATCCGCTCACCGCCGCCGAGATCGGCGAGCGACTCGGGGTCAGCGCGGCGGCGGTCAGCGGCGCCGTCCGCTATGTCACCCAGTTCGGCATGCTGATCCGCGAGCCCGTCCCCCGCTCGCGCCGGGACCGCTACCGAATGCCGGACAACCCGTGGTACGAGGCGACCGTCACCAAGACGGCGCTCTACAAGACCTTCATCGAGGCGGCCGACGCCGGGGTGGCGGCCCTCGACGGCCCGGACACCCCGGCCGGCGAACGGGTCGCCGAGATGCGCGACTTCTTCATCTTCGTGCAGGAAGAGATCGACTCGCTGGGCGAGCGCTGGCGCGCCCGCCGGGCCGCCACCGGCCACCGCCGCCCGGGCGAGGCGTGACGACGCCGGTCAGCTCAGCTCACGTTGCCCCAGCGGGCCTGCTCCAACAGCTCCACCGCGCGGTCACGGGACTCCGGCTCGTCCCTGCGGAGCAGGGCGGTCGCCTCGTCCACCGCGTCGGTGAGCACCCGCCACTGCGCGTCCCGCTCCCGGACCAGGTCGGACTGGGCGGCCAGCTGCCGGGTCTTGACCCACAGCTCCACGAAGACCGACACCTTGGCCCGCAGCACCCACGGGTCGAACGGCTTGGTCAGGTAGTCCACCGCCCCTACCTGGTACCCGCGCAGGGCCAGTTGGGCGTCCCGGTCCGCGGCGGTGAGGAAGATGATCGGCACGTGCCGGGTCCGCTCCCGCCGCTTGATGTGGCTGGCCGTCTCGAAGCCGTCCATGTCGGGCATCTGCGCGTCCAGCAGGATCACCGCGAAGTCGTCCACCAGCAACTGCTTGAGCGCAGCCTCACCGCTCTCCACGGCGACCGACTGGACCGGCAGCCCCTGGAGGATCGCCTCCAGGGCCATCAGGTTCTCCCGGCGGTCGTCCACGAGCAGCGCCTTGGCCATCTGGGTCACGAGTTCTCCTTGGTCCGGCTGCCGCTGATCCAGGACGACATCAGCTCGATCAACTCGTCGAGGTCGACCGGCTTGGTGATGTAGTCGCTGCCCCCGGCGGCGAGCGCGGATTCGCGGTCGCCCGGCATCGCCTTCGCGGTCAGGAAGACGATCGGCAGGTCCGCGAACCGGTGGTTGCGGCGGATCTGGCGGGTGGTCTCGTACCCGTCCTGGTCCGGCATCATCGCGTCCATCAGCACGATGTCCACCTCCGGATGCTCGGCCAGCAGGCGGACGCCGTCCGCCCCGTTGTCCGAGTACAGCACGGTCATCCCGTGCAGTTCCAATGCGCTGGTCAGGGCGAAGACGTTACGCACGTCGTCGTCGACGATCAGCACGGTGGACCCGTCGAGCTGGCGGGTGGCGGGCGCCTCCGGCCGCTCCGGCAGCAGCTCCAGCGGCGGCATCAGCAGCGACGACGGCAGCCCGGCGCGTTGCGGCGAGGGCGGCTGCGGCGACACCACGGCGTCCGGCGCCAGCACGGCCGGCACGAACAGGGTGAAGGTGGAGCCCTGCCCGGGCGCCGACGACACGGTGATCGAGCCGCCGATCAGCCGGGCCAGGTCGCGGCTGATCGACAGACCCAGTCCGGTGCCGCCGTAGCGGCGACTGGTCGTGCCGTCGGCCTGCTGGAACGCCTCGAAGATGATCGACAGTTTGTCGTCGGAGATGCCGATGCCGGTGTCGATCACGGTGAACGCGATCACCTGCCGGGCGTTGGTCAGCGCCGGCACGTCGTACACCGCGTTCTCCGCCGCCGGGGCGATCCGCAGCGTCACCGCGCCGGTGTCGGTGAACTTCACCGCGTTGGAGAGCAGGTTGCGCAGGATCTGCTGCAACCGCTGGGCGTCCGTGATCAGCGCCGGCGGCAGCTCCTTGCTGACCCGTACCTGGAAGTCCAGGCCCTTCTCCTCGGCCTGCGGCGCGAACGCCTGCTCGACGTAGCCGCGGATCTCGTCGAACCGGATCTCGGTCGGCTCGACGTCCATCCGACCCGCCTCGATCTTGGACAGGTCCAGGATGTCGTCGATCAGCGAGAGCAGGTCCGAGCCGGCGCTGTGGATGGTCCGCGCGAACTCGATCTGCTTCGGGTTGAGGTTCTTCTCCGAGTTCTCGGCCAGCAGCCGGGCCAGCAGCAGCAGCGAGTTCAGCGGCGTCCGCAGCTCGTGGCTCATGTTGGCCAGGAACTCCGACTTGTACGCCGAGGCGCGCGTGAGCTGCTGCGCCTTCTCCTCCAGGCCGAGCCGGGCCAGCTCGATCTCCCGGTTCTTGGTCTCGATGTTGCCCTTCTGCTCCGACAGCAGCGTGGCCTTCTCCTCCAGCTCGGCGTTGGTGCGCTGCAACTCCGCCGACTGCTCCTGCAACTCGTGCGCCAGCCGCTGCGACTGGGCCAGCAGCTCCTCCGTACGCCGGTTGGCCTGGATGGTGTTGACCGCGATGCCGATGGTGAGCACCAGTCGCTCCAGGAACGACAGGTGCAGCTCGGAGAAGGTCTTCACGCTGGCGAACTCGATCACCCCGAGCAGCTCGCCCTCGAACAGCACCGGGAGCACCACCAGGTCGGACGGGGGCGTGTCGGCCAGGCCGGAGCGCAGGGTCAGCCTGCCGTCCGGCAGCGCGCTGACCCGGATGGTCCGGCGAGAGAGCGCGGTCTGCCCGACCAGCCCCTCCCCCGGACCGAAGGTGACGTCGTGCCCGCGGGCCACGTAGCCGTAGGAGGAGGTCAGCCGCAGCCGCATGCTGCCGTCGGTGGTGTCGGCCAGGAAGAACGCGCCGAGCTGGGCGTCGACCAGCGGCGTCACCTCCTGCATGATCATGCGGCAGACCTCGCCGAGGTCCCGCTGGCCCTGCAACAGGCCGCCGATCCGGGCCAGGTTGGAGTCCAACCAGCCCTGCTCGGCGTTCTTCTTGGTCGTCTCCCGCAGGGTGACGATCATCTGGTTGATGTTGTCCTTCAGCTCGGCGACCTCGCCCTGCGCCTTGACCGCGATCCGCTGGGTCAGGTCGCCGCGGGTCACCGACGTCGACACCTGGGCGATCGCGCGCAGCTGGGTGGTCAGCGTGGAGGCGAGCTGGTTGACGTTCTCGGTGAGGTCCCGCCAGGTGCCGGAGACGCCCTTGACCTGCGCCTGACCACCCAGCTTGCCCTCGATGCCGACCTCGCGGGCCACCCGCGTCACCTCGTCGGCGAACGACGACAGCTGGTCCACCATCGTGTTCACCGTGGACTTCAGCTCCAAGATCTCGCCCTGCGCGTCCACCGTGATCTTCTGCGACAGGTCGCCCTTCGCCACCGCCGTGGTCACCGAGGCGATGTTGCGGACCTGGCTGGTCAGGTTCGACGCCATCGAGTTCACGTTGTCGGTCAGATCCCGCCACGTACCGCTGACGCCCTTGACCTGCGCCTGACCACCCAGCTTGCCCTCGGTGCCGACCTCGCGGGCCACCCGCGTCACCTCATCGGCGAACGACGACAACTGGTCCACCATCGTGTTCACCGTGGACTTCAGCTCCAGGATCTCGCCCTGCGCGTCAACAGTGATCTTCTGCGACAGGTCACCCTTCGCCACCGCCGTGGAGACCTGCGCGATGTTGCGTACCTGGGCCGTCAGGTTCGACGCCATCGAGTTCACGTTGTCGGTCAGGTCGCGCCAGGTGCCGGCGACGCCGCGCACCTGGGCCTGACCGCCCAGCTTGCCCTCGGTGCCGACCTCGCGGGCCACCCGCGTCACCTCGTCGGCGAACGACGACAACTGGTCCACCATCGTGTTCACCGTGGACTTCAGCTCCAAGATCTCGCCCCGGGCGTCGACGGTGATCTTCTGCGACAGGTCACCCTTCGCCACCGCCGTAGTCACCGAGGCGATGTTGCGGACCTGACTGGTCAGGTTCGACGCCATCGAGTTCACGTTGTCGGTCAGGTCCCGCCACGTACCGCTGACGCCCTTGACCTGCGCCTGACCACCCAGCTTGCCCTCGGTGCCCACCTCGCGGGCCACCCGCGTCACCTCGTCGGCGAACGACGACAACTGGTCCACCATCGTGTTGACGGTGTTCTTCAGCTCCAGGATCTCGCCCTGCGCGTCAACAGTGATCTTCTGCGACAGGTCACCCTTCGCCACGGCGGTGGAGACCTGCGAGATGTTGCGGACCTGGCTGGTCAGGTTGCCGGCCAACTGGTTGACGTTCTCCGTCAGGTCCCGCCAGGTGCCGGAGACGCCACGGACCTGGGCCTGACCGCCCAGCTTGCCCTCGATGCCGACCTCGCGGGCCACCCGCGTCACCTCGTCGGCGAACGACGACAACTGGTCCACCATCGTGTTGACGGTGTCCTTGAGCTCCAGGATCTCGCCCTGCGCGGCCACGGTGATCTTCTGCGACAGGTCACCACGAGCCACCGCGGTGGAGACCTGGGCGATGTTCCGTACCTGGGCGGTCAGGTTCGACGCCATCGAGTTGACGCTGTCGGTGAGGTCCTTCCAGGTGCCCGCGACGTTCGGCACCTCCGCCTGGCCGCCGAGCTTGCCCTCGGTGCCCACCTCGCGGGCCACCCGGGTCACCTGCTCGGCGAAGAGGCGGAGCGTGTCGGTCAGGTAGTTGATCGTGTGCGCCAGCTCGGCGACCTCACCCTTCGCCGACACGGTGATCTTCTGGGACAGGTCGCCCTTGGCCACGGCCGTGGACACCTGTGAGATCGACCGCACCTGGTAGGTCAGGTTCGACGCCATCGTGTTCACCGAGTCGGTGAGGTCCTTCCAGGTGCCGGCGACGCCCCGGACGTCGGCCTGGCCACCCAGCTTGCCCTCGGTGCCCACCTCGCGGGCCACCCGCGTCACCTCGTTGGAGAACGAGGAGAGCTGGTCGACCATCGTGTTGACCGTGCGCCCGATGCGCAGGTACTCACCGCGCAGCGGCCGGCCGTCGATCTCCAACGCCATCTGCTGGGACAGGTCACCGTCGGCGACCGCCACGATCACCCGGGCGATCTCCGTGGTCGGCCGGCCCAGGTCGTCGATCAGCGAGTTGATCGCCCGCTGCCCCTCCGCCCACGAGCCGTCCAGCCCCTCGTCGTCCAGCCGCTCGGTGAGCCGGCCGTCGCGACCGACGATCCGGCTGATCCGCCGCAGGTCCAGGTACTGCCGTTCCTGGAGGGACACCACCTCGTTGAAGGCGTCCGCCACCTCGCCGGCCCTACCGGCCCGACGGGGCAGCCGGACCTTCAGGTCGCCGTGGCCGACCCGCCGCAGCGCCTCGGTCAACTCGCCGAGGAGCGCCTCGTGGTC
Source organism: Micromonospora sp. GCM10011542 (assembly GCF_042650685.1). Classification (NCBI taxonomy): domain Bacteria; kingdom Bacillati; phylum Actinomycetota; class Actinomycetes; order Micromonosporales; family Micromonosporaceae; genus Micromonospora; species Micromonospora sp. GCM10011542. The sequence continues at coordinate 781,293 of NZ_JBHSBO010000058.1, forward strand.
GGGCGCGGACGGATCCGCCACCGACTGCTTCGCCGTGGTCATCATTCCCTCGCTCAACTCGGGGGCACCGGTCCGTGCGACACACCGGCCTTCCATATTGTGCCCGTGCGCGCCGCGCTGCCAGGTTGCGCGACCCGCGCCACGCCCATCAGCCCGTCGATCGGCCGGATCCGGCGCGAAACGCCCCGGACGGTCGCGGACCGGACGGCCGCCCCGAATCTCGCAGGTCGGCGCCGACCGGGCCGCGCCGATCGCCGATCGGCTTGGCACCCGGCGGGGGAACGGTGGAGGATACGGGGGTGTCAGCCGAGGCGGGGCCCGCGACGGCCGGGGGTCCGGACGGGCCGGCCCGGCGTGTCCGCCTTCCCGCCGACCGCCGTACGCCGGCCGCGGCCCGCGCGTTGGTGCGGTCGGTGTTGAGCGAGGCGCACCTGGACGAACTGCTCAACGAGGCGTTGCTGCTCACCACCGAGTTGACCACCAACGCGGTGGAGCACGCCCGCACCGAATTGGACGTCGAGGTCGTCGCGGACGATGTCGGGCTGACCGTGACCGTCTCCGACTTCGCCCCCGGGCCGGGCGACGAACTGACCGTGGGCACCCGCAACGACGCCACCGAGATCGACGAGGTGTCCGAGCGGGGGCGCGGGCTGCTGCTGGTCGACCACTTCGCCAGCCGGTGGGGCACCACGTACCTGCCCACCGGCAAGGGGGTCTGGTTCCGGCTGGACCGTGCCGGCGCCGCGGCGAACGGCGGGCGCGTCGGCGGTGCCGAGCACGGGTCGACCGCCACCGGGTCGGCCCCGGTCGACGGCTCCGCGCCGAGCGCCGGCGCGATGAGCGAGCTCATGCAGACCAGCCCCGACCCGTACGCGGACGACCCCCTGCCCGACTTCGCCGCCAGCGTGCTCTCCCGGGTCGCCGACATGGTCGGCGCGGCCGGCGGCACGATCCGGCTGGACCGGGGCGACGGGCAGGGGTCCCAGGTGCTGGCCCGGTACGGCCGCCAGCCCCGGCCCGGCAACGAACTGCTCCGGGTGCCGCTGTCGGTGCACCGCCCGTACGCCGGTGAGCTGGAGCTGGATGCCGCGCCGTCGGCGTACGCCCAGCCACTGGCGGTGCTGACCGCCGAGCGGCTGTCGCTGCACCTGGAGAACGACCGGCTGCGCCGCGCCGATGTCCGCCGGCGGGCGTGGCTGACCTTCCTGGCCGAGGCGAGCGAACTGCTGGCCCAGTCGCTGGACGTCGAGTTGACCATGGCGCTCATCCCGCAGCTGGTGGTGCCGCGGCTCGGCCAGTGGTGCGCGGTGCACACCGCCGACGAGTGGGGCCGCCTCCGGCTCGCCGCGGCCAGCCACGCGGACGAGTCGGTGCTGCCCCAACTGCACAAGGTGCTGGACGAGACCGGTCCGGACTCGATCCAGGCCCGACTGCGGGAGGCGTCCCGCAGCGCGGCGCAGATCCCGCTCGGCGGGCCCATGGAGGGCTTCGCGGTTCCGCTGATCGCGCGGGGCCAGCGGCTCGGCACCCTGGCCGTCGGGCGGCACCAGCGGCACCGGCACGACCCGGACGAGGTTGCCGTGCTGGAGGACGTGGCCCGGCGGGCCGCGCTGGCCATCGAGAACGCCCGCATCCACGCCGAACGGCGCCGGATCGCGCAGACGCTGCAACAGTCGCTGCTGCCGCCGGTGCTGCCGGTGGTGGAGGGGATCGGCTTCGCCGCCGAGTACGTCCCGACCGGTGACGACGCGGAGGTGGGCGGCGACTTCTACGACGTGGTGCCGCTGCCGGACGGGCGCTGGCTGGTGGTGATCGGCGACGTGTCGGGCAAGGGCGTCCAGGCGGCGGCGGTGACCGGCCTGGTCCGGGACGTGATCCGGGTGTTGGTGGGCGACGGCAAGCCGCTGCCGGAGGCGCTGGCCCGGCTCAACGAGACGCTGGTCGAGCGGGGCGGCGGGCGTTACTGCACGCTGGCCCTGGCGGCGGTCGGTCCGGGTGAAGGCGACCGGCTCGACGTCTCGCTGCACCTGGCCGGGCACGACCGGCCGCTGCTGCTGGCCGGTACCGGCGGCGCCGAGTTCGTCGGCACCGGGGGCACCGCGCTCGGTCTGCTGGACACGATCACCTCGCCGACCGCGGAGATCACGCTCGCTCCCGGCGACGCGCTGATCTTCTACACCGACGGGGTCACCGAGCGGCGCCGCGGGCGGGAACTCTTCGGTACCGACCGGCTGCGTGACGCCGCCGCACCGCTGGCCGGTTACTCGGCCGACGTGGTGGCCGCCCGGCTGCGTGCCACCGCGATCAACTTCTCGGCCGAACCGCCCCGGGACGACATCGCCGTTCTGGTGCTGCGCAACGACGCCACCTGACCGCCGGGCCAACGCGGGGCCGCGCGGGATGGGCGCGCTCGGTAGATTGACGGCCATGCTCAGCGTCGCGCCGGCCTCGCCGTTCTCCCGGCCGCTGGTCCGTGCCCTGATCGTCGGGCAGTTGGCCACCATCGGCGCGTTCGTCGCCGTGCTGCTGCTCTACCTGGGCCGGATGGCGGCCGCCGGTGTCGGTCCGGCCGACATGGTCACCGGGGCGTACGACCCCAAGGAACTGGTGCCGTTCGGCCTGCACGCGGCGAACCCGTTCTTCTGGCTCTACGGCCTCGTCTCGGTGCTGTACCTGGTCGGTGCGGTGCTCGGCCCGGGGCTCGCGCTCGTCGCGGTGCCGCTGGCCGCCCGAGAGCGGGGCACCATGCCCCGTCGCACCCGCGCGCTGCTGCTGACCGGCGCGGTGGGCGTGTCGCTGGTGCTGGTGGCCCGGTTCACCCCACCGCTGCTGGACGTGCATCGGTGGTGGCTGGACTGATCGTCAGCCAGCCCGGGCGGCGAGACCGGCCGGGTCACAGGCCGCCGGGGAGGCGGCCGGGGGCGAGCCGGTGGTGCGGGTCGAGATGTTCCTTGGCGGCCCGCAGCCGGGCCAGGCCGGCCAGCTCGCCCCACAGGTCGACGGCCTGCCGCACCGCCGCCGGCGCCGACACCACCACGCATCGGCCCTGCCGGGCCAGCAACACTCCCCGGACGGCGGCCAGGATGGACGCCACCCGCTCGGGGGGCAGGGCGCCGGGCAGCGCCGCGTGCACCACGCCCAGCCCGGCGGAGCCGCGGACCGGCACCGGGGTGCCGGCCGCGTCGCGCAGCGCGTAGACGGCGGCGTGCAGGTCGCTGATCGGCACCTCCAGGCGCAGCGCGGTGTCGCCGGGCCCGAACGGGTAGCGGCGCCACCACTCGGGCGCGGAGTGTGCCACGGTGGCCTCGCCGTGCAGCAGCCCGACCAGGCGCTCGGCCCGCTCGGTGACGTCGGCCGGGCCGCCCTCGAGCAGCACCACGAGGCTGCCGGCCCGCGACGGGGCACCGGACCGGCCGGACATCGAGGGGTGGCGCTCCCGAGCGGTCGCGGCCGGGTGGCCCGGCGGCCAGGGCGTGCGGGGCCGGGGCGGGCCGCCCGGCAGATCCAGCTCGATGGCCGCCGGCTCCAGCCGGGCGGCGAGGATCGTGCGGACCAGGTCGTGCACCTCCAGCGGGGTCCACACCGGCCGGGACACCCAGAGCCGGCTGGCCGGCACCGGCTGCACCCGCAGACTGGCCGAGACCAGCACGCCGAGCGCACCCTGCGAACCGCACAGCAGCCGGGCCAGGTCGAGCCCGGGCGCACCGCCGCCGGCGCTGGCCAGCTCGCCGTCGGCCGCCAGGTAACGAACGCCGAGAAGCTGGTCGCACGGGCTGCCGTGCCGGTGCCGCAGCGGGCCGGCCTCCCCGGCGGCGAGCACCCCGCCCAGGGTCGCCCCGGGCGACGGGACGTCCATCGCGAGCCGCTGCCCGGTGCGCTCCAGAGTGGCCTGCACCGCACGCAGCGGCGTGCCGGCGCCCACCTCGGCCACCGACGCGCCGACCGGTTGGTGACCGATGCCGGCCAGCCGGCCAGTGTCCAGCATGATGTCGACCTTCGCCGGCGCCGCACCCCAGTCGATCTTCGTGCCCGCGCCCCGGGGCACCACCGTCAGGTCGTGCACCGCCGCCAGCCGCAGCACCTCGGCCGCGGCGTGCGGACCGCCCGGCACGGCGACCCAGCGGGCGGCGCGGCCGGCAACCTCGTCGGCCGGGCCGGCCAGCCGGGCGAACGGCGGACCGCAGATCGCCGCCAACCGCCGGGTGATCTCGAGGGCTCCGGACCGGCCGAGGGAACTCGCTGCTGCCGCCATGCGGGTCATCGTACATGTGTTCGAAAGACGTGGTGGTGAGTATCGGGATGCGGCGGGTCCGGCGTACGGCGCGGATCGGCCGGTAACGTGGCGCCGTGACCACCGAGAACGCACCGCCCGTGGCCAAGCGGGTGCCCACCGAGCGCACCCACCACGGCGACACCGTCGTCGACGAGTACGCCTGGCTGGCCGCCAAGGACGATCCCGAGACGATCGCCTACCTGACCGCCGAGAACGCGTACACCGAGGAGCGCACCGCGCACCTGGCCGGGCTGCGCGCGGAGCTTTTCGAGGAGACCCGCCGGCGCACCCGCGAAACCGACCTGTCGGTGCCCACCCGCAAGGGCGGGCACTGGTACTACACCCGCACGGTCGAGGGGCAGCAGTACGGCGTGCACTGCCGCCGCGCGGTCCGCGACTCCGAGACCGAGCCGCCGGTCAGCGCCGACGGGGCGCCGCTGGACGGCGAAGAGGTGCTGCTCGACGGCAACCTGCTGGCTGAGGGGCACGACTTCTTCTCGCTCGGCGCCTTCGACGTCAGCCCGGACGGGCGCTGGCTGGCCTACTCCACCGACTTCTCGGGCGACGAGCGGTTCACGCTGCGGATCAAGGACCTGACCACCGGCGAACTGCTGCCGGACGAGGTGCCCGGCACCTTCTACGGCACCGCCTGGTCGACCGACGCGTCGGCGCTCTTCTACGTGACCGTCGACGACGCGTGGCGGCCCAACCGGGTCTGGCGGCACACCGTGGGCTCGGCCGCCGCCGACGACGTGGTGGTCCACCAGGAGGACGACGAGCGGTTCTGGGTCGGCGTGGAGCTGACCCGGTCGGAGAAGTTCATCCTGATCGACATCCACAGCAAGATCACCAGCGAGGTGCTGGTCATCCCGGCCGGCAACCCGACCGGCGCGCCCGCCGTGATCGCGCCGCGCCGGCAGGGCGTCGAGTACACCGTCGAGCACCACGGCCACCGCTTCCTGATCCTGCACAACGACGGCGCGGAGGACTTCGCGCTGGCGTACACCTCGGCGGACGCGCCGGGCGACTGGGTGCCGCTGATCGAGCACTCCCCGGGCACCCGGCTGGAGGCGGTGGACGCCTTCGCCGACCACCTGGTGGTCTCGCTGCGCGCCGACGGCCTCACCGGGCTGCGGGTGCTGCCGATCGGCGGCGGCGACGCCTACGACATCGACTTCCCCGAGCCGCTCTACAGCGTGGGGCTGGACGCCAACCCGGAGTACCGCACCGGCCAGGTCCGGCTGCGCTACTCCTCGCTGGTCACCCCCGACTCGGTGTACGACTACGACCTGGTCACCCGCCAGATGGTGCTGCGCAAGCAGAAGCCGGTGCTGCCCGGTCCGGACGGGCGCCCGTACGACCCGGCCGAGTACGAGCAGCACCGCGACTGGGCGCTCGCCGACGACGGCACCCGGGTGCCGATCTCGCTGGTCTGCCGCGTGGGCACGCCCCGGGACGGCTCCGCCCCCTGCGAGCTGTACGGCTACGGCTCGTACGAGGCCAGCATGGACCCGTGGTTCTCGGTGGCGCGGCTGTCCCTGCTGGACCGGGGCGTGGTCTTCGCCGTGGCGCACACCCGCGGCGGCGGCGAGTTGGGCCGGCGCTGGTACGACCAGGGCAAGATGCTGGCCAAGAAGAACACCTTCACCGACTTCGTGGCCTGCGCCCGGCACCTGGTCAAGGCCGGCTGGACGGCCAGCGACCGGCTGGTGGCGCGGGGCGCCTCGGCCGGCGGCCTGCTGATGGGCGCGGTGGCCAACCTCGCCCCGGATGCGTTCGCCGGGATCGTCGCGCAGGTGCCCTTCGTGGACGCGCTCACCTCGATCCTCGATCCGTCGCTGCCGCTCACCGTCACCGAGTGGGAGGAGTGGGGCAACCCGCTGGACGACCCCGAGGTGTACGCGTATATGAAGTCCTACACCCCGTACGAGAACGTGGCGCCGGTCGACTATCCCGCCATCCTCGCGGTGACCAGCCTCAACGACACCCGGGTGCTCTACTCGGAGCCGGCGAAGTGGATCGCCCGGCTGCGGGCGGTCGCCCCGGCCGGCGACTACCTGCTCAAGACCGAGATGGGCGCGGGGCACGGCGGCCCGAGCGGCCGCTACGACGCGTGGCGCGAGGAGGCGTTCATCAACGCCTGGATCCTCGACCGCCTCCACCGCGCCTGAGGTGCAAGGAGGGGCCCCTTCTTAACGCCTGGAGTAGAGCAGGGGCCCCCTCCTAACAGTTAGGGCGAGTGTGGCCGGCACCGCCGGCGGCCCGCGGCCGACACCTAGACTGCCTCGGATGAGCCAGGACCAGCAGCGCGTACGGCCGACGGGACCCGGACCGGGTGCGGCCCGGCGCGGGCCGACCTGGGTGATCCTCGCGGTAGTGGCCACCGCCCTGCTGGTCTGCTGCTGCTCGGCCGTGACCGGCCTGGTCGTCTCCTGGTCCGCCGGCCTGTTCGACGGTCGCTGACCCGGCCTCGGCGTCAGGAGGCGGCCCGGCCTCCACCGGAGGCGTTGACAGGGGCCCCTCCTGGCGCGCCGATCAGCGCCGCCGCCTCGCCGGTCCGGATCATGCGCTGCCAGCGCAGCCGATTGCCGATCATCGCGGTGACGACCGACTGCACCACCACCAGGTACATCAGCTGTCGGTAGACCAACTGCTGGAACGGCAGTGCCCACAGCGGCCCGTACCGCTCCCGGTCCAGCCGCAGCGCGTAGCCGGCGGTGGCCGCCTGGAGCAGCAGCAGCCCGGCCCAGGCCAGGGCGAGGCTGGACCACGGCAGGAAGATCAGGCCGTAGACGGCGAAGACGTCGACGGCCGGCGCGGTCAACGGCAGCACGATCTGGAACACCGTGAGGTACGGCAACCCGCGCCGGCCGAGCTTGCCGCCGGCACCGGACTCGCGCAGTGCGTGCCGGTGCTTCCACATCGCCTGCATCGTGCCGTAGCACCAGCGGTAGCGCTGCCGCCAGAGCTGGCGCAGCGACGAGGGCGCCTCGGTCCAGGCGATGGCCGACTCCTCGTAGACCACCCGCCAGCCGTCCCGGAGCACCTTCATGGTCAGGTCGGTGTCCTCGGCCAGCGTGTCCGAGGGCACCCCGCCCACCCGCAGCAGCACCTCCCGGCGGAACGCGCCGATCGCGCCGGGGATGGTCGGCATGCACTCCAGCACGTCGTACATCCGCCGGTCGAGGTTGAAACCGATCACGTACTCCAGGTGCTGCCACCGGCCGAGCAGCCGACGTCGGTTGGCGACCTTGGTGTTGCCGCTGATCGCGCCGACCGACGGGTCGGCGAAGCCCTGCACCAGCCGGTGCACGGTGTCCGGCTGGAACACGGTGTCGCCGTCCACCAGCACCAGCAGGTTCGCCCGCGCGGCCCGGATGCCGGTGTTCAACGCGGCCGGCTTGCCGGCGTTGGCCTGCCGGATCACGCGTACCCCACGCAGCCGCATCCGCTCGACGATGTCGGCGGTACCGTCGTCCGACCCGTCGTCCACCACGATCACCTCCAGCGCCGGGTACGCGCTGGCCACCAGGGAACGCACCGTCGCGGCGATGTTGGCGGCCTCGTTGTACGCCGGCACGATCACCGACACCGGCGCGCGCACCTCGGGCCGGTCCCGCACGGGGCGGCGGACCCGGCGCACGTGCCGGTGGGCGCAGAACACCTGCACCGCGAGCCGCACCACGCCGAGCACCAGGGCGACGGCGAGCAGCAGGTTCATCGCCCCGGTCGACCAGCGGGCGCCGGTCTGGGTCCAGCGCAACGCGGTGCCGCTCAGCCGGCTGCCGCCGCCCGCCGGGACCATCGACGGCGGGGCGTCGACGCCGGTGGAGACGGTGGTGAACCGGTAGCCCTGGCCGGTCAGCGCGGGCAGCAGCCGGTCCAGGGCGGCCACCGTCTGCGCCCGGTCGCCGCCGCCGTCGTGCATCAGCACGACGGCGCCCTTCCCCCGCTTCGGGGTGGCCGCCTGCACGATCCGGTCGACACCGGGGCGTTGCCAGTCTCTGGTGTCCCGGTCGGCGAGCACCGCGACGTGCCCGGTCCCGGCGGCGGCGCGCAGCGCGGTGTACTCGGGCCCGGTCAGCGCCGTCGGCACCGAGGAGAACGGCGGCCGGAGCAGGGTGACCTCCCGGCCGGTGGCCGCGGCGATCGCCTTGCGGGTCAGGGAGAGTTCGAGGTCGCGCCGCCACGGCGGCAGGGCGCCGAGATCGGCGTGGGTGAAGGTGTGCGACCCAATCTCGTGGCCCTCGGCGAGGATCCGCCGGACCAGGTCGGGGTGCTCGTTGACCCGGGCACCGACCACGAAGAAGGTGGCGTGCGCGCCGTGGCGGCGCAGCACGTCGAGCACCTGGGGGGTCCAGCGCGGGTCTGGCCCGTCGTCGAAGGTCAGCGCGATGGTCCGGGCCGGCAGGGCCCGGCTGACCGGCTCGGCCCGGTCCAGCCGCAGCACCGGCCCGCCCGTGCCGACCTGGGCCGGCACACCGGCCGGGTCGGAGGCGGCGGCGGCCCCGGAGCCGCCGGCCAGGCCGGTCACCAGGCCGTTGACGGTGAGAGCCGCGAGCAGCAGGAGCAGGCCGAGCAGGAACAGCAGCCAGTGCGCTCGGGGATCACGCCGGGCCACGTGTCGCGCCATCGTCACCGCGGCTTACCGGGCGACCTGCTGGGCTTCGCGGTGTTGCGGCGCTCGGCGCCCCGACCCGGCTGGTCGGTCGCGGACGGTGCCGCGGTGGCCCCGGCGCTCGGACCGGAACGACCGGCGCGAACGGTCGAGGTGGGGCTCGGCAGGGGTGCCGAGGTGCTGGTCACCGGGGACGGGTTCGGCGCGTCGTCCACCTCCGGCTGACCGATCCCTTCCACGCCCGCCTCCACGGGTTCGGGCCTGCGGGGGTCGGACCACCCGGGCAGCGGCACCGAGGTGTCCAGGAACAGCCCGGCGGCGATCAGCCCGAGGCTGGTGAGCAGGCCGAGACCCATCGCGGTCCCGGCGATGACGGTCAGCCGACGGCGGCGGCCGGTCCCGTCGACGAACACCGGCGGACCGTTGCCCGGCTGGCTGTGCATCTGGTGGCTCCCACTGTTGCTGCGCCGGGATCCGTCCGGTCCGGCGCCGGGACCCGACGGTCCGGGTCTCCGGTGCAGACAGCGTCACCCTCACCAGCGGTGTTACATCGAGTCAGGTCGTGCGCAGTTCCTCCACGGTGGTGCTGACCCGTAGGAAGAGCAGGCCGACGCCGATCGTCACCAGTACCGCGGCCAGGGCGGCCGCACCGAGCCAGGCCAGCTGTTCCAGTGGCAGGTCGGGCACGCGCTCGACCCTGGGGATCTCCACGATCCGGGTGTACCGCTCGCGGGTGGTCGGGTCGGCGCAGAGCTGGGCCGTCGCGTCGCAGACCTCGATGGACGAGCCGCTCGACGTCACCCGGCCGAACAGTCCCCGGCCGAGCAGCACGCCCACAGTGAGGGCGAGCAGGATCGCCGGCACCGCGGGGGCGAACGCCTGCCAGGCCACCGAGCGACTCAGCGCGGCGCGCGGCACTCCGGTGGCGACCAGGGCCGCGTAGGCGCGGCGGCGGGCGACGATCCCCTCGACCAGCGCCACGATCAGCCCACCTGCGGCGATCAGCACGGCCACCCCCACCGCCGCGTCGACCAGGTCCATGGTCGACAGGTAGAACGGGTCGGTGCCGCCGTCGTAGCCGGCCAGGCGGTTCTGCTCGCGCTCGAGCTGGTCCTGCAGCTCGAAGTAGGCGCGCAGTGCGGCCGTTCCGGCGCCGAAGATGAGGGCCGCCAGGAGCGCGGCGAACGTGCGACTGCCGGCCCACGGGTCGGCCATCAGCCGGCCGGCGGCGAGCAGCGCCGGTGCGCGGCGTGCGTACCGGCGCAGCAACCGCCCGCAGGTGTACGAGATCCACCCGGTGCCGACCACGACGCCGATCATGGCCGCGAGGCCACCCGCCAGGAACAGCAGCGGCACCAGCCAGCGCAGCAGCTGATCGTTACCGTTCACGCCGTGCAGGACCGGCCGGACCGCCGCGAAGCACCCCAGCCCCAGCGCGATCAGGACCCCGGCCCACGGCCCGGGCCCTCGTTCCCGGGGCGCCCTGCGGGTCACCCCGAGCGGCGTGGTGGTCACGGTCCGCAGCATCAGGGCGGTGGCGAGCGCCGCGACCACCGGCAGGCCGAGCACCACCGCCGCGAGCGCGCCGGTCGACGGCAGCACGTCGGTGGGCAGGGCCAACCGGCCCCGCTCATCGGGCCGGTGCAGCAGGTCCCGCCCGACGAGGTAGGCGCCCAGCCCGACGAGCGTACCGAGCAGGCTGGCCAGGCCGGTCTCCAGCACCGCCAGCCGGGTGACCTGGCCCGGGGTGGCGCCGGCCAGCCGGAGCGCCGCCAGCCGGCGGTCGCGGGCCGGCGCGCCGAGTCGGGCGCACTGCCCGGCCAGTGCCAGCACCGGGACGGCCAGCAGCAGGAGCGCGAACGCCGTTCCGCCGCGCAGCCCCGGCTCGGCGAGCAGGGCGCTGCGGTACTGCTCGGACTCCGTCCGAGGGTGGCCGGGCGGTCTCGGGATCGCCAGCACGGTGAGCGCGGCCAGCCCGGTCAGCGTGGCCAGCAGCGCGCTCAGCGCCGTGAGCACCACCCGGGCGGTGTCGGTGCGGGTGCCGGCCAGTGCGAGCCGGACCAGGGTGGCCGGCCTCACCGGGTGCCGCCGGCCAGCGGCGCGTCGAGCCCCAGGCCGGTGTGGTCCACCATGCCGTCGCGCAGCACGATCTCGCGGTCGGCGTACGCGGCGATCCGTGGTTCGTGGGTGACCAGCACGACGGTGGTGCGCTGCTCACGGGCCAGTCGGACGAGCCGGGTGAGCACCTGCTCGCCGGTGAGCGTGTCCAGCGCGCCGGTGGGCTCGTCGGCGAAGAGCACCCGCGGCTCGGTGACCAGTGCCCGCGCGGTGGCGCACCGCTGTTGCTGGCCGCCGGACATCTCCCCGGGCCGGACGTCGGCCAGCTCGGCCACCCCGAACCGGTCCAGCCACGTCACTGCTGCCGTCCGTGCTTCTCGCCGCCCCGTGCCGGCGAGAAGCAGGGGCAGCGCGACGTTCTCCGCCGCGGTCAGCTCGGCGACGAGCTGGCCGAACTGGAACAGCACCCCGAACTCGGTGCGCCGCAGCCGGGACCGCGCCGCCTCGGACCAGGTGTCGATGCGGTGGCCGCGCCAGGTGACCTCGCCGGCGTCCGGACGGAGGATCCCGGCGAGGCAGTGCAGCAGGGTGGACTTGCCGCAGCCGCTCGGGCCGGTGACAGCCACGATCTCACCCTCGGCCACGTCGAGCGTCACGCCGCGCAGCGCGGGCGTCGGGCCGTACGCCCGGACCACGCCGCGAGCCTGGAGTTGCGTCACGGATGCACCTCCCGGTGCCAGTCGGCGACCCGGTCCAGCGTGGTGTGCAACCACCGCAGGTCGGCGTCGAGATGGGCGATCGCGAAGTCGGCGGCGACCACGTCGTTGAGGCTGGCTGTCGGGTCGGTCTTGACCGCGGTCAGCTCCCGCAGCCGCGCGGTGTGCGCGGTGCGCTGGGCGACCAGGTAGGACCGGGCCCGGTCGACGTCGGCGACCAGCAGCGCCACCACGACCTTGGCGAAGAGCGTGCTGGCCACGTACGGCATCGGTGGTTCCACCGCGGAGAGCCAGCGGTCCAGTGCCGCCCGCCCCTCGCCGGTCAGCGCGTACGCCGTCCGGTCCGGACCGGCCTCCCGCTCCTGGCCGGCGGTGGCCACCAGGCCGTCGCGCTGCAACCGACCCAGGGTGGCGTAGACCTGCCCGAAGGCCAGCGGGCGGGCGCGGGGCAGCCGCTCGTCGTGTGCACGCTTCAGCTCGTACCCGTGCCGACTGCCGGCGGCGAGCAACCCGAGCAGAACATGGGGCGTGGACACCGCCCCACTATTCACTCAGCGAATAGGTCCTGTCAACGACCCGTCCCGATCAGGGCCAGGTGGGGTTGCGGCCGGTCCGGGCGAGGAGCCGAGCCAGGTCGGGAAGGGGAGCCGTGGCGGGGACTGGGACCGGGTCGGCGAAGACGCCCATCTTGCGGGCCGTCGGGCCCAGCTGCTCGACCAGCTCGTGCAGCTCCGCGGTCGCCTCGGGCGCGGGCTGGTAGGGCTGGTCGGTGGCGACCGCGAGGTCCCAGCCGTGCACGGTCAGGTCCAGCAGCGCCATGCCGCCGAGGGTGGTCTGCGGCATGCCCATGCCGGAGGACACCCCCTCCAACGCCGACGGGTCGGACCAGGCGGCGATCAGTCGCCCGGTCTCCGCCTCGAACCGGTCCCGCCAGCCGTCGACGAGGTGGTCGGGCTTGTCCGCCCACTGCACCGGCCGCTTCGCCGCCAGCTCCTGGAAGTTCACCACCACCTCGAACAGGTGGTTGAGCAGATCGCGGACCGTGAAGTCGCGACAGGGCGTGGGCAGGTCGAGCTGGTCGTCGGCGATGCCGCGGACCACGGTTACGGTTCGCGGTGCGGCCGCCGCCAGCAAATCGCTAGTCTTTGTGGACATAGGACCAGCGTATGAGGGTGGTCTTGAAGAAATGCGACAGCGACCACGCGACGACAGCCGGGGGATCCTGGATCCAGGCCGGCTGCTGCGCGAGGTCCACTTCCGCCGGCACCTGCCGGCCCCGGCGCTGCGTCCCTGGGTCGAGCACTACTGGCTGATCGACTGGACGCTGAGTACGCCGTTCGAGCAGCGGATCGTGCCGCACCCGGCGGTCAACGTGGTGTTCCGGCGGGACGGCGACGGACCGGAGGGCGGCGAGGTGGCCGGGGTGGGGCTCGACCTCTTCCGGATCACGCTGACCGGCACCGGCCGGGTCTGCGGGGTGCAGTTCCGGCCGGGCGGCTTCCGCCCGTTCTGGCGCCGCCCGGTCGCCGAGCTGACCGGCCGTCGCCTGCCCCTGCCCGTCCGCCGGTTGGGGCGACCGCGCGGCCGGGTGTGCGCGGACGACGACGCCGAGCGCTGCCGCGCCCTGGACACGCTCCTGACGGGCTGGGCGCCCGAGCCGGACCCGGCGGCGCGGGAGGCGGTCCGGCTGGCCGAGGCGATCCGGGTCGACCGGACGGTGCTGCGGGTCGACGACTTCGCCGCCCGGCACGGCGTCCCGGTCCGCCGGTTGCAACGGCTCTTCACCGAGTACGTGGGGGTCGGCCCGAAGTGGGTGATCCGCCGCTACCGGCTCCAGGAGGCCGTGGAGCAGGCCGCGGGCGGGCCGCTGGACTGGGCCGGGCTCGCCGCCGACCTCGGCTACAGCGACCAGGCGCACCTGGTCCGCGACTTCACCGCCGTGGCCGGCGTGTCACCCGCCGCCTACGCCCGCTCGGTGCACTGAACGCACGCGCCGCCTCAGCGCCGGCGCAGGGCGACCACGGCCACGTCGTCGTGGATCTCCGGCGGTGCCAGCTCCACCAGCAGTCGCTCGCAGAACTGGTCCAGGTCGTGGTCGACGGTGCCGGCCACGCCGGCCAGCGCTGCCAGCCCCTCGTCGATGGTGGCGTCCCGCCGCTCGATCAGCCCGTCGGTGTAGAAGACGAGCGTGGCGCCCGCCGGCAGCACGAACTCCAGGTCGGCGGGGCGCTCCGCGCGGACGCCGAGCAGCGGCGCCGAGTGCTGCACGAACTCCACCTTGCCGTCGAGGCTGAGCACCGGCGGCAGGTGACCCGCGCTGGCCAGCCGGACCCGCCCGGACGGCGGGTGCAGCAACAGCACGCAGATCGTGGCCAGCTCGTTGGGCAGCAGGGTGCGCATCAGCTCGTTGACCCGGTGCAGGATCTCGCCGGGCTGGTGCCCCTCCACCGCGTACGCCCGCACCGCGTGGCGCAGCTCGGCCATCACCGTCGCCGCGTGCAGCGAGTGGCCGGCCACGTCGCCGATGGCCAGCAGCAGGTGCCCGTCGAGCATCACCAGCTCGTAGAAGTCGCCACCCACCTCGGTCTGCGCGCTGGCCGGCTCGTAGCGCACCGCGAGGTCGAGCCCGGCCACCTCGGGCAGCCGGCGCGGGAGCAGGCTGCGCTGGAGGGTGACCGCGATCCGGTGCTCCTCGTCGAACGAACGCTGCGCCTCGACGGCCGCCGCCACCGCCTGGGCGAGCTGCACCAGCGCGGGGGTACGGGCGGTCTGGGTGGCGGTGGGGACGACCACGTACAGCGGCGCGCGGTCCTCCCGCAGCCGGGCCGCGGCCACCGTCACCGAGTCGTCGGCCGGCCAGTCGAGCAGCCCCCACGCGGCCGGGTCCTGCACCCGGACCGTCGCGCCGGTCGGGATCCCGGTGTCGTCGACCACCCACGGCACCACCGTGGCCTCGCGGTCGGGTCCGCCGGAGACCCCGGCCAGACAGTCCCCGTCGAACGTCTCGGCGATCACCGCGGCCGGGCTCTTGAAGATCTTCGCGGCCCCCTCCGCCGCGGCCTCCAGCAGCTTGACGAAGGTCGGCGCGGCGTGCACCGCCACCGTGGTGTCGGCCAGCACGAGCAGCCGCTCGGCGAGCAGTTCGGCGTGCTGCCGGGCCCGGTAGTAGCGCAGCACCGCCCGGGCGGTGGCGATCAACTCCTCCGGCTCGATCGGCTCGGTGAGGTACGCGTCGGCGCCGCGGGTCAGCCCCTGGGCGCGGTCGGAGACGTCGACGGCGTGCGCGGACACGTGGATCACCGGCTTTGCCGGATGCGCCGCCTTGATCCGCTCGCAGACCTCGTAGCCGCTCAGGTCGGGCAGCCGGACGTCGAGCACCACCAGGTCGATCCGGTCCACCTCGACCCGGGCCAGCGCCTCGGCGCCGTTCTCCGCCTCCAGCACGGTGAACCCGGCCCGGGTGAGCCAGCTGACCAGCAGGTACCGCTTGGTGCGACTGTCGTCGACCACCAGGACGGTCACGGCGCCGCCCTCCACCGTCACGCTCCGCCCGTGGGCAGGGAGACGCAGAACGTGCTACCCCGGCCGGGTTCGCTGGTCAGCTCCAGCGTCCCGCCGAGCAGGGTCACCAGCCGCCGGGCGTACGGCAGGCCGAGCCCCGTGCCGCCGACCCGGGTCGCACCCGGGACCTGGTAGAACTCCTCGAAGATCCGCTCGTGCAGCTCGGGCGCGATGCCCGGACCGGTGTCGCTGACCACGAAGGTCCACCGGTCGTCGCCGAGTTGGGCCCGCAGCCGCACCTCGCCACGCTCGGTGAACTTCAACCCGTTGTGCAGCAGGTTGCGCAGCACCTGCCCGAGCAGCACCTCGTCGGTACGCAGCACGGCCGGCACGGGCGGCTCCTCCACCACCAGCTCCACCCCGGGTCGGGTGGCCAGCGCCCGCAGCGTGCCGCGCAGCTGGCCGAAGAGCGGACGCAGGTCCACCTCCGCCCAGTCCGGCTCCATCCGGCCGGACTCCGCCTTGGCCAGGTCCAGCAGTTCGTTGACCAGCCCCAGCAGGTCCGCCGCCGAGGATCGGATCAGCCCCACCTGACGGGCCTGCTCACCGGTGAGCGGGTCGGACGCGGCGTCGGCGAGCAGCCGGCCCAGCCCCATGATGGCGGTGACCGGGGCACGCAGCTCGTGGCTCACGTTGGCCAGGAACCGGCTCTTCGACTCGCTCGCCGCCCGCAGCTGCGCCGACTTCTCGTCCAGCTCGGCGTAGAGCGCCACCACACCGCGGTTGGTCTCCTCCAGCTCCTCGGTGAGCTGGTTGTAGAGCGCCACCACGCCGCGGTTGGTCTCGGCCAGTTCCTCGTTGAGCACCGCCAGCTCGTCGCGCTGGGTGCGTACCTCGTCGAGGGCCGCGATCAGCTGCTGGTTCTGCGCGGCCAACTCGTCCAGCGCGCTGCCCGGCGCGGCGCGGTCGAGTTCGTCGCGGAACTCGGCGAGCCGCTCCGGGGTCGGCGCCGGCGCATTGGCCGGGACTCGTCGGGACATCCTCACGACCGTATCCCCCTTCACGGTCAACACGAGCAAGGAGTCGACCAGGCGGGACACCGCGCCGGACTGCGGCTCGTACCGCTCGTCGGGCAACGGCGCGACCGGGGCCAGATCGACGTGAAGGTGGTGCCGACCGTCCGCGCTCCCGTGGAGATGGAAGGAGACCTCCGCGCCACCGACCAGGCGCAGCAGATCCCGGGCCACCTCGCTGAGCGCGGTGGCGATGCGGACCTGGTCCTGGTGTTCCAGTCCGACGGCGGCGGCCACCTCGCGGCCGCGCTGCCGGACCAGGAAGATGTCGTGCTCGACCCGCAGCGCCATCTGCAGCAGTGGCGGTGGGGCGAGCTCGCCGGTCATGTCCACGACCTCGCGACCAGCACGCAGGCGTCGTCGCGCCGCACACCGGCGTCCCGCAGCAGGGTCGCTGCCATCACCAGTGGGGACCGCTCGGCGAGACCCGGGTAGTCGGCCAGTCGCCAGCGGTCGACCACCCCGTCGCTGTGCATCACCAGCCGGGCGCCGGGACCGAACGGGTAGTCGTACTCCCGGATCGCCGGTCGTTGGTGCCCGGCGATGCCGGGCAGCGAGACCAGCCCACGGCGTTGGCCGTCCCCCTCCACCACCACGGCGGCGATGTTGCCGAGCCCGGAGTAGTGCAGCATCCCGGTCTCCGGCACCAGCTCGGCCACGGCCAACGCGGCGCCCCGGGTGTGCGACATGGCCCGGTGCAGGTGGGCGACGACCGCCGACGGCGGACCGGCCGGTGCGGTACGGAAGGCGGCCGCTGCCGCGTCGGTGGCCGCGGCGGCCAGCGGGCCGTGCCCCAGCCCGTCGCAGACCAGCACCTGGTGCCGTCCCTCGGCCACCCGGACGGCGAACCCGTCGCCGCTGATCGACTCGCCGGTCAACGGTCGGGCGAGGGCGCCGGCCCAGGACGGCTGGGCCGGTTCGGCCGGCCAGACCTGCACGGCGAGGACCGTGCCCCGGCCGGGTAGCGAGTATCCGTCGAACCAGCTTGCCTGCCGGACGATGGCGCCGAGGCCGATACCGAGCGTGCCGGCGGTGGAGTGCCCGTCCCGGGAGGAGAGGGTCAGGTCGGCCATCCCCGGTCCGGAGTCGATGGCCACCAGCTCGACGCCCGCCTGGCCGGCACGCCGCACCGGCCGCAGCAGCAGCACACCCTCCTGGGCGTGCTTGACCAGGTTGCTGGTCAGCTCGGCGGCGACGATGGCCAGGTCGGCGGTGCGCGCCTCACCCAGCTCCAGTTGGTCGCCGAGGCGTTCGGCGGCCCGGCGGACGGAGCTGGCCGTGCCGCCGGATTCGACCCGGAACCAGAGACCGCGGTCGGTGACCGCGTCGCCGTTCATCGGGACCACTTGGTGACCGTGATGCGGGTGCCGGTCTGCGCGGAGGTCTCGATCTCGAACTCGTCGACCAGCCGACGGGCGCCACTGAGCCCGAGGCCCAGCCCACCGCCGGTGGTGTAGCCGTCGGTGAAGGCCAGGTCGAGGTCTGCGATGCCGGGGCCGGAGTCGGCGAAGACGATCCGGACGCCACGGCGCCGTTCGTTCTGCACGGTCGTCACCTCCACCGTGCCGCCACCGCCGTAGACCAGGGTGTTGCGGGCCAGCTCGCTGGCCGCGGTGACCACCTTGGTCTGGTCGACCAGGGAGAGCTTCACGCCCACCGCCACGGTACGGACCAACTGCCGGACGCGCACCACATCCTCGTCGCTCCGAATCGCCTGCGCCTGTGGGTGGCCCAGATCGGTGCCGGCGGTCACGGCGTGGCCGTCTCGGCGTCCGAATCGTCGTCGAGCGGGTACGCGTGCTCGTCGGCGCGGGCCGCCGCGATCAGCTCCATGCCGCGCTCGACGTTCAGCGCGGTGCGGATGCCGTTCAGCGAGAGGCCCAGTTCGACCAGGGTGATGGCGACGGCCGGGCGCATCCCGACCACCACCGTCTCCGCGTCGAGCACCTTGGAGATCGACGCGATGGTGGAGAGCATCCGCCCCACGAAGGAGTCGACGATGTCCAGCGCGGTGATGTCGATGATGACGCCGTGGCAGCCGGTGGCGACGATCCGCTCGGCCAGGTCCTCCTGGAGCTGGACAGCCGTCTGGTCGGACATGTCGACCTGGATGGAGACCAGCAGGATGTCGCCGATCTTGAGGATCGGCACCCGCTCCATCAGGCGTCCCGACGCGGCGGGCGGCGGGCGGTCTCCACCCCGGTCAGCCGGAGCACGTGACGCAGCGCGTCGGCGAGGCTGGCCTTGGTGGCGATGTCGCCGAACTCGATGCCGAGCGCGACGATGGTCTGCGCGATCTGCGGGCGGATGCCGGAGATGATGCAGTCGGCGCCCATCAGCCGGGCGGCCACCACGGTCTTCAGGATGTGCTGGGCGACCTGGGTGTCCACCGCCGGGACGCCGGTGATGTCGATGATCGCGTACGGGGAGCTGGTGTCGACGAGGGTCTGCAGCAGCCGTTCCATCACCACCTGGGCGCGGGCGGAGTCCAGGGTGCCGACCAGCGGCACCGCGACCACGCCCTCCCACAGCTTCACCACCGGCGTGGAAAGCTCCAACAGCTGTTCGGCCTGGTCGGCGATGAGGCTCTCGCGGGTACGCACGAAGCTCTCGAAGGTGAACAGCCCCAGCTCGTCGACCAGCCCGGAGAAGGCGACGTAGTCGCGCAGCTGGTTGTCGCCACCCTCCTCCTCCAGCAGCTCCAGCAGCACGTCCTTGAGCGCGAACAGGCTGATCGCGGTCTCGGTGGCGGAGAAGCCCTGCCGGGCCCGGCCCCGGGACAGCTCGGAGAGCGCGGCGCGCAACTCGGCGGCGTCCTCGGCGGTCAGGTCGATGGCGCCCTGCTCGCTCGTGCTGACGATGGCGCGGTGCAGGTCCTGCACCTGGCGGCGCAGCTCCGCCTGACTGAGTCGACCGCGCAGCGAACCGGCGACGATCTCGGTCCAGCGCTGCGTGACCCGCTCGGCGTGCCCGTTCAGCAGGGCCGCGAGCCGACCGCTCTCCTCGGCGTTCAACGCCATTGCCAAACCCCCCTCGACCTGGACCGGGCGGACTCTATCACCGGGTGCCCGTCAACTACTTGCTGCGTAGCAACGGAATGACGATGGCCACCGGATCACGGCTCCCGTTCTGCGTACCACCCCCGTCGTGGGATACCGTTCCACCGATAACAGGAGGTCTGGCGAATGTCCTTGACGGTGCACACTGAACAGCGCGGCGACGTGGTCGTCGTGTCGGTCGCGGGCGAACTGGACATGGCGACCGCACCGCAGTTGCAGGACCAGATCACCGACCTGCTCGACAAGGGCCGCAGCCGGCTGGTGTTCGACCTGGCGGACGTCTCGTTCTGCGACTCGACGGGGCTGTCGGTGTTCGTGCGCGCCAAGAACAGCTGCGACGAGGCCGGCGGCGTGGTCCGGCTGGCCGCCCCGCAGCGGGGGGTGCTGCGCATCCTCGAGGTCAGCGGCCTGGTCGAGGTGCTGCACACGTACCCGACGGTGGATCAGGCCGTCGCCGGCGAGCCGACGCCCGCCTCCTCCTGACCGCGTCCGCTCATCGCTCGTCCTCGACGTACCGGGGGCGAGCGATGACCATGCCCGCGCCGGTCTGCACGGCGAGGGCGACCAGCAGGAACCCGATGGGCGCCGTCCAGCCCCCTGTCGCCTCGTAGAGGATGCCGACCAGCAGCGGGCCCAGGGCGGCGATCACGTAGCCGGTGCTCTGCGCGAAGGCGGAGAGCGCGACCGTCCCCTCGGCGGTGCGGGCACGCAGGCCGATGGCGGTCAGGATCATCGGGAAGGCGCCCTGGCCGACGGCCAGCAGTGCCACCCAGAGCAGCGCCCCGCCGCGCGGGGCGAGCGCCAGGCCGAGGTAGGCCAGCGTCGACGCGGCGGTCAGCCCGAACACCAGCGGGCGCAGGCTGGCCAGCCGGCCGGCCAGGGTCGGCATGAGCAGCGCGATCGGCACGCCGAGCGCGGTCACCCCGGCGAGCAATAGCCCGGCCGCCTCCGGCTGGTAACCGGCGTCCCGGAAGAGCTGGGCCAGCCAACCCATGATCGCGTACCCGCTCAGCGACTGGGCGCCGAAGTAGACCGCCATCGCCCAGCCCAGTCGGGTGCGGCCGGGTCGGACCCGTACCGGCGCGGCGACGACCGCCGTCGGGGTCGCCCGCCGCGCGGCCGCCCGGGCCCGCAGCGCCAGCGGCACCCACGGGAGTACGGCCACCGCGGCCAGCCCGGCCCAGATCCCGAGCCCGGCACGCCAGGACCCGAAGGCGTGCGCCACCGGCACCGCGGAGGCGGCGGCCACCGTCGTGCCCACCGTCAGCGCCATCGTGTACGCCCCGGTGACCAGCCCGGTGCGGTGCGGGAAGTGCTGCTTGACCATCATCGGCAGCAGGATGTTCGCCACCGCGATGCCGGCCAGCGCCAGCGCGCTGGTGGCCAGGAAGACCCACGTCGAGTCGGTGACCACCCGCAGCACCTGACCGACGGCCAGGGCGAGCATGGCGACCACCAGCATCCGGGCCGGTGCGACCCGGCGGACCAGCCACGGGGTGAGCGCGCCGAGCCCGGCGAAGGCGATGGTCGGCAGGGTCGTGACGAAGCCGGCGGTGGTCCCGGAGAGACCCAGGCCGTCGCGGATCTCGTCGAGCAAGGCACCGAGGCTGGTGACCGCCGTGCGGAGGTTCAACGCGACCAGCAGCATCCCGACCAGCACGAGCGCGCCGCCGGTGGCCGGGTGCGCCGGCGCGGGCCGCGTACCGGCGTCGATGGCGGGCGCGGGCGGGGCGGCGGGCGCGGGCAGGGCCGGCGCGGCGGTCGGTGGCGGGGTCATACGATCGAACCTACAATCATGGGATGAATTTGGGACCGGTGATGTAACCAGTGCCACCGTCGGTCGATTCCTTCGTCGCGCCGCCGGTGCCGCCCCGCGGCCACCGGGTCCGGCAGACCATCGAGCAGCTCCGAGCGCGCATCCTGGGCGGCGAGTGGCCGGTCGGTGGGCGGATCCCCACCGAGCCGCAGTTGGTCGCCGCGCTCGGCGTGGGGCGCAACACGGTCCGCGAGGCGGTCCGCGCGCTGGTGCACGCCGGGGTGCTGGAGTGCCGGCAGGGCTCCGGCACGTACGTGGTGTCCACCGACGAGCTGGCCCCGGTGGTGGCCCGCCGACTCACCGACGACCGGATGGCCGAGGTGATCGAGGTACGCCGCGCCTTCGAGGTGGAGGCGGCCCGGCTCGCCGCGCTGCGGCGTACCCCGGCGGACCTGGCGGCCCTCGACGGCGCACTCGCCGACCGCGAGGCGGCCTGGCGCGGCGGCCGGGTCGACGAGTTCGTCGAGGCGGACGCGGCACTGCACACCGCGGTGGTCGCCGCCGCGCACAACGCCATGCTCGCCGAGCTGTACGCCTCGGTCGGCACGGCCCTGCGCAGCACGGTCGCCCACGCGATGGGCGACGCCCTGGCACCGGAGCGCTACGTCGACCACACCCGCCTGGTCGAGGCGATCCGCGCCGGCGATCCGGCGCGGGCAGCGATCGAAGCCGGCTCTTTTCTGGAGCCCGCTCCCGAGGCATAGGTTGTGCCGGACGGAAAACCGGACACCTCGGGAGTACGGATGCTCAAGGGCTTCAAAGACTTCATCATGCGCGGCAACGTCGTCGACCTGGCGGTGGGCATCGTGATCGGTGCCGCGTTCACCGGCGTGGTCACCCAACTCACCAAGTCGTTCCTGGAACCACTGATCAAGGTGATTGGCGGGGGCAACGGACTCACCGCCGGAAAGTGGACGCTCGGCGGCCAGGTCTTCGACTGGGCGGCCTTCATCAACGCGGTGATCACCTTCCTGCTCACCGCGGCGGTGCTCTACTTCCTCGTGGTGTTCCCCATGAACAAGCTGGCCGAGCGGCGGCGCCGGGGCGAGGAGCCGCCGCCGAAGGCGCCGAGCGAGGAGGTCAAGCTGCTGACCGAGATCCGCGACGCGCTGGTCTCCGCCGGCCACACCACTCCCGGCCAGCAGCGTGGAGCCCTGGATGACGTGCTCGGCCGGCGTACGGAGCCCCCGGCCCCGCGCTGACCGACTGATGCACATCGCCCC
Source organism: Micromonospora sp. GCM10011542 (assembly GCF_042650685.1). Classification (NCBI taxonomy): domain Bacteria; kingdom Bacillati; phylum Actinomycetota; class Actinomycetes; order Micromonosporales; family Micromonosporaceae; genus Micromonospora; species Micromonospora sp. GCM10011542. The sequence continues at coordinate 803,630 of NZ_JBHSBO010000058.1, forward strand.
TGCGGGATTCCCGCAGGGGCCGCACCTTCTCGTACGTGTGTTCGATAGAGTCCGGCCATGGAGCAGCGGAAGCACTGGTGGAACGGGAAATGGGGGCGGCTGGCCCGACGGGACGTCTTCCTGCGGGTGGACGCCGACCGGTGGCACGTCGAGCAGCGGGCCGGCGGCGCCGAGGGCATCTCCCGGTTCTACGAGTACGCCAGTGCCGACGAGGCCGAGGAGACGGTCCGGGCGCTGCTCGAGGGCCCGGACACCTGGCGGGAGCTCTCCCCGCGCCCGCCGGGCGGCTGGCTTCCGCCGACCGCCTGAGGCGTGGCGGCGGCGTTTAGCGGCGTACCGCCCCGGGAACCGCGCCTGGATGGACCAGCAGGACGAGCAGCAGACGACCATCTCGCGGATCACCACCGGGATGCCGGTGATCGACCCGGCCGGCACGGAGGTCGGCACCGTGGATCTCGTCCAGCGGGGTGACCCGAACGCGGTGACCGTGCAGGCCCCCACCGCCGACCCGGGCAGCAGCCTGGACGAGCTGATCGAGGCGACGGCCGTGGACGAGCCGGAGGTGCCGGCCGACCTGGCGGCCCGGCTCCTGCACGGCGGCTACCTGAAGGTCTCCACCGAGCTGATCCACGCCGGCGCGGTCTACGTCCCGGCCGACCGGATCGCCGCCGTCGCCGACGGTCGGGTCCGACTCGCCGTCGGCGTCGCCGACCTCCCCGCCGAGGAGTGACCGGGCTACCTTGATCGACTCGATTTCACGGAAGTCGGGGTGTCCCGCGGGCTTGGCCTCAAGTGGTTGTTGCAACGGGGTGGGCTCTCATGAGATGAGGGGTCGTGCC